>NZ_JPLE01000207.1 GCF_001010415.1 Xanthomonas pisi DSM 18956
CTCG
The DNA here is from genome assembly GCF_001010415.1 of Xanthomonas pisi DSM 18956. Lineage (GTDB taxonomy): Bacteria > Pseudomonadota > Gammaproteobacteria > Xanthomonadales > Xanthomonadaceae > Xanthomonas > Xanthomonas pisi. The sequence continues at coordinate 5 of NZ_JPLE01000207.1, forward strand.
TCCGCCGTCCGCGCCACGGCGGCGTTGGCGGAGAAGTCCTGCCTGGCGCGGATCTGTTCGACCGCCTCGACCGCCAGGTTGTCCAGCGTGCCTGTGGCCGTGCGGCGGGCGCTGGCCTCGAAGCGGTTGGCGGCGTTCTGCATTCCGGCGGCGGCGATGCTCAGGGGCGGGATCGTCATGATCGGTCTCCGGGCGGCGAAAGGAACTCTGCGAACCGTCAGGATCGTGGCTTTGCGGTCAACGGCGCCTGAACAAGCGTGGTGAACGGCGGTCTTTTTGCGGAAATCCGCCGCATCGGGGCCGTTATTGGTGTATAGAGACCGCCTCCTCATCGC
>NZ_JPLE01000208.1 GCF_001010415.1 Xanthomonas pisi DSM 18956
CATGCCTAAATCATTCATTGAATCGCAAATAACGTTTTCATATTCAAGGTCCATATAAAGCGATTTAGCGACAGAAACACCTGTTGAGTTCAATTCAATATAAATTGGACATTCGTTATATTCCATTAGATATTTAAACACAATATCAGGGAGTATAAGGTGTGAAATAGTATTAGAGTGTAGAACACCAACCTGTTCCCATTTATCTGTCGTAACATCAATAATATGCATTGCATGATAATCCTGTCCACGTCCTTCAGAACAGTCTAACGTCGCAATATATTTATGACCTTCCTCAGGCTTTTTGAACTGGTGAAATCCATGGCTATCAGGTGTAACTTCAATATAATCTAATATAGCTAATTTCAAACCGGAAATAAGTG
>NZ_JPLE01000209.1 GCF_001010415.1 Xanthomonas pisi DSM 18956
TCGGCATAGATCGCATCGCCAGGGCGCAACAACGCCATGCGGCGCACCGGGCGCCCGTTGACGTGGATGCCACGGATGCCGTTGGCCACCTGCAGCCACAGGCCGCGCTGGTCCAGACAGAACTGCGCCAACAGCAGCGCGCCCTGGGCATCAGCCACCACCCGCACGCTGCCGGAGGCATGACGGACGATCCGGTGGACGCCGGGCTTGAGGGAATGATCCGGCTGCTGCCGG
>NZ_JPLE01000210.1 GCF_001010415.1 Xanthomonas pisi DSM 18956
ATGTTCATTATAACTCCACTACGCTTTCAAGGTCCAGATATACTGGAATAAAATGGCAATCTTCTTTTCGTTCAAACATCTCACCATCAACATGGCTGAAGAAAACAGTTGTGTTTGGTATCTTCCATCCTTTCTCGTCGCGCACTAAGTACGCCATGGATTCAACAGGGATGTACAGCGATACCGGATTTGCGGCAAAAATAAATTTGATTCTGTCTGGTTGACCCAGGAATCGCATGATTGTCAGGCTTGAATTCAATCTTGTATTAAGGAAGGACTCAACGATTCCGACGTGTGTTGCACGTTCGCGTTGCTTCGTCTCTTTTTCGTTCATTTCAGGCGACCTTTGTTAGTGCGGAAATATTTTCTGAT
>NZ_JPLE01000211.1 GCF_001010415.1 Xanthomonas pisi DSM 18956
ATGCTTAAACCATACATACAACTCACCCCCAGAATGTATAAATATATGACCCCATCCCCTGCTCAAGATTTGACCACGTCACCGTATTGCCATTAATGGTTATCTTCGGTACTTTCCGGTCCTTAAATACATTATTCCACGGAAATAATGAACAGACTGCCTGCAATGTTTTCCCTTCTGGTTTATTCGTATACGTTTTTGATCCCGACTCCGCCGTAAACCTGTCCAGGAAAAATATGGGAGTAAGCACGCCC
>NZ_JPLE01000212.1 GCF_001010415.1 Xanthomonas pisi DSM 18956
GACTATTTTCAAAGCGAAAATGGGCGGCCAGCCGGGGGACTTTGGTGCTGCCAACCAAGGCAATCCAGTCAACTCTCCTGATGGAATAGAAGTTGTCGACGAAGAATCACAACTGTCTTATTTCGTGAAGTTCAACACTGCAGTAATATATGACTTGTATGTCGATATTACTGTTTCAAGAGGCACCGCAACCGCCGATGCGGAATCTATTATTGCCGCTGTGTTGAATTACGGCAATGGCAATTTTAACGGAGAGCAAGGGTATACAGTAGGGCAATCTCAATCTTCTTTTGAAATTGCTTCAGCAGTGTCTTGCGAGTATCCAGGCTTGTATATTAAAGATTGCAAAATTGCAGCAGTTAAAAGCGGACAGGCAGCGCCAAATTATCCATCCGATTACGGCAGCGAGTGGATTGCCAATCCTTGGGATAAGGC
>NZ_JPLE01000213.1 GCF_001010415.1 Xanthomonas pisi DSM 18956
CAGAGTATCTTTATGTTTAGCATCATACACGTAAGTATAAATTTTGCCTGGTGTAGGTTTGACTACTTTATGACCTTTTACACTTTTTTTAATTGTTTCAACGAACCACTTGGATGATTTGTTGTTTACTGCTGCACCTTCATTTCTAATCTTTTCTCGTATTGAACTGCGAAACGAGTTTATCATCAGAAGTTGACGTTCTTGCTTATTGAGTTTATTTTTAGGTTTAGATTCAAGTGTTTCAATTTTCTGTGCAGTCTTAATAGATGATGCATATCTAGACATTGCAGATGTAAATGATGAGTATTTTATTCCTTTTGATTCTGCAAATGCTTTTGCAGTGATTCCTTTCTCTTTAGCTTTCTTGTATTCTAATCCTATCTCAATCCATTTTCTTTCATTCATAGACTGAGCAATCTTAGGGGCTTGT
>NZ_JPLE01000214.1 GCF_001010415.1 Xanthomonas pisi DSM 18956
AAAAGCGGTTTCGCCGGACAAGAAAAGCACGAAGCAGACCAGCGCGGGTGCGCCGGTTGTCCGTATCACAGACCTTAACAAACAGGCCGGTGATGAAGTGACCTTCAGCATCATGCACAAACTCTCAAAACGTCCGACGATGGGAGATGAGCGTGTTGAAGGTCGTGGTGAGGATCTCAGCCATGCTGACTTCTCCCTGAAAATCAATCAGGGACGTCACCTGGTGGATGCAGGCGGACGTATGAGTCAGCAGCGCACGAAGTTTAACCTGGCATCCTCAGCCAGAACGCTTCTGGGGACGTACTTTAATGACCTGCAGGACCAGTGTGCGATAGTGCATCTTGCTGGAGCTCGTGGTGATTTTGTTGCTGACGACACTATTCTGCCGACAGCGGAGCACCCTGAATTCAAAAAAATCATGATCAACGATGTACTGCCTCCGACACATGACCGTCACTTTTTTGGCGGTGATGCGACAAGCTTTGAGCAGATTGAAGCGGCAGATATTTTTTCTATTGGCCTGGTGGACAATC
>NZ_JPLE01000215.1 GCF_001010415.1 Xanthomonas pisi DSM 18956
AATTAACGACGCGACGGTAATCGAGCAACTCGCTGCTTCTCGCTTAGAGCGCGACGAAAACGGATTCTTCGAAGTCGATGCGGAATTAAATTTATGCGGTAAAACGGCGTTTATTAACGAGTTCGAACTCGCCGTTTTAGTTAATTACGATAGCAAAGCTTACGCCTTCGCCCTCGAATTAATCGAAGACGACGAAGAGTAAGAGAGGATTTTTAGAGCGTCGTGCGCGGCGCTTTAATAAAATTCTTTCGCGCCTAGCGCCCTAACAAATAGGAGTTCATTATGGTTAGCTTAAATCGTTTCTCGACTAGCGGCGACGTTATCGCAACTAAGACCGCCGACCTCGTTGCATTTTATAATGCAAATTCCGGTTCGAAGCCGATTAAGAAGTTTGCGGACCGCCGGACCGCCGAGACTCGCGTAATCGCGGTAATCGAGGCCTTAAACGCGCCCGATGAGCCGTCCAACGAATCGCCCATCCCCGACGCGAAGCCGCGCGAGGAAGTGTCCAGCGATGTAAAAACGCATAAGGCGCGTGCGGTCGTTAAAAAGGCCGAGCCGACGCAGGAAGAACTCGACGCGATGACCGACGAAGAGTATGAAGCCTTCGTTAAGAGCGGTTTAAACGATAGTGCAAATTGCGTAGTGCAAAATGGAACTCCTTCCCATCGCCGTTCGAATAGCGAAGGCATTGCAAAAAGTTGGGATAATAAGGAAGTGGCGCAAAAGCGTCTTACCCGTAACGGCGTTATGGTCGAGGGTGTAGGCGAGTTCAAATCGGTCCGCGTAGCGTTCGCCGCGCTGGGCTTACCGGATAGCAAGCATATTCGCTTCCGCATGAAGCTTAAAGAAGCTGGACGCTTAAACTTCGAGTTCGGCAACAAGTCCTACACCTTCAAGATCATCTAATCGAACGGCGGCCCTGCGGGGGCGCTTTTCATAGTGCAAATTGGTGGCTTATGAATACGCTCATTCTCATCGCTACGTTGTCCATCGGAAGTGGTCGCACCTTATCCCTTTACGACCATAGTGCAAATTGCGCTTATCCTACGCGCGTTGCGGCAATAGTTAATAGTGCAAATC
>NZ_JPLE01000216.1 GCF_001010415.1 Xanthomonas pisi DSM 18956
CAACTGCTATTCTCGGAACCATGTATATGGAAGCGACTGAAGCCGCTGTCCGTACTTCCGATTCAATCGCTGTTTACGATTGCGAAGCGATGGACGGCAAGACCGCAGCGACGACTGGCGCAACAATTACCACTTACATCGGTGTGAACGAGCAAGAAGGTTTGAATATTCAGATTCAGGGATTTACCGGAAAAGGCGTTAACCGCACTCCTTGGATGCAGCGTTTCACTTTCGTCCAACCTCGTTCAACTGGCGGCTTTATCAACCTGATTGGTGAAAACCGTTCTGGTGCAGAAATCTTTACATCTATGAGTTCTGATAATGAACCAAAGAAAAGTTTTCAGTTGCTTTATAACGCACAATTCGTTTATCATTGCGTTTTCTCTGGCGATCAGCAACTGGTAAATTACCGTTAATAGGATAATTAAAATGAAAGTTGAATTAGTAAGATACACCCAAGATGCACTTGAACTTTTGCTGGAAACAAAGAACACGCGCATGACTGGCAAGCCTGTCTCTGAGATGACAGAGTTAGAGAAACAGGAGCACTGGCGATATATGCTTGACACCATCAAGTCACCTTTCGACTTTGTGG
>NZ_JPLE01000022.1 GCF_001010415.1 Xanthomonas pisi DSM 18956
GATCGCCAAGAGATAAGGGGCTTTAAGCGGCAGCTCGACTGTTTGTCCTTTTGTCCTTCTCCCGCCAGTGGCCTTTTTGTCCTTCTCCCGCAAGGCGGGAGAAGGTGGCGCGCAGCGCCGGATGAGGGGGCGGGCCAAGCCCCGCGCAGGTTGAACGACACGAAAGCTTGGCCTGTACCTTCACGCCAACCCAAACGGCAGTTGGCGTCATCAGTTGATCAAGACAGTTGCTCTCCCGGGGGAGAGGGGCTCGAGGCGCCGGGCTTGGGTCGTGCGCCGTTGATGCACGCGCTTGCCACTGCCAACGCCTGATGCTGCTTGTTGGCGCCATTTGCGTACCCTCACCCCAACCCCTCTCCCGGGGGGAGAGGGGCTTGAGGCTCCGGGCTTGGGTCGTGCGCGGTTGATGCATGCGCTTGCCGCTGCCAACGCCTGATGCTGGTTGCTGTTGCTGTTGCTGTTGCTGTTGCTGCTTGCTGTTGCTGCTTGTCTTTGTTGCTTGCTGATGCGGTTTTGCGGTGGTTCTTGCTGCGCAGTTGCAACAGTCGTCGCTCTCGCCGTATGGCCTGTTGCGCGATGGCCTGTTGCGCGACCGCTGCTGCCGCTTTGCCTCAGCGCTTGCCGAACAGGTGCTTGCGCTCTTCGTCGCTGAGCGGCTTGCCGGCGTTGGGGTTGACCTGCTCCTTGAGCGCATAGGCACGTTGGGTGGCCGGGCGCGCGGCGATGGCGTCGTGCCAGCGCTTCAGGTGCGGGAACTCGGCGTAATCGGGACGGATGTCCGCATAGACTTCGATCCACGGATAGCTGGCCATGTCGGCGATGCCGTAATCCTTGCCGGCCAGGAATGCGTGATCGGCCAGGCGCTTGTCGAGCACGCCATGCAGGCGGCGGACTTCGGCGTTGTAGCGGTCGATTGCGTAGGCGATCTTTTCGGGGGCGTAGACGCTGAAGTGGCCCATCTGACCGGTCATCGGGCCCAGCCCGCCCATCTGCCAGAACAACCATTCCAGTGCGGCGATGCGGCCGCGGGCGTCGCGCGGCAGGAAGCGGCTGGTCTTCTCGGCCAGATAGAGCAGGATCGCGCCGGACTCGAACACGCTTTGCGGCCCGCCGCCATCGGCCGGGGCATGGTCGACGATGGCCGGCATCTTGTTGTTGGGCGAAATCTGCAGGAACGCCGGCTCGAACTGCTCGCCCTTGCCGATGTTGACCGGCTTGAGGGTGTAGTCCAGCCCGGCTTCTTCCAGGAACAAGGTGACTTTGTGGCCGTTGGGCGTGGGCCAGTAGTACAGATCGATCATCGTGCGCTCCAGTTCGAGATAGGGGTGTAACGGCAGCCACAATCAGCTAAGGCCGCCTTCGGCGTGCAGGCAGGTGAGCCGGCAAGGCATCCAACGCACCTGCCAAATCCGCCGGCCTTTCGCGCAATCAAACAGCTGCGCTCGCGACATCAGTGACAACCGATGTAAGAGTGGCTCACAAACGTAACGAGCAAGCGTCAGGTAGGTGCGGACGGCGCGGAGGAGCCGGCGTGTACGCGTGATACATGCCGATTCCAATGTCCGGCCACGCCCGCCTGGCCGCAGCGCAGTCCTTTTGTGAACCGCTCTGAGTGCAGGTTGCCATCAGAGACCGATGGTACGGCCAAGCGATTGCACATGGATGCGCTGCAAACCGCCCACAGTGGAACGATGTGTGACGCCATTGGCTCGCGGCCGATGCTGCACTGCAAATTGACTTCGTTAAGCCGGCGCTAACAAATGCGCGATTGCTGATCGACTTTTTGCCTGTCCCGCTCGGGGCCGGCTTTTCCTTGCTTGGGGATGGAATCATCGTGAGAGAGCTACGCACCCTGCCGCGCACGCGGCGCTTGACGTCTGCCTTGTTGTTCGCATTGTCGACCCCGCTTGCCGCGCAGACCGCGCCTGCGCCGCAGTCGGCCTCGACCGTCCCCGGCTCCAGCCAGGCCGACCCTGCCACGCTCGACACCGTCCAGGTCAGCGGTATCCGCGGCAGCCTCACCTCGTCGATGAACGTCAAGCGCGATGCGCAAGGCATCGTCGACGGCATCGTGGCCGAGGACATCGGCAAGTTCCCCGACACCAACCTGGCCGAGTCGCTGCAGCGCATCAGCGGCGTGTCGATCGACCGCTCGCTGGGCGAAGGCTCGCGCGTCACCGTGCGCGGCGTCGGCCCGGACTTCAACCTGGTGCTGTTGAACGGCCGGCAGATGCCGGGCGCCAGCATCGAAGAATCTAACGCCTCCAACTCGCGTGCGTTCGACTTCGCCAATCTGGCGTCCGAGTCGATCTCCGGGATCGAGGTGTTCAAGACCAGCCGCGCCAGCACGCCCACCGGCGGCATCGGTGCCACCATCAACATCAAGACGGCCCGGCCGCTGGACAACCCGGGCATGCATGCCAACGTGGGCCTCAAGGGCGTGCACGATGCGTCCAACGAGAACCTGCCCGGCCGCCTGCAGGGCGATTCGCTGACGCCGGAAATCTCCGGCATCTTCAGCAACACCTCGGCCGATGGACGCTTTGGCGTGTCGCTGAGCGGCAGCTACCAGGAGCGCGACTTCGGCTACAGCCAGGTCGGCGTGCCCAACGGCTGGCGCTCGTTCCGTGGCGATTCCACCGCCTACGGCACCATTCCGCAGCCGGGTACACCGGGCTCGGAGGACATCGTCAACCGCCCCGGCCCGAACGATATCTACTCGGTGCCGCAGAACCTCAACTACCGCGTGGTCGGCGTCGAACGCCAGCGCACCAACGGCCAGCTGGTACTGCAGTACAAGCCGCTGGACAACATCACCACCACGCTGGATTACACGTATTCGGAAAACAAGATCCAGCAGCAGCGCAACGAAATGTCGGTGTGGTTCAACTACGGCCCGTCGGCCAGCGCCTGGACCAACGGTCCGGTGGCAGGTCCGATCACCTATTCGGAAATCGTCAACCCGGCCACCAGCGATCTGGCCACCGCCGGTTCCAACGCGGCCACGCGCAACCAGAACAAGTCGCTGGGCTTCAACGTGGATTGGGCGGTGAACGACCAGTTCAAGCTCAACTTCGACATCCACCGCTCCACCGCCGAAGCCGGCGCGGACAGCCCGTACGGGTCGAGCAATTCGCTCGGCGTGTCGGGTTTCTACCGCGGCACCTCGGTGGTGGATTTCAGCAAGGATTTCCCGGTATTGCAGCAGCAGCTGGGCTTCGGCCTGAACGGGCTGGACCCCTCGCGCACGCTGGTCACCGGCTCGGCGTTCCGCAACAGCTACATGAAATCCGAGATCGACCAGGCGCAGGTCAACGGCGACTTCACCTTCGAAAATTATTCGCAATTGAAGTTCGGCATCGGCAGCACCGAGGTCAAGAACCGTTCGGCGTTCTCCAACGTGCAGCGCGATACCTGGGGCGGCAACGGCACCGCGGCCGATTATCCGGACGATCTGTGGATTCCCAGTTCGTTTGCGCAGTATTTCGATGCGATCGGCGGCAGCGGCAACCCGGCGCAGTTCAACCAGCTGTTCCTGTTCGACTTCGAGCGCGCACGTCAAGCCGCCGCGCAAGCCGCGGGCGATGACGCGCTGTACCGCATCTCGCCGGTGTTCACCACCGACCGCCGCGTGACCGAAAAATCCAAGAACGCCTATCTGCAGTGGAACAACAGCTGGGACGATCTGCGCGTGCCGATCAGCCTGGCCGCCGGCGTGCGTTACGAAGAAACCAAGGTGGACGCGCAGGCGCTGGTACCGGTGGCGGTCGGCATCGATTGGGTCGCCAACAACGAGTTGCCGATCCGCCTGGCCGACTCGGCGTTCGCCGGCGGCAGCGGCAAGTACGAATACTGGCTGCCCAGCCTGGACCTGAGCTTCAAGCTCACCGAAGACCTGGTGCTGCGCGGCAGCTACGGCGAAACCATCGGCCGTCCCGGCTGGGGCGACATCCAGGGCGGTCAGACGCTCAACCAGATCGCGCGCCTGGAAGGCGGCACCGGCCAGGAAGGCAACCCCGGCTTGAAGCCGCTGCTCTCGCACAACATCGATTTCTCGCTGGAGTGGTACTACAGCGATGCCAGCTACGCTTCGGTGGGCTTCTTCCGCAAGAACATCGACAACTACATCGGCGTGACCACGCGCAACGATACCTCGCTGGGATTGAACACCCCGGTGGGCGGCGCGTACTGGAACGAAGCGCTGGGCAACGGCTGCGCCTCGGCCGACCTGACCTGTATCCGCAACTACATCTTCCGCAACCGCGGCGGCGCGCCGGGCGTGGTGCGCGGGGCCGACGATGCCAACGGCAACGCCACCGGCGTGATCAGCGGGCAGCCGGGCGATCCGGTGGCCAACTTCGCCATCACCGCGCCGGCCAACCAGCGCTCGGCCTCGCTGGACGGTTGGGAATTCAACCTGCAGCACATGTTCGGCGCCAGCGGCTTCGGCGTGTCGGCCAACTACACCAAGGTCGATTCCGGGCTGACCTACAACAACGCGGTGATCGGCGAGCAGTTCGCGCTGGAAGGCCTGAGCGATTCGGCCAACGTGGTGGGCTTCTACGACAAGGACAAGTGGCAGGTGCGTGCGGCCTACAACTGGCGCGACGAGTTCCTGGCCGCGCGTTTCGACGGCAGCGGCCAGCCCAATCCGGTCTACACCGAAGCCTATGGCCAGCTGGATCTGAGCATCGGCTACCAGTGGAACGAGAACCTGTCGCTGAGCCTGGAGGCGATCAACCTCACCGACGAGGTGCAGCGTCAGCATGGCAGGCAGAAGAACCAGATCGTCTATGCCACCCAGACCGGCCCGCGCTACATGCTGGGCCTGCGCTACAAGTTCTGGTGATGTAACCGCGGTACCGAGCGTCCCGGCAGCGCGTCTGCCGGGACGCTTGCACGACCTTCCTGCGACAGGTGCAGCACTGCATCGGCACTTGCCGCGCGAGGGGTAACTGTCCAAGCATGGGCCACGCGCCCCCGCGTGATGTGGCGACCCCCATGACCAATGCTGTGTTGTTGAACAATCTCGATCACCGCGATCTGCGGGTGATCACCGCCCATGGCGCCGCCTACGGCGATGACGTGATGTCGGCGGCGACGTTTCCGCAGGAATTCCGCCAGCTGCAGGGCCAGTACCCGATCGTGTTCCACCGCAGCGACAGCGGGCGGTTTCAGCCGCTGGCCCTGCTGGGATTGCGCCTGGGCGAAAACCTGTTTCTGGAGGGCGCGCGCTGGGATGCGCCGTATGTCCCGCTGGCGATCCAGCGCCAACCGTTCCTGATCGGCCAGCAACCGGAAGGGCCGATGGTGCACGTGGATCTGGACAGCCCGCGCATCAGCACCCAGGAAGGCGAGCTGCTGTTCCGCGAACACGGCGGCACCACCGATTTCCTGTATCACATCAGCCAATTGCTGCGCACGCTGCACGATGGGCTGGCGGCGAGCGATGCCTTCGTCGAGCGCCTGTTGCGCTACGAGTTGCTGGAACCGTTCGTGTTCGAAGCCACGCTCGACAACGGCCTGGACTGCCGGCTGGCCGGGCTGCACACCGTGCACGAAGAACGCCTGCGCGCGCTCGGCAAGACCGCGCTGCTGGACCTGCACCGGCATGGCGATCTGGAGCCGCTGTACATGGCGGTGGCCTCGGTCGCGCAATTCCGCCACCTGCTCGAACGCCTGAATCGCCGCCATGCCCGCTGAGCCGCGCGCCATCGACGAGCGCCACGGCCTGGACCCGCAGCAGCTGGATCCGGCGCTGCTGCGCTCGACCACGCCGCTGGTGTTGCGCGGGCTGGTGCGCGACTGGCCGCTAGCCCGCGCCGGTGCGCACTCCGCGCAGGCGGCCGCTGCCTACCTGCGTGGGTTCGATCGCGGCGAGGCGGTGGTGGCGCAGGTCGGGCCGCCGGAGATCGGCGGGCGGTTCTTCTATAACGCGGACATGAGCGGCTTCAACTTCCGCCCCGAGCGCGTGCCGCTGGTGGTGGTGCTGGACACCTTGTTGCGCGACCTGCACAACGCGCAGCCGCCGGCGATCTATGTCGGCTCCACCACGCTGGACACCTACCTGCCCGGGCTGCGTGCGCACAACCCGATCGCGCTGCCGCAGGCCGAGCCGCTGGCCAGCATCTGGATCGGCAACCGCACCCGCATCGCCGCGCATCAGGATCTGCCGGACAACCTGGCCTGCGTGGTCGCCGGGCGCCGCCGCTTCACGCTGTTTCCGCCCGAGCAGTTGCGCAATTTGTATATCGGCCCGCTGGATCTGACGCCGGCCGGGCAACCGGTCAGCCTGGTGGATATCGCCGCACCGGATCTGCAGCGCTTTCCGCGCTATGCGCAGGCGCTGGAGCATGCGCTGGTGGCCGAGCTGGAACCGGGCGATGCGCTGTTCATTCCCAGCATGTGGTGGCACCACGTCCAGGCGCTGGAGAGCTTCAACGTGCTGGTCAATTTCTGGTGGCGGCAAAGCCCGGCCTACATGGATTCGCCGATGAACGCGCTGATGCTGGCCTTGCTGACCATCCGCGACCTGCCGGCCGGACAACGCGCCACCTGGCAGGAGGTGTTCCGGCATTACGTGTTCGAAGCCGATGCCGACACTGCCGCGCATGTGCCCGACGCAGCGCGCGGTGTGCTGGCCCCGATGGACGACAACCGCGCCCGCAGCCTGCGTGCGCGCCTGCTGCAACGCTTGAACCGCTGAAGGACTGACCCATGTCGCACGCCGCCCCCTTGCCCCCCCAGCAGCGCCCGGTACGGCGCGTGGTCATCGCCGGTGGCGGCACCGCCGGCTGGATGGCTGCCGCGGCCTTGTCCAAGCTGCTGGGCCGGCAATTGCAGATCACCCTGGTGGAGTCGGACGAGATCGGCACGGTGGGCGTGGGCGAAGCCACCATCCCCAGCCTGGTCACCTTCCACCGGCTGCTGGAGATCGACGAGGCGACCTTCATGGCCGCCACCCAGGCCACCTTCAAGCTCGGCATCGGCTTTGAGCATTGGCGCGATGTGGACAGGCACTACATCCACTCCTTCGGTCACACCGGCACCGATCACTGGAGCGCGGGGTTTCATCATTTCTGGTTGAAGGGCCGCCAGCGCGGGGTGGCATGCGATTTCGGCGACTACTGCCTGGAACTGCGCGCCGCCCAGGAAGGACGCTTTGCGCACCTGCCCAACGGCGGCATGAATTACGCCTACCACCTGGATGCGGGACTGTATGCGCGCTTCCTGCGCCGCTTCAGCGAAGGCTTTGGCGTCAAGCGTCTCGAAGGGCGCATCGGCCAGGTCCAGACCGACCCGGACAGCGGTTATCTCACTGCGCTGACGCTGCAGGACGGCACCAACGTGGAAGGCGACCTGTTCATCGATTGCACCGGCTTTGCCGGACTGTTGATCGGCAAGACGCTGGGCGTGGGAAGCGAGGATTGGTCGCGCTGGCTGTTTGCCGACAGCGCACTGGCGGTGCAGACCGAATCGGTGGGCCCGCCGGTGACCTATACGCGGGCACGTGCCGACCAGTCGGGCTGGATGTGGCGTATTCCGCTGCAGCACCGCGTGGGCAACGGCATCGTGTATTCCAGCCGTTATACCGATCAGGACAGTGCCCGGGCGGTGCTGGAGCGCAACCTGCAGGGGCGCGCGCTGACCGAACCGCGGGCGCTGCGCTTCACGCCCAATCAGCGCCACCGCGTGTGGGAAAAGAACTGCGTGGCGTTGGGGCTGGCCAGCGGGTTTCTGGAGCCGATCGAGTCGACCAATATCCACCTGATCCAGCGCGGCATCGTCCGCTTGCTGCAGACCTTCCCGCAGGTGATCAACGCGGCCGACATCGCCGAATACAACCGCCAGGCGGCCGATGAGATCGCGCATATCCGCGATTTCGTGATCCTGCATTACCACGCCACCGATCGTCGCGACACGCCGTTCTGGCGCGACTGCGCGGCGATGGAGATTCCCGACTCGCTGCGTCACCGCATGGAGTTGTTCCGCCAGAGCGGACGCGTGTTCCACCAGGGCAACGAGTTGTTTGCGGAGAACTCCTGGGTGCAGGTGATGCTGGGCCAGGGCATCACCCCGCAGCAGCACCACCCGGTCGCCGACCTGATGGGCGATGCGGAGCTGTCCCATTTTCTGCAGGGCATCCGCCAGCGCGTGGACGCGACCGTGGCCACGTTGCCGCCGCATGCGGACTTCCTGCGTCGCCACTGCCCGGCCCCGCCGCTGCCCGACCCGGCCCCGCACATGCGCTCCGATGCGGCGCTGGCGGCCCCGGCGGGATAAATTTCGCATCCGGCTGCGGCAACCCTTGGCTTACACCGCCCCAGCAATGCTAGATTGCGGCATTGCCGTCCATTGCGGGAACAATGGCCGGCGCTCGCCGCAGCAACGTTATCTTTCGCACTCGGGGTAAGGGGGACGCATGTTGGATCTGACACAGGGCCGTATGGCACGCCGGATCGCGCCGGTCATTCTGCTGGTTGGCTTGGCTGCCTGCTCCAAGCAGGAAGACAAGGCCGCCACCACCACGCCTGCCACCGGCGCCACGCCGTCGGCGGCGGCACCGACGCCCGCCACCGCGGTGTCGCCGCAGGTGCAGTCGATGGCCGCCGACCAGTTGCGCGCATCGGCCACCAAGGCGCTGCAGGACAACCGCATGTACGCCCCGGCCGGCGACAACGCGGTGGAGTACTACCTGGCCCTGCGCGAGAAGCAGCCGCAGGACGCCACCGTCAACAGCGCGCTGACCGATCTGCTGCCGTACACGCTGATCGCCGCCGAACAAGGCATCAGCCGCGAAGAATTTCCAGAGGCGCAGCGCCTGATCGCACTGATCGAAAAGGTCGATCCCAAGGCACCGGCACTGCCGCGTCTGAAGTCGGGCCTGGAGACGGGCATGAAGACCGCCGCCAACCGCTCCGAGCAGGACGCCGAGCAGGCCAAGAAGCTGGTCGAGGACAAGGCCAAGCAAGCCGCCGAGCAGAAGCGTCTGGCCGAACAGCAGACCCGCGAAGCCGCCGCTGCCCAGCAGATTGCCGCCCAGCAGGAAGCCGCCCGCCAGCAGACCGCCGAAGCCGAGCGCCAGGCCGCTGCCCGCCGCCAGGCCGAGGCCCCTGCCCCGACCCCGGCCGCACCACGCCCGGCACCGGCCGCCGCCGCCGCGGCGCCCGCGGCGCAATCGCTGCGCCCGATCAGCACCCCAGCACCGCGCTATCCACCCGAAGCGCTGCGCGCCGGCACCTCCGGCGAAGTGCTGGTCGAGCTCACGGTCGGTACCGACGGCTCGATCACCGCCTCCCGCGTGCTGCGCGCCAACCCGCCGCGCGTGTTCGACCGCGAAGCGCTCAATGCCGTCAAGCGCTGGCGCTTCGAGCCGGTTGCCGCACCGGTCACCACCCGTCGCACACTGTCGTTCAATCCGGGCGGTTGAGTGGTGGTTGGGTAGCTGCGTGTTTTGCGTGCAGCTGAGTGAGTCCGCTGGTCGATGGCTGATGGCTGATGGCTGCTGCTGATTGATGCACTGCACTCCCGGCAACTGTCGGGCGCCCAACAAAAAGCCCGCAGCGATGCGGGCTTTTTGTTGACTAGTCATCCGTACCCTCATCCGCCCTTCGGACACCTTCTCCCGAGGGGGAAGGATTAAAGCCCCTCTCCCCTCGGGAGAGGGGTTGGGGTGAGGGTACGGCGGCAAAGTGGACGTCACGCACTGCAGAGACAAAAGCAACATTCAATTATTACGACCACTCGATTGCGACCACTCGGCAGTTCATTCTCACGGACTGCGCGTACCCTCATCCGGCGCTGCGCGCCACCTTCTCCCGGTGGGAGAAGGGACTCACCCGGAAATCGCCAACCGCTCTTGGTGATAACGACGCACTGCCGCATACCACAGCACTGCAGCCACCCCGAAGCCGGCCAGCAGATACACCGCCCAGGTCTGCGCGGTGATGGTTTCGTGGCGAATCACCTTCAGCAGCATCTGGTTCTGCGCCAGGAACGGCACCGCGAAGTGCCATAGCTGGGTCTTCAGCGGGTACGCCATCAAGGCATAGCCAGGCAGCATCGGCAGCAGCAGCAACCAGGTCATGTGCGCCTGCGCTTCCTTCATGCTTTTGGCCGCAGCGGCCAGATAGGTCAGCAGCGAGGTGCCGACAAACAGCATCGGCACCAGGATGAACAGCATCTGCAGCATCGGGACGAAGCCCACGTTGAGCTGGCGCCCCAGGTTGGACGTGGACAGCTGCGCACTCAATTTGAAGGCCAGCAAGGTCAGCAACAACGACACCATGCCGATCACGCAGGCGGCGACGATCTTGCCGCTGACAATCGCACTGCGTGGCGCCGGCGTTGCCAGCAACGGCTCGAGCGACTGGCGCTCACGCTCGCCGGCGGTGGCATCCAGGATCAACGACGCACCGCCCAGGAACGAGGTGATCACCAGCAGCACGGGCAACAGCATCGCCATCATCTGGCCGCGCTTGGCCTCGGCAGTGGCCATGTCCTGCGCGGCGATTTCCAGCGGCCGACCCACCTGCGCATCGATGCCACGCGCCAACAGACGCAACGCACCGACCTGCTGGCTGTAGCCGCTCAGCGCTGCCTGCAGGCGCATGCTGGGCACGTCGGCCTCGCGGCGGGTGCTGTCCTTGATGATTTCCACCAGCGCCGGACGGCCTTCGCGCCAATCGTCGGCATAGCTGTCGCTGATGCGCAGCGCCACGTCCACATCCTGGTTGCGGATCGCCGTGGTCAGATCGGCCGGCGCGTCCACGGCGTTGAGTCCCTGCGCGGCCAGAAACCGCACCAGGTTGGGGGCGTGTTCGCGGCCGAGTGTGGGGATGTCCAGCGGCTTGTCGATCTGCGTACGCACGCGGCTTTCGCTCAGCGCGCCCATGCCCAGGATCAGGATCGGATACAGCAATGGCGAGAGCAGCAACGCCAATGCCAGGGTGCGGCGGTCGCGCGAGATGTCGCGCAGTTCCTTGCGCAGCACCGTCCACAACGTGGCCAACAGGGAGCGCTTGCTCATGCGTGCAGTCCTTCTTCCGAGCCGATCGCCTTGACGAAGGCGTCTTCCAGGTTGTCTTCACCGGTGGCGGCGCGCAGTTCGTCGGCGCTACCGGATGCCACCACCGTGCCCTTGGCGATGATGACGATGCGGTCGCACAGTGCCGCCACCTCTTGCATGATGTGACTGGAAAAGATCACGCAGCGCCCTTCCGCGCGCAGCTGCTGCAGAAAGCCGCGCATCGCGCGCGTGGTCATCACGTCCAGGCCGTTGGTGGGCTCGTCCAGAATCACGTTGCGCGGGTCGTGCACCAGCGCACGTGCAATCGCGGTCTTGGTGCGCTGCCCCTGGCTGAACCCCTCGGTCTGGCGGTCGAGAATGTCGTCCATGTCCAGTGCGCTGGACAACACCCGCGTGCGCTCGGCGATCTGGCCGCGCGACATGCCGTGCAACTCGCCGAAGTAGGCGATGTTCTCGCGTGCGCTCAACCGCTTGTACACACCGCGTGCATCCGGCAAGACGCCGAGTGCACGGCGTACCGTGACCGGATCGTGCGCGGCGTCCACGCCATCCACGGAGACGCGCCCCTGGTCCGGCAACATCAAGGTGTAGAGCATGCGCAAGGTGGTGGTCTTGCCCGCGCCGTTGGGACCAAGCAGCCCGGTGATCTGGCCGTCCGCAGCGCTGAAACTGACCCCATCGACCGCCTTCACCAGCCCGGTCTTGGTCTTGAACGACTTGTGCAGATTCTCGACGACGATCATGCGTGCGCCTCCGTGGCGTGGTCGATGCGGCTCATGGTTCCCATCCGTTGAACGAGGTGAACGCGGGCACGTTGTTGAGATCGGCAACGCACTGCGTATCCAGCGCACCGGCGTCGGCGGTTTCCATGAACTGCGCCATCAGCTTGGGCATGCAGCCCAGTGCCATGACGCTGTGTCCCTGGCCGGGTGCAACCAGATGCCGCCCGTTTGGCAGACCCTTGAGCACGGTGTCGGCGTAGCGCGGTGGCGTGACCGGATCCAGCTGACCGGACAGCAGCAGCGCCGGAACCTGGGAACGTAGTGGCGCGGTGAAATCGGCGGCGCGCTTGCCGGTCGGCCATACCGGGCACGCGGCAAAAACGCTTTGGGGAACATCCTCGCCCAGCAGCAATGCCTGATGCTCGGGCGCTGGGTGATAACGGTCGGCATCTTCGGCACACACCACCGACCATTGCATGGGCTGATTGATCTGCATGTCCATGTGCGACAACGCCATCAACGGCGCGTAGCGACCGGCGGCGGCTTCGTCCAGTACCAGCGGGAGCAACGCAGCGCTCTGCGGTGCGTAGGAGAACGTAAAGGCCAGACCGATCACCGCGTCGGCGGTCACCCGATCGTGCTTGATGGCATTGGTGCGCAGATCGCGGTACTCCACTTCCGGCGATTCAACCTTCAGGCGATCCATAATGCCGCGCAGCTGCGTGCGCACATCGGTTGGAAAACGCGCGCGACAGGCGGGGATGGCACGGCATTGCTCCGATTGCAGAATCAATGCGTCTTCGAAGGTGCGCGCGAATTCACCACTGATCACCAGATCGCTAGGCGCAACACCATCGAGCACGATGGCCCGCGTCTGCGCGGGATAGCGTTTGGCATAGTGCTGCGCCACGCGCGTACCGTAGGACACGCCGACCAGATCGATACGTGGCACACCCAACGCAGCCCTGACAGCATCTAGATCGCCGATGGCTTCGGCCGTGGTGTAGTAACGCGGGTCGGCATGGCTCTGCAAACCTTCGGCACATTGGCGCGCGTAGGCGGTCAGTTCCTCAGGACTGGACGCCATGCCAGCCTGCAAAGGCTTGCCATCGGCTGTCTCGCACCGCAGGGGGTGAGATCCCCCGGTGCCGCGTTGATCGACCAGAAAAATGTCGCGGTTCTTGCGCACTTCGCGTAACGCAGCCGCTGCGATGGCGGCAGCCTGCGTCGCCGATTGCCCCGGACCGCCAGCGATGAAGAACACCGGATCCGGTTTGCTGCCCGCACCGGCGTCGCTTTCCAGCCAGGCGATCTTCAATGCGATCTGCCGCCCCTTCGGCGCGGCCGGATTTTCGGCCACTTGCAACTGCGCGCATTGCGCTTCGATGTTGCCCGCCGCGCTGCCGGAGCTCAGCGTGCACGGTGCAAATTGCAGGCTGCCATAACGATTGCCGGCCGCAGTGCCCTCATGCGTGTCTGTCGTATGCGGCTGTGCCACACCCGGCGTGGATGCGCCGGCATTGCCGGCCGCAGGCTGCTCTGTGCGCTGGCATCCTGCCGCCAGCAGCGCAGCCAGCACGGCGGCGGCCACATTCAGTTGTTTCAGCATGTCCATCCTCTCCTGGTGCCCATTCCCTGACGTTGCCGGCGGTCGCGTGTGACCGCCGCAACTACTGACCATCTTCGTAAAGAAACACCTGCTCGATCGGCTCGCCGAACAGACGTGCGATACGAAACGCCAACGGCAGGCTGGGATCGTATTTGCCGGTCTCCAACGCATTGACGGTTTGCCGCGACACGCCCAGCTGCTCGGCCAACTCGCCTTGCGACCAGCCGCTGGCTTCGCGCAAGGCACGGACACGACTGTTCATTGATAGCGGCGTGCATTGATGGCCTTGGTCAGGCCATAGGTGATGCACAGCACCGGAAACACCCAGATCATCGCCGCCGATGCCGGTACCGCAATCAGCTGCGCCGATTCCAGGAAGCCGGCGGTCATGTACGCCATGCTCACCAGACCCGCAGCAATGGCGATCGATTCCAGCTCGATACGACGCTGCATTTCATCCGAATCGCGCACAAAACGCGCCACGGCGCGGACCACGAACATCAGCAGCAGTGCAGGCAGCAGCGCGACCAGGACCCGGATCCAGTTGGCGTGCACGCTGGCCAGCAAATACCGCCAGCACAGCATGACCACCACGTAGGCCAGCATCGGCGGCGCAAGCTCCATGTGGTAACGGCGGACCAACGCAGGCGGTGCACTGTCGCGCAGGCTATCGCCTGCGACGTGCAGCACCAGCGCCACCAGCAGACCACCCACGCCGCAGCCGATCAGCAGCCCCTGGGTGTAGTCGCTTACCTGCCACGGAAGCCAGCGCCGCAAGGCGCCCAGCAATATGAGGACAACACTGCCGACCGGCAGTACGCGCAATGCCGCTGTCCTGGCGCTCATCGTGCATCCGCCGGCAGCGTGGATGGCTGCGCGTGGATCACTGCGCACTGCACGGCAGCACAAGCGGATTCCTCAAGCGTCGCAGCACGGCAAGACGCTGCCTGCACCGGCGACATGTTTGCGCTGTTGTTCACCGCACACCCCGTGTCAAGTTCCCTTGACATGCAGAGTGCGCGCAGATCTGCGGCGTGTCAAGCGTCCTTTACAACGTTCCGGGGGCGGATGGATGCAGTGATCCACCACCTCTACGGAGATCTGCCGGACACCCAAGCGGTGGCGCGGTACGGATAAGACGCGTGTGTGCAGCACACGTCCTGCGGCCCGTCCATGTACCGCCTGCAGGTTGCCACTGCTGTACCAGGAAGGTGTCGATTGCGTGCGCATCGCGTGCTGGCAACGCGCTATTGGCCAAATCGTTGGCGAACGCGGTCTGAGCCATTGGAATGAGCGACGTGCAGCATCCCGCATCGCGGCAAGCGACAAACTGCAGGCGATGGGACATTGGGGGGAAATGCAGGTTTTGCGGACATGCAAAGCAGCCCGGACGAATGGAACAAGCATCCCATTCGTCCGAACCGAACCTTGCGCCATGCGATCAAAGCTTCACGAAGTTCTGTGCAGACAGCGAGCCGAAAGGCAGCGATGCAAGCGGGCCGCCCACATCCAGCGATCCGAGGTCGACCGGCGCAAAGCCCATCGCGTCGATGAGCGCGTGGACCTCGGTCTTGGCGGCAGCGTCATCACCGGAATAGAACAGCACCCGCTTGCCACCGGCGACTTGGGGTTCGGCCAGGACATTGACGTCGAGGTGATTGAATGCCTTGACCACCCTCGCCCCTGGCACGAACTGCTTGAATACCTCGCTCGAGTGCTTGCCCGCCAGATCCACGGCCTTGATGCCGTAGGCCGCCAATGGATTGCTCGGGTCGTTGGCGTCCGGAGAAGCGGGATCGATGAACTCCACCGGGTTGGTACCATCGATCACGATGCGTCCATTCCACGCCGGCAGGGCGCGCATGACGTTTTCGGCGTCGACCCAGCGCACCGCCGCAATCACGATGTCGGCGCTCGCCGCTTCGGCAGCGGTGACCGCAGTAATCGAGGGGCCGAGCTCATCGACCAGCGCCGCGAGCGAAGCCGGTCCGCGGCTGTTCGCAATCGAGGCTGCAATCCCTTTCTTGGCGAGTGCACGTGCGACGTTGGCGCCAAGCGCGCCAGAACCAATAATGCCGATGCTCATGATCTATATCCTGTTGACGTGATTGAAGTGAGGGGTTGTAGAAGTGAGTGAGGTTGCCAGCACCCCAAACTCCTGGCAGCTCTGATGTCGCGTTGCTTCGGTGAAATGCATATGTGTCGTCGACCTATCGACATTTAAGGCCAAACAATTACCAAACCAGGGGAATCGAGAAGTTTCCCAGCCGAGCCACGTCGCGGGCCACGTCTGCGATGGTGGTTTTTCCAAGCTCGCCTTCCAGTGCTTTGCGAGCTCGGGTCAATGTCGGTTCAAGCGCGGCCAGGATGTTGCCCCCCACCGCACAGTTCTCGCAGGGCGGCGTCCGATGGACCGAAAACAGCTCCGTGTCCTCCACAGCCGCATAGACGTCCAACAGTTTGATCTGTTTCGCCGGCTTGGCCAGCATCGCGCCACCACCGGCGCCAAGTTGCGAGCGCGTCAACCCTGCCTCGCTGAGGCGTGACAGCAGCCCACGGATGACCACCGCACCGGTATTGGCCGAATACGCCAGATCGTCCGAACGCATCGGCGTGCCGTCGCCCACTGCAAGCGCAGTGAGGATGTGGGTGGCGACGGCGAAGCGGCTGCTGGTGGGCATGTCCTGGAGTCGATATAGTGAATGTGTGTAACACACACTAATACACTTTTTTGGAGGTGTCCAGCTTTTTTGTTTCCGCTCCTCCGGCCGCCATTCGACGCACCGATCGCCCACGCTCCGCTATTGCGCGGGGTCCGTTGCGACCTGCCGACCCCTGGCGCAATGCTTCAGAGGCTCAATCATCCAGCGACCTGCAGGCCCCGGTGGGAACTCAGGCGATAGATCGCCGAGATGGGCATCTGATGCCCTCCGACCGGCGTGGCCTCGCCCTGGCGGCGCCTTTCTCATCGGCGACCCGCAGACGATGCGCGAGAAGATTCTCGCTGCAAACGCGGTGCTCGGTGGCATTGCGCGCCTTACCGTCCAGATGAGCTCGGCCATGCTGCAGACGGAGGCAATGCAACGTTCGATCGTGTTGCTGGGCACCGGGGTGGCGCCTGCCGTCAAGGCCGTCCTTGCTCAACCGCGGATGTAGGCGTATGTGGCTTGTCGCAAGGCTTCTCGCTCGATGAGCAAGTCCACGAATGCGCGCACCTTGGACGGGCGATACCGCGCCGCAGGAAATACCGCATGGATGCCTCCGGAAGGCAGGCACCAATGCGGAAGCACCTCAATCAGACGCCCTGCGGCGAGGTCGTTGGCGACCACATAGTCGGGAAGCACGGAGAGCCCGGCGCCCTGACACACCGCTTCGCGCACAGCCATCGTGGCATCGAGAAAAATGGATGCCTGCACGTGCACCGTCTGGGCGTGCTGCTGGTCCGACGCGAAGGTCCAGCGCAAATGATCATGCAACGCAGTGTTGGCGACGAAGCGTAACGCGATGATGTCGGCCGGGCTCTGGAGCGTTGCAAGCTCTGCTGCCATGGATGAGGAGGCGACAAGCAGCTGGCGGAAGGAGCCGATTTTTCGCGCTTGTTCGCTTGTTTCGGCCAGCCATCCGACACGGATGGCAACCTCGATATTCCTGGACATCAGATCCAGCGTCTGGTCGCTGAGCACGGCATCTACCTTGCACGCGGGGTAGCGCCTGGTGAATGCAGCGATCGCAGGCACGACCACTCCCACGCCATAGTCGAACGGTGCGGTAAGCCGCAACACGCCCGATGGCTCGGCAGATCGGTCGGCCAGGCCGTCAAACGCGTGCTCTGCCTGGCGCAGGATCAATGCACAGCGCTCGTAGAACTCCTGCCCCACCTCGGTGGCTTGCACTTTCCGCGTGGTACGCACCAGTAGAGAGGTTCGAAACTCGTGTTCCAGTCGGGCGACCTGTTGGCTCACGACCGCCTTGGTGATGCCCAGGCGCTCGGCCGCCACAGTGAACGAGCCGGTTTCCACCACGGCGACGAAGTAAGCCAGACGGCGAAGATTGCCGAGGTCGCCTGGCCTGTCTCCCGATTGATTGAATGCCTTTAACATACGACGTATTTACTATGTATGTATCTATCGATCAATCACCGATCTCTAGGATGTGCCTGACAGTCACAAGGAATGCCCATGAACACCACCTTGCATTATCTGTTCGACCCGTTATGCGGCTGGTGCTATGGCGCAGCGGCGACCATGTCCGCGCTGGCCGCCGAGCCCGGCATCGCGATCGAACTTCAGCCTTCCGGCTTGTTCGCCGGTACGGGTGCGCGGGCGATGGACGAGCAATTCGCCAGCTTTGCCTGGGCCAACGATCAACGCATTGCACAGCTGACCGGGCAGCGCTTCACCGAGCGTTATCGCCAGGAGGTTCTCGGCGATCGCCAGCAGTGCTTCGACAGTGGTGCAGCCACATTGGCGCTGACCGCTGTGTCCCTGGTAGCACCGGCACGGCAACTGAAGACGCTGACGGCCATTCAGCAGGCCCGCTACGTGGCTGGAAAGGACGTGACCACCACCGCCGGGCTGGTCAGGCTTCTGGAAGAACTGCACCTTGCGGACGCCGCCACGCGGCTGGCGCAGGCGGATGCACAGCTTCTGTCCGCGAATCGAACGCGCATTGAAGGTACGCAAGCGCTGATGCGTGAGTTCGGCGCCCAGGGCGTACCGACGTTCATCGCTGAATCCGGCGGGAAGCGATGGCTGATAGACGCACATGCCGCCTACACCGATCCAGGTGCATTCAAACGTCAACTTCAGGCCGCTTGAACACAACGCTTCATCTCTCCTCACAGGAACGGATCATGACGACACGCAGAGAAGTCATCAAAACCATTGCCGTGGCAGGTATCGCCTGCGCTGTCCCCTCAGTCAACAGCGCCATGGCCGCACAGGCGCCCTTGAAACTGCAGCACTTTCCCGCCGGGGAGAACGGGTTTTTCCGTGCCCCGGTCCTGATCTCCGGCAAGCGCGAAGCCGTGCTGGTCGATGGCGGCTTCACGCTCCCCGATGGCAAGGCGCTGGTTGATGCAATCAAGGCCGGCGGCAAGACGCTGACCACGATTTACGTCAGCCAAAGCGACCCGGACTATTACTTCAGCCTGGGCCCGATCAAGGCAGCATTTCCCGATGCGCGCATCATCGCGGCATCTGCCACCGTCGCGGCCATCAAGGCCAGCGTCGAGAAGAAGCTTGCGACCTGGGGGCCCCAGCTCAAGGACAACGGGCCGCAGACACTTGCAGACATCGTGATGCCGGACGCATTCGACGGCAAAGCGCTCTCGCTGGAAGGCCAATCCATCGCCATCGTCGATGCAGACGGCCTGGCCAACCGCCGTTACCTCGCGCTCAAATCGCTGGATGCGATCTTCGGTGGCGTGCTGGTGTTCTCTGGGGTGCATGTATGGACAGCCGACACACCGAGTGCCCAGGGCCGTCTGGCCTGGATCAAGACACTCGATGCGATGGCGGCCCGCAAACCGGCGGTGGTGATTCCTGGACATATGGCACCGGGCGCGGCGACCGACGCCTCGGCGATCCGCTACACGCGCGACTACCTGTTGGCATTCGAGGAAGAGCTGGGCAAGGCATCCGATAGCGCCGCGCTCATCGAGGCCATGACCAAGCGCTATCCGGGAGCCGGCATGGGCACGGCACTGCAGATCGGTGCCAAGGTCGCCAAGGGCGAGATGAAGTGGGGTTGATCCGATGAAGACCAATCTGGACATCATCCGGGCAACCTATGAAGGGTCTTCGGAAGACAACGGCAAGCACCTGTCCGCCGCGTTAGCGCCTGACGCCACCTGGACAGAGGCGGCAGGCTTCCCTTACGCAGGGACCTATACCGGTCCCGCAGACGTCTTCAAGCATGTTTTTCATCGGCTCGCGACCGAGTGGGTGGGCTACAAGGCCGAGGTCCACACGTACTTGGCCGACAGGGACCATGTCGCAGCGTTTGGGGTGTATTCCGGCACCTACGCCAAGACCGGAAAGTTCATGCGCGCAACCTTCGCGCATCTGTATCGGCTCAAGGACGGCAAGATCCAGAGCATGGAGCAGTATGTCGATAGCCTGATGGTTCATCACGCGATCGCGGGGGTCGAAGGACAGCAGGCTTAGTGCGCCATCTGCGGGCGTGTTGATGCGGGCAGTGGTCCTGACGATGTGTCGCATCGTCAGGACCATGTCCGAAAGAACAAGGCCGCGCGCAGCTGCGTCCGACGCAGCCAGAACGCATTGGTCAGGTGCTTCTCACCGGGGATGGCGATGCTGTATCGCCGGGGTGCTTACCGCTGTAGCGGAAATCGATCAGCTACGACAGGACTGCGGCAGTGGTCGCGCCACATTGCGCTCGCGCTGCCAAGCATTGTTTGCTGCAAACAGCGCCGGAACACCGTGCACTCACGCACAGGCGCACCACGCTGCCACTGCCAGCGCAGCCCCCTGCTTGCCTCATGCAACCGATGCGACCGCGAGCGAACGCGACTGCGCGCCTGCTTGCGCACGGGGCCTCCAGCTAATAGCGATGGTTAGCCCGCGCATTCCGTTATTCTTGAGTTCCCGGCGACGACCGCCCGCACACCGCCTACGCGCAGTTCTTGCGTACGCACCTAGTGCATGGGTCGTTGCACACACATCAGGAGAGACGATGCGGTTACGCACCTTGCTTGCGATGACACTGGCGTGCAGCACCGGGTTGCCGGCACTGGCGCAGGCCGCCGCACCACGGGACATTGCAGTGGATCTTTCTACCGCCGGCAAGCCGGTGGATCGTTTCGCCACGCTGTCGGTCGGCTCGGATTTTCCGGGCACGCTGATCCGCGCCGATACGCAGGCGCATCTGGTGCCTGCCGTGCAGGAATTGGGATTTCGCTATCTCCGCTTCCACGACGTCTTCCACGATGCGCTTGGCACCGTCAAGGAAGTGGACGGCAAACTGGTCTACGACTGGACCAAGCTGGACCAGTTGTACGACGCACTGCTGGCCAAGCGCATCCGTCCGTTCGTCGAGCTGGGCTTTACTCCTGGTGCGATGAAGACCTCCGAGCAGACGCTGTTCTACTGGAAGGGCAACACCTCGCATCCGGATCCGGCCAAGTGGACGCAGTTGATCGATGCGTATGTGCGGCACATCCGTGACCGCTACGGTGCCGATGAAGTACGGCAGTGGTATTTCGAGGTGTGGAACGAGCCGAACCTGAAGGACTTCTGGGAAAACGCCGACCAGCAGGCCTATTTCGATCTGTATGCCACTACTGCGCGCACGATCAAGGCGATCGATCCGCAGCTGCGCGTCGGCGGCCCGTCCACCGCCGGTGCGGACTGGGTGCCGGAGCTGCTGGCCTTCGTTGCCAAGAACACATTGCCGATCGATTTCGTCACCACCCATACCTATGGTGTGGAGGGCGGTTTTCTCGATGAAGACGGCAAGCAGGACGTCAAACTGTCCGCATCGCCGGATGCCATCGTCGGCGATGTGCGCCGTGTGCGCGCGCAGATCCAGGCCTCGCCGTTTCCGGAGCTGCCGCTGTATTTCACCGAGTGGAGCAGCAGCTACACGCCGCGCGACTTCGTCCACGACAGCTACATCAGCGCGCCCTACATCCTGACCAAGCTCAAGCAGGTGCAAGGCCTGGTGCAGGGCATGAGTTACTGGACCTATACCGATCTGTTCGAAGAACCCGGCCCGCCGCCGACGCCGTTCCATGGCGGTTTCGGGCTGATGAATCGCGAAGGCATCCGCAAGCCGGCGTGGTTTGCCTACCAGTATTTGAATGCGCTGCAGGGCCGCGAGATTCCGCTGGCCGACGCGCATGCACTTGCGGCGGTGGATGGCAAGCGCATCGCCACGCTGGTGTGGGATTGGCAGCAGCCGGTGCAGGCGGTGAGCAATACGCCGTTCTATACCAAGCTGGTCGCCGCCACCGACAGCGCGCCGTTGCATCTGCGCATGACCCAGGTACCTGCGGGCAACTACACCTTGCAGGTGCGCAAGACCGGCTACCGGCGCAACGACCCGCTGTCGCTGTACATCGACATGGGCCTGCCCAAGGCATTGAACCGGACACAGCTGACCCAGCTGCAGCAGGCCACGCGCGATACGCCCGAGCAGGACAAACGCATCCGCGTCGGCGCCGATGGCCTGGTGGAGGTCAATGTGCCGATGCGTAGCAACGATGTGGTGCTGGTGACCTTGCAGCCGCGCTGAGCGATGCGCAATCGAGGCTGTCAGCCACGCCATCGCTGTGGCTGGCAGCGCAGCGATGGATGCTGGCAGTGGCGCCAGTGTGCAGGCAATCGGTGGCGCGCCATCACGCCAGCGGCGAGGTCACTTCAGATAGGTCTTGAGGAGGGCGGCGACATCGTCGACCGCCAGCTCCCTGTCGCCCAGCACGTCCGGCGCGGCCACGTGATGCCGCAGGTGCTCGCTGAGCAGCTCGACCATCAGCCCTTGCGCCGCACCACGGAAAGCAGCGACCTGGGTCAACAGCGCGGTGCAGTCCACGTCCTGCGCCAAGGCTTTCTCCAGCCCTTCCACCTGGCCGCGGATCCTGCGCACGCGCGCCAGCAGCCTGGATTTGTCGTGGTTCAGATGTGACATTGCGCTATACCCCATGGGGGTATCTCAGATACCCTACGGGGGTATCGTAGCCAGAGCTCCCACCGATGTCGATCACGCACACCGCGCCCCACTGCGCGCAGTCGCACCGCTTTGCCGGCACCAACCCGTTGGCAGAGCGCAGCACCCGCAAGGCGGTGATCCTGACCGTGGCCATGATGGTGGTGGAAATCGTCGGCGGCTGGACGCTCAACTCCATGGCCCTGCTCGCCGATGGCTGGCATATGAGCTCGCACGCGCTTGCGCTGGGATTGGCGTTGTTCGCCTACCGCTTTGCGCGACGCCATGCCGGCGACGTACGTTTTACCTTCGGCACCTGGAAGGTCGAGGTGCTGGGGGGCTATACCAGCGCGATGCTGTTGCTGGGCGTCGCCGGCCTGATGGCCTTCCAGTCGGTGGAACGACTGTTTTCGCCCAAGCCCATTCACTATCAGGAAGCCACGGTCATTGCGGTCGTCGGCCTGCTGGTGAATCTGATCTGTGCGTGGTGGTTGCGCGACTCGCATGGGCATCATCACGGTCATGGTCATGGTCATGGTCATGGTCATGGTCATGGTGAGCATGATCATGCCCACCACCACGGTCACGCCGATCTCAATCTGCGCGCGGCGTATCTGCACGTGGTGGCCGATGCCGCCACCTCGGTGCTGGCGATCGTGGCCCTGGTCGCGGGCATGCATTGGGGCGTGAGGTGGCTGGACCCGATCATGGGAATCGTCGGCGCGGTGCTGGTCACCGTGTGGGCGTGGGGGCTGCTGCGCAGCACCGGCGGCGTGCTGCTGGATGCGGAGATGGACGCGCCGGTGGTGGCCGAAGTGAAACAGGTCATCGCCGAGCTCCCACATGCGATCGACATCGCCGACCTGCATGTCTGGCGGGTCGGAAGCGATCGCTACGCCTGTATTGTCAGCCTGCTGACCGCTGCCGACATCGATGCCGATACGGTGCGCAACGCCTTGCAGATCCACGAAGAACTGGTGCACATCACCGTCGAGCTGCAGCGCCCTGCGCTGCACGCAGCGCAGGCATAGACACCGCGTGTGCGCTACCGCATGCATGTTGCATGCGGCGCAGTTGCTGAGGGTATCGCTGCGCCGCCCGGTCTGGGTGCTCAGGCCTTCGGCGGCGTGGGGCTGACGTATTTCTCGCGACGGATCTGCGCATTCGTCAGGCCGGCAGTCTTCAGCGCCTCGACGCAGGTGTCCACCATGTCCGGGTTACCGCACAGGTAGGCGATATCGGTCTGCGCATCGGGCGCGACTTCGGGCAGATGCTGCTGCACATAACCATGCCGGACATCGGCATGCGGCGCGGCAGGCAGCTCGCGCGACAGGCACGGCACGTAGCGGAACTGCGGATGCGCATCGGCAAACGCGCGGAAGTCGTCGCCGTACAACAGCTCGGCCGGTGTGCGTGCGCCCTGCAGCAACAGCACCTGCACGCCGCGGGTGGCGATCGCCTCGGCCAGCAGCGGCAGCATCGCGCGGTACGGGGTGACGCCGGTGCCGGTGGCGATCAACACATAACGCGGGTTGGCATCGCCCGGCGGCAGGCAGAAACGGCCGTAGGGGCCGCTTGCCTGCAGCTGGTCGCCGATCTGCAGGCCTTCGAACAAGGCCGTGGCCGAGCCACCGGGCACGAAACTCACCGCGATCTCCACCGCCTCGCCCGGTCCCAGCGCATGATCGTGAATGGTCGCCAGCGAATAGCTACGCTTGGTCGGGGTGCCATCGGCGCCGTTGAAGTGGATCTGGATGAACTGCCCGGGCTGGAAATCCAGCGGCTGCCCGTCATCTCGCACGAACTGACAGTGGGCCACGGTGGGCGCAATCATGCGCCGGTCGACAAGCTTGAGGGGGAATTGAACGGGCACGAACGTATTTGGGACAGTCTGTGATCGGGGCGAACCCCCACGGGCTTCTATAATAACGGGCTGCAACTCGCTGCGCCGGCCCCCTGGCGCGAAGGACCATCTTGAATTCACCCTCTCCCAGTGCGCCCGCCCTGCGCGTGTGCGATCTGCGCAAGACCTACGACAACGGCACCCAGGCGCTCAAGGGCGTCTCGCTGGATGTGGCGCCGGGCGATTTCTTCGCCCTGCTCGGCCCCAATGGTGCTGGCAAATCCACCCTGATCGGCATCATCAGCTCGCTGGTGAACCTCTCCGGCGGGCAGGTGGAGGTGTTCGGCACCGATCTGGTCGCCCATCGCAGCGAAGCGATGCGACTGATCGGCCTGGTGCCGCAGGAAATCAACTTCAACCTGTTCGAAAAGCCCTTCGACATCCTGGTCAACTACGCCGGTTTCTACGGCATGCCGCGCAGCGAGGCCGAGGCGCTGGCCGAAGTGGAACTGCGCCGCGCGCATCTGTGGGAAAAGGCCCAGGTGATGAGCCGCACGCTGTCCGGCGGCATGAAGCGGCGGTTGATGATCGCCCGCGCCATGATGACCCAGCCGCGCCTGCTGATCCTGGACGAGCCCCCCGCCGGCGTGGACATCGAGATCCGCCGCGACATGTGGCGCGTGCTCAAGGACATCAACGCCGCCGGCACCACCATCATCCTGACCACGCATTACCTGGAAGAAGCCGAGCACCTGTGCCGCAACCTGGCCATCATCAACCACGGCCAGATCGTCACCCAGGGGCCGATGCGCGAATTGCTGGCCAAGCTCGACGTGGAAGGTTTCCTGTTCGACATCGACGGTGACCTGCCCGCCCAGCTGCCGGCGATCGAAGGCACCACGCTGACCGCCATCGACGGCCACACGCTGGATCTGGACATGCCGCGCGCGATGGACCTCAACCGCGTGTTCGCCGCGCTGGGCGATGCCGGCATCCGGGTGCGCTCGATGCGCACCAAGAGCAACCGGCTGGAAGAATTGTTCGTTCGTCTGACCGGGCCCGGCGAAACCCTCGCCGACCCGGCCCCTGCTGCAGCGGCGCCCGTGCGCCCGGCGGGTCACCCATGAGTCCTTCGGAGCCGTCGATGTCCGTCACCCCCGCCACACCCCGCCAGCGCAACTGGATTGCGCTGGGCACCATCGTGCGCCGCGAAGTGCAGCGCATCCTGCGCATCTGGGGCCAGACCCTGGTGCCGCCGGCCATCACCATGACGCTGTACTTCTTGATCTTCGGCGGGCTGATCGGCTCGCGCGTGGGCGACATGGGCGGCTACTCGTACATGCAGTTCATCGTGCCGGGCCTGGTGATGATGAGCGTGATCCAGAACAGTTACGGCAACATCTCCTCCAGCTTCTTCGGCGCCAAGTTCGGCCGGCATGTGGAAGAGCTGCTGGTCAGCCCGATGCCCAACTGGGTGATCCTGTGGGGCTACGTCTCCGGCGCGGTGCTGCGCGGGGTGATGGTCGGCGCGTTGGTGCTGATCATCGCGATGTTCTTCACCCCGGTACGCATCCCGCATCCGCTGGTCACCCTGACCACCGTGCTGCTGGGCGCAACCATCTTTTCGCTGGCCGGCTTCGTCAACGCGGTGTACGCCAAGAAGTTCGACGACGTGGCGATCGTGCCGACCTTCATCCTGACCCCGCTGACCTACCTGGGCGGCGTGTTCTATTCGGTGAAATTGCTGCCGCCGTGGGCCGAAGCGGCCACCCATGCCAACCCGATCTTCTACATGGTCAACGCGTTCCGCTACGGCCTGCTCGGCAGCTCGGACGTGCCGATCTGGGTGGCCTATGCGCTGATGCTGGGCTTTGTCGCCGTGCTCAGCGCGCTGGCGCTGTGGCTGCTGCGGCGCGGTGTCGGGCTGCGTAGCTGACGCCGGGCGCGGATTTCATTGGGAACGCCGGTGGCTGGCGGACGCGCTGACCCCCATCCGCCCTTCGGGCACCTTCCCCCGCCTGCGGGGGAAGGGCAAGACCAGATTGACTGAGGACAGATCACTTCATGCGCATGCTCATTCTCGGCGCCGGTGGCACCGGCGGTTACTTCGGCGGGCGGCTGGCGCAGGCCGGCGTGGACGTCACCTTCCTGGTGCGCGACGCGCGTGCGGCGCAGCTGCAGGCCGACGGCCTGCGCATCCGCAGCCCGCTGGGCGATGCGGATCTGCCGGTGGCGCATGTCACCGCGCAGAATTTGCCGGACTTGGTAGCGCAGCGGCCGTTCGATCTGGTGATCCTCAGCTGCAAGGCCTACGACCTGGACAGCGCGCTCGAGGCGATTGCACCGGCGGTCGGCGAGCACACCACGGTGTTGCCGATCCTCAATGGACTGCGCCATTACGCGGCGCTGGACGAACGCTTCGGTGCAGCGCGGGTACTGGGCGGGCTGTGCTTCATCAGCGCGACCAAGGGCGAGCATGGGGAGATCCTGCATCTGGGCAAGCCGGCGGCGATCACCTTCGGCGAGCGCGATGGCAGTGCAGACGCGGCACGCGTGCAGGCATTTGCCGCCGCCTGCACGCAGGCGGGCATCGACCATGTGGCCAGCACGCAGATCGCGCAGGAACAATGGATCAAGTACAGCTTCCTCACCGCGCTGGCGGCAGCCACCTGCCTGATGCGTGCGCCGGTCGGGGCGATCGTGGCCACCGACGACGGCCGTGCGCTGATCAACGGCCTGTACAACGAATGCCTGTGGGCCGCCGACGCAGCCGGCCAGTCGATTCCGGAAGCCGCGCGCGCCAAGGCATTGCAGACGCTGTTGCAGGTCGACTCGCCGTTGAAGGCCTCGATGCTGCGCGACCTGGAAGCCGGCCAGGACGTGGAAGCGGCGCAGATCGTCGGCGACATGCTCAGACGTGTGCGCGAGACCGGCCGCAATGCGCCGTTGTTGATGGCCGCACACGTGCATCTGCAGGCATATCAGGTGCTGCGCCAGGCCTGACGCGGCCAGAGGGACGGCACTGGTGGGCGGCGTGACGCGACGGCGCCCCTCATCCGCCCTTCTGGCACCTTCCCCCGCATGCGGGGGAAGGGAACGGGTGGTTCCATTGCATCGATTGCATCGCTGGATACCCCATCGCGCGACGCATGACCGCAGCACCATCAGGACACAACGCACACAGAAGCAATCCCTTCTACCGCACGCGGGAGAAGGTGGCGCGCAGCGCCGGATGAGGGTGGATACGGGCTGGGGATGCCGCATCGCGCGACGCATGACCGCAGCGCCATCACCACACAAGGCACACACGACCAATTCCTTCTCCCGCAAGCGGGAGAAGGTGGCGCGCAGCGCCGGATGAGGGTGGATGCCGGCCGGGGATGCCGCATCGCGCGACGCATGACCGCAGCGCCATCAGCACACAAGGCACACACGACCAATCCCTGCTCCCGCACGCGGGAGAAGGTGGCGCGCAGCGCCGGATGAGGGTGGATGCCGGCCGGGGATGCCGCATCGCGCGACGCATGACCGCAGCACCATCACCACACAAGGCACACGACCAATCCCTTCTCCCGCAAGCGGGAGAAGGTGGCGCGCAGCGCCGGATGAGGGTGGATGCCGGCTGGGTTGATCAGCACAAGGCCCCACCCACGTCCCCGGGCGCGTGATGGAAACTGCAACAACCAGGCATGGCCGCGCGCAGGCCTGGCGCGACCCCACTTCCCCATCCGCCCGGGTGGCTGCGTATAAGCTTGCAGTACACGACGCTCGTCATGTCGTTGCCTTCGCGCCATCACGACGCGGCGCCCACGATGCTCTGCGTCCCATCGCCCGCGTCGCCATCCATGAAGCTGCTCAGCCACCTGTTCCGTGCCGGTCACTTCGTGATCCTGGCGTTCTTCGTGCTGTGCGCGGCGGGGCTGGTGGGAATGGCCGGGTTGGAGTTGTGGCACGGCTTCACGCCGGGCGGCGACATGGTGGTGCGCGACCGCTTCAACGTGGTGCTGGAAGCCATCGGCCTGCTCACCGTGGCCTTGGTGACGCTGGAACTGGGCCAGACCATCTTCGAAGAAGAGATCCTGCGTGACGTCAAGGTCAGCGGCCCCACGCGGGTGCGGCGCTACCTGTCGCGGTTCTTCGTGGTGATCGTGATCGCGCTGGCGATCGAGACGCTGGTATCGATCTTCGAGCTGATGCACGACGACCCGGCCAAGCTGCCGTATGCCGCAGCGGTTGGCCTGTGCGCAGCGCTGCTGCTGATCGCCTGGGGGGTGTTCGTCAAACTCAATCGCAGCGCCGAGGAGCTGGAACCCGAAGCGATGGAAGAGACCAAGCGCGAAGACCGCGAGGTCGAGGAATAAGCACCTTCAGCTGCTGACGGCTGGCAGCGGCGGCACCGAGGTCGGCTTGCCGTCAGCATCCAGGGCGATCATCACGAAGTGCCCGCGTGTGCACAGCTCGCGCGCGCCGCTGAGCAGGTCTTCGGCGATCAGTTCCACTTCCACCTTGATCGAGCTGCGCCCCACCGACACCACCCGCGCGATGGTTTCCACCATCTGGCCCTGGCGGATCGGCAACTTGAAATCCACCTGGTCCGAACGCGCGGTCACCACCGCACGCCGCGCATAGCGCGAAGCGGCCAGAAACGCGGCCTTGTCCATCCACGCCAGCGCCTGGCCACCGAACAAGGTGCCCATATGATTGGTGTGGTTGGGGAACACGATCTCGGCCATGCGGGCCTCGATCGGTGCAACGGTGGTGGTGCTGGTCATGAAGGCGATACCGGAAGAAGGAAGGAAAGCCAGCCAGATCAGCTGCGCAGTGTCGGCAGGAAACTCAAGTCCATGTGGTAGCGCGCCGGGCGCTGCGGATCGACGAAGATGCGCAGCTGCTGCCCATCGACCAGGAACGGCTGCGGATCGGTCCACAGGTTATCGCTGCGATACTCGGTCAACGTGTTGTGCGTGCGGTCGTGGCGCTGGGCCAGGATACGCAACGGGTGCACGCCGTTGACCTGCAAAGACGCATTGCGTTCGACGCACACGAAGCGGGCCTCCTCCACCGTGCCATACCGGCTCAACCACGCAGCACGCCGCGCATGCCAGACGCGATAACCGAGGATGCCGCCCCCCACGCCGCCGAACGCCACGCCCAGCAACAACAAGATCCAGCGCGCCTGATCGGGCAACAGCGCCGCACCGGTCAACAATCCCAGCCCCGCCAGCAGGAAGCTCCAGGCGACGATGGTGACCGTGGTATTCACCGGGCGCCTGGCATCGACCGAGCGCCCGTCACCATCACAGGCCGCTGCGGACCGCCGCTTCCACCTGCGCCGGCGACTGGAAACCGGGCAGGCGCGCCACTTCGCTGCCGTCGCGGTACAGCGCCAGTGTTGGAGTCTGACGCAGGCCCAGGTCGCGGAAGAAATCCTCGCCCACCACTTCCAGCTTGACCTTCAACAAGGCCACACCTTCGGCGGCATCGCTGTTGGCGAACTTGTCCAGCGACATGTCGAGCATGCGACAGCCGGGGCAATTGTCCTTGTAGAAGTCCACCAGCGCGCGCGGGTGCGCGGCCAGGATCTGGGTGTAGTGCTCAGGCGACGTGACGGTAATGGTCTGCATCATGGGGATCGTGTGTGCATTGGGCCAGGACCTCGTCGGTCCAGGCGGCGATGGCCTGCGCGTCGCGCTGGCCGTGGGGCATCTGTTCGATGGTCAAACGCGGAAACGGGCTGGCGAAGAACTGTGCGATGCGATGCACCGCACCGCAAAAATAGTCCTCGCCCCACTGCGTTTCGCCTGTGCCGAACACGGCCACCTGCGGTGGCTTGCCCAGCGTTTCAACCAACTCGACGATAAAACGTTTCATCTCCGACGGCGTACGGCCACCGTTGTCGGTCCAGCTACCGAGCAGAAACAGTTCGTACTGCCCCGGCGCATGCGGCACCTGTTCCAGCCGCTGCACATCGGTCTCCAGCCAGGTCACCGTGTGCCCGGCCGCCTCACAGTGCAGCGCGACACTGCGCGCCACATCACGCGTGTTGCCGCTCAACGATGCCAGGGCCAGCAGGATGTTCATGGGGCGGGGATTTTGGCAGTCGTGATTATGGATTCGTCTAAAGCAGGGATTGGAGAGTCGAAGTGGAGATTCGCCAAAGCACATCAAGTTGCTGTTGCAAATCCCGCCTACCCACTCTCCAATCCCGGATCTTGATGATTCGTAAAGCGCATCGATGCGGCTGCGACGAATCCCAAATCCCGAATACCTAATCCCGGCTCCTCACAGATCGTCGAAGCCGTTATCCGAGTTGGTCTTCTTGTACGAGGCATTGCGCATTTCGAAGAAGTCGGTCTTGGTCTCGGTGAAGTTGTCGGCGTAGGCCTTGATCCACGGCATCACGTTGTCGTTGGCGCCTTCGTACAGCTTCTCGATGCCGAGCATGCCGGCCATCTTGTTGGCGCGGTACTTCACGTAGCGGATCATCTCGTCCACGTCGATGCCGTCGATGCCGTCCAGCACTTCGGCGGTCCACACCGTTTCCAGGTCGATCGCGTGCTCGAAGGCCTTGTGCACGTAATCGGTGAGCTGATCGCCCTGCAGCGCCTGGTTCTCGCCGATGATGGCGCGAATCAGCTCGCTGATGAACTTGGAATGGGCCAGCTCGTCGCGGTTGATGAAGCTGATGATCTTGCCGGTGCCGGTCATGCGGTTCTGGCGGACCAGATTGTAGAAATACGCAAAGCCGGAATAGAAGTTGATGCCTTCCAGGATCGAGGACTGGATCAGCGCGCGAATCAGCGTTTCGGCCGTCTTGTCGCGCATGAAGTCTTCGTAGGCGCCCATGATCGGCGCATTGCGCTTGATGATGGTCGGATGCGTGCGCGCGATCTCGAACACGCGGTTCTGGTCGGCCAGGCCGGTGATCGAGGCCAGCACGTAGCTATAGCTCTCGTTATGGATCACTTCCTGCTGGCCGATGATCGCGGCATTGGCATGCGCGGCCGGGTCGGTGATGTATTCGGCCACGTTGTAGATGAAGCGCGTCTGCGGCGAATCCAGCGTGGCCAGCAGGCCGATGATCGAGTCGTAGGCGTTCTTTTCGCGCGCCGACAGCTCGTTGTACTGGCGTGCGTCGCCCTTCATGTCCACTTCGTCGGGGATCCAGAAGTTGGTCGACAGTTCCTTGTACGCCCGATAGAAAGACGGGTACGGGATGTCGTTCCAGTTGAGGATGCCGGAGGTCTCGCCATTGATGATGGCGGTGGAGCGATTGGGGTGACGCGGCTCCAGGATCTTGATGCGTTCAAGCGGTGTTGCGGACATGTGGGTCTCTACTCGTGTTCCGGGCAGTCGCCCGCGTGTGGCGCGGGGACGGCGGCAGCAATTGTTCTGGAGAAAAGCCCCCTGAGTCAGGGGGCGCGCCGAAGGCGCGGGGTGTGGGAGCTGATGAAGCAGGGTCCACGGTTCGCAACGCGAACTGTGGGAGCGAAAGCGCGAATGCGCTTTAGCTACTGCACCACTCGCACTCACTGATATCGATATCGTTGGAACGCACGTAGTACGTGGTCTTCAGGCCTTCGCGCCAGGCGGTCATGTGCAGGTCCAGCAGCGTGCTCGCGCGGATGGTGCTGGGCACGTAGAAGTTGAAGCTGATCGACTGGTCGACGTGGCGCTGGCGACGCGCGTTCTGACGCACGCTGGCGAACTGGTCGACCTTGTAGGCGCCCTTCTCGTAGTACGGCCAGGTTTCCAGCGACAGGCCCGGAGCGGCGACCGGACGACGGAAGTCCTTCTTCTCTTCGTAATAGAACGCGCTGTAGATCGGGTCGATCGAGGCGGTGGAACCGGCGATCTGCGCGGTGCTCATGTTCGGCGCCACCGCCAGCATCCAGGCATTGCGCACGCCATTGACCGACACCTGCGCCGACAGCTCCAGCCACTGCGGGCTGTTGTAGTCACGCGCACGGAAGTACTCGCCGTTGTGCCAGTCGCTGCCGCGGAACACGCTGTAGGTGCCCTTTTCCTTGGCCAGCTCCATGCTCGCCTGGATGGTCAGGTAGTTGATGCGCTCGTACAGTTCGTCGCTGTAATCCTCCGCTTCCTTGGCGTTCCAATGGATGGCCTTCTGCGCGAGCAGATGGTGCCAGCCGAAGGTGCCCAGGCCGATGGCGCGGTACTTCTGGTTGGTGATGGTGGCCTGCGGCACCGGCAACTGGTTCAGATCGATCACGTTGTCGAGCATGCGCACCTGGATCGGGATCAGCCGCTCCAGCACGTCGGCGCCCAGCAGATCGGCCTGGTCGTCCTGCGCGATGATCGCGCGGCCAAGGTTGATCGAGGACAGATTGCAGACCACGAAGTCGCCGGCCTTCTTGGTGGTGACGATCTGATTGCCGCTGATGATCTCCTGCATCATCCGCGTCGGGCTCATGTTCTGCAGGATCTCGGTGCACAGGTTGGACGAATAGACCATGCCCTCGTGCTTGTTCGGATTCTTGCGATTGACTTCATCGCGATAGAACATGAACGGGTTACCGGTTTCCAGCTGGCTGACCATGATCCGCTTGAAGATCTCGATCGCCTTGACCGTCTTGCGCGTGATGCGCTCGTCGGCCACGACTTCTTCGTACTTGCGACGGAAGCTGCTGTTGGCGTCGCCCTTCTTCTCGTCGTAGAAATCCTGCAGGTACCAGCCCTTGATCCGCTTCACTTCGTGCGGATCGAACAGGTACCAGTCACCGCGACGCTCGACCGCTTCCATGAACAGGTCGGGGATGCACACCGAGGTGAACACGTCGTGCGCGCGCAGGCGTTGGTCGCCGTTGTTCAGGCGCAGATCCAGGAACGACTCGATGTCGCGGTGGAAGATGTCCAGGTAGACCGCGATGGCGCCCTTGCGCTGGCCCAGCTGATCCACCGACACCGCAGTGTTGTTGAGCTGCTTGATCCACGGCACCACGCCGCCGGAGGAATTGGACACGCCGCGGATCGCCGAACCGGACGAACGCACATAGCCCAGGTACGCACCGACGCCGCCGCCGTGCTTGGACACGCGCGCCACGTCGGTGTTGGAGTCGTAGATGCCCTGCAGGCTGTCGTCGACGGTGTCGATGAAGCAGCTCGACAGCTGCCCGCCGACCTTGCCGGCGTTGGCCAGGGTCGGGGTCGCCACGGTCATGTACAGGTTGGACAGCGCCCAGTAGGCCTCGCCCACCAGCTGCATGCGGCGCTCGCGGCTGCCCTTGCCGGTGCCGATCTCGTCCTGCATCAGGTACAGCGCGATGGTCAGCCAGCGCTCCTGCGGCAGCTCGAACACGCCGCGCGAGTTGTCGGTGGCCAGGTAGCGCGTAGCCAGCAGGTACAGGCCGTTGTAGGCGAACAGCTTGTCGCGCTCGGGCTCGATCATCTTGCCGGCTTCGATCAGCTCGTCCTTGGAATAGCGGCGCAGGATGTCGTTGGAATAGACATTGCGGTCGGCCAGGCTTTCCTGCAGGCCGACAAACGAGCCGTACTTCTGGCTGGCGTCATAGAAGCGGTTGCGGCTGGCGCGCTTGTACAGGCGGCGCAGATACAGGCGCGCGGCGAAGTGTTCCCACTCCGGCGTGGTCAGATCGACGCGGGCTTCGGCCTCGCGGATCAGATGGTCGACCAGGTCGTCGGCGTTGACGCTGTCCTTGCGCTCGACAAAGCCGAACACAGAGCGCTTGTAGTCGGCCACGTCCAGTTGCGGGAACTCGGCATGGATCTGGTCGATCGCGCGATCCAGGCGCTGCGCCTCGAACGGAATCTTGCGGTTGCCGGCTTCCTTGGTGATCCAGGTGGCGACGGCTTGTTCTTCGATGGTCTGTGCGTGCATTGCAATGGCTTGGCGGGGGGGCGGCACGACGTCCGACGGGTCGGTCAACTCCGGCGCGCCGCAACCGGGCGCGCTGACACTGGCGGGAACGCTGGGTGTGGCTAGGGTACCGGCGGCGATCGCGGCAAGGGTGTCGTTGGTGGTCATGCGTCCTCCATGCGTAGGCACACGAACCCGCTGGGGACGGGCTGCGGCCGGTTCCGGACTCCCTGGACAGCGATGACGGTGCGCGACGACCAGCACGCAAGACCCACGGTCTGCGGCGGCATCGCCTTCACCAGCCATCTCCTTACCGGAGATTCCACGGCCGCCACCACGCGGTGTGCTGTCGCGCAGTGGTCGGTGGCGAAACAACCGCGGCGCAACGAGACCACGCCGCCCGCTCCAGGCGACGCCCGGATGGCTGTGATCGTTCGTCGCTGCCGCCGCGGAGAGGCGTTTGATTGGCAACCTGCTGCAAATCAATGCTCTCACTGGTCCGGACGCCTTGGGCGACCAACCACCGACTGCCCCAAGATAGTGGGGTCATCAGGAGGGGTCAACACCAAATGTGGGAAAACCCCGCAAACCCTTGTGGCATAAAGCACTGTCTGACGAACGGTCGGCGCCAGGCCGCAGGACCCGCCAATTTCACTGCGCAGTCAAGGCCCAAACCGGCATTTCTGCTGGCCAGTTGGGTTCGGTTGGGCTAGCTGCCGCACATACGCTGGCCACTGGCGGTCACAGTTCTGTGCGCCTCTGGCGCTCAACAAGGGCCCGTCTGGCAGAGCCACCCAGCCTCACACCGCGCCCCAGTCCAGGCCATGCACCTGCTGGCCCGACTGCGCCGGCTGCGACTCATCCGTTCAAAGCGCCACGATGGCCTGGCGCGCAATGATGGCCTGCGCCCAACGCGTGTGGACGGCCTTCTCGACCATGCCGCCGTTGGACTTGAAGACGGCCGTGGTGGCGCCGAGTACCTCGCGCGCAGCACGCAGGTCCTCGTCGCTGACCTGCAACCCCTCCTCGATTACCGAAATCTGCATCGGATGGATCGCGGTCTTGCCGACCAGCCCCATCGCGGTATCGATGGCCAGCTCGCGCCGCAACGTCTGCGGATCGTCGAAGAAATCGTAGACCGGCGCGGTGAGCTGGAAGCCGTACGGCCGGAATGCCAGGACCAGTTGCTGAATGACCAGGCCGACCGGCGTGTCGTAGATCGTGGTGCCGCGCACCCGCTTCATTGCCAGCATGCTCAGCAGATCGTTGCCGCCGATACGCACCGCCAGCACCCGCGAACTCAGCGGGCTGCCCTGCAGGCAGGCACGGATCTCGCGCTGCCCCAGCGGATCCATCGCCTGCGGCGTCTCCAGGGTGGGCATGATGCAGAAATCGTGATCGGCCAGCTGCCGCTCGTAGGCGCCCAGCGTGTCGGTGTCGATCTTGGGCAGCACGAACCCGTGTACGCGGTCGATGTCGTGCATCGCCAGCAGTTGCCCAAGCACTTCAGCATTGCGCGGGCGAATGAACCGCAGCGGGCCGTGCGACCGTGGCGGCAAGGTCGGCAAGGTACGTCGGATGTGACTCATCGCATGCGGCAGGTCGGTGGACGACACCGCATCCTCGGTGCAGGCGATCAGCGAACGCGCCTGCGGAAACTGGCGCCCCGACAGCACTTCGGAAAGATTGTCGTTGGTCGCCGGCACGTACAGCGAGGCACCCAACCGATAGGCTTCAGACATGTCGCAGATCCTTGATGACCGCCGCCGCCTTCAATGGCAGGCTGGAAAGAATGTTTACGTCAATACCACGGGTCTGTGCCAGCCAGCGCAGATGAGCGGTATCGGCATCGTCCGGGCGCTGCAGGCAAAGCGCGCGCGGCGCGCGGCGCAGCATGGCCCTGGTGGTCTCGCCAATGCCCACTTTCAGGCAATGATCATCGTGCACCGAAAATGCCGTGCGCAACTGGCGCAGGCTATCGGTGCAACGCAATGCGGCCGCGCGACGTTGCGCCGGTTGCGCGGCGCCATCATGTACTGGCGCAGGCAGCGCAGCGGCTGCCTGGAGCAGCTGCGCAACGAACCATTGCGACATGTCACCCGCGCGCAGGTCCTGGTACAGCACGCACCCGTGGAACTGGTCGGGGGCAATGCTGGCATTGAGCACGGTACGGCTGACCAGGCCCGACACGGTGGCATTGAGAATGGCCGACGGAATCAGATAATCCTCGATTGAGCCATGGCCGGCGCTACACCCGGCAAGATCCACCAGGACAAACAGATCCGCCGCCACCTGCGTGCCCTGCGCGGCATTGAAGGCCGCCACCGAGGCATGCAATTCGGCGGTGATCGCTCCCTTGCCGGTCCAGCCGTCAACGAACACCAGCGACGCAGGATCGTGCTGCGCACACAAGTGGGCCAGCGCCACGCGGTCGATCCCGCGGCCGCGCAGGATCGAGATCGAATAATGCGGCACGTCCATGTTCCACCGGCTGGCAAACACATGCCGCAAGGCCACCCCGATCGGCGTGCCGGCACGCGCCAGCGATACCAGCACCGGCCGCGCATGCCGTTGCCGCACCGCGCTCGCCAGTTGCAGCAGGTCGCGCGCCATCGTGGGCAGATGACGCGCCACGGCACTGCGGAACAAGGCCAGATATTCCGGAGCTGGCAACTGCTCCGGCGTCAACATTTCCGAATAATGCGTGTGCCCGCCCTGGATCAGACGCTCTTTTTCCTGCAGATCCGCCATCGGCGCGACGGCGATCTGGGTCAGCAGGAAGGTCACATCACCTGGCGCATAGCTGCCAGAGAACCCGAGCGATGTCATGCGTGCGGCCCGCCAGCCAGACCGCGCACCTGCGCCCAGGCCTGCGACCCGGTGGGCACGATCGCCAGATCGCACAGCGACAGGAACGGCAGATCCGTCACGCTGTCGCCTGCCCCTACGACGAACAGCTCGCCATGCTGCTGCCGTAGCCCTGCCAGCAGATGCCGCACCGCCAGCCGCTTGTCCACGCACGGTGGCAACACCGCCAGATTGCGTCCGTTGACGTGATGGGTATATCCCGGATGCTGCTCCACCCATGGCGCGATGACCTGGTCGGAAATCCTGCGCACCGCCTGTTCGTCGCGCGAAGGCTCGCGCGCCACCAGATACGCCGGCTGCTGCGGCGCGCCGGCGATGCTGACCTCCAGCGCATCGCCGAACCGGTCCGACAAGGCCTGTTGCAGCTGCTGCAGGACCGGCAGCTGTGCCTGCATCTGGGTCTGGATCGTTGCTGCCCACACTGGGTCGATCTGCCGCTGCGCATTCACGATGGTGGCGCCATGGGCCACGATCGCGGGGCCGTGGAAAGGTAGCAGCACGCGCGCGAAAGTCTCGAGCGTGCGCGCCGTCACCGGCACCACCAGATCGGCCTGCCGCAGCCACTGTGCAAACAGGCGCTGGCGCGGCGAGGTGTAGCTCACCGCAGTGCCATCGACCAACAACGCCGCCGGCTCCAGCCCCTCTGCCTGCGGTTGCTTGCGCAACGACGAAAACAGGGTGTCGTCCAGATCGACCAAGGCTACCTGGTACATCTAGGCCACCGCCTGCATCGGCGTGGTGACCCGCTGCTCGACCAGATCCACTTCGATGGCCTGCAGTTGCTGCACCAGTCGGTCGACGCAGGCGCGCTCGCGGCTTTCGTGCACCACGATCCGTACCGCGTTCGGGGAGCGCGTCAGGTTATAGAGATAGTTGGGAATCCCCTCGCCATAGACGTCCTCCACCACGGCGATGTCGTCGATGGCGCCGGCCTGCATCAGCGGCGAGCGCGTGGTCGATTGCACCACCACCGCATGACCAAGCGCTTCCAGCGCCTGCGCCAGCCGCTGCGCCGGATACATGCATTCGCCGGTACCGATCACCAGGACCGGACGCTGATCCAGCGCCGCATGGCAAGCCTGCACCAGCACGTCCGGCAGCGCGATCGCGGCGGCCAGGCCCAGCCGGGCGGTGTAGGCGCTGACGTGCTGCCGACGGCAAGCCACCGCAGCGTAGGCCACAGGCGCCGGTGCCAGCACAGCCGCCGGATCACGCTCGAAACGGTACGTGCCGGACCACAGCGAGATGGGCGCAACCTC
The DNA here is from genome assembly GCF_001010415.1 of Xanthomonas pisi DSM 18956. Classification (GTDB taxonomy): domain Bacteria; phylum Pseudomonadota; class Gammaproteobacteria; order Xanthomonadales; family Xanthomonadaceae; genus Xanthomonas; species Xanthomonas pisi. Next base: position 37,836 of record NZ_JPLE01000022.1, read on the forward strand.
GGCGATGCCCGGCAGCGCGGACAGCAACGCCTGCACCCGGCCTTCGGAAAAATCGGTCAGCACCACCGGATGCACCGTACGCAGGCGCGGGCACACCGCTCGCAAGGCGATTGCCAGGTTCAGGAAGGTCCGGCCCGAGGTTGCCTCGTCATCCACCAGCACCACCGTGCTCACCCGTTCGAGCGCCGCACGCAGCTCGGGCGACTCGGGCAGATAGAGGAACTGCTGGGTGGCATGGCTATGTTCTTCCTCGAACCGCAGCACCTGCGCACCGTCGAGCGGGTAGCGGGTGGTCTGGAGCAGCATCGCCCGGCTGCCGACGCGTTGCAGGAACGCTTCGAACACCCCGTGCCCCAGCCCGGTCGCGGTTTCGGCCAGTGCCACAAACAGGACCATCTCATCGGCCGGCACAGGAATCTGCGCCGCAAGCTCGGCCTGCACCTGCGCCATCGTGGACGGCGAGGCGGGCCAATGCTTACCCAGCACCTTGGAGACGAAGACGAAGCCGCGCTTGGGATTGCGGCGCGCCCCAACGCCACAGATCTCGGTCAGCGCTCGGGTATTGCCGGGCTGGCCGGCGCAGCGAAGCGTGCCGGTAGGCAAGGTGACCTGCAACGTGCTCATGCGTCGACCGCAACCTGCGGCATCACCGTGCCAGGCAAGGGATGCGCATCAGGCAGTTCCACCGCCAGCGAGATTTCGGTCACTCGAATGCCCAGCCGCGGCACCGGAACATGCACCGGCAATTCGGGAAAGATGCAGGCGCGGTACGCAACATGCGGAAGATTGATGCCGGACATGCAGCTCATGCCGATCCCGCCGGCCGCACGCGGATTGATCTCCAGCAACATCGGCGCACCAGCGAGATCGTCCTTGAACTGCACGTTGATCAGCCCGTTGGCGCCAAAGCGCTTCACCATCGCAGTGGCGAAGCCCACCAGATCCGCGCGCATGGAAAGCTGCTGCACCTTGCTGTTGGGATCCTTCTGGCGCACCACGCACGCCAGCACCTCACCATCGCGTGCGGCGATGTCCACGCTGTACTCCACACCGGGCAGATAGCGCATCACCAGATGCGGCTCAAACGCGGGCAGGCGCTGCATGCGCTCGATCCATTCCTGCGGGCTGCAGGCATAGGTGCTCGGCTCGATCCCGTCCACCAGTCGATAGAAGCCCTTGCCGTACACCGACACGGTGGGTTTGACGCACACCACCCCATCCGCGCTCAGCTGCTCGATTGCCTCAATCGCCTCCGCCAGCGTGGTTGCATAGCGGTACTCCGGTAGCGGTACCAAGCCGTCCACTGCCGCGTAGACCCACTGCTTGTGATGCAGGTTGGGAAGGATGTCGGCAGGCGCCGCATGCACGATCTGGCAGCCCAGCGCCGCAAACTCCGCGCGGTGGCTGGTGAGCAGGCTCTGCTCGTAACCGGGCACCAGGTGGGTGATCTGCAGCTGTTGCACCACCTGGTAGCACCACTGCAGATAGTCGGCCGGGCTCAGGCCCGCAGGTTCGAGCAAGGCATGGTCGGCACGGGCAAAGCCGCGGAAGTTCTCCTGCCGATGGGAGACGCATGTCCAGATCGGCAGTGGCTCGGCCTCGCCACGAAGATGATCGATGATGCGCGCAATGGTCGCGTAGTGCCGGTTGAACCAGACGCGTGCGTGGGGAAGTGACATACGGATACTCGAAAGATCAAACGCGGCCCAGCGCATGGTGCCGACCGATAAGGACGGCACCGCAGGCGCGGCAGCCGTCCTGGATGTTTACAGCTGGATGCCTACAGCTGGCCGTTGATGACCGGCAGCATGTCGTGGAACGTCCGGCCGGAGCAGGACTCGCCGATGGCATGCAGCTTCCAGTCGTTTTCATGGCGATACAACTTGGCCATCAGCTGGGCGGTGTGATTGCCCTGGCACGACAGGTTGTAGCGTGCGACTTCCTTGTTGCCATTGGCATCCACCAGGCGACAGAACGCGTTTTCGATTTCCGCAAAACTCTGGCCGGTGAAGCTATTGACGATGAACACCAGGCTCTTGATTCCGGTCGGAATCTTGTCCAGCTGCACGACGATCTGCTCGTCGTCACCATCGCCATCGCCGGTACGGTTGTCGCCGGTATGTCGAACGCTGCCGTCACGCGAGTTCAATTGCTGGAACCAGATCTGGTCGACCAGCTGATTGGCATCGTTGAACATCAGGCACGAGGCATCCAGATCGATCGACTGGTCACGCTGGCCAAACCCGAAAAACCCCTTGGTCTTCTTTGCATCCCAACCCAGCCCCATGACCACCTTGGTCAACTGTGCGCCGGCTTCCTTGCTCAGCGAGATACGCTGTCCCTTGCTCAAACTAACGCTCATTGCAGTCTCCTTGAGTCATCACCGAGCCGCGCCCGGTGTGAAGGTGGCCGCGCGAATCTTCATTCGCGCGGCCACCGATGATCCATCTCCGTGGCCGCTGCGCCGACGCAGCTGGCCATGCCGGAATCAGCCGATATTGACGCCGTACTGTGCAGCCAGCGGACCCAGGCCACCCTTGAAGCCCTGACCAACCGCACGGAACTTCCAGTCAGTGCCATTGCGGTACAGCTCGCCGAAAATCATCGCCGTTTCGGTGGAGCCGTCTTCGGTCAGGTCGTAGCGTGCCAATTCCTTGTTGTCTGCCTTGTTGACGACGCGGATGTACGCGTTGCCCACCATGCCGAACGACTGGCGACGGCTTTCGGCTTCGTGGATGGTGACGGCAAACGACACTTTGTCGACAGCGGCGGGGACGCCGTTGAGCGAGACGGCGATCTGCTCGTCATCGCCCTCGCCAGCGCCGGAGCGGTTGTCGCCCTGGTGCACGACCGAACCGTCCGCAGAGGTCTTGTTGTTGTAGAAGATGAAGCTGCTGTCGTCCGGCACCTTGCCGTCCGGCTTGAGCAGGAATGCACTGGCATCCAGATCGAATTCGCTGCCGTCGGTGGCGCGCGGATCCCAGCCCAGGCCCACAACCACTTCGCTCAGGCCAGGTGCTTCCTTGCTGAGATTGACGTTACCGCCCTTGGAAAGACTGACGCTCATAGTGAACTCCTTAGATTTACGGGGTAAGAATCAGAACCTTGCGGTTCCTGGGAAACGCGGGTGATCGTCCACGGGCACATGGCAGCGCCCGCTGGACGAGACATACCGGCTACTTGCGGGCGGCTCTCCATTCAAAACCAAAGCCGAACCGTAGATCCATCGTGTCGTGCCCGGTGAAATAGTCCACCTGTTTGGTTGCACGAAGGGTGCCGTTGCTGTTTTCGAGCATGGCAATGGCGCACATGCCGTCGCGATTGTTCGGGCTGTCCAGGCGCGCTTCCAGCTCCGGCTGGCCCGGGGTACGGATGGTCACCACGCCATTGGCGCTGGACCAGTTGGGAGTGCCCTCGTAGATAAAGGCGAAGATCAGCACGCGCTTGATGCGCGACCACTCATCGCCATTGAGGTGCAGGAACTCGCCTTGGCCGGAACTGCCGCTGCGATCGTCGCCCATGAGTTTGACGTACGGCATCTGCGCCAGGCTACCGAAATTGCCGCCCAGCGCCTGGATGACCGTCTTGTCTCCGTCCTGCATCTCCACCATCGCGCCAAGATCCAGATCGATGGCGCGCGAAAACAGGCCGCCACCGCGACTCCAGCGCAGGTTGACCACAATCTCACCGAACTTGCCCGACGCCTTCTCCAGTGCCACCGGCTTGGATTTCTCAAGCACGATCTTGGACAGATTTACCGACGGCGGTGGCGGTAGAGGTGGCGGGGCGACGGGCACAGGCGGCGGCACACTGGCAGGCGCGGCCGTGGTCGCATCCGGATCGTCAGCCACATCCACGCCGAAATGCTTTGCCAGCGGGCCCAACCCCCCGGTAAATCCCTGCCCCACCGCACGCAGCTTCCACTGGCCGTTGCGCCGGTAGAACTCGGCCAGGATCAACGCCGTCTCTGCCATGCCGACCAACGGCGGGGCAAAGGTGCAAGCCTGACCACCACTGGCCACCTCCAGTGTCAGTTGCTGCAGCTGCGCAAAGCGCTGCGCACGCCGCATCCCCTGATCGATGGTGATCGCAACGGCCACGCGCTCGACCGCTGCCGGTAACGCAGACAGCTGCACGCTCACCCGCCGCGCTGCGGCATCGAGCATGACGGCGCCGGCCTGGAAGCTTGGCTGCCCATAGAAAACGAAGGCGCTGTCATCGATGACCTGGCCCTGGGCGTTCAGGACGAACGCACTGAGATCCAGATCCATGCCGGAAGGCACGCCAGCGATCGTGACCTGCGCGTCGAGCCGATCGCCCTCCAGGGCTATGTTCTGTCCGACCTGTAGATTCGTCACTACCCCTGTCCCTGGCTTGGCCCGTCTGCGCTATACCGTTGCATCGGCACAGCCGGTATGCAATCCGCAGGTCGAAAGAGTGACCTGCCCCGCAAGTCTAGTCAACCGCAACGACACTGCTTGCCGCGTCGGCCTGGACCAGTTGCACATGCAGCAGGCGCCCGCCCTCCGCACGCGACAGCAGCAGCTGCCGCCCCTGCGTCAGCTCCACCTTTTCCCCGATGGGGACCAGCATGCTGCCGGTCGCATCGTAGAGCTCGGGCATCGCCTCATTGACCAGATACCAGCGCTCCTCGTGCAGCACGAAGTAGCCCACGCGTCGCCGTTGCTCGAGGGCGAGCTTTTCGTTGGGCGCGAGGTGTCGATTGACATGCCAGGGAAACAGGGATTGGCCGGTGTACACCACCAAACGATGATTTTCCGGCCGAAACTGACCGGGCGTGTGCGTGGAGAAATACAGATCCAGCACCGGCAGCGCATTGGGATAGGGCGTGGCACAGAACGGACAGCGCGGCCGCGACGTATTGTCGAAGACATACCACCCCTGCTCGCACCGGACATTGGTGCATGGCTGCAGCAGATCGACGGTGCGTACCAGCGCGTTCTCCCACTCCAGGGCCTGCGGCCGCTGCTGCGGATCATGCAGCCCCGCAGTGAAGGCGCGCAGGAACAGCGGCGCCAGGTAGGGGCCGGTCAACGTATACGGCCGCGCGGTGGTATCGGCCCAGGGCAGTTCGCTGCTGCGCACATCACTCAACCGCACGCGATTGGACCCATCGTGCGGATCCTCCACAAACAGCGCCCGTTCGCCCATCGCCAGCTCTTCGTCGCGCGTGGCATCCGGGTCGTGCACCTTGCCGCCACGCAACGGATGGCGATACAACAGGTACATGTAGATCAGGGTGGCCAGCGCATGCAGGTCGGTCTGGATACACGGCAGGCAACGCTGCGGGTCGTGCTTGGGCAGGCTGGCGGTGGCGACGACCTCCGGCGCGATGAAGTCCGGCGTCCCGACCACGTCCGGCGGATATTTTCCCGGCACCACCAACCCATCGATATCGATGATGCAGGCGTTGCCACCGACCGGATCGACCAGCACGTTCTTGTAGGAGAGATCCGAATGCGCAAGCCCCGCCATATGCAGGCGGCGGACTGCGCGGGCAATCAGCAGGCAGATGCGCAGGTGGCTGGCCCAGTTCCCCAGTTCGCGCGGATCCAGATACTTGCTGCGGTTATTGGCAGAGGCAAACCACTTGCCTTCCTTCTCACGGCCGACGATCTGCAGCACATCGCCATTGCGCGAGCCATGTTCGAAAAAGAAGTGCCGTGCGTACATCGGCGCAACCAGGCCGAAGCGGCCATTCCATTCCAGGGTGCGTTGCGGCCAACAGAACATGCCGCTCCAGTACTCGCCGCCCACCTGATTGAAAATACCGTCGCGGAAACGGCCAACGATATTGGCGATCCGCTCACGCACGTTGGCATCGGGCGGCTGGCGAAAGAACAGCACCACATAACTGCCGTCCACACTGAAATAGCAGTCCTTCAGTCCGCCACTGCCACGCAGTTGGTCGTAGAACTCGACGGCGCTGCCATCGTGGGCGGTGGTCCGGATGATGGCAGCGCTCATTCCACCCGCTCCGTCTGTATCATCAACAAGGTCCGATCGTCATGCTCGCCTGGGCACCAGAAGCCGAGATAGTCCACCAGCGCATCCAGGCAGCGCGCACTGCCCTGCTCAACGTGCAGTTGCGGCGCAATATCGGTCTGCCACCAGTGCTGCCACTGCGCCGGGTCCTGCAAGGCGCGCTCGGTACCGAACTTGGGATCGGACACGCCGTCACTCATCAGGATCACCTTCGCGCCTGCAGGCAGCCATACGCAGCGCAGGCGCGCCTGCACGGCCGCCTGCGGATCGCCGGCCAACGCATCGGAAAGGAAGAACCGGGTTTGACCGGAGTATTCGCCGGCGTCGGCATGCCCGAGCAACTGCACCTGGCCGGTGGCAGCGTCGTAGGCCGCCGCGGCGCCATCGCCGATCCAGTAGTTGAGGACCAGCAGCTGCTCGCCGCAAGGCCGCACGGCGGTCAGCATCAATGTCGCGGCCAGTGCACTTTCATCGACGCCAAGCAGGGTGGCGTGCTGGACCAGGGCCTGGCTGGCCGAGACCAGGCTGGCGCAAACGGCCTGCGTCAGCCGTGGTTGCACCCTGGGCAGGACCTCGGCGTGCTGCTGCCATTGCAGCCCCTGGCCGTGCGTCCAGCATTCGATGCCATCCATGTGCGCCGCCAGCGCGGTGACGGCATGCCGCGTCAGCAGCTCCGAGCCGCGTCGCGACAGCGGCGCCGACCCGGCGCCGTCTGCAACCGCGCAGACCAGCCAGCGAGCATCTCGGTCGGTGGCAATGGCGAAATCGTCTTCGCGGAAACTGGCCGCATTTGCGTGGGACCGCCCGCGCACACTGGCGGCGACCACCTGCGCCCCGGCAATCTGCGCGTGCGCCGTTGCGGTATGCGGTTTACGCAGGCCCAAGGCTGCATCCGGCTCACGCTGTTTCCACAGCGCGCGCGGGTCGGGATTGACCAGCAAGCTGGCCACGCCGGCATGGACTGGCGCGCCCCCTGCCGCATCGACCGGCACGAACCGCGCGGCAAAATGCATTTCTTCACCGGTCGCTGTGGCTGTGCTCGGCACACCGGACAGGACGCCGTCCGCTGCGTCGAAGCGCAAGCCGCTTCCCTGCAGGCCATCGACCGCCATCAGGCGATACTGAAGCTGGGGCCGCTGCGGATCACTGACTGGCGTGGCCTGGGCGCGATATGGCGTACCCGCGGTGGCATTGGCAAATCGCCAACGCAGCGCCGTTGTTGTGGGCGCGGTGGTGGCGGGAGCCACGAAGAGCGCATCGGCCGCCACCCCAGGAGCGGACGCCGGTCCTGCAGGCGCATTCTTACCCAGCGTGATCGATTCGACCTGGGTCTGCCCGGCCTGACTCGGTACCGTTGCGGTTTGCGCCTCGGCTGTCGCGGAGGGAGCGGGCGGCGGCGTGGATGCCAATGCAGCCGCAAGCGGCGGCGCAAGGCGCAAGGCGGTGGCGTCGAGCCAATGCAGCAACTCCAGCACCGGCGCTTCCTGCAGCAGCTGCCGGAGCAGGGCCGGTTCCGGCGCAACCCCGTGCTGACGGAGGTAGCTGCCAAGCACCTCGGCCAGAGCGGCCTGCGCCTGCACGTGCGCCGGCGGCGCCGGTGGTGGCAATGGCGACATCAGCTAGCCCCGCGCACGCGAGATCTCGACCGACTCTCCATCGGCGAAACAGCCGAAGTAGGCGCGCTGCTGGCACCATGGACAGGTCTGCTTTCCTTCCCCGGCAACGCAGAACGTATTGCCGCAGGAACACATCGCAAATCCGATCCGGTTACCGCAATGCGGGCAACTTGGCGTGCCGAAGATCTGGTCCGACTCCACCGTGGCGAAGTTGGGCGCCTCTGAAGACATCTCGAAATAGCTGTTCTTGACCGGATAGCAGCCGACCAGCCGATACGTGGTGGCGCTGAGTTGCGCGCTGCCGACATCGAAGGATTGATGCATCGGCTCGTAGCGCGAGATGTACGGCAATTCGCTACGCTGGCACTTGGACACGAAGTACGCGTTGGACTCGTCGACGCGCTCCATCGGCTTGTCCAGATTGAGCTTCTTCAGAATCGACACGTCGGCGTCTGGCAGCTGCTCTTCCTTGGTCACATCACCCACGCTACGGCTACGCGCCTGTACCGATTGCGTGACCCAGGCGATGAAGCGCTGAAACGCACCGTCGCTGCTGTCATCGAGCGTCAGCACCTTGTCGGCATCGGTGAACTGGCTGAGCACTCCCAGGTCGGCATTGCGCCCGATCGAGACCGCAACCAACGAGACGCGGCTGGCGTAGTGCTGCTGCCAGCGCGACAGGGCCGGCGCGATATCGTCGGTTGGCTTGCCATCGGTGATCAGGAAGGCGATCGGCTTCCAGTCGCCCTTGCGCTCAGGGGTATTGCGGCGCACCGAGGCATCCACCTCGTCCATCAGATAGTTCATTGCCCTGCCCAGCGAGGTCCCACCGCCCGCCGGCAGGCTGGGCACGACCACGCTCGTCAGTTCGGTCAGCGGAAGCAACCGGCGCACCTGGCCGGCGAAGGCGATGATCGAAATCCACGCGGTTTCCAGCGCGTGCGGATCGGTCCGTAACGTCGCCACGATGTGCGACAGGCCTTCTTCGAGCCGATACAGGTTTTCCCCGATCATTGACTCGGAGACGTCGAGCAGGAAATAGATCGGAAGGCGACGCATCTCAGACTCCGCAACGAAGACAGCGACTCAAGAACGCGGCAACCGCGGTTACAGCACCAGCTGGATTTCGCTCGGCGGCGGCGGCAGCGCCGTGCCCTCCGGGGTTCCTTGACTCCGGCTGCCACCGCTGACCGCTGCCGACACCCACTTGAAGAAGCTGGTGAACGACGCGCTGTCCAGCGTATCCAGCGCAAACACATTGGCGGTGAACATGGACAGGTAGGTCGACTTGGCCTTGGGACCTGCCGCGCAGGCGATGATGTTGGCAAAGTTGCGCTTGCGCAGTTCGGGAATCTGCTCTTCGAACACCTGCAGATCGGTGGGACTGCCATCGGTCATCACGAACAGCAACGGCGCCCAATCGCCCTTGGCGTCTTCGCTGGAACGACGCACTTCCAGATCCACACGCTCGCAGACATGCTCCAGCGCCTTGCCGAGCATGGTGGGACCCGAATCGGGGGTCGTGATTTCCGGCAATTGCAGCTGGTCCAGCGGCGTCAGCGGCAGGATGGTCTTCACGTCCGCATCGAAGGTCATCAAGCAGATGTGCACGCTCTCCAGGGCCGATGGATCCTGCCGCAGCGATGTCACCAGGGCACGCAGCCCGACATTGACCGCAGCGATCGGCTCGCCGCGCATGGATCCGGAGGTGTCGAGGAGCAAATAGACGGGCAAACGACGCATGACTTCACCTGATAAAGGAAAGGCGGGAAAGAGGCCGGTTCATCGTGTCAGGCAGGTTGGCCAGACATGCGGCAGGCGCAGCGCGCCGCCGGCGGTGCCGGCCAGTCCGGCGTGGCGCGACGCTGTGGGCCTGGCCGCACCAGCGTCGCTCCCTGCCGAAAACAGCGAACGACAGTCGGCCAGGCTACGCGTTGTCGCCAGCCGGGTGCCGCTTACGGTAGCGGATCGAGGACCACACCGAGGCCGCGATGAAGGCCACGCCGATCAGGCCGGTCAGCACTTCCGGTACGTGGTGCACCGTGCCGATGAGCATGATGATCGCCAGCACGCCGATGGCGTAATGCGCGCCGTGCTCCAGGAACACGAATTCGTCCAGCGTGCCCTTGTGCACCAGATAGACCGTCATCGACCGCACGAACATCGCGCCGATCGCCAGGCCCAGCATGATGATCACCACGTCGCGGGTGATCGCGAACGCGCCGATGACCCCGTCGAACGAGAAAGAGGCATCCAGCACTTCCAGATACAGGAACGCGGCCACGCCCGAACGCTTGGCGACGCTGACACCGCCCTCATCCTCTTCGGACTCGAACAGCGCATCCACGCTATCGACCAGCAGATACAGCAGGATGCCGCCCATACCGGCGAACAGCACGCTCTGGAAGATGTCCTGCGGCAGGAACAGCTTGGTCCCCAACAGCACGGCGACCGCGACGATCACGGACATGGCATCGGCCTTGCCCAGCTTGCCGACCAGGCGCTCCACCGGTCCCAGCCAGTGCAGCTCGCGATCACGATCGAACAGGAAGTTGAGGAACACCAGCAGCAGGAACATGCCGCCGAAAGCCGCAATCGAAGGGTAATGATCGGTCAGCACCTGGCTGTACTTTTCCGGCTCGTTGAGCGCCAGATCGATCACCGGCATCAGGCCCATGCCGGTCGCCACCGACACGATCACGATCGGGAACACCAGTCGCATGCCGAACACGGCGATCAGGATACCGACGGTCAAAAACAGCTTTCGCCAGAATTCGCTCATGTGCTTGAGCACGCCGGCGTTGACCACCGCATTGTCGAACGACAACGACACTTCAAGCACGCTCAGCACCGCGCACAGCCACAAGGCTTGCCATATGCCCATGCTGGAGTTGTGACCCCACCAGGCGGCCGCCGCGAGACACAGCGCTGTGACGACGAAGGACATCCTAAAATCACGAAACATCGAAACTCCCGACAGGACTGAGATAGAAGCGGACCGTCACGACCCGGGGGCGTATGCCGTAGCAGCACACGTCAACAGGTGATCAGCGAAATGGAAGGAGGTGTCATCTGCGGCATCGCGTCGTTGGCTCGCCGCTCGTGACCCTGGACGGACAGGGTGGTAGCGCGGCACTGCGCCCATGCCACAGGCATTGTGTGCACCGGTGATGGTGCCACGCGTTGATCGAACATCGCTGTCGGCCATGACATCGTCCGTGAAAGTGTGGAGCCAGGCGCGCCGCGCTCCAGATCGCACGGAGTCTACGGCCATTCCCAGCCCAGCACCAGCAAGGGCCGGAGCCGCCTGCTACGGCGGAGACACCGGCAAGGTCACCGCCATTAGGGTCGCATCGTCCGGATCCGGGCGCACCCCGAAGCCCAGGCTCTGGCACATCGCCAGCATGGTGCGGTTCTCGCGCAGTACCTGGCCTTCGATCTGCTTCAAGCCCAGCCAGCGACGGCCCGGCAGCGCTATCGACCTAGCCCCATCAAGTCCTGGAGGGGGTATTGACATGGTTTCCGCCTTGCCATGACAGTCACATCCACAGGGACGATGGCGCAATGCCCGCCCTGCATCCAGGGGACAAAGGGACAGGGACATGCTGAGGAAGCATTGGCTGGCGTATGCCGGCGTGGTGGTGGTGGCACTGGGGTTTCTGCCGGAGACAGCCTCCGCCGCAGCGGTCTATATCTGTAGATCCGGCACCTCGTCGGTTTCCTCGCAAGTGCCTGTCTGGGTACGGGACTGCTGGTGGCAGGATGTTCCCGACAGCGGCGGCAATGCAGGGGTCGTGAGTTCACCGCCGACGGGTGGAGGCGCGGGAGGCGCTTATGTCACGCCTCCCGCCAACACGGCCATCGCGGGACGCGATGCCCAGATCAAGGACGCCTGCGATGTGGACCAAGGCCAGGTCACGGTGGGCGCGCCGGCCACGGTCGGCAATCCCATCGTCTTGGCCACAGGCAACAAGATCGAGAAGGAGGTCGACTTCCTCTCCGGTGGCGACATGGGATTGCAGCTGAGCCGAACCTACAACCACTACTGGACCGGCGCCGGCCTGTTCGGCAGGCAGTGGATCAGCAATTTCGACTACAAACTGTCCACCGGCACCACGGTCGACAGCTGTTATCCACGGCCCGGCGGCGGCAACTGCGGATTGAGCGGCAACGTCCTGTATGCCTGGCGCCCGGATGGGACGACGCTCAAGTTCACGCTCAACAGCGAGCTTGGCGGCATCTACGTCACCAGCGGCAACCGCGGCTGGCCCCGCATCGCCCAGCGTTCGGACGGGAAGTGGGTATTGACCGATGAGAACAATGCCACGGAGGTCTATTCCGCCTCCGGCTATGTCGAGTCGGTGACCAACCCCTACGGCATCGGCTGGACCTACAGCTACAACGGCACGTTGCCGACACGGGTGACGCATACCTCGGGACGCTATGTCGAGTTCAGCTGGAACGGCAACCAGTTGATCGCCGTGCGCGATCCGGCCGGCAATTACTACGGCTACGCCTATCATGCCAACCAGTTCGGCAGCGGCCTGCATCGGCTGGCGTCGACCTCCCAACCCGGCGATCCGGCCACCACGACGGTCTACCACTACGAGCTGTCGGCCCGTCCCGGCGCGCTCACCGGAAAATCGATCAACGGCACGCGCTATTCCACCTTCGGTTACGACAGCAATGGCTATGCCGTCAGTACCCAGCACAACGGTCTGAACAAGAACACCCTGGCCTACACGCCGGGCGCCAACGGACTGCTGACGGTGGTGTCCACCAATCCGCTCGGGAAGCAGGCCACCTATGTCTTCCAGGACGGCAAGCACAAGGAAACCACGGGGCACCCAGCACTTATTGCGCGGCGACCTATGCCGCCACCGGCTACGACAGCAACGGCAACGTGGCGTTGACCTCCGATTTCAACGGCAACGAAACCCTCTACCAGCACGATGCAGCTGGACGCCTCGTGCAGAAGATCCAAGCCAATGGCACGGCCTACGCCCGCAAAACCACCTACGCGTGGGACACCGGCAAGAACCGGATCGCCAGCATCACCGTCGGCGGAACAGCCGTAGGCAGCGAACTGCTGCAGACCCAGTACAGCTATGGCGCCGACAACCGCATCGCCCGGATCACGACCACCAACCTGTCCAGTGCCGTGCCCGCCAGCCGCACCCGGCAGCGCGTGGTCGATTACACCTACACGCAGCATGCCAACGGCATGCTGGCGAGCGTGCGCACCAATGATCCTGCCAGCGGCAGCAGCACCCAGACCTTCGACACGCTCGGCAACCTGGTAGCGGTCACCAACGCGATGGGGCATGTCACCACCTACAGCGGCCACAATGGGCTGGGACAGCCGGGCGCCGTGGTGGGTCCCAACGGCGACCGTACCGAATACGTCTACGACGCCCGTAGCCGGCTGATGCTGAATCGGCAATTCCCCAACGGCTCCACCGCGGCCGAGACGGTCTACGCCTACGACGGCTTCGGCCGGCTGTCATCGGTGACCACGCCCGATGGCATCAAGACCTTGCGCCTGTACGACAACGGCGACAACCTGAAGAAGTTGAGCCGGGCCGTCAGCGGCATCCTGCCCAACCGTGGCACGACCGAAGAGCGCACGCTGGCCTACGATCTCGCAGGCAACCCGATCAGCCTCATCGACCAGGCGATCGAGGAGCAGACCCTGTGCTTTCCCACCAGGGGAGGCGGTACGCCGCATCCGCCGCCGTGCCAATCCGGCGAAGCGCAATCGAAGGCGCTCTATCCAGTGGAGAAATATCGGGCCTACACGGACTACGACGAGCTCGGGCGCGTGCGCGCCCAGCGCGGCAACAACGGCCAGAGCGTGCAGTACAGCTACGACGGCAACGGCAATGTCGTGCGCGCGCGCGACGCCGCTGGCCGCGAGACCATGCTGTCCTACGACCGGTTGGATCGCGTGATCCAGTCGCGCGATCCGCATGGCAATACCACCTTCTTCGACTACGACGCGCTGGACCGCCCAACCCGGATCGCCGACCCGCGCAACAAGATCACCACCTACCTCTACGATGGCTTCGGCGACCTGTGGTGGCAGTCAAGTCCCGACAGTGGCGTCACCACCTTCGAGTACAGCACCTCAGGCCTGCGGACCCGGATGGTGCGTAACGACGGCGCGTCCACCAGCTACGGCTATGACGCGATGGGACGCCTGACCGCCATCACCGCGGACGGCCAGACCATGAGCTACGGCTACGACTGGTGCAGCAATGGCAAGGGGCGTCAGTGCAATGCAGATGGCCCTAACAGCATGATCCGCCATGAGTACGAACCGGATGGACGGATGCGCACCCGCCGCGAACTGACCACCGGCGGCGGCGTACAGTCCGACTACTGGACGTTCTACTACTACGATGCCCAGGGCCGTCCGAACGCCATCACCTACCCCAACGGCATCGCGGTGGGCTACGGCTACACGTCAGGCCGGCAGACCAGCATGACCGTCAACATCAACGGCAACGTCAGCAACGTGGTGACCGGCACCCAGTTCCGGCCCTTTGGCGCGATGGTGTCGTGGTTTCATGGCAATGGCCTGCCGCGGGGGTTGCTCTACGACGTGGACGGCAGATTGCTGGCCATCAGGGTGCTCAACGGCAGCACGGAGAACACCGCGCTGCAATCGCTGACCTACAGCTACGACAGCCTGAACCGGATCACACGCATCGCCAATGGCATCAACGCCAACCTGAGCCAGGACTACGCCTACGACGGACTGGATCGGCTGACCGGCGTCACCTCCGGCTCCGGCAACCAGGCCTTTTACTGGGACGCCAACGGCAACAAGACCCGGCACACCTGGACCTGGGACGAACTGGTGGGCGTAGATGCCGGCAGCAATCGCATCACCAGCATGGGGCCGCACCAATACGCCTACGATGGCCGCGGCAACCGCAGTTCCCACAGCTTCAACAGTTCAACGGCTAGCTACGGCTACGACGGGTTCAACCGGATGACCAGCGTCGGCCGCAGCGTGGCGACCTCCTTCGTGGAACCGAACTACGACGCGGTGGGCTATTCGGTGGAGACCAACCAATACGGCTACAACGCCTACAACGAACGGGCCTGGAAAGCTGCGCCCAGCTACGGCTGGTTCCGCTACGTGCATGGCCCCAGTAGTCAATTGCTGGCCGAACACAAGGATAACGGAGATGTCTGGACCAACTACCTGTGGTTCGGCGGCGAGCTAGTCGGGCTGGTGCGCAACGGCCAGCTATATCACGTCCACAACGATCACCTGGGCCGCCCGGAGATCGTGACCAACAGCAGCAAGGTCGTGGTATGGCGTTCCGAGAACTACGCCTTCGACCGGCGGGTGACCCAAGACGGCATCGGTGGGTTGAACGTCGGTTTTCCGGGGCAATACCACGACCAGGAGACAGGGCTTTGGTACAACGTGAACCGCTATTACGACCGTCGGTTGGGAAAATATACGCAGAGTGACCCGATTGGACTGGCTGGTGGGTTGAATACCTATGCATATGTAGGAGGGAATCCAGTCAATCTGATTGACCCCTTGGGCTTGCGAGCTTTAACCGATTGTGAAAAATCAGTCCTTTCGGATATTTTCCGAAATAGCATCCTGGAAAAAATAGATGTAAAGACTGGAATTCCTAGCTTCGCTCCACCAGGAACGATCGGGTTGACGGTAGGGAATAGCGTGTATTTGGCGAAAGATTCTCCCAATACATCCAGTGGCATCGTTCTCCTAGGACATGAAATTGAACATGCATCGCGTTACAACGACATAGGTGTCACAGGATTTCTTGCATCCTATTTCGGGCAATATTTACTAAATAAAGCATCTGGCATGAATGAAAATCAAGCATATCGAAATATCGATACCGAGCGTGACGCGCGAACAGTTGAGAATTACTTCAGAATTGCAACCAGTGAAGGGGTGAAATGTGGCTGCGATTAGAAAAGCTCTCTTCCTATTTCTCCTGCTCCTTTTGAGCTGCTCGGCACCCGATCCAGATAGGGATTTCTTCGTTTCTAACTATGCAAGGGGCGACGATCTCTGGCTACAGAGGCTTGATAGCTCAAGACAGATCGATATGTTCTTTGCTTCGCACAGAACCAGGCCAGCCAGTTACTATGTCGACCAGTGGATCATCGACAACAAGCCGGACTTGCTCAAGACAATGCGTGGTGAATTGGATCGCCGAGGAACTGATGAGGATGTAGAGGCTTATCTCCATATCGTTGATCGATTGCACGCCAACGGGACAATCGATGCGAAGGAGGTGAATACCTTGAACCTGGCACCTCTCTGCAAGAGAGCGCAAGCTGCCAAAGCCGTATGCGCATCGGGTTCACGTCGGTAGTGGCAAGCAACCCCTGAATAGTGCAGCGCGGATGCGCGAGACTCTCCACTCAGAGCGAGCAGGCCAGCATGCCTGCTCACCCCGCGGCCACTGGCAGCTGCACATTCATCAGTGAGGCATCCTCCGGGTCAGGCGTGACCTTGAAGCCCAGGCTCTGGCACATCGCCAGCATGGTGCGGTTCTCGCGCAGCACCTGGCCTTCGATCTGCTTCAAGCCCAGCCAGCGCGCGTACTCGATCATGATGCGCATCAGCTGCCAGCCGATGCCGTGGCCCTTGAGGTCGGAGCGGATCAGGATGCCGTACTCGCCGCGCTCGTAATCGGCGTCGGCGTGTAGGCGCACCGCGCCGAGCATGTCGCCGGTCTTGGGGTCGATCGCCACCAGCGCGATCGAGCGGGCATAGTCGAGCTGGGTCAGCCGCGCGATGAATTCATGGCTGAAATGCTTCACCGACTGGAAGAAGCGCAGCCGCAGGTCTTCGTCGGTGACACGGGCGAAGAACGCGCGGAACAGCGCATCGTCTTCCGGGCGCACCGGGCGCACCAGCGCGTGGGTGCCATCGCCGAGCGCGATCTGGCGCTCCCATTCCTTCGGATACGGGAAGATCGCAAAGCGCGGATGGCCGCGGCCTTTGTGCAGCTTGCGCGCCGGCGCCACCGCCACGCGCGCGTCCAGCGCGATCACGCCATCGCGGTCGGCCAGCAGCGGGTTGATGTCCAGCTCGGTGATTTCGGGGATGTCGGCGGCCAGCTGCGCGAGCTTGACCAACACCAGCGCCACTGCACGCTCATCGGCCGCCGGCACATCGCGGTAGGCCTTGAGGATGCGCGACACGCGCGTGCGGCCGATCAATTCGTGCGCCAGGCGCAAATCCAGCGGTGGCAAGGCCAGCTCGCGGTCGTTGATCACTTCCACCGCGGTGCCGCCGCGGCCGAACACGATCGCCGGGCCGAATACCGGGTCGTCGGCGATGCCGGCAATCAACTCGCGCGCCTTGGGCCGCAGCACGGTGGGCTGCACGATCACGCCTTCGATGAAGGCATTGGGGTGCGCGGTGCGCGCACGCGCCAGGATGCCGGTGGCCGCTTCGCGTACTGCCGCCACGCTGGACAGGTTCAGACGCACGCCATCCACATCGGACTTGTGCGCGATCTCGCCGGACAACACCTTCAAGGTGACCGTGCGCCCCATTGCCAGCAGCGGATCGGCCAGCAAGGCGGCCTCGTTGGCGGTGGCGGCCACCTGCAGCGGCACGATCGGGATGCCGTAGGCGGCCAGCAGCCGGTTGGTGGCCACCGGGTCGAGCCAGCGCCGCCCGGCGGCCAGGGCGTCGTCGACCACTGCGCGGGCGATGCCGGCATCCACCACGAAATCTTCCGGCAGGCTGGGAGGGGTCTCCATCAGCGCCGCCTGCGCCTCGCGGTAGCGCACCAGGTGGGTGAAGCCGCGCACCGCGTCCGATTCGGTGGCATAGGTGGGCACGCGCGCGGCATTGAGCGCGGCGATCGCTGCATCGTCCTGGCCCAGCCACACCGCGAATACCGGCTTTTCGCGCTGGTAGCGGTTGCGTTGATCCAGCGCGCGGGTCAGCGCCTTGGCCGCATCGGCCGAGGAGGTGAACGCGGTGGGCACGTTGACCACCAGCAGCGCATCGTTCTCCGGGTCGTCCAGCAAGGCTTCGATCGCCGCGGCATACCGCGGCCCGTCGGCATCGACGATGATGTCGACCGGATTGCTGCGCGACCAGCCCTGCGGCAGCGACTGATCCAGCCGCTCCAGCGTCTTGGCCGACAGCTCGGCCAGGGTGCCGCCGCGTAGCACCAGCTGGTCCACCGCCAGCTGCCCCACCCCGCCGCCATTGCTGAGGATGGCCAGGCGCCGGCCGGGAAAACTGCCGAGCCGGCCCAGGGTTTCGGCGGCGGCGAACAATTCGTCCAGCGCGCCCACCCGCAACAGCCCGGCACGTGCGAATGCCGCGCCATACACCGCATCCGAGCCGGCCAGCGCCTGCGCGTGGGTGTCGGCGTTGGGATTGATGCGGAACTGGCGCCCGGACTTGACCACCACCACCGGCTTGGCGCGCGCGGCGGCGCGTGCGGCCGACATGAACTTGCGCGCATCGCCGATGCGTTCGACGTAGAGCAGGATCGCGCGGGTGCGGTAGTCGGTGGCGAAGTAATCGAGCAGGTCGCCGAAATCCACATCCAGCGTGTCGCCCAGCGACACCACCGCCGAAAACCCCACCGAACGCGCCACGCCCCATTCCACCAGGGCGGCGGCAATGGCGCTGGATTCGGAAATCAGCGCCAGGTCGCCGGCCTGCGGACAGTGCGCGGCGATGCTGGCGTTGAGCCGCGCATGCGGGGCGATCACGCCCAGGCAGTGCGGGCCGAGGATGCGCATGCCCTTGGCCCGCGCGGCCGCTTCCATGCGCGCGGCCGGCGAACCGGGGCCACGGCCCAAGCCTGCGGTGAGGATGATCGCCGCGGCCACCCCACGCCGCGCGGCGATCGACACGACGCGCGGCACGATGCGCGCCGGCGCGGTGATCACCACCAGGTCCGGCACCCACGGCAGATCGGTCAGCCGCGCCACCGTGCGCACGCCGTCGATCTCGCTGTAGCGCGGGCTCACCCAGCCGATCTGCCCGGGAAACCCGGCCGCGCGCAGATTGCGCACCACCGCCCGCCCGGCCGAGCGATCGCGCGGGCTGCCGCCCACCACCGCCACGGTGCCGGGACGAAAGACCTGTTGCAGGTGATAGGTACTCATCGTGCGGGGGAGAACAATGCCATCGCGCTACGGTACACGCACTGGCGTTTCAGGACATGGCCGGACGCGAGCAGCGACTGTGCGGCGCGCTGCAGGGCGGCGCATCAAAACATACCGGACGCCACAGTTCCGGTGATGAAGGCATCCGAGCCTGACGTATGCATCCGATCGGACAACCGCACTTCGCATATCCGGCAACCGCAACCACTGCAAGGAGCATTAGTACGCCAGAGGAACAATCCAGCGCCCAAACGCCCCTTTGGACCCACGTCACACCGCAGCGGAGCACGCCATGAAGATGTGCAACACACGCCTGAGCCACCTCGTCGCCTCGGTTGTCATGGTGTCCTGCGCCAGCGCCTACGCCGCAACCGGGGGCATCCAGGAGGTGGCACAGGCGAATGCAACAGCCGATGCGCAGACCCCAGCGACGCCGGCAGTCCAGCATGCCTGGCAGACCGCTGTCGTCGCGCAGGAGCAAACGACAACCGGCTGTTTTTTAGCGAAGACTCCATCAACCGAGTGGAAGCGCGTGCCGTGTCGGCCTGCCGCCAAGGCACAACCGGTGCGCCGCCCCGCCACGGTGACGGCCTGGATGCCGACAGCGGCATCGATGCAGGCCGAGGCCATCACCGACTATGCGCTTGGGGCCAATGGCCTGATTCGTAAGGCGCAGGGCAGCTTCCCTGTGGTCAGCGGAGTGCACACGATTCGCAGTAACGGTACGACGGCATCCACCGATGAATTCAGCCTGCAACTGGACTCCGATGCCAATGCATCGACCAGCGCGTGCGCGGGTCACCCCGACTGCCATGTCTGGCAACAATTCATCTATGCCATGCACGGAGAAGGCGCGGTTTTCATGCAGTACTGGCTGATCAATTACGGCCAGGCATGCCCTGGCGGATGGTCAGGCGAAGGTTCCGGCAGCTGTTACCGCAACAGTGCCGCCATCGCAGTGCCGGCAATCGCCACCACGCGGTTGGGCAGCCTGACGTTCAGCGTTGAGGTGAGCGCGGGCGGCAGTGACACCGTCACGTTGCTGGATGGCGCGCACGCCTACCGCGTCAGCGCGCCAGACAGCGTGCTGCAATTGGCAACGGTGTGGAGCGGCGCGGATTTCAACATCCTCGGCAACGGAAACGGCGGCAGAGCCTTCTTCAACACCGGCTCGCTGGTGACGACCCGATTGGCTGTCAACGATGGCACCCACAAGGCCCCGCGCTGCATCGGCAACGGCGCGGTGAGCGGCGAGAGCAACAACCTGCATCTGGGCAACTGCACGGCCTCGGCGGGCACCTCGCCCTCCATCCAGTTCACTGGACGGAACTGAGCCCGACGCTGACGGCTGCAGACGTCTCTGTATGCAGCCGCCATCACGCCAGCGTGGCGCAGACGTTACAACAACGTGCCGCTCAGGATCGCCGCGGCAATGCTGAAGTAGATCACCAGCCCGGTGACATCCACCAGCGTGGCCACGAACGGCGCCGAGGCACTGGCCGGGTCGAAGCCGAGCCGTTGCAGCACGAACGGCAGCATCGAGCCGGAGAGCGAGCCGAAGGTGACGATGCCGATCAGCGCCGCACCGATGGTCAGCGCCACCATCTGCCAATGCGGGCCGTAGTCGTACAGGCCGGCGGTCTGCCAGAGGGTGATGCGCACGATCGCCAGCACGCCCAGGATCGCGCCCAGGGTCAGCCCGGTGGGCAGCTCGCGCAACGCCACCTTCCACCAGTCGCCCAGGCGGATCTCGCGCAACGCCAGCGAACGGATCAGCAGCGAGGTCGCCTGCGAGCCGGAGTTGCCGCCCGAGCTCATGATCAACGGAATGAACAAGGTCAGCACCACTGCCTTGGACAACTCGTCCTCGAAGTGCTGCATCGCACTGGCGGTGAGCATTTCGCCCAGAAACAGCACGCTCAACCAGCCGGCGCGCTTCCTGATCATCTGGCCGAAGCCGATCTGCATATAGGGCTTGTCCAGCGCTTCCATGCCGCCGAACTTGTGCACGTCTTCGGTGGATTCGGCGATCAATGCATCGAGCACGTCGTCCACGGTAACGATGCCCAGCACATGCCCGCGCGCATCCACCACCGGGATCGCGAGCAGGTCGTGGCGGCGGATCAGGCGCGCGACCTCCTCCTGGTCCAGCGCCGGGTCCACGGTGACCGGCGGATTGACCTGTGCCACGTCCAGGATCGGTGCCTCCGCCGCACCGGTGATCAGCCGGCGCATGGTGACCACCTGCTGCAGCACGCGGGTCTGTGGGTCGAGCAGATAGATGGCGTAGACGGTCTCGCGGCTACGCTCCACTTCGCGGATGTGCTGCAAGGTGCGGCCCACTGTCCAGTCGGCCGGCACCGCCACGAATTCGGTGGTCATCAGCGCGCCGGCGGTGTTGGGCGGATAGCGCATCAGCGCCTGGATCGACAACCGCGCTTCGGCACTGAGCAACCACAGCAGCGGCTGGCGCTGCTCGGCATCCAGGCCATGAAAGATGTCGGTGGCGCGGTCGTCGGCCATCTGGCCGAGCAAGGATGCGGCCTGCTCGGCCGGCAGCAGGGCGATCAGTGCGCTGGCATCGCGCAGCTCGGGCTGTTCGAGCAGTTTCACCGCACGCGGTGGCGGCAGCGCGGCCAGCACCTGTGCGGCCTCGTCGCGGTCGAGGGTGTTGAGATATTCCACCGCATCGGCCGTGTTGAGCTCGGCCAGGGGGGCGGTCAAGGCATCGACGCCTTGGGCAAGGCGCAGGGTTTCGTTGTACATGGTGGTTCGCCTGGTGACGACCGTCGTCGATGACAGCCGGCGAACCTGAGCCTCAGGCGCGCGCCAGCTGGGTCATCGACCCGGGTCTAGGGTGACTGTCGCTGGACATGAGTAAGGGCTCCGAAAGGTGCGCACCGACCGGTGATCCGGGCGGCAGCGCGGCGCAGTCTGCGCGCCTGCGCCCGCTTGGTCAATGCCCTGTGCGCACGCCGCTTCCCGAAGCCGGGCGGCACAGGCCGTGCCGACCTTGCACGCGTGCGCGACCTCCGATGCACAGATCGTCGGCGTGGCCTGGATCGTGCCCGCTCACGAGCTGCAGACGCTGGCGTGGACAGGTCGGCGACATGGCCGCCATAGCGCGGAATCGCCCTGCCCGGCCAAGCTGTCGGCAGCGCACCGACGCAGCATTCGAACGACGCCAGGACCGCGGCCAATACGCTGATATGGAGCGGAACAACCGGCTGTCGCCGCGCTGCGCTCAGGGTCACAGTTCATTGCTACAGTCCGCTTCCCGCAACGCCCGGCGCGTTGTTCCTCGCCATGGCACCGGCCATCGCCTCCCCGCGCACGTAGTGTTCTTCAGGAGTTTGTGCATGTCGTCTTCCAGGTTGCTTCTGTTACGTCGCATCACCCCGTTGTGCCTGTGCATCGCCGCCAGCTGGGGCGCCGTGGGCATGGCACAAACCAAGCTGCCCGAGAGCACGCCGGTGGAGGCGCACGAGACCGCGCCGCACGCTGGGCACGAATGGGGCTACACCGGCCCGGAAGGTGCCGAGCATTGGTCGGAGTTGGCCAAGGAAAACGCGCTGTGCGGCAATGGCCAGCAGAACAGCCCTATCGATCTGAAGGGCGCCATCGACGCCAACCTGGGCACACTGCTGCTGAATTACAGCGCCGTGCCACTGGTGGTGCGCAACACCGGCCATTCCATTCAGCTGGATCTGTACGACGGCGGCAACATGGCGACCGGCGGCAAGCAGTACCAGGCGCTGCAGTTGCACTTCCATCATCCCAGCGCGCACCTGTTGAACGGCCGCCGCTTCCCGATGGAAGCGCACCTGGTGCATCAGGGCCCGGACGGGACGCTGGGTGTGCTGGCGATCTTCTTCGAAACCGGCAAGGCCAACCCCGCCTTCCAGCGTGTGCTGGACGCCATGCCCAAGGACAAGGATCAGACCCGGCAGGTTGCCAACGCCACGGTCAGCGCCAACGATTTTCTTCCGCTTAAAACGCAACGCGGCTTCTATCGCTACGAAGGCTCGCTGACCACGCCACCGTGCAGCGAAACGGTGGACTGGGTGGTGCTCAGCCAGCCGGTGCAGGTGTCGGAGGCGCAGATCAACGCATTCGAGCGCGTGTATCCGTTCAATGCCCGCCCGCTGCAACCGCTGGATCGGCGGTTCCTGCTCAAAAGCCGCTGAAAGGCTGGCTACCTGCCGCGTGCATTTTTCGCACGCGGCACGGTATGCGCGGGAATGGGAGTATTGGCGTAAGCGCAGCAGCGCCCGCTGCGTGCGCATGTTCGGTGCACGGGCCCACGCATCGATGCGCGCAGCGAACCCTCTGGCGCGCGCTGCGTAGCGGCGGCAGATGTGGCACATGCGTGCGAGCCGTCCAGCCGGTGTGCGCGGCATAATGCGCACCTCAACGGAGAACGTACATGCATAGCGGCGGTCTGGAACTGGCTCTGGTGCTGATGCTGGCCGCCATCGTGGCGGTGCCGGTGTTCAAGCGCTTCGGCCTGGGCGCGGTGCTGGCCTATCTGGTCGCCGGCGTGGTGCTGGGCCCGGATGGCGTGGGCGTGGTGCAGGACGCCGAGCGCATCAGCGGCGCAGCCGAGATCGGCGTGGTGATGCTGCTGTTCGTGATCGGCCTGGAGCTCTCCCCTGCCCGCCTGAAGGTGATGCGCCACTCGGTGTTCGGCGCCGGCGCCACCCAGGTGGTGGTGACTGCCACGATCCTGGGCGGCCTGCTGATGCTGGGCAACCTGGGCTGGAAAACCGCGCTCATCGTCGGCGTGGCGCTGGCGTTGTCGTCCACTGCGGTGGGCCTGCAGCTGCTGGCCGAACGCAAGGCGCTGGGCAGCGACTACGGGCGTCTGGCCTTCGCCATCCTGCTGTTTCAGGATCTGATCGCGATCCCGCTGCTGGCAGCCATCCCACTGCTCGGCGGCAGCAAGAACGCCACCCTCGCCTGGCCGGATGTGGCCAAGGCGATGGCCGCGCTGGCCCTGGTGATTCTGTTCGGGCGCTTCGTGCTGCGCTACCTGTTCAACATGGTGGCGCGCACGCGCATGCCGGAGGTGTTCACCGCCAGCGCGTTGCTGGTGGTGCTGGGCACCGCCTGGATCATGCAGGAAGCGGGACTGAGCGCCAGCCTGGGCGCCTTCATCGCCGGCGTGCTGCTGGCCGATTCGGAATTTCGCCACGAACTCGAATCGCAGATCGAACCGTTCGAAGGCCTGCTGCTGGGCCTGTTCTTCATTTCGGTGGGCATGGGCATCGACCTCAATCGCGTGGCTGCCGAGCCGGGATTGATCGCCGCCGGCGTGGCGATCTTGCTGGTGGTGAAGTTCTCGCTGCTGGTCGGCATCGGCAGCGTCGCCAAACTGCCGCTACGCAGCAGCCTGATGCTGGGCAGCGTGTTGTGGCTGGGCGGCGAATTTGCGTTTGTGGTGTTCAACGAGGCCGATCGGGTCGGCCTGCTGGACCCGGCCAATCATGACCGCCTGGTGGCCATCGTCGGCGTGTCGATGGCGTTGACGCCCGTGTTGCTGCTCGGCATGCAGCGCCTGCTCAACGGACCGCTGCGGGTGCAGGCGCCCAAGTCCGAGCGCCCCTTCGACACCATCGATGCGCAGTCACCGCAGGTGCTGATCGCGGGCGTGGGCCGTTTTGGCCAGGTGGTGGCACGCCTGCTCACTTCGCGCCACGTGCCGTTTGTGGCACTGGAACACAATCCCGACACGGTGGCAGATATCCGCCGCTTCGGCGGCGAACTGTATTACGGCGACCCGACCCGGCCGGATCTGCTGCGCGCCGCCGGTGCCGACCGCATCAAGGTGTTCGTGATCACGTTGGACGACCCGGAAACCAATATCAAGACGGTACGCATGATCCGCCGCCTCTACCCGCAGGCCACCGTGCTGGCGCGTGCGCGCAACCGCCAACATGCCTGGAAACTGATGGACCTGGGCGCCGAACCGTTCCGCGAAGTCTTCGCCACCAGCCTGGAACTGGGCGGACGCGTGCTGACCTCGCTCGGCGTGACCGATACGCTCGCACGCGAACACGTCGAGCGCTTCCGCAAACACGACGAAGACCTGATGCGCGCCCAGCACCTGGTCTACGACGACGAGGCCAAGGTGATCCAGACCTCGCGCGACGCGCGCGAAGACCTGATGAATCTGTTTGAAGCCGACGTCAAGGCGGATGTGGATGGGGATGATGAAGCGGTGGCGGCGGCGCGGAAGACGTGAAAATGCATGCGCTGCCTCCGCGATTAGCGCATCCGCTGCCTGATTCCGTGCCGCAAACCGCTACGATAAAGCAGCGAGCTAGCCTCGACACGCGGGCGTGCTTCACTTCGCACCTAACATTTCCGGGGCGCACGATATAGCCGCGCCTGACCGATGACCCTCAACTGCCCTTGCTGAATCGCCAAGTGAGAAACACGCACGACGCGACGACGAGAAGCGCAAAAGCACCACCGATTTGCCGACGAGTGTAGCCAGACGCCCCGACCAAGAACCGTCTGCCGAAGTAGCCAAGTAGAGAGCCCAAGACCAGGTCGACTGGAACGATCAAGAAGGCTCATTCGCCACGACGATCGTCCGCGAACTTGGTTAACCCAAAGGTCGCCGCCGAGGCACTGATTCCCGCACCCAACAGACAGGCGCCTGCGACAAGCAGCAGCGTGCCCAACAATGTTTTCATCGATCGCAGGAATTTTTCTATTTTTCTGGCTCCATAGAAATGCTTCACATCATGATGCGGCAGCGCAGTGGGGCGCTAAAGTCCGCTTCGTGCATCGGAAATCAGACGATCGCGACGCGCAGACAGACTGGCAGGATCGCGTGCATACACACCCGGCGCCCGCGTATACGCGACCAATGTAGCCGCCTCACGGTCATCCAAGTCACTGAGCGGCTTTGCAAACATGCGTCGGGACAACGCATTCAAACCTGTCCCCTCTCCGTTGTAGGCGAGCGTGGAATAGAGCGCAAGCACCTCGTCCTCGGACAGATGCAGAGAAATCAGTCGTGCCCACAGAAACTGCTCTATGTGTGATCGAAACACGCCACTACGTTGCAGAAAACGTGAGTGCAGTCGCATCGCAACCACCTCGGAAGGTGATGCGCCTTTACTGTGCAGCGCATGGACATACAGGCGGATATTAGCTGGAGGTGAACGGTCAAGAGGATCCGCGTTGCTGAGGATGGTCCGGAGATCGCCTACGCGAGGCGCAACTACAAATGCGTCATACGCCACAAATGCAAAGACAGGTACAGCCAGCATCGCCGCGACAATAAGAACCAGAAATTTTAAGTAAGGCTTCATATGAGGTCACTTGTTGTTATCTGGATCGACGTACTACAGCTGAGTAGCTTTGCACGAAACACTCATGGCAATTACTCTGGCCAGCGCATGCAATTTGAATCCGCCAGTAGTTTCATAGTTGCCGAGCCAGCGACCGGCTTCCTCGTAGAGCGCATAAGTATCAGTAGTTCTTGGATAGAGGGGTGCCTGAGTAGTTCTGATTGAACCCACTCACCGCATCAAACCGCTGCTCAGGGAGGCGCATATCGAAAACGAATTCCGTTCCATCTGCATCTGGGTGTTGACTGGACGCAGTGTTGCCGAACGCTTCGCTGTTCGGGCTCCACTTCCACACAGCAACGTCTCGGACGGTATCAATGACCATGCGCGGGCTGCCGAGGTGGTCGGGTTCGATGTAGTGTAGTTGACCGCCGTTGGCCAG
>NZ_JPLE01000217.1 GCF_001010415.1 Xanthomonas pisi DSM 18956
GTATATGGGATTACCAAACCTTAAAAGAGCAAAAATAAAAACTCAATGGACCTATGAAATGGTTGCTGAGTGGAAAAAAGGTCGCGACGACATTGTAGATTTTGCTGAGACATATTGTGCTATTACCCATATCGACTACGGTACAATTAAAGTACAACTTCGTGACTATCAACGTGATATGCTTAAAATAATGTCTTCTAAGCGTATGACAGTTTGTAACTTATCGCGTCAGCTAGGCAAAACGACCGTAGTAGCTATTTTTCTTGCACACTTTGTTTGCTTTAACAAAGATAAAGCAGTAGGTATTCTTG
>NZ_JPLE01000218.1 GCF_001010415.1 Xanthomonas pisi DSM 18956
TTCCAATCCTCACCTCCTGATCAGCGTAATCTGCCTATGCGAACAGCCAGTCGTCCATTCTGATCATAAACCTCAATTTTATCATTGCGGATCACCAGTCCTACATTCTGATTAGAGTAACGAATTGTCAGTTGCCCTTGTGACGTAACACTGAAAAGGCCTCCAATATTCAGGTTACCCTGAGAATCAACCTGAAAGTTTCCGTTCTGAATAACGGCACTCCGGATAACTGGCGAAGTGATACTTACCCCGGCTTTTACCTCATCCGCCACAACCTTCCGCGACACCAGTGTTTCAATCACCGCGTCATAAATCATCGCTTTCGGGATCACAACCTTGCCACCTGATACCGCAAACGGATAGGCGGTGTTATCCGGGTTGTTCGGGGCAAAGACAAACAACTGCGACGCAGAAATTGCAACCTGACTTACAGGCCTGCCTTCACTGTCTTTTCCGGCGACAATCCCGATCCCCGCAGTGATACCATCAACTCCCGCTTTTTTTGACCACATTGCCAGAAACGCCTCACCGCCTTCTTTATCCAGTTTAGTGATGCGCTTGTCGACCTCATTAAGCGATTCACCGGTTGACGAACCCAGTGTGCTAATGCGGGTTTCAATACCACCAATCGTTCTTGTCGTTTCTTCCCTGAGAGTCCCCACAACTTCGGTTGTCTTAATTGCAGCATCCTTTACAGCCTGCCCCTGCGCGTTTTTTATTTCTTTACGCAGCTCGGACACAACCGGCGACTTTGCAGCCTCATCGCGGATCTGGTCAATGATGGCCTTCACGCCGATCTGTGTTTGTGCCTGAGTGCCTTTTTCAGCATTCCATGGACCTTTCACTCCTGCCGCGTTAACAAAACGTATCC
>NZ_JPLE01000219.1 GCF_001010415.1 Xanthomonas pisi DSM 18956
CTAAAGCATCCGGTTGATGCTTTCTATGCGACCATCGCTTGAAAGCGCAAAATAACGAACCTTAAGAAGTATGCGCGCTTCTTCGATATTCTTTACACCCTCCCCGCCAGCACCAAAGAAGTTGCCGCCGATGTTGTCCGCACCTTCAAAGTTGTCGCGCGTCGGTCCAAACGCCCAGTTGTGCTCATAATTGCTTAAGTCCACAAAGTCTCTTGGTATGCAAAGAATGTCGCACCAAATATAAATGCCCATTGCATCACAAGTGTCAATGTTAAAAATGTTATTGTACCAGTCAGTCCAAAACTGATCTTGGTATCTTTCATACCAGTCACTTTTCTTTTGCACCAAAGATGTAATGTTTGGTGCATTGTTCTGCATCCACTTAAGGTTTTGCAACAGGTTTGTGTCAAACTTTTGCATAGTTCCTCACACAAAT
>NZ_JPLE01000220.1 GCF_001010415.1 Xanthomonas pisi DSM 18956
GTATTACACAATTACGCAGTTCTTATTCTCGCCGCCAAATACGTATTTTAGATTCGAAATTAACAACCCGTCCTTCCTTAGAAGGAAGTGTATATGTCGCTGATTTGTCAACTTTGAAATCTATTCCTTTTTCCGCATTTGGAGTTAATCCTCCAGAACCGGTCAATACCAATTCTTTAGAAGTTCGTTTTAACGGTATTCTTCAAGAATTAGCTGGTACTGTTGGTTTACCTATGTTCAGATGTGAAGGAGCTGACGCAGAAACTTCTACTGAGTGTTCAGCTTTAGGTGGGACTTGGGTTACATCTAACACAGATTATTCTATTG
>NZ_JPLE01000221.1 GCF_001010415.1 Xanthomonas pisi DSM 18956
AGCGGCAGATATGTTTTCTATTGGCCTGGTGGGCAATCTCTCCCTGTTCATTGCCGAAATGGCGCATCCGTTACAGCAGGTTCGTCTGTCCGGTGATGAACTTAACGGAGAAGATCCATATTACGTCCTGTACGTCACGCCGCGTCAGTGGAATGACTGGTACACCTCGACGTCCGGTAAGGACTGGAACCAGATGATGGTTCGTGCCGTGAACCGTGCAAAAGGTTTTAATCATCCGCTGTTCAAAGGTGAATGTGCGATGTGGCGCAATATCCTGGTTCGCAAGTATGCGGGTATGCCGATCCGTTTCTATCAGGGGTCAAAGGTTCTGGTATCAGAGAATAACCTGACGGCAACCACGAAAGAGGTCGCTGCTGCAACCAATATTGACCGCGCCATGTTACTGGGGGCTCAGGCGCTGGCAAATGCTTACGGTCAGAAGGCGGGCGGTCACTTCAACATGGTTGAGAAGAAAACGGATATGGATAACCGTACTGAGATAGCAATCAGCTGGATCAACGGTCTGAAAAAAATCCGTCTCCCCGAGAAGAGCGGCAAGATGCAGGATCACGGCGTGATTGCCGTTGATACAGCAGTGAAGCTCTGATTTTTTCCTTTCCCTATGCCGGGTTTTCGCCCGGCTTTTTCAGGAGTCATTAATTATGGCAAAGACTATCCTTGCCCCGTCACTGAGTGAACGGGTCTATACGGGTACGCACGGTAATGAGTCGGTGGCAGAAGGCGTATTTACGGTGAATGCTGCGGAAGCGGACAGTGTTATTCATCTTCTCTCACTGCCAGTGGGCATCCGTATCAACTCACTCCAACTGGTTTCAACGGGTGGTCTGGGTACTGCAACCGTCAGCATTAAGTCCGGTGAGCA
This sequence comes from Xanthomonas pisi DSM 18956, assembly GCF_001010415.1. Taxonomy (GTDB): domain Bacteria; phylum Pseudomonadota; class Gammaproteobacteria; order Xanthomonadales; family Xanthomonadaceae; genus Xanthomonas; species Xanthomonas pisi. The sequence continues at coordinate 884 of NZ_JPLE01000221.1, forward strand.
TGCTCTCATCGATAACAGCGAAGCTGTTTCTGCAAAATTTGCCAGATATGTGCCAGTGGAGCCGTACACCACACAGCGTGACGGGGAGCTGGTTACTGTCACCATTAAGACTGCCGCTGCAACCGGCACCCTGAATGTTCTGCTGCGTTATACCGTGGTGGGATACTGATTAAAACCTTCCGGCCCGCGTCATGCGGGCTTTTTATCCGGGGAATTTATATGAGCGAGAAAATTGCCGTTGTCTATATCGGCCCAAAACCCGTGAAAAAGGACACCATTACCGGAAGTCGCACGCTGTTCCCACGTCTTGAGCCGGTGCATGTTGACAGCGCGATGGCCTGGCAACTGCTGGGGTTTCCGGATGTCTGGGTTCGTCATGAAGAGCTTGATGATGTTCTGAAAAAGCAACAACAGAATGAGCAGTTGCGGCAGGCACAGCAGGCGCAGGAAAGAGTGCTTGCTGCGCTGGTAGAAGCGGAGAACAGTTTTGTTGTTTCTGTTAACGGGCAGGAGGTGGATTTAAGTAAGCTCACCTCAGCACGGCTGGCGACGCTGTGTGAGGCAGAAGAGCTGGATATTCACAAAGACCCGAAAGAAACGGCTGAGGCATTCCGTATCCGGGTGCGTGAGGCATTTCGCCGTCGTGTTGCGGAGACTGAACAGCATGGCGGAACTGAGTGATTTTTTACCGTATGTCCGTCGTCATATCAGCGGACCACTGAACATTATGATGACGGATGCTCTGGCAATGGCTGCCGAGGCATTC
>NZ_JPLE01000222.1 GCF_001010415.1 Xanthomonas pisi DSM 18956
GGTTGGGGTTGGGGTTCGGGTTCGGCCGCGGGCGTGTACGCGATCTCGCCGGTGTACGGCGGCGACGCGACTGGGTCGGGAATGGGCGATGCGGGTGGGTCGCCAACGACGGGTGAGGTGGGTTCGTGCGAGCAGGCGCTCAGCAGCAGGGCGAGCGCCAGAAGGCTGTGACGTGGCATGGGAATCCTTTGCGTGGCGATGACGAAG
>NZ_JPLE01000223.1 GCF_001010415.1 Xanthomonas pisi DSM 18956
CAGTATTGCTGTTCCGTCAGAAGGAGGGTTTTGCGTTCCATAAAAATAAGGCTCAGGCCCATTAGGATTCTGAACAGGGTCGCAAACACAAATTGAGTATCCAAAAAGAAGCGCATCAGACCCTTCAGGCAATTCGCGAGTCTGAGTTGATCCAGCGGCAGTCGCTTTCAACTCAATTGAAAAGCTTGTGTTTACCCCAGCTGTCGCGTTCGCAGTTTGTTCTACAATCCAGATTCTGTACCAATCGCCGCCGATTGCCTTGATGCCACCACGGTTTGATTCCCTTCTCACACCATCGAACTTGCCTGTGATGAAATAAATCAAAGAAGAGTCAAGATTGAACTGCCCAGTCACTGGGTCGAAAAGTTTTCCATTACTCGATGCATCA
>NZ_JPLE01000224.1 GCF_001010415.1 Xanthomonas pisi DSM 18956
GGCCTGGAATAGCAATAGTTGTCGAAAGGTCTTCTGCCCATTTGATTACAAAAGCAGGCATCTCAAGGAAAGAAATTTCTTTCTCTTCGTCATTAACTTTTATTAAGCAATTTGATAGCATTTCACTGATTGTAGCGAATTGTTCAAATTTGCCTGGAGGTCTAAAATAAAAAGTATTGCCTTGGAATTGGAATTCTGGTCGTTGGCATACATAGACGTCATCTAGTTTATATGTGAATCCGTCTTTTTCAACTTCAGACTTAAGTTTGTTATTAAATTCCAATATGTGTAGACATGCAAAATCAAAATCTGCGGGACTCATATTTTTACAAATAGAATCTGCTAAGATTTTCATGTTTTCGTCAGGGCCTTTAACGTCCTTTAAAAGATTATA
>NZ_JPLE01000225.1 GCF_001010415.1 Xanthomonas pisi DSM 18956
CGGTATTGCCGCCGGGTTTGCCGGTAATGAAGTGATGTTTTCGGAAGCGTATCTGCCGTATGCATGGCCGGAAGTGAATCGTCACACGACGGCAGAAGATATTGTAGCTATCTGTCCGCTGGGAACGTCACTGGTGGTGGCGACAAAGGGGGAGCCTTATTTGTTCAGTGGGGTATCACCGTCCACAATTTCTGGTTCCAAAATCCCTTCAATGCAGGCGTGTCTGAGCAGGCGGAGTATGGTTGCGATGGAGGGTTTTGTGCTGTATGCAGGAACAAATGGCCTGGTGTCTGTTGATGCAAACGGTAATGTCGCGCTGGCGACGGAACAGATTGTTTCACCGGAACAGTGGCAGAGTCAGTTTAATCCGGCCTCCATTGTGGCTTATCCCTGGCGTGGTGAATACATTGCCTGTTACACGAAACCGGATGGTAAGCAGGATGTGTTTGTATTCAGTCCGGTGAACATGGATATCCGTTATCTCAGTACACCGTTTGACTGCGCATGGGTTGATCTCGCGAAAGATATGATGCGCGTGGTGACAGGAGACAAAATGTCAGTGCTTGCCGGGGGCTCTCTGCCCTCCACGATAAGGTGGCATTCAAAAATTTTTTCATTACCTGAAAGAACCTCTTTTTCCTGTATCAGGGTGAAATCTCCGGCGCCTGAGCGGGTGGGGATCACCATTATGGCTGATGATGTTCCTGTGATTCATTTTGCGCCGGGTACGTTTAAGGGAAGTGTGGTGAGACTTCCGGCAGCAACCGGGCAAAACTGGCAGGTGATGGTATCCGGATTCGGGCAGGTGGAACGAATAACCCTGAGTACATCGATGTCGGAGATGCCGGTATGACCAGAAAACCGTGGCGTGCGGGGAAGGATTTATCCACAGTTGTGGAGAACATGGAAATTGGCACCGGGCAGCGTGGTGACGGACGCCACGCATTTGTGACCCGTGAGG
>NZ_JPLE01000226.1 GCF_001010415.1 Xanthomonas pisi DSM 18956
CTTCAGGACGGACTCAATGTGTTGATAACCGACTGGCGTATTCACCGTGTCAATGTTGAATGAGAAGATGCGCGCAGGCACTTCACCTTCAGGATAGGGATCAGCAAACATCTTCTCCCAAAGCGCCTTCCCCTTTTTAGTTTTCATCTTGTCATTGCCGCGCCAGTAATGACCAATCCACTTGATGGAAAGGTGCTCTGGTGCTTCACGGCGAATCCAGTTCGAGTGGACACCGTTAGGAGCGATGACGACCATGGCATCGAACGCGCCAGCGGTGAAGTGCTTTTCAAACTCTGCCAAAGCGGTCCAAG
>NZ_JPLE01000023.1 GCF_001010415.1 Xanthomonas pisi DSM 18956
GGACAAACCGATGGCCACGCCGGATCCGTCACCACCCAAGCCTGCGCAGGCGCCGCCCGGCGATCCACTGACTGCCGCCGCCGGACCGGGCGATAACCCGTTCGGCCTGCAGGCAGGCGATGGCGGAGGCACCCGTATCGGCGGTGGCGGTGGCGGCGGCAGCCCGTTCGCTGCGTATGCCGCATCGGTGCAGCGCGCCGTGCAGATGCTGTTGCAGCGCGACGAGAAAACGCGCAAGGGGCGCTACCGCGCCACGGTGGCGGTGTGGCTCAACAGCGACGGCAGCATCGCGCGCACCCGGGTCATCGCCTCTGCCGGCACGCCCGAACTGGATGCGGCCATCGCACAGGCGTTGCAGAACAAGCCCCTGCCCCAGCCCCCTCCTGCCGATCTCCCGCAGCCGATCCAGTTGCGTATCGGCGCGCTCGCACCCGGTTGACGTTCCCCTCTTTCAGGAAGCTCGTGCATGACTGCTCCGTTCCCACCACGCCGCCATACCCGCCTTGCACTGTGTCTGCTTGCGATGATCGCCGTTCCCGGCATGTGCATGGCGCAGGCCGCCGGCGCGGTGGATCCTGCGCGCATCAGTCCGCAGGTGACGCTGCGCTTGATCGACCTGCTTGTGGCCAAGGGCGTGATGACACGCGAGCAGGCCGATGCGCTGATCCAGGAGGCGGCCACCACGGTGACCGCCGACGTCACGCCGCCAGCCAGCGTGCCGTATCAGACCCAGCCGGGTGCGATCGTGGTGCCGTATGTGCCCGAACCGGTGCGCGCGCAGATCAAGGACGAGCTGCGCAGCGAAGTCACCGCCCAGGCCAAGCGCGAAGGCTGGGCCGCGCCGGGCGCGTTGCCGGAATGGACCCAGCGCCTGCGCCTGTATGGCGATTTGCGTCTGCGCGGTGAAGGCATCTTCTATCCTGACGACAACTACGGATTCTTCCCCGACTTCACCGAGATCAATGCCGGCTCGGGTTTCGATGTGGTCGGTACCGGCAATGCGCCGTTCCTCAACACCTCGCGCAATCGCAGCCGCATGCGCATCCGCGCGCGGCTCGGCGTGCAGGCGCAGATCGCCGACTGGATCACCGGCGATATCCGCGTGGTCACCGGCGCAGACCGGGGCCCGGTGTCGACCAACCAGACCCTGGGCGGCGGCGGCAACCTGGCCAAGGAACCGATCTGGCTGGACCGGGCGGCGCTGGTGTTGCAGCCCATGCGCGATCTGGACCTGTCGTTCGGGCGCTTTGCCAATCCGTTCTGGAGCAGCGAGCTGGTGTTCGATGAAGACATCAACTTCGATGGCATCGCTGGCCGCTATGTATTTGCGCCACAGGCCGACTTTGCGCCGTATGTCAGCGCGGGCGTGTTCCCGGTGTACAACACCGATCTGGACTTCGGCTCGACCAACACGCTCAAGACACGCAGCCGCGACAAGTGGCTCTACGGCGCCGAACTGGGCGCGCAGTGGCGCATGCACGAGGACATCGCACTGCGCATGGCCTTCAGCTATTTCCAGTACGACCAGTTCGAGGGCAAGCGCTCCGGTGCCTGCCTCGCCCCGACGGCCAACGACAGCTGCGATGCAGACGGCTCGCGTCCGCAGTTCCAGCAGTTCGGCAACACGTTGGTGCCCATCCGCAACATCGTCGCCGATCCGGCCAATCCTGGCGGCCCGCAGCTGCAGTACTACGGCTACGCCAGCAAGTTCGGCATCGCCAATGTGCATGCGCAACTGGAATTGGCGCAGTTCGATCCGGTCAAGCTGCTGATCGAAGCGGATGTGGTCAAGAACACCCGCTACAACGCACAACGGGTGCGGTCGCTGGGGCCGGTCAACAACCTTGGCAACGGCGGCGTCTTCGACGGTGGCGACCATGGGTATCTGCTCAATCTGCTGGTCGGCCAGCCACGCGTGACCGAGGCCGGGCAATGGAACGCGTCGATCGGCTATCGCTATCTCGAATCGGATGCGGTACCCGATGCCTTCGCCGACTCGGACTTCCACATGGGCGGCACCAATGCACGCGGCATGATCCTGGGCGGCGCCTACGGCCTGGCCCGCAATACCTGGCTGTCGTTGCGCTGGCTCAGTGCCAATGAAGTCTCCGGCCCACCGTATGCGGTGGATGTGTTGCAGCTGGACCTGAGCGCGGAGTTTTGAGCATGCGCGCATGGGTGCTTCCGTTGGTCGTTGCGGTGCTGTGGAGTGGAGCGCCGCCTGCACGGGCGCAGGCGCAGACCGAAACGCGGCTACGCGATGCCTTGCGTCAGACCAGCGCCAGGCTGCGCCAGGTCGAAGCCGATCTGGCGCAGCAGCAATTGGCCACCGCTGCGGCACAGCGCGAGCGCGACGCCGCGCAGCGGCCTGCTCCGGCGGCCGCTGCGCCAGCGGAACACGGCGTGCGCCTGGCGGCGTTGCAGCGTGAGCTGGAGCAGCAACGGCAGACCCTGGCCGCCGAGCGCGCGCAGCATGCGCAGACCAGTGCCGCCCAGCGGCAGGCGCTTGCACAGCAGCTACATCAGCAGCAACAGGCACTGGCCGCCGAACGTACGCAGCTGCGCGAGCGGATGAGCCGCTGCAGTGCAGAGGGCGATGCGCTCTACGCCAGCGCACAGGAACTTGCGGTGCTGTATCGCGACCCGGCGTTCGTGCGGTTTGTGCGGGGGCGCGGGCGCGAGCTGTTCGGCATGGGACGGGTGGCGCGCGAGAACCAGGTGCATACCCTGCAATCCACGATCGATGCGCGCCACGCGCAACTGCGCACCTGCCTGGATGGTGGTGCCCTGGCACCTGCGTCGACGACCGCTGCGCCATGACGCCATCGCTCCGGGTCAGCGTTGCGTTGATGGCGGTGATGGCAGCGGCTCCGGCTGCTGCCGCGTCGCAGGCAGCGGTTACGCCAGGCCCAGCCTCCGACGCCGCGCCTTGCGTGGAGGTACAGATCGGGCAGACCAGCACGGGCCGTCTGTCGTGCCTGAATCAACTGCTGCGTGAGACCGCGGCGCGTGCCGCCGGGGCACCCCAGGCGACGGTCACCCCGGCGACAGGGTCGCCGATCGAACTCGGCCAGCCCACCCCGGCTGCACTGCGTCAGCGTCTCGGGCAGGCCTACGGCAGGTCCGCGCAACCACAACGCCCTGCACCACCACGCTACCCCACTCCCTTCGCGCCAGTGCGCTGATACGCTCGCTTTCAAGGATTTGTCATGACCCGCAAACGTCGCTCCCGCCCCCTGCGTGTGTTCCTGTTGAGCGCGGCGATCTCGACGGCGCTGTTCGATCAGGCGCATGCGCAATCCAGCCCGTTCGTGCGACGCGGCGCCGACCCGTCCGTGCAGGCGGCGCAGGCGGTGCAACAGCAGGGCGCGCAGGCGGCCGCAGCGGGGACGCTGGCGCAGAAGTCGTTGCAGGCGTTCCAGCGTGCAGCGCAGGCGCGCCAGGCGCTGGACGCCACGCAGGCCGCGGCGCGTGCCGCCGCAGCGGCGGCACAGGCCGCAGTTCCCGACGGACTGGTGCGCGGCGGTTTGCAGCTGCCGGACAACGTGCAGATCGATCCTGGTGCGGTGCTGGCAAGCGACCCACGGCTTGGCCAGCGCAACGTGTGGCTGGGCGCCAGGGCACCGACGCAACAAATCAGCGATGGCACCACCCAGGTAACCGTCACCCAGACCCAGAAGAAGGCCATCCTCAATTGGGAAACCTTCAACGTCGGCAGCCGCACGCAGTTGCGCTTCGACCAGTCGGCCGGTGGCAGCGAGGCCGCGCAGTGGATCGCCCTGAACCGGGTCAACGATCCGGGCGCAGCGCCGAGCAGGATCCTGGGCAGTCTCCAGGCGCCCGGGCAGGTGTATCTACTCAACCGCAATGGCGTGCTGTTCGGTGGCGGCAGCCAGATCAATGCGCATTCGCTGCTGGTGTCGTCGCTGGATCTGTTCGATCCCAACCGTGCACTCAGCGACCAGACCTTCATCAGTCGCGGCCTGTTTGGTCCCACCGGCCAGACCGGCGTCGTGTTGACCGGCAGCGCGGCGGCCGCCGAGCGCATGCCTGGCGATATCCGTATCGAAGCCGGCGCCCGCCTGGCCACTGGCAGCCAGGGCTATACCGTGATCGCCGCGCCCAACGTCAGCAATGCCGGCAGCGTCACCGTGCAGGACGGACAGGCGCTACTGGCTGCAGTCCTGGGCCTGCGGCAATCGCAGGAGCTGCAACAGTTGCTTGGCAGCAGCGGAACCAGCGCACCGTTGGGCTTCGGCAATTTTCTGTCGCCGATCGGTAACGACCTTTCGGGCATCGGCCAGCTGGACAACAGCGGCATCGTCTCGGCCACGCGTGGCAATGCCACCCTGGCCGGCTACTCGGTGCAGCAACGCGGCCTGGTGCAGGCCACCACCAGCATCAGCCGCCCCGGCAGCGTGATGCTGCTGGCGCTCAGTCAGGACAATCAGCTTGGCGACAATCTGGCCGGTTACAAGGGCGGTTCGCTGGTGCTGGCGCCTGGATCGGTCACCGCGACACTGCCCGAGCACGATGGCGAAACCACGACCTCCAGCGCCGCCTCGGACCTGGCGTTTGTCGGCCCGCGCATGGTGCTGGCGGGCGCACAGATGCATCTGCAGCCGCAATCGCTGACATTCGCGCCCGGCGGCACTGTGGACCTGTTCAGCCTGGCCGCCGAAAGCAGCGATGCGCAACTGCGTGGCCGCCCTGCCCTCACCAACCGATTGCTGATCGACAGCGGTGCGCGGGTCGATGTCTCCGGCATCGCCAACGTGCAACAGGCCATGCAGGACAACCTGGTGCGCATCCCGCGCGTGGGCTTGAACGAGCTGGCCGATGCACCGCTGCAACGCGACGGCGCGCTGTTCCGCCAGTCGTTGCAGTTCGACCGGCGTGCGACCGGCATCCGCAGCGATGGCCAGGCATGGGTCGGTAGCCCGTTGCTCAATGCACAAGGCTATGTGGACCAGGTGCCGCGCGGCATCGATGAACTCCTGCTCGATGGCGGCACCGTCAACATCGTGGCACGCGATCTGGTGATCGCGCCGCAGGCGCAGGTGCAGCTGGATGGCGGTTATCTGCGTACCGAAGGCGGCATGGTGGAAACAGCGCGCCTGCTGGGCGCCGATGGCCGCCTGCACGACCTGGCCAGCGCCGATCCGACGCTGCGGTACCTGGGCATCGCCGGGACGCAAACGGTCGAGCACACCCGCTGGGGCGTGAGCGAACAGTTCGCCAATCCGTTGCTGGGAACGCGCCGCTTCTACGAAAGCGAGTATCTGCAGGGCGGCAATGGCGGTGCATTGAACATCGCACTGGGGCGGCCTCTGGGCACCTCCGGCGTGGCGGTGCTGGCCGGCGAGATATCCGCCCACGCGGTGTCGGGGCGGTATCAACGGGCCAGCGGTGAAATGCCGCAAGGCGGCACGCTCGGCATCAACAGCGATGCGGCCCTGTACAACACCACGCTCGGACAGTCCGGCGATGCACCGCGCGATCCACGCAGCTGGCAGATCGTCGATACCGCGGTGCAGATGCCGCAGGGTTTGCAGATCGACACGCAAACCTCGGCGTTGCCCGGCAGCCAGGGCAATGCCCAGCAACGCGACAACCCGTTGTTCTGGTCGCAGCTGTCCGGCAGCATGCTCAAGGACAGCGGCCTGCACGGCGTGGCGATCGGCAATGCGCCGGTGATTGCAGTGGATGCGGATGCGCAGCTGCAGGTGAGCGACGGCGGACGCATTGCATTGCAGGCGCAGCGTGTCGAAGTGGACGGTGCGCTGATTGCGCGGTCCGGCACCATTGCGCTGCAAAGCAGTGGCGGGCTGGTCAAACCGCAGGACTGGCGGCCGGATGCAGTGGACGCGCAGCAGCGCGGCGACCTGCTGCTGGGCGCTGCCGCGCGCCTGGACGTGAGCGGACGGTGGGTCAACGACGATCGCCGTCTCACGCTGGATCCGCTGGGCCGGGCGTTCATCGATGGCGGCAGCATCACGCTCGACGCGCTGCAGCAGGCCATCGGCGATGCGGGCTCGCCGGCAGGCCGCGACGTCAGCGCCTCGCTGCTGATTGCGCCCGGTGCAGTGCTGGATGCCTCGGGCGGCGGCTATGTGGCCCCGGACGGCACCCTGCCGCTCAGCGATGGGCGCCCGCTCGGACACGGCGGCGACATCGCCTTGCGGACCTACCAACGCCCGGCCGGCGAGAACGCAGGTTCGCCCACCTACACCGCCGACCTGCAGCGCGCCGACGACGCCGGCCGGTTGCAGTTCGATCCGGCCAGCCTGCGCGCAGACAGTCTTGCCGGTGGCGGCACCTTGAGCCTGCGTGCGTTCGGCGTGCAGATCGGTGGGCAGGCGCCGTCCGATGCGCGGGTACTGCATCTGGATGCGGGCTTCTTCGACCAGGGCAGTTTTGGGCGCTACGACCTGGCCGCCGAGCACGATGCCAGCATCGCCGCCGGCAGCCAGGTGCGGGTGAGCCAACGCAGCCTGCTCGCCAACCTGCAGACCCTGCCCGCCGCGGCCAGCGACAGCGCGGTATTTGCCGGCGCCGCGCAGGTCGGCGGCAATGGCTATGTCGCGCTGGGCCAGCTGGATCCGTTTTATCGTCCCGGCACCGATTTCGCATTGCGCGGTGGCGATTACCTGGGCCGGGTCGCCGGCAATCCGACCCTGGATGGTGGTACCGGGCAAGTGCTGCTGGACCGCGGCGCGCAGCTGCTGCTGGATCCGGGTGCGACGGTGCGGCTCGGTGGGCGCGGCCAGGTCACCGTGCTGGGCGGCATCCAAGCCCATGGTGGCCGCATCCTGCTTTCTGGCGACACCTCGGCCAGTTCGGGACTGTCCGCACCGCCGGACATCGACGAAGGCCAGCCCTACGCAATGCCGGGCAAATCGGTCTGGCTCGGCGACAGCAGCCATCTCGATGTGTCCGGCGTCGCCTTGCTCGATCCGCAGGCGGCGTGGCGGCCTAGCGCACGCGGGCTGGTACAGCCCCGCAGTGGCCGCGTGCTCGATGGCGGCAGCATCACGCTCAGCAACGACAGCGGCGCGGTGGTCGTCGCCGCAGGCGCCCAGCTGGACCTGCGCGGCAGCGCCGCCACGCTCGACCTGCAAAGCGGCAGCGCGCTGATCGGCGCAGGCGACCCGCTGCAGGCGCAGACGGTGGGCAGCGCGGGCGGGCAGCTGGCATTGGCCGCCGCCACCGGTCTGTTCTTCGACGGACGCATCCAGGCCGCAGGCGGCACCGCGCAGCAACGCGATGGCAGCTTGTCGCTGCAGCCGCTGCAGCTGCAATCCGGCAACGGGCTGCTGCTGCCCGGACCCAGCGGCGTGATCTTCACCCAGCACGACAGCCGCCTGCAGCAAGCCGCGCAACCCGGTGCGCTACCACCGGCAATCGCCACGCCCGGCCCGCTGTATTTCGCCGCCGACCGTCTGGCCGGCGCCGGCATCGATACCTTGCAGGTGGGCGAGCTGGCGCCCACCGAAGCGCGGCCGTTGGTGCCGATCGGATTTGCCGGCGATGTGTCGTTGCAGCTATCGCGGGCGCTGCAGTTCAACGCGCCGTCCTATGCGCTGTTGCGCAGCGATGCGAACGACTTCTCGCTGCTGGCCGACAGCAGCCGGGTCGATCTCGGCGCTGCGTACGTGGGCTTGTCCGGCTACCGCCTGCAGCGCGCTGGCGAGATCACGCTGGCGCAGCCGCGCGCCGGCAGCGACACCACCCTGGCGGTGCAGGCGCAGCAGATCGACGTGGGCGGCCAGTTCACACTCGACGGCATCGGCCACACAGTGCTGTCCAGCAGTGGCGCGCTGCGCTTCCACACACCCGCAGCCTATGCCTATACGCAGAACGCCGCCGGCGGCGCCACCCCGCGTGCCGGCGACCTGCTGACGTCCGGCGATCTGAGCTTGCGCGCCGCGCAGGTGTATCCGGGCAGCGGCGAGACGTTCCTGGTGCGTGCGCTGGGCGCAGCGGATGCCAACGGCACCCGCGCCGACACACAGATCCATCTGCAGGCGGTCGGCGACATGCCGGCACTGCCGTTATCGGCCGGCGGCACGCTGGCCATGGACGCCACCACCATCGTGCAGGAAGGCCGCCTGCGCGCACCCAGCGGCCGCTTGATACTCGGCGTGCAGGCAACCGGCGACGGCGCGGCCGATGCGGTCTTCGGCAACCGGGCCACCACGCCCACGCACGAGGTTCGCCTGCAGCCCGGCAGCCTGACCTCGGTGTCGCTGGAAGGCGCGGTGGTGCCGTACGGCACCACCGTGGATGGCAGCCAGTGGCGCTACGACGGCACCGTGCAGGGCAGCTCGGCTGCGCTGACCGCACCGCCACAGAAACAGATCCGCCTTGCGGGCGACACCGTGGCGTTGGACCCCGGCGCGCGCGTGGACCTGTCTGGCGGCGGCGATCTGCTGGCCAGCGAGTGGGTGCCGGGCACCGGCGGCAGCCGCGACCTGCTGGCCTCCAGCAACACCCGCTATGCCAGCGGCGCGGCCACGCAGGTGCCGCTGTATCCGGATGGACGCCGCGTGTATGCCATCGTGCCCGGCCCGCAAACGCTGCTGGCTGCCAGCGATGCGCCATTCGAACGCGTGGAGGGCGCACCGGCACCCGGGAGTGCGGTGTATCTGGATGGGGTGCCCGGCCTGGCCAGCGGCACCTATACCCTGCTGCCGGCCAGATACGCCACCTTGCCCGGCGCCTTCAGGGTGGTGGCGCGGCCCGACAGCAACGATGCGACGGCGGCGCAGAACCTGCTGGCGCCCGACGGCACCGCGGTGGTGGCCGGTCATTTCGTCGACACCTTGAGCGGCACGCGCAGTGCGCGCGCGCAACTGTTCGAGGTGCAGTCGGCAGCCACCTGGGGCCGCTATTCGGAATACACCAGCACGCGCGCCACGGCGTTTTTCGACGCCCAGGCCAGTCTCGCGCAGCACGCGGCAGCGCCATTGCCGCGCGATGGTGGCCAGCTGATTCTGGCGGCCACGCAGCGGCTCGGATTGGGCGCCACGCTCTCCACCGCAGCCGCGAGCGGCGGTAGCGCCGCGCAGGTGGACATCGCCGCACGTGCGCTGCAGGTGCTCGGCAGCGGACAGGTTGCCAGCGATGGCTATGTGGGAATCGACGCCAGTGCGCTCAATGCGCTCAATGCCGGCAGCCTGTTGCTGGGCGGCGTGCGCGAACAAACCGCGGCGGGCACGCGGGTGCATGTGACATCGCAACGCGTGCGGGTCAGCAACACTGCCGACAGCGCGCTGCGCGCGCCGGAGCTGCTGCTGACCGCCAGCGGCGACAGCAGCGGCAGCGGCGTCTACATCGATGCCGGCAGCGTGTTGCAGGCGCAGGCCGGCAATGGCGCGGGCGCTACCACGCCGTTGTTGCTGGGCCAGCCGTCGGGAGAGAGCGGCGACGGTGCGCTGGTGCGCCTGTCGGGCGTGGGGGCTGTGGCGCTGCAGCGCGCCAATGTGCCCGATGCCGCGCAGTCGCACGCACTACTGCAGATCGGCGACGGCGCGCGCCTGGAGGGTGGCGCTGCACTGACGCTCGATTCCACCGGCGCCAGCGCCATTGCCGCTGGTGCCGTGCTGCGCGGTGAGCAGATCGACGCCAGCGCCGGCCGGGTGCGGCTGGATACGCAAGCGGCCAGCGGCGATGCCGATGGCCTGGTGTTCGGTCCGGCCAGCCTGGCCCAGTTCGGGCAGGCCAGGCAGATCGGTCTGCACAGCTATGGCGACATGGCGTTTGCCGGCGGCCTGGATCTGCGCGTGGATAACGCACTCACGCTCAGCGCCGGCCGCTTCATCGGCGATGGTCGCGCGGTCAGCCTGCAGGCCGACCGGCTGACCCTGTCCAACCTGGGCAGCGCGGCCGATCCTGCCGGCGTGGTCGCAGGCGACGGTGTGCTGCGCCTGCAAGGGCGAGAAGTGGCGTTCGCAGGCGGCGACAAGCAGCTGGCCGGCTTTGGGTCGGTTGCGATCGAGGCCACCCAGCAAGTGGTGGTGCGCGACCGTGGCACGTTCGATTTCGGCGCCGTGGATGTGGACCTGCGCGCCCCGCTGCTGCTGGCCGACGCCGGCGCCGACCATGCGTTGGTCACCTCCGGCGCACTACGCCTGGCACGTAGCGAAGGCAGCAGCGATCCGGCCCGCCCGCTGGGTGGCCGGATCACGTTGCAGGGCGGCAGTGTCGACAGCACCGCGCTCATCCGCGCCAACTCGGGGGCGATCCAGCTGCGCAGCAACCAGGGCGCAGTGCGCCTGCACGACGGCGCAAGTCTGGACGCGGCCGGCGTGGCGGACACGTTCTTCGACCGCGTGCAGGCCACGCCCGGCGGCAGCATCACGCTCGCTGCTGCGCAGGGCGATGTATCTGCCGATGCTTCCACCCGGCTCGACGTCGGCGCCAGCGGACAGGCCGACGCCGGCACGCTGACGCTGGCAGCGGCACAAGGCAGCGTCACCCTGCCCGGCCGCATCGATGGCACCGCCGCACAGGGGCGCGGCGGCCGTTTCGTACTGGACTCGGGCAGCCCGGTCGCGCTGGATCCGCTGGCAACGCAACTGGCCGCAGGCGGTTTCGATGGCGCCATCGATGTGCATGCGCGCAGCGGCAACCTGTGGCTGTCGGCCGATCACAGCCTGCGTGCCGACAGCGTCAGCCTCACCGCCGACGGCGGCGCGTCCGCCGCTATCCGCGATGCGGGCAATGGCAATCTGCGCATCGACGGACGCATCGATGCCTCCGGCAACCAGGGCGGCAGCATCGCCTTGTGGGGGCGCCACGGCATCGCCATCGACGGGCAACTGCTGGCGCGCGGCAGTGCCGCCGACAAACGCGGCGGCAGCATCCAGCTCGGCAGCAGCGGCATTGCCGATGGCTCGCTGAATCCGGAGTTCGGCTATCAGAACGTGCAGGCCGCTGCGGCAGGCACCATCGCCATCGGTGCCGCTGCGGTGCTGGACGTCTCCGGCGGCAGCGCCGGTGGCCTGTCTGGTGGCGATGTCCAGATCCGCACGCCGCTGTTGAGCGATGGCGAGGTCAACGTCACCGTCGCCGATGGCGCCAGCATCCGCGGCGCGCGTAGCGTGGGGCTTGAAGCATATGCGGTGTGGAGCACCACCGACGCCAGCAGCGATGCGGCCAAGCACTTCGATGGCATCGTCGACCCGGCGGGCTGGTACGACGCGCAAGGCAATCTGGTCGCAGGGAGCTGGTCGGACATGGCCGGCGCGCCGATCGCGCTGGCGCCGAGCACGCCTGCACAGATCGCCGATTCCCTGAGCCGCTACCGCTTCACCCCCGACAATGCCAATCTCGCGCATCGGCAATTCTATGGCTATGCCGACGATGCGGCGCGCACCCCCGGCACCTTGATGGGCTTTGTGCAGCGTCCGGGCTTTACGTTCGAGCAGCGCTTGGCGAATGTGCCGAATCTGCGTGCACGCCCGGGCATCGAACTGCGCAACCCCGACCCTGCCATCAACGGCGGAGAAATTCGCGTCCTGAGCAACTGGAACCTGGGCGCAGGCGCCAACCGCAATCAACTGGATTTCCGCTACAACGGCAGCGCACCGGTGATCAGCCTGCGCGCCGAATCGGCCGTGATCGTCAAGGCCAGCCTCAGCGACGGCTTCTATCAACTCGGCAACCCCTTCGGCGGTGGCGGGCCGCAGGCCACCTACCCCACGGCGGACGCCGGCTATCAAGCGGTGCTCGCGTTCGGGCAGGACCAACTCTTCGCAACCCTGGACGGGCTGGTTCCCGCGCCCCCCTCCAGCCTGGGAGGGGACCAGGAACAGGCACTGCAGTACTACGGGCAATACATGCAGTTACTGACCATGCTGCAGAAATCGCAGCCGGACTGGGCAGGCAGCTTCCCGCCCTACGACACCTTGCTGGGCGGGTTCATTGCCAACTACGCGCCCGAACTGGGCTACCCGGTGCAGGACTATCCCGGTCAGCCGGTGGCGCCAACGGCGCCGAGCTCGCCTGCCGACTACCCGCAGTACCTGAGCAACTACGAGCGCTACGTGCTGGACCTGGCTGCGTTCTACAACGCGCTGGGTGAGTTTGCATTGCCCACCTTCACCGCACCGGCGCTACCGGTGCTGGGGGCGTTGCTTCCGGCGGCCACGCAGAACACGCCGTCCCTGCAGGCCAACGCCAACAATCCGCTGCCGATGGCGACCACCAGCCTGATCGGTGGCGACAGCAGCAGTTACCGCCTCATCGCCGGCGCAGATTTTTCCGGCATCCGCCCCGATGCGCTGCGCGCCGGAAGCACCGCGGACGTGGTCCTCGATGGTCACCAACGCTACCGCGAAGACGGCCAAAAGGATCTGCTGCTTCCAACCGTGGTGCGCACCGGCACCGGCAGCATCCAGATCGCCGCCGCACGCGATCTACGTCTGGCCGACGCGGATGCACCGGCCAGCATCTACACCGCCGGCAAGCCGGCCGGCGATAGCGAGATCGGCACCGATGTCGCACTGGTGCGCAATGACGGCAGCGCGGCCGATCAGATCGTCAGCGCGCAGGCCAACGCCGACGCTGCCGGCAACATCCAGCTGCAGGCCGGGCGCGACATCCTGGGCAACCGCCAGATCTACGATCGCGACGGCAGCCGTACCGGGGTAGCGGGCAATTATGTCGGGCAGTACTGGTGGCCCTGGTTGCAGGTGGGCAATCCGCTGGACACCGATGGCACCACCCCGCGTGCCGGGTTGATCAACTATGGCGGCTTCGCCCAGGGCGTATTGGCCAGCGGTGGCGATGTCGCCGTGCAGGCCGGCCGCGATATCCGCGAGCTGTCGGTTTCACTGCCCACCAGTTACCTGCTACGGGCCGATGGCCGCCAGACCTATGGCGGCGGCGATCTCGATGTCCAGGCAGGGCGCGATGTGTTGGGCGGCGATTACTTCATCGCGCGTGGGCAAGGCCGCCTGAGCGCCGGCGGCAGCCTCGGCAGCGCCTTCGGGTTGAGCGCGCAGGGCTTCGACATCACTGGCACACCGCGGACCGTGAACAGCGCAGTCGATCCGGTGCTGGCGGTGCAGGACGGCCAATGGGCAGTGGATGCCGGCGGCGATGTCGCGCTTGGCGCCATCGTCAACCCCTCCTATCTCACCGCCACAGGCAGCATCGGCCCGCTGCTGGGCGCCAGCACGCGTGCAACCACCGACTACGGCCAGAGCTCCTCGGTCGACATCGACGCGCTCAATGGCGATGTGCGCCTGGGTACCCTCAAGCTGCCTGGCGTGCTGTTCTTCAACGGGCAACGCGACCCGAGTCGCGGAACGGACAGCGCCATTCTCACCGACAGCGTGTTCGACAGCGTCCTGCCCGCACAGCTGCACGCCAGCGCGCATGCCGGCGCCATCCAGATCGAAAGCAGCGGCCGGCTGTATCCGTCCGCACAAGGACAGCTGGAGGTTCTGGCACAGGACGATATCCGCTTGTTCGACGACACCTTGATCGGCGGCCGGCGCAAGTTCGAACTGGCGATGCTGGATGAAACCGGCGCCTATGCCGGCGACGACACCGCTGCGGCGGCAACCGACAAGCTCAACCTGCATCGCCAGGACACCCGGCCGGTGCGGCTCTACAGCCGCGATGGCGATCTGGTTGGCGGCTACGCAGTGGACGGGTTCATGGTCAATCCGCTGACCGTCAAGCTGCCCACACCTGCCGATCTGCGCGCCGGCGGCGATATCGTCAACCTGGACCTGCGGGCGCAGAACTACAGGCTGAGCGATGTGACCCGCGTGCAGGCCGGCCGTGATATCTACTACACCCCGGTCCAGGGCGGTGCCAATCAAAGCACCAGTACCGAAGCTGTGCGCTGGGGCTGGATGGAACTGGCAGGCCCGGGCACCTTCGAAGTGCAGGCCGGGCGCAATCTTGGGCCGCTCACCTCGGCAAACGAAGCGCTGAGCGCGGCACTGCTCAACGACCGCAATGCCGGCGGCATCCGCACGACCGGCAACCGCAGCAACACCGGATTGCCCAGCGAGGGGGCGGACCTGGTAGTGCGCTACGGCGTTGCCAATGGCGAACAGGCCGATGCCTTCGCCGCGCAGTATCTGGACCCGTCCAGCGCACACAGCAACGCCACCTACCAGCAGTGGTTGCTCGCTTTCAGCCGCCTGCATGCGCAAGACATGGTTGCAAGCGCCCCATCCTCGACGGTACAGGCCGACATCGGCAGTACAGATGCGATGAGCGCTGCAGATGCCTGGCAGGCCTTCACCCAATTGCCGGCCAACACCCGCAGGCTGCTGACCGAGCGCGTCTTTCTGGACGTGCTCAAACAGGTTGGCGAAGGCTACGCCAATCCCGCCAGTGCCGATTTCCAGAAGTACGCACGCGGTTACGCGGCGATCGACCTGCTATTCCCGGCAAGTCTGGGCTATACGCGCAACAACCTGGAAGGCGGCGCCAACGGCGCGACGGCACGCGTGCGCACCGGTACGCTGGACATGCGCGGCTCGACCTTGCAGACCGAACGTGGCGGCGACATCCGTGTACTCGGTCCGGGCGGCGAGATGCAGATCGGTAGCGTGCTGGCCCCGCCGAGCGTGGTGGACGGCCAGGGCAACATGCTGATCGGCCCGGCGCAACAAGGCATTCTGGCCGTCGGCCAGGGCGAGATCGGCCTGTTCACCGATGCCGACGTGTTGCTGGCGCAAAGCCGCATCTTCACCCAGCGCGGCGGCAACCTGACGGTGTGGAGCTCCAATGGCGACATCAACGCCGGCAAGGGCAGCAAGACCAGTGCCGAGCGCGCCCGCGCTCGCTATCTGTGCGACCAGGACCAGTTCTGCATGCTCGATGCCAGCGGACAGGTGAGCGGTGCGGGCATCGCCACGCTGCAACTCAATCCCGGCGATCCGCGCGGAAACGCCGTGCTGGTTGCGCCGCGCGGTACCGTCGACGCAGGTGATGCCGGCATTCGCACTGCCGGCAACCTGGTGGTGGCTTCGCAATTCGTTGCCAACGCCGACAATATCCAGGTCCAGGGCGACGCGGTCGGGGTTGGCAGTACGCGCAGCGTCAATACCGGCGCGCTCAGCAGCGCTTCCAATGCAGCCTCTGCGGTGGCCGATGCCGCCAGCGATCTCGCCAAGCGTCCGGCAACTGTCACCGACACCCCATCGATCATCACGGTGCAAGTGGTGGGATTCGGCGAATGCGCCGAAGACGACGCCAATTGCCGGAAAACCCCATGATGGCTCCAGCGCTCGCGCTCGTCATCGAATGGAGATATTGCCGCGTGAAATGCAGTAAATCTGACATTCCCATCAGAATTCACATGCATTCCAAATATAAATACTGCAACGTGTCGCAATTAACCGGCGTCACAAAAGAAATTTAATTTTGTCGCGCAACCATAATGCAAATGGCGCAGCCTGACGTGGCGATAGTTAATCGCATTCAATTCGCACGGATAAACCCATCCGATCCGCTGTTTTCCAATGAAGGAGAAAAGCAGTGCGCACTTTCGTCATGTCCCCCGTTTCGCTCACCGCCGCCGTTGCGGCCGCTCTTGTCGTCCTGGCCACCCCCGCCATGGCTGCCGAAAATCTGTACGGCGGCGGCGCGACCTTCCCGGCGCAGCCCTACGTGGGCAATGCCTACCTGACGCCGAACCCCGATGCGCGTCTGTCCACCAATGCCGGCAACACCGCCGGTGGCAGCAGCACGGTTGCCGGGATCAGCGCGGGCTCGATCTTCGCCGCGTTCAGCGCGGGCGCCAACAGCAACAAGATCTCGTACTGCCAGACCGGCAGCGGCACCGGCAAGAACACGCTCGCAGGGACGGTCGCCGCCAACCAGGCGTGTAACGATTTCAGCGTCGCTCCCGCTGGCCTGAGCGCGGCCACCGCCACGCCGGATTTCATCGGCACCGATGCCCCGTACAGCACCGCCGACTACCAGGCATTTCTGGGCGGCAGCAACGCCGCAGCACGCGTCGGCGTGGTGCAGATCCCGACCATCGCCGGTGCCATCGCGCTGTCGCAGAGCACCGCCACCACCGCGCTGGCCTTGACCTCCGCGCAGGTCTGCCAGATCTATTCCGGCCAGGTCAGTGACTGGTCGCTGGTGTCCGGCAGCGGCGCCACCGGCCCGATCAAGATCGTCTACCGTACCGATGGCAGCGGCACCAGCTTCGCCTTCACCAGCTATCTGGCGCGGACCTGCAATGGCACGGCCAATGTGCCGTCGGGCTTTGTGTTCACCCCCAACCAGAGCTTCAATTCGGCACTGCCGGGCGGCGTGAGCACGGTGTACGGCTCGCGCGGTATCGGCGCCAGCGGCAACAACGGCGTGGTCACCGCGGTGCGCGCGACGGCCAACACCAATGCGCTGGGCTATGCCGACATCGGCGAAGTGCTGCTGCAGTCTGCCAGGTACGCCAAGGTCAACGGATTCGATCCGGCGCTGTTTGGCCAGAACGGAACCCCGGTATCGCTGGCGGCGGCCGCCCTGCTGAGTGGTCGCGTGCTGGATGGTGCCACCGTCAACGCAGCGCCGGGTAGCGGAACGCAGGCCGTCAAGAATTGCGTCCGCCTGGTCAATCCGGCTGCGTCCATCACCAACGCGTATCCGATCGCGGCCATCACCTACGTTGCCGGCTACACCAGCGGCAATGGCAGCGCTGCGCACGTGCAGGCGGTGAAGGATCTGTTCGGCATCTTCTACAACACCACCACGCGTCCGGCATTGCCGGCCGGTTTTGCCTACCTCGATGGCGTGGCCGCGTTCCGTACCTCGGTACAGAACACCGTGGCGACCTGCGTGCAGTAACGACTGCCGCATGAGGTAACACGCTGGAATGGACGGCGGGCAGCGATGCCCGCCGTTTTTTTCGGCCCTTGCATGACTGACTTCCTCCCGCATCACCCGACTGCGTAAAACAATCCCGTCAAGAACATCAGATAACCGATGTAATAGAAATAAAATGCACTGCGGGTGCGTGGCATGGGAATATTCAAGCGCGCAAGCGTCAGCGCGGGCAACGCCAATAGCGCCCAGAAAGTATCGCTGGCGACACAAGGCAACCCCATCGGCAGCACACGCAATAACAGTGCAGATACTCTCCTCGATAATCTCCACTGCCAAGGATTGCGCCAGAAGATCCAGCCGCCCGGCACAACCCCCAGGCCAGCCCATCGATAATCGACCGCTGCTGGCGCCAGCGTTGCGCACAGCCCCAGAAAGATCCAGCGGCGACGTTCGATTGCAAGAATGCACACCGCCGCCAACGCAAACGACAGCAGGACATTCAGCGGAAACACGCGCTGAAATGCAATCGCCACCACCGGTGTTGCGATGGCGCCCCACACGAACAAGCGCTTTACCGACTTCTCGACATCGGCAGTCGGCTGGGCCAGGTGCTAGGCGAGAACCGACGCGAACAGGTGAAATGCCAGGCCGCCCAGTCCGGCAACGCCCGGAACATCACCCAGGCCCAGCATCTTCAGGGCGTGATCGCCTGTCATCAAGATGGCGGCCAGACACTCAGAACTCACGGGCGCCGCTGGTCGCTGAGGTAGTTCACGCTGGTCGCCGTAAATAACGGGGCAACCGCCCGCCAGCTGGCCGTGCATTGACGCAGGACCTGGGTGCAAGCACGCCCCCGGCTTTACTGGGTCAGGCTGCTGGCCGCGCAAGCATGCTCATCGCCCCTCACCGCGCACCGCCCCCTTGTCCTCCTGCAACTCCCGTTTGAACGGCACATCCGGTGGCGGTCGCGCAATGGCAGGTTGATCGTTGAGGTTGGGGTCGCTCAGGCCGCAGCCGCCGCCGAACTGCAGCAACGACACGACGCAGCTGATCTTGGTGGTGGTGCCCGGGATCGGGATCTCGATCTTCTTCAAGCCGCGGCGCACCCATTCCTGCAGCAGCGACTGGTTCGGCATCCAGTACTTATCCAGCGAGGTCGGCGTATAGCCGTAGGGCGGACGCTTGAGCCAGGTGCCGCCCTGTGCGATCTGGTCGCGGGTCCAGGTGTCGGTGTCGCTGCCGGGCGGCCCGCGATCGCCGGCTCCCTTGCCGGCCTCGCCCGCTCCCGCCACCCGCACGCTGCCATCGCTGTTGAACACGCCGTCGCGCTGGCCGTTGCCGCCTGTGGTCTCGCCCCGACGGTTGCGGTCGGATTTGCTCCAGTCGTCGGCATTGGCAGCGACGTCCCAGCCGCCGCTCCGGTCCGCAGGCGCTGGACCGGCAGCGGGATTGGAAGCAGGCCTGGATGGCGACGATGCTGCAGCAGCGCTGTGACTGGACTGTTCGGATTTTGCCGGGGACGCCGCTGCCTGCGACGCCGAGGCAGCGGAAAGCGGCTGCGGAACGGTAGCGCTCGCTTCCGACGTGGGCGCTGCGGCAGGTGCCGGCGTGGACGGCGCCACGGGCGCCGGCGTCGGCGCTGGATCCGGCACGTTGGGCAATTCCGTGCTGCGTACTGCCACCTCGGGCATGCGCACGCTTGGGATGACTTCCCTCGGACGCATCACCGGTGACGCAACCTGTGGCCGGTCCGGCACCACGACTTCGCGCTCGCGCACTGCAGGCGCGTCAGCAGGGCGTACGGCCACGGCTGCAGCCGGACGCTGCAATTCGCGCAGCTGCGGCCGGTCGGTCAGCGTCTGGATCTCGCGTTGACGCACCTCAACCTGAGGCGCCGTCGGCGTCATCGCCCGGGGCGCCACGGTGATGCTGGGAGGTGGAGGAACCACAAATTCGTTGGTGGCGACCGCAGTCTCGGTCACCTGCAGCGACGATTCGATGGTCACCGGCGCTACCTGCACCGTCACTTGGGGGACGTCGGGAGTCACCGGTTCGCTGGCAGCGGCGGGAACAGGCTCGGGAGCGATGTCCTGCGCCTGCGCAGTGCTGGTGGCGGCGACGGGCTCCGTCGCGGCAGGCGGCGGTTCCGACGAGGGGGTCGTCGGCAGTGACCGCTCTCCAGGCGCCGCACCGGCCTGCTGCGCGGCAGCCGCGTCGGCAGACGCCGCCTGTGCCACCGCCGAAGGTTCTGCCTGCCCTCCCCCCTGCTCCACCGCGCCGTCGCCGATAAAGCTCATGCGCACGCGCGATTCATCGCCGGGTTTGGTGTCGTCAGGCGCCCAGCGCACGGTGACAACCCAGATCAGCAACGCAATGAAGCCCAGATGGATCAGCAAACTGCCCAGCATCGCGAGCCAGTGTTGGCGCCGCTGGTCGGTCGGGCGCGGCTCCCAGTGCTGCCACCACAGGCTGCGAAATGCCTGGAACGGCGTCAATAACGCAGCAGCAGCTTCGCCATGCGCGAGGGATGGACGTGCCAACAGCACATCCATCACCTGATCGTCGTTGAACGGTGCCGACACGTCGCCGCGATTGCGCATCCAGATGGCCCAACCGTACGGCAGGCCGGTGCGCCGATCCAGAATGAGCTTGCCCGGCATGCGCGCGCGCAGTGCCTGCAGCAGATCGGCAGCCGTTGTCACCGGTGACGCGGAATCAGGCCGCGCTGTCGCGCGGAATGTAGGGCGCGTCGCCGGTGGCGTGGTCGGTGGCATCGCGGACTGCGATCACCCCGGGCACGCGTCCCATCAAGGTTTTTTCGATGCCCTGCTTCAGCGTGACATCGGCCATGCCGCAGCCGTGACAACCGCCGCCAAAGCGCAGCAGCACCACGCCGTCGGCGGAGACTTCCTGCACCGCCACACGTCCACCGTGCGAGGCCAGCTGCGGGTTGATCTCGTTTTCGACCACCCAGCGCACGCGCTCCACCATCGACGCCGATTCTGCCGGCGCTTCGCCCTTGATCTTGGGCGCCTTGATGGTCAGCTGCTGGTTGCCGGTGGACTGGGTGACGTAGTCGATCTCGGCACCATCCACCCACGGCACGCTGGCGGCGGCCACATATAACGTGAAGCCGTCGCAGTCGATGGCCCACTCGTCGCCACTCAGGTCCGCAGGCTCTGCGAACTCGAGCCTGGCGTCTGCGCGAGGGGTGCCCGGGTCCACCGCGCTCAGGCGCACGCCCATGCCGGGCACGCCTTCGCGTTCGATGAGCTTGCGGAAATAGGTTTGGGCTTTGTCGGATATCTGGATCATGCGGGTTATTCTACCGCTCAAAGCGCCCTCGCTCATGGAACACCGTGATCCTGGCGGGTGCGCCGTCCGCCACCCCTGCGAGACCGTCATGACCGATCTGATTCCCCTGGAACAGGCCCATTGCCTTCCGCGCAAGGGCAGCGACCACAAGCTTGGCGAGGCCCGCCTGGCCGAGTTGCTGCCGCAGGTACCCGGCTGGGAGCTGTCCGAGGCCGGCACGGCCATCACGCGCACCTTCCGCTTTGCGGACTATTACCGCACCCTCGCCTTCGTCAATGCGCTGGCCTGGATTGCCCATCGCGAAGACCACCACCCCGATCTGGGCGTGCATTACGACCGGGTCGTGGTGCGTTATTCCACCCACGACGTGGGCGGGTTGAGCGAAAACGACTTCATCTGCGCGGCCAAGACCGCGCAACTCTACGATCAGGGAGTCACTGCATGACCATTTCTCGCGCGGCCCTCGCCGGCCTGTGTCTGGCAGCCGGCCTCAGCGGCTGCGGCAAGTCGCCGCAACAGGCTTCCGCGCCGGCGGTGGCCCCCACCGAACTCGCCGCACTGAAGACGCCGCCGCCGGAGTACGCACCGGAGCTGGCCTGCGCCGGGGTCGGTGGCACCACCGTGCTCAGGGTCGTCGTCGGCACCGAAGGCACACCGACCGATGTGGCGGTGACCCAGAGCAGCGGCCAGCCGGTGCTGGACGAGGCCGCACAAAAGCGTGTGCGCGAGTGGAAGTTCAAGGCGGCCACCCGCAATGGCCAGGCGGTGCCGCAGACCATCCAGGTGCCGGTCGCCTTCAAGCCGCCGGTACCGCGTCCGGACGAATGCTTCGCCATCGAAGAACGCGCACGCCGCGGCGGTTGAGCGTCGTGGTCAGCGTGCCAGTGCGACGATGAGCGACGGCGGGCAAGACGCTCGCCGCCGCGGTGCACCGCTGATCGACACCGGTCGTACTGGTCGGTGTTTGCGCTTGAACATGCGGTCGCCTTCGACACCACGCACTCGTCATCCCGGCATGGCCATCCTGCTGGCGCCAGTGGTCGCGTGATTGAGCTGACGACCGCAAAATCGCTCCCACTCCACGAGGTCGTCGCGTCGCATGCTTGAGGTGTCATCACACAACGTCTGGATCGCGCTGGCGGTCACCCTGGCCGCGGGACTCGCCACCGGCCTCGGCAGCCTGATGGTGGTGTTCGCCAAAAAACCCAACCCGCGCCTGTTGGCGTTCGGGCTGGCATTTGCCGGTGGCGCGATGGTGTACGTCTCGTTGTCGGAGATCCTCAACAAGTCGATCGCTGCGTTTTCCAACGCCTACAACGACAAGCTGGGCTTTACCTTTGGCACGCTGACCTTTCTGGGGGGCATGCTGTTGATCATGGTGATCGACCGCCTGGTACCCAATCCGCACCAGAGCCTGTCCACCGACGACCCGCTCTTCCGCGATGACAACCGGGCCTACATCCGCCGCGTCGGCCTGATGACCGCCATCGCGATCACTGCACACAACTTTCCGGAGGGACTGGCGACCTTCTTCGCCACGCTGGAAAGCCCGGCGGTGGGCATGCCACTGGCGTTTGCCATCGCCATCCACAACATTCCCGAAGGCATCGCGATCGCGGTGCCGGTGTATTTCGCCACGCGCAACAAGCTGTATGCCTTCGGTGCCAGCCTGCTGAGCGGCCTGGCCGAACCGATCGGCGCCGGCATTGGCTATCTGGCCCTGTCCAACGTGTTGTCAGAGGCGGTGTTCGGCACGGTGTTCGGGCTGATCTCCGGCGTGATGGTGTTCCTGGCACTGGACGAACTGCTGCCGGCGGCCAAGCGCTACGCAAAAGGCCATGAAACCGTCTATGGCCTGGTATCTGGCATGGGCACCTTGGCGATCAGCCTGGTGTTGTTCCGCTTCGCGGCGCCTTGAGGCATCGCGCGCCGATTGCGTGCCACGGCCGGTGTTGCCTGGGGTGAGCGCTTGGGCTTTCCGTATCCAGACATGGCCCGGACCCACGCTGCTGCAGGGTGATGCATGCGCCTGCCGCTGTCCGGGTGTTGCGGCGGACGGGCGGCTTTGTGCACGTTCCGCAGCCCTGCGATCCGTCGTCGTGCAGCCGTGCTGAACGCTGCCCTGCCGAGCCATGACGGGCGCACCGTCAGAAAGCTTCCAGACACCGAGTGCGGCGCATCGTACGCGCGTCATCAACGCGCACTCAGCGAGGTGCCGTATGCAACGCACATGGTCACAGGGGCGCCTTGGCTGGGCGCTGGCAATCGCCTCCAGCGGCGCGTTGGCACTTGTCGGCTGCCAACGCACCGCACCGTCAGCCACCGCAGCGGTTCCCGTCCAACCGCCCGTTACCACCGCGCCGGCCTACAGCCCGCCGACGGCCGATCAGCTCTATCGCCTGGTTGCGCCGATCGCCCTGTTTCCCGACAAGCTGTTGGCCCAGACCCTGGCGGCGTCGGTCTACCCGGATCAGGTCCTTACCGCACAGGATTGGCTGCACAGCAATCGCAGCCTGACGGCTGCCGACCGCGCTCAGGCCACCGTCTCGCAAGCGTGGGATCCCAGCATCAAGGCATTGACTGCCTTTCCCGATGTCGTGGACCAGCTGGCCGGCAATCTCGACTGGACCCGTGCCCTGGGCGATGCGTACGCGCACGACCCCAATGATGTTCTCAACGCGGTGCAGATCATGCGCCAGCGCGCCCAAGCCAGCGGTCAGTTACGCAGTACAGCGCAGCAGCAGGTCCAGGTGGCGCGGCATGTCGTCGTTACCCCGATTCTGGATGGCGGACGTGTTCCCCCGCCGTCGCAAGTCATCACCATCGAACCGGCACTCCCGGACGTGGTGTATGTGCCGCGCTACGACCCGGGCGTGGTCTACGGCACGCCGGTCGATGTCTATCGCGACTATCGCTATCGCCCGGTGCGCTGGTACGACCAGGGGGATGTAGTCACTACCGGGGTGGTGTCGTTTGGCGTCGGCGTGCTGGTCGGCAGCGCGCTGGAGCACCACCACGGGTGGTTCGGCTGGGCCGCACCGGCACCGGCGTGGCACCGCTGGGGCTGGAACAGCTGGGGCGTGGACTGGAACGCGCCGCCGGCCGCACCGCATTACGTGGTGTACCAGAACCACGTCTATGCGCCGCACACCATCATCATCAACAACAACCGCAACACCTATATCGACGCCCGCTCGTACCTGCGGCAGGATCTTCGGCCTGCAGCCAACGGCGGTGCGGCGTCTGCGCCCGCCCCGGCATTGACGCCGGCAGCGCCGGTGGCCAACCGCGCAGCCTTGCCGATTACCGCGACAGCAGGTGTGCAGTCGCTCAGAACCCTGCAGCGCCCCAATCTGATGGCACCCTCGCCTGCCCACGCTCCACGTGCGCCAGACGATGCGCATCTGTCGGCGCCGCATTTTGAGCGGCAGATGCTGCAGCCCGGCCGTCCGGTGGCAACGCATGCTGCAGCGTCGATGCCGGTGCAGACGCAGGCGACGTTACGCGCACCGACCATTCCTGCATCCGTGCTTGCCTCGGCACGTCCGGCCGTCGGCATGTCCGCACCAGCGATTGCACAGGAGCGCACTGCACAATTGCAGCAAGTGCATCAGACCAGCGCTGCAGCACGCGTCCCGACGTTCGAGCAGCCCCGTCAAGCACCTCCAGCAGTCAATGCGCATGCTGCCTTTGCCAGCCGCGGCCCACGCAATGTCCCTCCTAGTGCGCCAGCGGCAACGCAGATGGCGATTCAACAGGGACATGCGCAGCAACCGACTGCGCCACGTCTGCAAGCGGCCTTGGTGCCGCCGCAACGGATGGAACGGGTGCAGCCACTGCCGCCGCGCCAGCAGCCACGGGCGATCACGCAGTCGCAGCCGCAACAACACGCGCAACGCCTGGTGTCCTTTGTACCCCCGCGCCCCGCTCCCGCCCACCCGGCCGACATGCATGCGCAGCGACCGCCCGCGCATGCGCAGGCGCCGCAGCATCGCGACCACCACCACGATAGCTAAACCTCACTGACGGACAGGCCTTCGGCGCAGTGGCCGGCCGTGACGGTCACTGCGCCGGGGATCTCACCAGGACGAGACAACCGCAACAGCTACGTCCCGCCAAGCGATGGGCATCACGCGCCAGATATCTGAAACAAGACGTCAGTGCAGTCTAAGATGACTGCGTCAACGCCCCAGCCGATCCAGCGCCTCGGACAGCTCAGGAGCCAGTGGCGCGCTCAGCAGGTAGGGTGTCTTGCCGGCATCCAGTGCGAATTCCAGCGAGGCCGCATGCAGGAACAGCCGCTTCAGCCCGAGTTGGTCGCGCAGGCGCTTGTTGACCTCGGCCTCGCCATACTTGTCGTCGCCGGCCACCGGGTGACCCAGATGCTGTGCATGCACGCGAATCTGGTGGGTGCGGCCGGTTTCGATCCGGACTTCGCAATACGAGTGTCCGCCGCGTCGTTCCAGCAATGTGAAATGGCTGAGCGACGGCTTGCCGATCGCATTGACCTGCACATGCCGCTCGCCGCCCTGGCGCAGGCCGATATGCAGCGGCGCGTCCACCGTCATGACGCCGTCCGGCATCCGCCCCACCAGCACGGTCAGGTAGCGCTTGGTAATGCCGCGCCCGACGCGATCGTCCTCACGCATCAGCGCCTGCAGCTCGGTCAGCGCCGAGCGCTTCTTGGCCACGATCAATAGACCGGAGGTATCGCGGTCGAGCCGGTGCACCAGTTCCAGGGTCTGGTTGGGACGTAGCGCACGCAGGGTCTCGATCGCGCCAAAGCTGATGCCGCTGCCACCATGGCTGGCCACACCGGATGGCTTGTTGAGCGCCAGCAGGCGCGCATCCTCGAACACGATCGCCGCTTCCAGCCGCGCCAGAAAGGAAGACGGCGGCGCAGCCTTGTCGCCTTCCTCGTTGACGCGCACCGGGGGAATCCGCACTTCCTCGCCGCCTTCGAGCTTGCGCTCGGCCTTGGCACGCCCGCCATTCACCCGCACCTGGCCGCTGCGGACCAGCTTGTAGATCAGGCTGCGCGGCGCCCCCTTGAGCTGGCCCAGCAGGAAATTGTCCAGCCGCTGCCCAGCGCGGTCTTCCGGAACTTTGAGAATGCGCACGCCCACACGGTCGGCAGGCGGCTTGGGGGGCTGGGGGTCGGTCATCCGGCTCTTTATTCTGTTACACTCGGCGAGCGAGATAAGGGTTTGATTTCGTTGGAAGTTGATTGGCCAGAAGCCTGCCTTCCGATGATTCCGGCACAGTGCGCGACCACCGCCCCCGGGGCGGCCATGTTAGCGGCTCACCGGCCTACCCGGCCATCGCCGGCGGTTTTTCGACCGTTGCGCTGAACATGTCCCGTGCGCTGCCCCGGTCCGTCCGGACGCGGCTGCCGGCCCTGAAACACCTATAAAACTTAAAAACAAGCGCTCCCGCGGCCTGCCGTGGTGTTGCAGCGCTGGAAACCCTGGTCAGGCCTGTCCGCGCGTTGCGCGAAGGGCCGACAAGCTGTTCCAGAGGCGAAACGTCACGGCGTTCCGCGCGGTAGAGCGCGTGAGGAACGCAATAATGAAGCGAATGCTGATCAACGCAACGCAGGCAGAAGAACTGCGCGTGGCGATTGTGGACGGCCAGACCCTGTACGACATCGACATCGAACAGCCGTCCAAGGAACAAAAGAAGTCCAATATCTACAAGGGCCGCATCACCCGGCTCGAGCCCTCTCTGGAGGCGGCGTTCGTGGACTATGGCGCCGAGCGCCATGGTTTCCTGCCGTTGAAGGAAATCTCCCGCGATTACTTCCAGGCCGGCGTCGACCACAACAAGTCGACCATTCGCGAGCTGCTGCGCGAAGGCCAGGAAATCGTGGTGCAGGTCGACAAGGAAGAACGTGGCAACAAGGGCGCCGCCCTGACCACGTTCATTTCGCTGGCCGGCCGCTACATGGTGCTGATGCCCAATTCGCCGAGCGCCGGTGGCGTTTCGCGCCGGATCGAAGGCGAAGACCGCGCCGCGCTGAAGGAAGCGCTGGACAAGCTCGATATCCCCGACGACATGGGCGTGATCATCCGCACCGCCGGTGTCGGCCGTGACGCCGAAGAGCTGCAGTGGGATCTGGATTACCTGCTGCAGACCTGGAAGGCGATCGCCGAGGCGGCGCTGAGCAAGCCGGCCGCGTTCCTGATCTATCAGGAATCGCGCCTGATCATCCGCGCACTACGCGACTACCTGCGCGCCGACGTCGGCGAAATCCTGGTCGATACGCCGGAGCTGTATGCCGACGCCCAGGAATTCATGAAGCAGGTCATGCCGCAGAGCCTGCGCAAGCTCAAGCACTACACCGACGACATTCCGCTGTTCAACCGCTTCCAGATCGAATCGCAGATCGAAGGCGCCTACGAGCGCAACGTGCGCCTGCCGTCGGGCGGCTCGATCGTGGTCGATCAGACCGAAGCGTTGACGGCGGTCGATGTGAACTCCTCGCGCGCCACCAAGGGCAGCGATATCGAAGAAACCGCGTTCCAGACCAATCTGGAAGCGGCCGAAGAAGTCGCGCGCCAGCTGCGCCTGCGTGACCTCGGCGGCCTGGTGGTGATCGACTTCATCGACATGGCCTCGTCCAAGCACCAGCGCGAAGTCGAAAACAAGCTGCAGAACGCGCTCAAGTACGACCGCGCGCGCGTGCAGTTGGGCCGCATCTCGCGTTTCGGCCTGATGGAGATGAGCCGCCAGCGTCTGCGACCGAGCCTGGGCGAATCCAGCCAGATCGTCTGCCCGCGTTGCGACGGCCATGGCCGCATGCGTAGCGTCGAATCGCTGTCGCTGTCGATCATCCGCGTGGCCGAAGAACACGCCATGAAGGAAAACACCGGACAGGTGCTGGTGCAGGCCCCGGTGGAGATCGCCAACTACCTGCTCAATGAAAAGCGCAGCGCGCTGCGCGAGATCGAAAATCGTCACGCCTCGCCGATCATCATCGTCGCCGACGAGCAGCTGCACACGCCGCATTACGAAGTCACGCGCCTGCGCGAGAACGAGTTGGGCGAAGACAGCGGCAAGCCGAGCTATCAGCGCGGCACCCCGCGCAAGTTGCCGGTGCATGCGCTGACCAAGGCGCAGTTGAACATTCCGGCAGCGCCTGCGGTCACCTCGATCAAGCCGAGCCAGCCGGCTCCGGTGCGTGAAGAGGCCCCTGCCCCGGTTGCGCCGACTCCGGCGCCTGCGCCGGTCGTCACCGTGCCGATTCCGGCACCGGTCACCGGCGTGGTCGGCTGGCTGAAGCGCATCTTCGGCGGCGTCGAGCCGGTCGCTCCGGCAGCCGAGTCGACCCCGCGTCCGCGTCCGAACGATGCAGGCCGCAACAACCGCAATGAGCGCGGCGAGCGTGGCGGCCAACGTCGCGATGGTCGCGATGCCCGTAACGGCAACGGCGGCAACCAGCAGCGCGGCGGTGGCAGCAACGGCAACGGTGCCAACAAGGAGCGTCGCGACGAGCGTCGCCAGCCGGCCAACGGCCAGAACGGCCAGGCCGCACAAGCTGGCGCCCAGGCTCAGCAACAGGTGCAGGTGCCCAAGCCGCCGCGCAACGAAGCGCAGGCACCGAAGCAACAACAGCAACAGCAGCAGAAGCCCAAGCAGCAGAACCAGACGCCGCGTCCACCACGTGCGCCTGCGCAGCAGGACGGCGTGCCGTCCGAACGGCAGCCGCGCCCGGCGCGTCAGGATGAAGGCACCGCTTCGGCGCAGACCCTGACATCGACCGCAGCAACTGCAACCACGTCGACGGTCGTCGCAGCCATTGCCGACACCGCTGCAGCGACCAACACGCAACCAATCGCCAACGAAGCCAAGCAGGCCCACCCGGTCGAGGTCGTGGTGAGCGAGTCCACTGCCGATCGCGGTACCGACGCCAGTGCCGATGGCCAGACCCAGGATGCGTCGGGCGACGATGCGGCCAATGGCGAAGGTGGAAGCCGTCGTCGTCGCGGTCGTCGTGGCGGTCGTCGGCGTCGTCGTGGCGCCGGTGCAAACGGCGAAGGCGGCAGCAGCGTCGATGGTCTGGAAACGGACGATCTGGACGGTGATGCGGACGGCGATCTGGATGGCGACAACGAGGGCGACGAGGCAGGCACGAACGCGGTATCGGCCGCTCCGCGTGCAGGCCAGCCGGAGTTCGACTTCGACGACGATGCGCCGGCTCCGGCCGCCCGCAGCAAGCCCGAGGCCAATGCAGCCGCAGCGCCCAAACCGCGCCCGGTTCCCAAGGAACGTGCGGAAACGCAGTCCGACAGCGGAACGACGTCGACGACCGCACCGGTCTCCAACGCCGCACCGTCGTTCGAACAGCAGGCATCTGCACCGACTGCTGCCGTATCGGCTCAGGCACGCGGTGATGCGAACGTAGCGGCTACCTCGACGGCACAGCCGACCGTTGCAGCTCCGACTGTCGCGTCCTCGCCAGCTGCTGCGGCCGATACTGCAGAAGCAGCACCTGCGCCGGTGGTCAAGCAAGCTTCTGCTGCTGACGCAACGTCACGGGGCGCTGCGACTGCTGCTGCATCGACCTCCGGCGACCACGCGGGAGCAGCCGTACCTGCTGCAACCTCGACGCCGACCGCTGAAGCGGCAGCGGCCACCCCGGCTGCGGTCACCAAGCCAGTCGAGCCGACCGCACCGACCGTGTCGTCGGCCGAAGCGCCCACCGACACGCAGGCCACCTCGGCGCCGAAGGCAACGACCGACACTGCGGCTGCAGTACCGCCGGCCGAATCGCAGGCGCGTGCTGTTGCGGCTGTCACTGCAACACCTGCAGTGCACACCGAGCCCGTGAAGCCCGCAGCAGCAACGCCTGTTGCTGGGCAGCAGGCGCCTGCAGCAGCGGCACCGTCGGCCCCACAGGCCACCGTGGTCACTGCCAAGGCGCCTGATGCCGAGCCGTCCAATGCGGCCAAGCCTCCGGTAGATGTCACCGTGACGTCCACTTCCACGGTGACGCAGGCTGCCGCAACGTCGGACGAGGCGCCGGCCGCTCCGGTACGCAAGCCGTATGCCCCGGTGCAGACGACCATGCTGGACGCGTTGGCTCCCAAGCCCGACGCAGCACCTGCGCCCTCGGCGGCCGCAACGCCGGTACCGCACAAGGCAGCAGAACCGTCGTCGCCAGCGACACCGCAGGCACCTGCCTCTGTGCAGGAACAGGCAACCGACACGCCGAAGCCGACCGTGGTCGTCTCCGAAGCGGTCAAGCCTGCAGCGCCGTCCGCTGACGCTGGCAGTGCATCCGTGCAGGAAGACGACGCCGACAAGCCGCGCAACGATCACTGATCGTTGCAACGCCTCTCCGATCCGGCCCGGACTTCCTGGGCCAGATCTGCATCAAACACGGCGGCCCTCGGGCCGCCTTGTTTTTATGCGCGATTGGCCACGACAGCATCGAAGCGCCTGGATGCAATCCCGGGCCGCGCAAACAATCGACGCCGCGTCGATTGCCGGGTATTCACAAGGTCGGCCCCGTTCGTTGCAGGTGCCGATGCCGGCGACAGGCTCGGCACGCTGGCATGCTCTGTGCGGCGACGCACATCACCCGCACCCCGCCCCCCGTCCGTGCCCCTCAGGTATCCGAGGACTGCCGGCCATTGCTCGCTAGCCGCATTGGCCGGCACGTAGAAACAGGGAAGTCGCCAATGGGCGGTTGGTCCGGCAGATGGCTCGGCCATGCTCCAGCAAAGCGCAAAGGTGCATGCAGAGACTGGAAAGCGCTACATCGTGCGGGCAGGGTCGGTCAGGCCGTATTGATTGGCCAGGCGCGCCAGCGCGATGTTGTCCTGGATACCGACTTTTTCGAACAGGCGCGCCTTGTGCGTATTGATCGTCTTGGCACTGAGATTCAGGCGCTTGGCGATGTCTTCCTGTCGCAGGCCCTGGGTCAGCAACAAGGCGACTTCCAGTTCGCGCGGCGACAACGCGTCGAATGGCGAGCTACCGCCTTCCAGGTTGGACAGCGCAAGATTCTGCGCAATCGTGTTGCCCAGGTAGCGCCGTCCCAAGGCAACCTCGCGTACCGCGCGTAACAGCTCATGCGCGTCGCCGCCTTTGCCGACATATCCGGAAGCGCCGGCTTCGAGCAAGCGCTTCGGCAGCGGGCCATCCTCCAGCACCGACACGATGATCACGCGCGTGCCGTAATCGCCCTTGACGATGCGCTCGGTGATTTCCAGCCCACTGACGCCGGGCAGATGCAGATCGCACAGCACGATATCCGGCCTGAGCTGACGAATCTGCGGCAATGCCGCTTCGCCGCTCTCTGCTTCACCCACGACATCGACGTCCACTTCCTTGGACAGGATCATCTTCATGCCGGTACGCACGAGTGCATGATCGTCGATCAGAAAAACTCTGATGGTCATCCTTGTTGTCCTCGCTGTGCGGCTGGCTGGTGCAGCCTAGCTCCGTGAATAATTCAGGGCAAGCTTGATGCGACGTATTACATCCAAGTTAGAGCGAAAAGCTCACTCATTTCGCGTGTAGCACTGCTGACACTGCGCGATGTGCCACTGCAGTGTGGTCGCATGATGCAAGCATCTGCAAGACCGGCTGCATCGGGCAATGCAGTCGCGCCCGGTCAGACTTTTCCCGGTTCGGCGGTCCGCGCATCGTCCACCAGCGGACGCAACGCCGGATCGAGTGCGACGCGCTCATCGAACACGAAACAGCGGCCGTCATAGCCTTCGCCGCCGACTTCTTCGAAATAGCCCAGGATTCCGCCTTCCAGCTGCAGCACGTTATCCATGCCGTCGGATTGCATCCACAGCGCCGCCTTCTCGCACCGGATACCGCCGGTGCAAAAACTCACCACCGTGGCATCGGCCAATGCTGCGCGATGCGCTTCAAGTGCTGCGGGCAACTCGGTGAACTTGTCGATCGGCAGGGTCAGCGCTCCCTGAAACGTGCCATAGGCAACTTCCTGCGCGTTGCGCGTATCGAGCAACACCAGCGGGCGCCCCCGGTCATCCCGCCCGTTGCGCATCCACTCGCGCAGCACCGCAGGCGTCACTGTCGGCGCACGGCCTCGCAGCGGCGATGCATCGTCGCGACGGAAGCTGATGATCTCCGGCTTGACCTTGACCTTGAGCCGCGCAAACGGCTGCTGCGCGCTGCGGCTGTACTTGATGCGCATCTGCGCAAAGCGTGGGTCGCCCTGCAGCCAGCGATAAAACGCGCCGACCCGCTCGGCTTCGCCCGCCAGAAAGAGATTGATGCCCTCTTCGGCCACCAGCACAGAGCCCTTCAGCGACTGCTGTTCGGCGTGCAGCAGCACGCTGTCCGCCAGCTGCTGCGGGTCGTGGATGGTGACGAATTGGTACGCCGCAGTATTGGTGATCATCCGGGTATTTTAAGGCGCCCGCTCCCGGGTAGCGAGCGCCTGCCGGATGATCCATCGCCCTGCAGGCAGTGAAGGCAACCGCGCTGCCCCAAAGCCCCCCGGGCAACGGGTATCCGGATGCAGCCCCCGATCCCATCACCGGTCGCTGCGCTATGCACCGTCAGCCACGCAGCAACAGAAATGGCAGCAACACCAACGATGCGACGATCAGCATCCCCACTAGCGTGGCGATCACGAACAGCGGTCGCTTGCGCAGCAATGCCACAAAGGTCTCTGCAGTGCCCGCGGCGATCGCTTCCTGCCGCTGCGCCCGCGCCAGCGCGCCACGCTGGGCCTGATACGCATCCAGCACCGCCTTGGCGCGCGGGTAGTCGGCATCGTCGCTGAGCCAGATGCCACCAGCGGAAATGCCCCAGTTGCTGGGCCGGGTTTCGTAGATCTGCACCAGGTGCTCGCGCAGCAGCGCCCGCACCTCGTCGGCCTCGTCGTCGGGAACATTACGCAGATTGAGCAGCAGCTTGGCCATGGCGCGATGATAACGGGAGCCAGATGCGATAATGGCGGCCTTCCTTGATGGATCACCCCATGCGCCTTCTGTTGACGCTCTGTGCCGCGCTGTTGCTTGTCAGCTGCGCACCTGCCCTGCCGCCGTCCGGCGGCACCATTGCCAGCTTCGAGCTGATCGATCGCACCGTCGGCACCGGTGCCGAAGCCACTCCGGGTGCGATGGTCACCGTGCACTACACCGGCTGGCTGTACGACGAAAAAGCTGCCGACAAGCACGGCAAGAAATTCGACAGCTCGCTCGATCGCGCAGAACCCTTCCAGTTCGTGCTGGGCGGGCATCAGGTGATTCGCGGCTGGGACGATGGGGTTGCCGGCATGCGTGTGGGCGGCAAGCGCACCTTGATGATCCCGCCCGACTACGGTTATGGCGACAACGGCGCAGGCGGCGTGATTCCGCCCGGCGCATCGTTGGTGTTCGACGTGGAACTGCTCGGCGTTCAGCCACGCTGAGTGCCTGAGCAATGATGGACACCAACAGACCGCGACTGGCGGTGATTGGCGGCGGACCTGCGGGGTTGATGGCCGCTGAAGTGGCATGCGCTGCCGGGATTGCGGTCGATCTGTACGAGGCCAAGGGCTCGGTGGGGCGCAAGTTCCTGATCGCCGGCAAGGGCGGGCTGAATCTCACCCATTCCGATCCGATGCCGCTGTTCGCCCAGCGCTACCGCGAGCGCACCTCGGCGGTGGCATCGTGGCTGCAAGACTTCGATGCCGACGCCTTGCGCGGATGGGCACGCGCGCTGGGCGTGGAGACCTATGTCGGCAGCTCCGGGCGTGTGTTCCCGATCGATCGCAAGGCTGCGCCGCTGCTGCGCGGCTGGGTGCGCAGACTCAAGGAACAGGGCGTCGACTTCCATGTGCAGCATCGCTGGCTGGGCTGGAGCGACGACGGCGCACTGCGGTTCGCAACGGCTGCAGGCGACATCGCATGCCATGCCGATGCAGTGGTGCTGGCGCTGGGTGGCGGCAGTTGGCCGCAGCTTGGCTCGGATGGCCGGTGGCAGGCAACGCTGCAGCAACGCGGCATCGCCGTCGCCCCGCTGGTGCCCGCCAACTGCGGTTTCGATATCGACTGGAGCGCGCATTTTGTGCAACGGCATGCAGGCGCGCCGCTCAAGCCGGTCGTCGCACACTGGCGCGATGGCGCCGGCGTGCAGCACGCATTGCAGGGCGAATGCGTCGCGACCGAAACCGGCATCGAAGGCAGCCTGATCTATGCGATCGCCGCCGACTTGCGCCAGCAGATCGATGTAGATGGCCACGCGGAGCTCGGCCTGGATCTCGTGCCGGGACGGACGTTGGAACGGGTAAGCGCCGAGGTGTCCCTACCGCGCAAGGGGCGCAGTTTCAGCGAGCATTTGCGTCGCCAGGTCGGCATCGAAGGCGTCAAGGCCGCGCTCCTGTACGAGCACCTGGGCAAACAGGCCGGCGACGATCTTGCGCTGGTTGCACGCACGCTCAAGCACCTGCCGCTGCGCCTGCTCAGACCCCGCCCGCTGGCCGAGGCAATCAGCTCGGCCGGTGGCGTGCGACTGGAAGCGCTGGACGCGCAGCTGATGGCCCGCGCGCACCCCGGCGTGTTCTGTGCCGGCGAAATGCTCGACTGGGAAGCGCCAACCGGCGGCTATCTGTTGACCGCATGTTTTGCCAGCGGACGACGCGCCGCGCTTGGCGCCGTCGACTGGCTGCAACGTCGACCCGATCGCGTCACAGGCGATCGCTGACAGCCGCGCGCGGCCACACCGACTTGACGTCGTACACCACCGCGCCCGGCTTGCCGAGCGCTGCGATGCGCTCCACGTCGTAATCGCGATACTGCGCGTGCGCCACTGCCAACACGACCGCATCGTAGGCGCCCTCCTCCGGCGCCTCGCAGAGCTGCACGCCGCCATGCTGCAAGGCTTCTGCCGGGTCTGCCCACGGGTCGCAGGTATCGACGTGCACGCCGGCCGCCTGCAACAGCTGCACCAATTCCAGGGCACGGCTATTGCGCAGGTCCGGGCAGTTTTCCTTGAAGGTGGCACCCAGCACCAACACCCGCGCCTGTGCCAGCGTGACGCCGCGTAGAGCCAACATGCCGCAGACGCGCTCGGCGACATGCCGGCCGACGCGGTTGTTGACCTGGCGCGCGGTGTGGATCAGGTCCGGGTGGTAACCCACGCTTTCGGATTTGTGCATCAGATAGTACGGGTCCACGCCGATGCAGTGGCCTCCGACCAGGCCAGGCCGGAACGGCAGGAAATTCCACTTGGTGCCGGCGGCTTCGAGCACATCGAGCGTGTCGATACCGAGCTTGTCGAAGATCAGCGCCAGCTCGTTGACCAAGGCGATATTGACATCGCGCTGGATGTTTTCGACCACCTTGGCCGCTTCGGCCACGCGCATCGACGACGCGCGCCACGTGCCTGCCGTGATGATGCCGGCATACAGCGCATCGACCGTCTCTGCAGCCTGCGGCGTCGAGCCGGAGGTGATCTTGCGGATATCGCGCAGCCGTCGCTGACGATCGCCAGGATTGACGCGCTCGGGGCTGTAGCCGCAGAAAAAGTCCTCGTTGAAGCGCAGGCCGGAGGCAGCCTCGAGCAGCGGCACGCAGACTTCCTCGGTGGTGCCCGGATACACGGTGGATTCGTAGATCACCAGATCGCCGGGCTTGAGCGCGGCGGCAATCAGGGTCGTAGCACTGCGCAACGGCTCCAGGTCCGGCTGCTCGAAGCTGTCGATCGGGGTCGGTACGGTGACGATGAAGATGCTGCAGCTCGCCAGGTCAGCCGCGGTTGCGCTGTAGCGCAACTGCGTTGCGGCAGCTAGTTCGGCGTCGTCCAATTCCAAGGTAGCATCGTGACCGTCGCGCAGTTGCGCGACCCGCTGCGCATCGATGTCGAAACCCAGGGTGTCGCGGTGCTGGCCAAACGCTACCGCCAGCGGCAGGCCCACGTAGCCGAGCCCGATGACGGCAATGCGCGAATGCAGCAGTGGGAGAAGCGTGTTGCCGGACATGCGGTTCCTTTGATCGCGCGCAGTGGGTACCGCGCGGCTGTGCGGCGGCAGCATAGCGCACGCGGCAGGTCCGGAGCCTTGGGAAGAATCGTCGCCTGGAGATTCACAATCGCTGCGCAATCAGGCACGCTATCGCAATGCCCGGGTGGCGAAATTGGTAGACGCAAGGGACTTAAAATCCCTCAGCTGCAAGGCTATGCGGGTTCGACCCCCGCCCCGGGCACACGCTGGCACGAAACTCCATTGCCAGATGCGATGACACTGCGTCCTCAAGGACGCTTTCCTGCCGCGCGTGCAGCCGGCATGTCCGTGAGCACCACCACCTGCAATCACAGCGACGCGGGCAGGATGCGCTGATCAGTCAAGCGGTGGCGCAAGGTGTGTGGACTGAAACCTGCCCGCGGCTTCCATCTCAGCGCCTGTCTGCGAAATGCTCTTGCAGGCGCCTGAGGACACGGCAATCCATACAGGGCACTCCAAGTTCGTTAGGCAGACGAGAGGTCGCTGCGTTCGAGCGCATGACCTTGGCTGTGCGGCGAACAGCTCCGCTGTTGCAGGACGAGTTGCCGCCGAATGAGAAGTCCGTAGCTCCAGGAATATCGATTCGCCGCCCCGCTCGCCCGATCGCTAGTGCATGGGCCGCAACGGGGCGCGAGGCCACGGCGCGTGTCTGGTCAACTGCACGGCAAACACCGCCGCTCCTTGCACAAGCTTGCGGATCTGCAGAAGCGCTCTCGGCCCTGGGGTCATACCGACGCCTTGCCCAGCCACAAACCATGTTCAACGACAGCATGCTCGCCGCAGGAAGCGTCTTATGTCGGAAAACAAAAACCCCGGATATCGCGGGATATCCGGGGTCTGAATTTGGAGCGGGAAAAGAGATGCTCGCTTCCGCCCTAACTCCTTGATCCATAAGAGGTTTGTCAGACAACCCTCCGTTGGAAGAACGCTATTATGTACTACTTTTGTGGGTTTGGCCAAGTCGTGCGGGTAAAAGTGCCCCGACGAGGCTTCCGATGATCGGGGGGCCGCCAAAAACCCAGGCCTTGGCTCACTCGCTGCCAGCCACTCAGCCCACTTTTGCCTACTGAGTTACATCTGGATTGGTCGTAGACAGCCCATAGCCGCCACCCACCCCGACGTCGCGGACAATCGCTTCGCAGCGAGGCCGTGTGAGAACGCGAGTCCAGCCTTGGATTTCTCAGTTCGCTCAAAAGTGAACCGCTCAGAACGTCCTACAAGGCACGGTCCCGGAGTTGAAGAATGGTTAACCCATCCCCGTGAAAGGCAGCTATCGACGTTTTTTCACAGCCTCCAGCTGTGGCAGGCACTCGGCCCCACCGCCTCTGGTGACTAATTGAAGTTACACCAGTCACTTAAGAGCGGTCGACAACCGAAGGCATATGAGACTTCTCCGCCTACTGGCACCGCTGTCGCGCCTTTGGCTACCGCTTGCCGAGTGGTAACATATGTGCTACCAATAGCTCCATTGAATATACAAGAGTGCATATAAGAAGAAGGCGTCAGTTACTTGTGGAATGATTAGCGCTAGCACGCCGCGGCAGCGTGTCGTCCTCACGCTCATAGAGCAAGGCAACCTGTCAACATCAAAGACGTCGGGGAAGGTGCGCAGGGGTAATTGCTGGATTTTCGGGCCGGGACCCGACCTACTCCAGCCGCGAGGTCGACATGCTCGCCCTGGTTGCCGACGGGACGAAGAAGCGACAGCAGCCGCGACATAGAGGCCGCGCCGACCCGTTGGGAGGCCTGCAAGCGGCGTTTGCGATCAGCGAGGTGTGAACTATGGCTTTGACACGTAACTTTAAGGAGACGGTGCTGGCACGAGTCCATGCAGACCCGAAGTTCGGGAAGGCCCTGCTCAAGCAGGGCATTGAAACCATGCTTTCTGGTGATGTAGACACCGGCAAGGCGATCCTGCGCGACTACATCAAAGCGACGCTCGGCTTCGAGCAACTCGGCGCCGAGACCGGCTCGTCGCCCAAAAGTCTGATCCGGATGTTCGGCCCAACTGGCAACCCGCAGGCGCGCAACCTGTTCAGTGTCATCAGCCACCTACAGCGCCACGCAGGCCTGACCTTGCATGTGACCTCGAGACCACACTGACACGGTTTGTAGTCCAATACAACGCAAACGCCCATATGGAGACAGCGATGAAGGGGAGAAAAGCGCGTCTACTTGCCATCGGATTCTCATTCTTTGAGCCTCGCTCAAGTGCGGCCGTAGCTACGTGATCGTCATGCCTGTCGCCCACCCTGCTTGCGAGCCATACGAGGAAGATGACGCTGACGATGCATGCCGGCCTGAGCTCGCTTCGCGTCAATTGGTCACGTATTACCTGAGCCGCGACCGCTTGTTGGGTCTGCTGCAAGTTGATCGGTTGCCGGCCCACGTGCTCGCCGCTCTACAGGGGCAGGACGTTCTCATGGCGTCCGCGATCCTCTCAAATGCGGTCGGCCAGTACTTGGTCGACGCGATTGCTCACGGCAACGTCAAGACGCTGCCTCAGCTGACTTTTGAAAACCGGCTGCAGGCCGGCGTCCCGTTCATCTATGACGGACACACGTACGGCAACGGCTTCTCCCAACGAAACAAGACACCGCTGCTCAGTCTTAGAGAAAAACTTGATGGGCCGCTTATCGGGAAGCAGCTGGTCGTCGAGTTCTCAAAGGGCAATTTGGTCAATGACACCGCGATGACGCGCATGCAGGGGTCTACGCGCCTCTTTGTCTTCGGCTATATCGCCGATATGGACGGGACCACGATCCGGGCGGTGCCCTACGCCATCGGCGATCTGGTCGAACGCGGTGGTGGTTTACCAACGCCGTTCGTACAAAGCCTAGAGCTGCGGCCAGAAGACATCGATCAGTTCGCAGGCTTGGATGAAAAGTGGACACCCAAAGCATCTGAATTCTCGGTGATGCGCGGCGTGCCTGAACAGTCGGTCAAAGAGTTGCTGTGCCAGTTACTCGGCGAGCCCAGCATTCCAAACGACTGGGGTGGTGAGGAGAGTGATGTGTTCTCTGCCAATCTAGGCGTGAACGGCCGTCGGCAGACGGCTGCCTTTCTACTCAAGGGCCCGTCTCGCTTCCACCCGATGAAGCCCACGGACCTTGGCCGCAACGGTGATCAGCTCTATCGACTGTTCAATATTCCGGCCGATGTGTTCGTAATTCAACACTGCCACAGCATTGGCGCTGCTGTACGCAAACAGGCCTTGGCTTTTGCCCTCCAGCGGTCGTTTACTACCCCTTGCCGCGTCTTGTTTGTTGATGGTATGACGACAGCACGGCTTTTGCGGGCACATGGAGAATGGCCTACGCCAACGGCCACGCTGAGACGGAGGACGTGCGCATGACTTCGATACCGCCTGCACAAAGAGGGACAACCGTTGATCCTTTCACGGCCAGTGAACGCTACTACTGGCGGATCGCGCTTGAACTTAAGCTGCGTAAGTCCAACAGCGATGCGTTCCAGGACTTTTTCTCGACCGTCATGGGTCTTCTTCATGGTGACGACTTCGTGCGTGTTCGTCCATACGGGTCTCTCGGTGATAAGGGGTGCGATGGCTATCTGCAATCGGACGGCCAGCTATTTCAGTGCTACGGAGCGCTTGCCGGCGAGTTGAAGCAGGTTGGCACGCTGACAACCAAAATGACGGACGACTTTGCGAAGGCTCTGAAGAACCTAGCCGCCATCATGAGAGAGTGGCACATGGTGCACAACATCGCCGACGGACTACCTGTTGAGGCGCTAACAACGATGAGCGCACTCAAGGAAGCCAATCCTAGCCTCGCATTCGGGTTTGTCGGGATGGAGGGATTTTCCGAACGAGTGTTCCGCCTGCAACCGTTCCAGATTGAATCCCTGCTTGGTCCGGCGGCGTCCGATATGGATGCGGCAAGTCTTGACACAGCCACTCTGCGGGACCTTGTTCAGCATCTACGCAACGAGGCTGACGCGATCGACTTCAATGCACAGGACCTGCGGCCAGTCCCGCTTCACAAGTTGACCTACAACAATTTGCCGAACCACTGGAAACAGCTGATCGCGGGGGGCTGGAAGAATGCCCATCTTGTCGGTCAATACTTCGACCGCCATCCGGACCCGCTGACTGGCGAACGCATTGCGAAGCTCTTCCGTGATCGATATGAGTACTTGAAGGCCCAGCTTCTCAATCCGGGCGACATCATGGCGTCGCTATATGAACTGGTCACGGGCATCGGTACGGTTCCACCGCAAAAACAGGTTGCGGTGCAATCATTGCTGGCCTTTCTTTTCGAGAACTGCGACATTTTTGAGCGCGAGCCCATCGCCCCTGTGACGCCATGATCCTGCCGACCAAGTACCTGCCGCATGACCGGGCGTTGATCACAGTAGGCGGCGACATCCTTAAGCATCTCCAGGAGCCGCGATCGGTATCCGCGCTCTGGGATTGCGTGCGCGAGGCGCAAATCTACAAAGCTCCGGACGCTATGGTTTCCTTTGACTGGTTCATCCTCGCGCTCAATCTCTTATATGCCATCGCCGCTATCAACTATCGAGACGGCATCATCTACGGCGAGCACACAGCATGATCGTCTCAATAGAAAGTTCACTGAAGTCGTT
Source organism: Xanthomonas pisi DSM 18956 (assembly GCF_001010415.1). Taxonomy (GTDB): domain Bacteria; phylum Pseudomonadota; class Gammaproteobacteria; order Xanthomonadales; family Xanthomonadaceae; genus Xanthomonas; species Xanthomonas pisi. The sequence goes on from NZ_JPLE01000023.1 coordinate 39,698, forward strand.
CAAGGCCGTGAGGTTCCACTCCGGCCTTAACGTGCTGCTGTCTGATCGGACATCGGATTCGACCAACAAGCAAACCCGCAACAGCGCCGGCAAGACAAGCCTCATCGAAGTCATCCATTTCCTGCTGGGTGCGGACTGCGAAAAGGACTCGCTCTTTCGGCTGGACGAACTGATCGAGCACACCTTCAAAGGTACGTTCCGCATCGGTGGCGAATTGCTCACCATTGCTCGCACTGGTTCTGACCCTTCAAAGATATTCCTGATCAGCGGAGGTGAAGAGAGCAAGGACATTCCGCGCAAGCTCGACAAGGCAAGCGAGCGGTTCTATGTTTCGAACGTGAACTGGCGCGTGTTCCTCGGCCACGCCATGTTTGGGCTCCCAGCAGACGAACGCGGCACGCTCTTTGACGAGTCATTCACGCCAACCTTCCGCTCGATGTTCTCCTACTTCGTGCGGCGTAGGAATTCAGGTGGTTTCATCAGCCCGGAGCGCCAAGCCGAGAAGCAGCAGCGATGGGACTGGCAGGTCAACCTGTCGTACTTGTTCGGCCTCGACTGGCAAATTCCGTTCGCCTTCAACAAGATTCGCGCACGCGAGAAGACGTTGGACGAGTTGAAAAAGGCTGTCAAGATTGGCGCACTCGGTTCGGTGATCGGTACGGTAGCCGAACTGCGCCCGCAAGTGACGATCGCTGAAGCAAAGGCTAGCAAGCTGCGGCAGAACCTAGAGCAGTTTGAGGTACTTGATAGCTACAAGTCCCTTTCGAAGCGTGCGGGTCAAATCAAGACCGAGATGCAAACTCTGACCAGGCAATCCGTCACGTTGAATGAGACACTTGATCATCTTCAGGAGGCGCTGCATTCCGAGCGGCCACCACAACGCTCAGACATTCAACAGCTATACGCTGCGGCCGGCATTGAATTACCTGGCGTTGCTCTGCGACGTTTCGATGATGTAAGCAACTTCTACGAGTCTGTCGTTGCCAATCGCCGTGTTCATCTCGAACAGGAGATCAGCGATGTGCGCTCCCGCATCGAGGGCGTGGAAAGCGGTCTGAGTCGTCTCGACGACGAGCGGAGCAGCATATTGCGGACGCTGCAGGGACGGGGAGCGCTGGACGAATTTCTGGCGATGCAGCGCGACTTGGCGGACGTTGAGGCAAACGCCGCATCGCTGCGCGAGCGCTTCAAGGCAGCGGAGGCCCTTGAGGGTGAGACTACGAAACTCGACATCGACCGGGCGGAGCTGAAGCGGAAGCTCCAAGAGGACCACCACATCCGAGAGAAAGTGCTAGATGAAGCGATCCTGATCATTGCCGATGCAATCGCAGAGCTGTACGACGATCGTGCTGGCCGCCTCGTGGTGGCGGCCACCGAAAACGGCCCTGAGTTCCGCATCTCGATCGAAGGGGATCGCGGTGGCGGGATCGCCAACATGGAGATCTTCTGCTTCGACCTAGCCCTTCTTCAGATCGTGACGAAGCGCTATGGTGGCCCCGGATTCTTGATCCATGACAGCCATCTCTTTGATGGCGTCGATGAGCGTCAGGTCGCTGGAGCGTTACGCCTTGGCAGGGAGACCAGCGAGGAACTTCAGCAGCAATACATAGTCACGATGAATTCGGACATCTTCGATCGCCTGCCCGCTGACGAATCGACTGATCTGCGCGGCGCAGTTCTCGATACCCGGCTTTCGGATCATACCGAAGACGGGGGACTATTCGGTTTCCGCTTTGGTTGATTGATGCCGGCATTACGGCAGACAGCACTTTTTGATTTTCCCGCTACCCCATGGACAGGGATAGACGATTTGACATGACTTGCAAGGCGCGGGAGTGGCAACAACGATAGTCGGACACATGGCAGTCAAGGTTCCCGGAACCCAGGAGCGGTAGCCTGTCAGCCTTCAGTTTTCGATTGGCTTCGTCCCTGGACGCCAACATAAGAATCAGGGTGCGCACAGTTCGGATTGTTCCACCTATACACAGACGCGTTGCCCCCAACATCAAGCTCCATTAAACATGGCCTTGATTGCAAGGTAGCGCCCCAGCAGCGCGGATGCCACTTTCCGGCCCTGCAGCCTTGGTCCTGGAAAAAGCGGCGCCTAAGCAAGCACATGGTCATGGTCACGAACGGCGCGCAGAGATCCTATGACCCTCTACACCACGGACTACCTGGAGTACTACCTCACGCTGGTCGGCTGGATCGTGCACAACGGGATATGGAACATCTTGGTCGCCAGCGGCATGTTCGCCCTGCCCTTCGTGTCCATCGTGATCCAAGAATGGCTCCGGGCGCGAACCGAGGGGGCCGACGAGGGGAATAAGGGGGTCCTGTCGGCGGTCCGCATCGAGAACCGCGTATGGGTTGCCATCGTGGTCATCCTGTTCGCCGGCATCCCCTTCATCAACGTCAATCTCTCGACGATCCAGTTCGATGCCACGCGCTCCACGCAATGCAAGGTGGATGTAGCGACGCCGCAGGACACCCGATGGTCCAATGCCTTCACTACGCTCCGACGTCCCCCCAATTTTGA
>NZ_JPLE01000227.1 GCF_001010415.1 Xanthomonas pisi DSM 18956
CTGTAAGAACGCCGCAAACTCCGCTCCCCACAAATTCAGCCGGAACTCACACAACGAGCCGTGTAACATCCAGATGGTGAAGATTACCGTCATACAAATTGTGACGGTGATGAGCGATTTTTGCGACATAGCGCTTGCCTCCTGAGTGGAGAGGCGCTAACCTTCTACTTGCTTAAGGTATGATGGTTAGGGCCTCGGGTTAAACAAAATGTTTGACTCGGGGCCTTTCCACATCAGGCCTTCAGGTTCTCCCTCCAGCCATCAGCCGAAAGGCACCCGCGCATAATCTACGATTTTTGCCCTGCACGGGCAACAAAAAACCCGCCATCACAGCGGGTTATGAAATGTTGTCAGCTATCACTCAGAATTTCAGGCCAATGCCTGCAAATAAACCATCAGTTTTCCAGTCGCCAGAGCCTGAGCTTTCATAAGTGACGTCCATAGTAACACTTTCATTGAAGTTAAATTGCGCGCCGACAGACCATGCAATAGACGTTTTTTTGGTGCTGTTACTTTCAGAAAAACTACCGGCACCAGTGATTAAGATTGTCGTTAATTTTCAAGTCAGTGGTGACTTTTGCAACCCCCATACCACCCATTGCATACACACTGAGGTATTCGTTAAACCGCCACGAAGGACCGGATAGTAGACTCCAGTAATTAGCCCTGATATCAGTTCTCGCTGAAGCTGCCGGGTTTTTTACCTCTCGTGATGGATCGGAAGGCTTAACATCAATAAATGCCTGCGCATTAGTCATGGAGCGCGCCCATGTAAAAGAGGCTATAACACCCAGTTCATCAGGTGTCTCGTAACGATACCTGATGCTCATCCCCAGGGGGCTTTTGGCTGTGCCGTC
>NZ_JPLE01000228.1 GCF_001010415.1 Xanthomonas pisi DSM 18956
CGGATTATCAAATGAGAACGTTAACCGAACTCGATGTTTTGAAAGACGTTGCAGCCGCGCTGGGCGTAGAATTATCCGAAAAGGCGACACTAGGTGCTTTGCGTCGGGATTTACTCGAAGCCGTTGACCGCAACGATTTTGACCGTAAGTGTATGCAAAAGAAGATTCGGCAGGCGGTGAGAGCGGGTAAGCGATTCCGTGCCAGGTCGTTTGCCGCAAGAAAGCTTGACCTTCAGCACGGGATGCTTTGATTGTTAAAGGACAGAGAAGAAGCCGGATGCTGCAAAGATTGGTTT
>NZ_JPLE01000229.1 GCF_001010415.1 Xanthomonas pisi DSM 18956
CTTATCTGCGACATCCATGCTGCATCCGGTCCCTTTAGATATTACGTTTGCATTAATCATAAATCACCTTATGCGCTTCTGTACCAGCCGTTCAAGACGACATATCGCGGCAGGGTTGAGACAGCCGTTGGAACAGACTGCCCTGCGTTGCCAGTGTTACCGACCACATCGTGAGTGTGAGCGGGAAGGGTATAGCTATGGCTGTGATTGCCAGCGTAATTTATATTCAACCCATGGGTGTGTGACCCAGAAGATTGGATATTGTGGACGTGGTTGCCGTTAGTCGAGGTGTTGTATTTGTAGTTATCCCAGTCGCCGCCCTTTCGACTGCCGAAGTTGTTGTGCGTATTGTCATACACGCCATACCGCGCATCATTCGTATTCGCCTCACCCCA
>NZ_JPLE01000230.1 GCF_001010415.1 Xanthomonas pisi DSM 18956
TACAATATCCTTAGTCGATTTACTGAAAAGAGAGTTATTCAATATATTCGTTTTAAAAGTCGGATTATAAACGAAATCTACCATTTGGAGATTTATACGTGGTAGAATAGTTTCGACTTTAGCCACATCTTCTTGTGAGTTTATAGAGGTCCATTTATTAAGTTTCATCATAAAGTGCTCTTTAGATGCATACGTAATAGGAACACGAATAAATTTATTGCCTGTAGACAATTGACGGTTAACTTGGATATTTGAAAACAAATCGCCCATCATTGTGATATATCGCCTGAACGACGAGTTGTAAAAATAACCAAACATCATTTCTCCTAACCGGCCTTTCGACCGGTGTTTGCTTTATCTTATTT
>NZ_JPLE01000231.1 GCF_001010415.1 Xanthomonas pisi DSM 18956
CAAATCTAGAGGTACCTGAGACCATGTATTCTTGTTCAGATTCAATCATATCTAGGACGTCAACACGTTTTTCTTCCATAACATGCTTAGGGTTCTTTCCGGCGAGTACAATGTTAACCATGTTTTGGTAGTAATCGAAAATGAACGGAGCATTCCTGAGACTAAGAATAGTGTACGTTTGATATTCCCAACTCCCAGAGAACTGTCTGGCCGTACCAAAGTCTGTTGTAAACGATGTTACTCGTCCGGGAGACCAATGACATCCAACAGAAAGAAGGGAAAGACGTTCTACTTCTTCTGGAGTTACACCAAGGT
>NZ_JPLE01000232.1 GCF_001010415.1 Xanthomonas pisi DSM 18956
GCGAATCGATGCGATTAATCGCGCCATTCCTCAGCGGCGAGACTCCAAACAAGGGGTAAACTGTGTCTGACTCATTAGAAAAATTTGTGCTTCAATATACGGTGGACTTGAAAGAGTCCATCAATCGTCTTGAGCAATTGCAAGATAAGGTTGATCAGACAAACAAAAAGGCAAAATCCGCTGGCAAAGATTTCTCTGGAGCATTCAAAGATGTTTTTGGCGAGTTAAAGCCGCTTACTGGTGAGCTAGGGTCAATTGACGGAATACTTGCGCGGCTGACATATCGTTTTGCCGCGCTCGTCCCTGTTGTCGCAGGATTGGCAGTCGTCGTCAAATCCATCGTTGATGTTCGAAAAGAATACGAAGCGCAAAGAAAGCTTGGTTTTGAAGCCGGACTCTCTCCAATGGGTGTCGAACAACTACAACGACAGTTGAATGAAAGTTCAGGTGGCATCCTTGGCGCACAGGGGTCGCGAGACTTAATCAGCAAAGCTTCTAATCTGGCATTCAATGCATACACCAACCCTGATGTGATGAACAAGGACAACTTGTTGCTGAACAAGATGGGGACAAGTCCTTTCAACAGTAACGGCGGCATCAAAGACACGAATCAGCTGCTTGATGAAATTGGAACAAAGCTGAGAAGTGTGAATGAGCAAACCGCTCGTGCTATTGGTGCTCTGGCAGGTTTTACCGCCGATGAAGTCCGCGCCCTTCGCGAGCGCAACCAGTCTGTGAAAGAAAGCACACGCATAAGCGATGAGGAAACGGCAAAGCTGCAGCGCCAACAAGCTGCTCTTGAGACTATACGAAATAGTATGGGGCAAATTCAAGAAGATTGGCGGCGTATTGAGCTGGTTATCGGTGAAAACGTT
>NZ_JPLE01000233.1 GCF_001010415.1 Xanthomonas pisi DSM 18956
AACGCGAAAGGGTACGGAATGGTGAAGGCGATGAAGTACATCGAAGCACGTGAAGCCGGAACCTTAACGCAAAAGCAGAAGGATGCATTGGCCAATGCTGAAGTCAAATACGGCGACCTTACAGAGATGCACACAAAGTTCGGCTGGGCGTATAATGACCCCTATCTAATTGGCGTCACTTCCGGTGCTTCAATACGCCAGATGAAGGAAGTCGGCGATGACGAGCGTGCAATAGTAATCGGCAAGTTGACCAAGAAAGTGCTGGCTGACGAGAACGAAGCGACACGCATCCGTAAACGTCTTGAGCGCGGA
>NZ_JPLE01000234.1 GCF_001010415.1 Xanthomonas pisi DSM 18956
CTGCTGTTCCGGTCCAGAAAAAATACCAACCGACTCAACAGGGCATTCCGACTGGTGATCAGATTTGGTTTAACCTTTTATTCTCAGTTCCATTCGGTTGGTCGATGAGAAAGAATGAATTTGTCAATGATGAATCTCAATTCGTTAATGGCAAATTTAAAGATATTGAAGATCAGATATACGCAACACGTTTTCAAATTAGCGGCTTATTTCCAGAAGTTCCTGGCAATCCAGAAAAGCCTACGGCTAATGACGTTTTGACTTATTTAGCAAGATTCATAACCCACAAGGCTAATTTGAGGGATTGGTTTAAAAGGCATCAAGCTTCAGTATATAGAGTCGACATGAACAACAATGAAAAGTTCTATGACGACATGTCGCAGTTTGAATCATTCCCTTCTTTTGATTTGGTAATCCTTCACAGAAACGCAATTTCAATTGACACGCCTGCTGTTGCAAGAGCTGTTAATAACGATTTAGGCGATATTCCGG
>NZ_JPLE01000235.1 GCF_001010415.1 Xanthomonas pisi DSM 18956
CCGCCCATATGGTTCCGTTAGAATCGCCCGCACCGAATCTTGCACGAGTGTCTATTTCCTATTCTTCGCCTTCAAAGTTGATGCGCTGCGTTTTGTTAGTCATTCAAAATTCCCCGTTTATTCAATGCACTGTAATACTTCTTCGACGCCCCCTTCAACTTGCACATCGCTTTGACGCATCTCATCGATGAAGTCAGCTTCACAACGTATCGGGTTGTGCATCGTTGATATTTCAAACACCTCAACGTGACTGACCAGCGGCAGAAGGTGCTTCCTTACTAATTTAATTAAAACTTCGTGCGAGTCCTTGTCTTTTATTTCTGATTCAATATTATTTTCTTCACAGAAAAGTGACACTATGTCACCATCCATGAATCCGAACTTAGATGCAAGCGATTGCGCGTGCAAGTGAAGAG
>NZ_JPLE01000024.1 GCF_001010415.1 Xanthomonas pisi DSM 18956
CTTCTTGATTGCGTCAGGCACCGTGTGGTTTTGTCGTTCTAACGCCAGCTGACCCTTCCCCCGCCTGCGGGGGAAGGTGCCCGACAGGGCGGATGGGGGCATGCAGCTCGTCGCCCTCATCCGGCGCCGTGCGCCACCTTCTCCCGCACGCGGGAGAAGGAAGATGCGTCAGTGTGTTGTCGAGCAGTGGTCATTAATCGCGTCTTATTGCGTCGGCAGCGTGTGGGTGGACTTCTTGATTGCGTCAGGCACCGTGTGGTTTTGTCGTCCTAACGCCAGCTGACCCTTCCCCCGCCTGCGGGGGAAGGAAGATGCGTCAGTGTGTTGTCGAGCAGTGGTCATTAATCGCGTCTTATTGCGTCGCCAGCGTGTGGGTGGATTTTTTGATTGCGTCAGGCAGCGTGTAGTTTTGTCGTTCTAACGCCAGCTGACCCTTCCCCCGCCTGCGGGGGAAGGTGCCCGACAGGGCGGATGGGGGCATGCGGCTCGGCGCCCTCATCCGGCGCTATGCGCCACCTTCTCCCGCCTGCGGGAGAAGGGAGATGCGGGCTGCCTGCGCAGGTCACCTCAGCGGTTGACCTGCGCGTACAGCGTCGAGCTCATGCCGAACAGCTTGATGAAGCCTTCCGCCTCCTCCACGCCCCAGTCGGCCGACTGCGCGTAGGTCGCGCCCTTGGTGTTGAGCAGGTGCGGCGAGCGCACCGCCACCGCATCGACGCGGCCGCCGCGGGTTTCCAGCGTCACTTCGCCGTTGACCTTGGCCTGCGAGGACTTCAGGAACGCCTCGATGTCGGTCTTGAGCGGGTCGTGATAGAAGCCTTCGTACACCAGCTCCACCCACTTGCGCGCCACGTCCGGCTTGAAGCGGTTCTGCTGCTTGGTCAGCACCGCATCTTCCAGCGCACGGTGCGCGGTGAGCAGCGAGATCAGGCCCGGCGCCTCGAACACGATGCGGCCCTTCAGGCCGATCACGGTGTCGCCGGTGTACACGCCACGGCCCACGCCGTACTGGGCAAACAAGGTATTGAGCTTGGCCAGGATCTTGGCGCCCGGCAGCGCCTTGCCGTCCAGCTCCACCGCCTCGCCTTCGACGAACTTCAAGGTCACCGTCAACGCTTCGGTCGGCCACGCACTGCGCGGTGCACACCAGCCACGCGCACCTTCGCCCGGCGCTTCCCACCGGTCGATTTCGCCGCCGGACATGGTCAGGCCCAGCAGGTTCTCGTTGATGGTGTAGGCCTGCTGCTTGGCGCGCACGCCGAAGCCGCGCGCTTCCAGATACTTCTGCTCGTAGGCGCGGGTCTGGGTGTGTTCCTTCTGGATCTCGCGGATCGGCGCGACGATCTGGTAATCGCCCAGCGCCTTCACCGCCAGGTCGAAACGCACCTGGTCGTTCCCCATGCCGGTGCAGCCGTGCGCAATGATGCGCGTGCCCAGCTCTTCGGCGCGCTTGAGCGCGGCATCGACGATCAGATAACGGTCCGACACCAGCAACGGGTACTGGCCCTGGTAGCCCTCGCCCGCCCACACGAACGGCTTGACGAAGCCTTCCCAGATCGCCGGGCCACCATCGACGGTGACATGGCTGGCCGCGCCCAACTCGGCGGCGCGCTTCTCGATGAAGTCACGCTCCTCGGCATCCACACCGCCGGTGTCGGCAAACACGGTATGCACCGCATAACCACGCTCCTGCAGATACGGAATGCAGAAGCTGGTGTCGAGGCCACCGGAGAAAGCGAGAACGATATCTTTGCTGCTCATGACGAAGATCCTGGGGAAGGGAAAAGAAAACTCACTCGGCGACCACGATGCGCGGTTCGCAGCGCACCGGAAAGTTGACCGAACGGGCGATGAAACAGGCTACGTGCGCGGCGTGATGCAGCGCCTCGGCGGTGGCCGGATCACCGGCGGAAATCGTGACGAGAGGATGCAGCACCACCTCGCTGAATTGACCGCCGCCAGCCTCGGTCACCATCGTGCCGGCGGCATCGTCGACGTAGCCGCGCACCACGACGCCGGCCTCGGCGGCCAGGTGCAGATACCACAGCATGTGGCAGGCCGACAGCGAGGCCACCAGCAGGTCTTCGGGGTTGTGCCGCGCGGCGTCGCCACGGAACGCAGGGTCCGCCGAACCGGCCAGGGTCGGCTTGCCGGCAATGGCGACCTCGTGATCGCGACCGTAGCTGCGGTAGTCGCGGGTACCTTCGCCGCGGTCGCCGGTCCAGACCACCTGCGCCGCGTAGCGATGGAGATGCCCGCTCATGCCCGGCCCTGCCCTGCGAGCGCGGCCATGATCGCCTTCTGCACGTGCAGGCGATTCTCGGCTTCATCGATGGCGATGCAGTTGGGCGAATCCATGACCGCATCGGTGGCCTTGACGTTACGACGCAGCGGCAGGCAATGCGAGAACACGCCGTTGTTGGTCAGCGCCATCTTGCGTTCGTCGACGATGAAGTGCTGGTACTGGTCGCGGATCGGCTTTTCCGGTTCCCAGTTGCCGAAAAACGGCAACGCGCCCCAGCTCTTGGCATACACCACGTCGGCACCAGCGTAAGCGCTGTCGATATCGTGGCTCACCTGCAGCGAGCCGCCGCTTTCGGCCACGTTCTGCGCCGCCCAGTCCATGTAGCGCGGATCCAGGATGTAGTCCGGCGTCGGGCACAGCAGGGTCACGTCCATGCCCATGCGGGTCGCGATGGTGAGCGCGGAATTGGCCACCGCGGTGTTGAGCGGCTTGGGGTGATAGGTCCAGGTCAGCACGTACTTCTTGCCGCGCAGATCCGGCGTACCGAAGTGTTCCTGCAAGGCCATCGCATGTGCCAGCTCCTGGCACGGGTGGGTGATGGTCTCCATGTTGATCACCGGCACCGGCGAATACCTGGCAAAGCTCTTGAGCACCTGATCTTCGCGGTCCTTGGACCAGTCGACGAACTTGGGAAATGCGCGCACGCCGATCAGGTCGACATACCGACCGAGCACGCGCGCCACTTCGGCGATGTGCTCTTCGGTGTCGCCGTCCATCACCGTGCCCAGGTTGAACTCGATCGGCCAGGCGTCCTTGCCCGGCTGCAGCACCACCGCATGCCCACCCAATTGGAATGCGCCCAGCTCGAAGCTGGTGCGGGTGCGCATGGACGGGTTGAAAAACACCAGCGCGATCGACTTGCCCTTCAGCTCGCTTCCCAGCTTGTTGCGTTTGAACAACGCGGCCTGGGTCAACAGCGCGTCCAGTTCGGCGCGGCTCCAGTCCTGGGTGTTCAAGAAGTGCTTCAGTGACATCGATCGATCCTTTGCTGCGTGCTTCTGCTGCGTGGTCCGCCAGGAGCGACGGGGTGCGCGACATGCGCGTTTCTTGCGGTTGAAACTTTCGTGACGCCAAAACGAAAAAACCCAGCCTGTGGGCTGGGTCTTCAGAACGGACAGCAAAACGCCCCGGTTACCCAGCGAAAATGTGGGATTCCGGTCGGCGGGCACGCGAGGTCATGCCGGAGGCCATCCGGGCGGCGCTGGTGTCGTGCTGAAAGGGGATTGCTTGCATAGGGCGCGAATCCTCGCATGCATGCGGGCACGGCGCAACCGCCCTGCGCCTCAGCGCGGCGGTGCGACGATGGCGTCGGGAATGTACGGGGTCACCGAGACCCGGATGCGCAGCCGGTTGCCCGGATCTTCCGGCAGCCGCGAGCGGTACTTGGTGCCCTTGTAGACGTAGTCCACATCGAAGGCGATCGGGCGCCGGAACTCGCGCGGCACTTCCACGACCTTGCAATTGCGGCGGGGGCTGGTGGGCGGCACTGCCGCCGGCGTCGCCGGTTCGGGCCGACGCGAGAACATTTCCTTGACCGAATCCACCATGCGGTTGATGCGACCCTCGTCTTCGACAGCCGGCACCGGTACCGGCGTCGCCTGTTCGGCCTCGCACTGTTCTTCGATGCGGGTGGCGCGCAGGGTCTGATAGACCGGCTCGACATTGAGCACCTGCGCGTAATCCAGCTTGACGTTTTCGATGACGACGACCCGATTTTTGACATCGGGCTCTGCCGCATGTGCCGACAATGCCTGCCAGGCCAGCACACACAGCGTGGGGAACAGAAGAAGTCGCATCAGGACCGAAGTGGCGAAGCCAGGCAATACGTAAGTGTATGGAGCTTGCGATCTCCGGGGCTGAACGCAGCCCATCCGTTCGCCGGTGTCGGCGTGCCGGTTCGCCATCCTGCCGCAAGGGGCTAGAATCGCGCGGTTACCCTTTTCCAGATGCCGATGAGCCTGCGCCTGCACAACAACCTGACGCGGCGGGTCGAACCGTTCGCGCCGCTCGATCCGTCCTGCCCCACCCTGTATGTGTGCGGTCCCACCGTCTATAACTACGCGCATATCGGCAACGCCCGCGGCCCGGTGGTGTTCGACGTGCTGGCCGCGCTGTTGCGGCGGCGCTATGGCGCGCTGCGCTACGCACGCAACATCACCGACGTGGACGACAAGATCAACGCTGCCGCGCAGGCGCAGGGCGTGCCGATCTCCACCATCACCGACCGCTTCGCCGCGATCTATCGCCAGGACATGGCCGCGCTCGGCGTGGTGCCGCCGGACATCGAGCCGGAAGCCACCGCGCATATCCCGCAGATCGTGGCGATGATCGAGCAGCTGATCGAAGCCGGCCATGCCTATGCCGCCGAAGGCCATGTGCTGTTTGCGGTGGCCAGTTTCGACGGCTACGGCAAGCTGTCGCGTCGCGACCCCGACGAAATGCTGGCCGGTGCACGCGTGGACGTGGCGCCATACAAACGCGACCCCGGCGACTTCGTGCTGTGGAAGCCATCGACCGACGACCTGCCCGGCTGGGACTCACCGTGGGGTCGCGGCCGCCCCGGCTGGCATATCGAATGCTCGGCGATGGCCGCCGCGCACCTGGGCCCGACCATCGACATCCATGCCGGCGGCGTGGACCTGCAGTTCCCGCATCACGAAAACGAAATCGCGCAAAGCGAGTGCGCGCATGGCGGCGCCACCTTCGCCCGCTTCTGGCTGCATAACGGCATGCTCAACTTCAGCGGCGCCAAGATGAGCAAGTCGCTGGGCAACATCGAGACCGTGCACGACCTGATCGCCAAGCACCCGCCTGAAGCGCTACGGCTTGCGCTATTGAGCGCGCATTACCGGCAGCCGCTGGATTGGTCCGATGCGCTGATCGAAGATCAGGTCAAGCGGCTCGACGGCTTGTACGGGCCCTTGCGCAGCCTCAGCGCGATCGAAGCGCAGCCCACGATTCCCGAACAGATCGAAGACGCACTCAGCGACGACCTCAACACACCGCTGGCGCTGGCGGTGCTGGCAAAGCTTGCCAAGGATGCGAACCGGGCACTGCTGGAGTTTGCACCGGCCGGCAGCCCAAGCGAGGCGCTCAGCGCGGAGAATCTTGCAGCATTGCAACGTGCCAAGGCCGAGCTCCTTGGGGCCGGAATGGCATTGGGCCTGCTGCAACAGGACCCGGCCACCTGGTTCTCGCGCGGCACCGATGCCGGCGACGATGCACGCATCACTGCCCTGGTCGAAGAGCGCAGTACGGCGAAGAAGGCCAGGGATTTCGCCCGCGCCGACGCCATCCGCGAGCAGCTCGCCGACGAAGGCATCGTGCTCGAAGACACCCCGCAAGGTGTGCGCTGGAAGCGCAGCTGACCGCTTGCCTGCGTCCGTCAGATTCCTTCTCCCGCACGCGGGAGAAGGTGCCCCGAAGGGGCGGATGAGGGTACGGGCGAAGCCACATGCATCGTTTTTGAGGTTAAGAGCGAACCCACCCTCATCGAATGACAGCGAAGCTTCGCCCGTACCCTCACCCCAACCCCCGCTCCGCGCCCCGGCCCGCGCTGGCGGCGCGGGCGCCCCAAGGCACGCGCGCCAATGGCGCGCAAACCGCGCCCTCTCGCCCCGGAGGAGAGGGGCTTTGACCGAACGCCCCTGGATTTTTGCGAACGATTCTGGATTTTTTATGACCACCACCCCCTTCCCGCTAGAACCCACCGCCATCGAAGCGCAAGCCGCCATCGCCGAGGAGTTCTCCTTCTTTGGCGACTGGTCCGAGCGCTACCAGTACCTGATCGACCTGGGTCGCAAGCTGCCCACCTTCCCGGAACAGTGGAAGACCGAAGAACACCGCCTGCATGGCTGCCAGTCGATGGTGTGGATCGTGCCGGAAGGCAATGCGCAGCGGCTGGACTTCCATGCCGTCAGCGATTCGGCCATCGTGTCCGGGCTGATCTATCTGGCACTGCGCGTGTACTCCGGGCGTAGCGCACAGGAAATCCTGGCCACCGAACCGGACTACATCGCCGGCATTGGCCTGGCCAAGCACCTGTCGCCAACGCGCAGCAACGGGGTGGCGGCCATGCTGGCGTTCATCCGTGAAACGGCCCGCGCACAACAGTGAGCACGCCGACGCCCTCGCCCACCGACTCGCTGCGCACGCTGTTCGCCCATCCTGGCTTCGGCCTGGTGTTGCTGTACCGCGTCGCGGCAATGCTGTCGTATCAGGTCGTGGCGGTCACGGTCGGTTGGCACATCTATGAGATCACGCGCAATCCGCTCTCGCTCGGGCTGATCGGCCTTGCCGAAATCCTGCCGTTCTTCTGCATCGCGCCGTTTGCCGGCTATCTGGTCGACCATCTGCCACGCAGGCGCCTGGGCATGGTCGCAGTGCTGGGGCTGGTGACCACTGCCCTGCTGTTGATGGCAGTCGCGCAGGGCTGGCTACCTGTCCAGGGCGTATGGCCGATCTACGCCGCCATCGCATTGACCGGCGCCGCGCGCTCGTTCCTGTCGCCGGTCTACAACGCCTTGTTCGCGCGTGCATTGCCGCGCGAAGCGTTCGCACGCGGCGCCAGCATCGGCAGCGTCACCTTCCAGGCCGGCATGGTGATCGGCCCGGCGCTTGGCGGCGTGCTGGTCGGCTGGGGCGGCAAGGGGCTGGCCTATGGCGTGGCCGCCGGCGTGGCGTTGGTGGCGATCCTGGCCCTGGCGCTGCTGCGCGTCAGCGAGCCGGTCAACGCCGGCCCGCGGGCGCCGATCTTCCGCAGCATCGCCGAAGGTGCGCAGTTCGTGCTCTCCAACCAGATCATGCTGGGCGCGATGGCGTTGGACATGTTTTCGGTGTTGCTGGGCGGCGCTGTCTCGATGTTGCCCGCCTTCATCCAGGAAATCCTGCATTACGGCCCCGAAGGCCTGGGCATCCTGCGCGGTGCGCCGGCGCTGGGCTCGATCGTGGTCGGCGTGTGGCTGGCGCGGCACCCGCTGCAGCGCAATGCCGGGCGCATCCTGATGCTGTCGGTGGCCGGCTTCGGGCTGTGCACCATCGCCTTCGGCCTGTCGCGGCACTTCTGGCTGTCGGCAGCGATCCTGCTGGTCTACGGCATGTGCGACGGCGTGTCGGTGGTGGTGCGGCAGACCATCCTGCAGCTCGCCACACCGGACGCGATGCGTGGACGGGTATCGTCGATCAACGGCATCTTCATCGGCTCGTCCAACGAGCTGGGCGCGTTCTACGACGGCGTCATGGCACGGCTGGTCGGGCTGGTGCCGGCGGTCGTCATCGGCGGCTGCGTCACCCTGGGCGTGGTGGCGACCACGGCCTGGAAGGCCCCGCGGCTACGCAAACTGGATTTACGCGACCTGCAGTAAGCGCAGCTGACAAGACGACTGCGCACTGCAAAACAGGCGAGGCGCAGTCGGTGCCGGGCGCGGTAGTGGATATCGCGTGCGCGCGGGTGATGTGATGAGCGCAGCGGCCAAGGCCGCCCATGACTGCCCGCCACGTGTTGTCAGACGCCCAGCCGAGTCTGGCGAGGCCACCCGATTGCAGATCCCGCCGGAGCCCGTGACGACTGCTCCATGCGCGTTATCGGACGCTCCGATCCAAGCCAGACGAGGCAACGGTTGCACATGCTGCCGTTGCCTATGACCAATGCCCAATGCCCGTTACGTGTTGTCAGACGCGCAAGCCAAGCCTGGCGAGGGTCGGCCGCAGATGACGCCAGTCCCCACGCCGCTTGCGCGCGCTCGCGTTGCGACAGTCGATGCAACAGCATCAAGCGGCCCGCACGACGCGCTGTGACCTTGCGCCCTGCAACGACGGGCCAAAAAACGGCCTGCGGCATCCCACCGCCACACACAAAAAAGCCCCCGCACATGGCGGGGGCTTTTGATGCGAACGGACGACGACGATCAGTCGCCCTGCTGCTTCTGCAGGTGCTCCCAACGCTCCTGGGCGTCGATGGTGCGCTCGGCAGTCAGACGCGCGTCCAGGCGGTCCAGGCCGATTTCTTCGCCGGTATCCACGCAGTAGCCGTAGTCGCCGTCTTCCAGACGCTTGAGCGTGCTGTCGATCTTGGAGATCAGCTTGCGGGCGCGGTCACGGGCGCGCAGTTCCAGCGAATTCTCGGTCTCGCGCGTGGCGCGCTCGGCTTCGTCGCCGATATCGCGGACTTCTTCGCGCAGGTTTTCGATGGTCTGCTTGGATTCCTCGACCATCTCGTTGCGCCAGCTCTGCAGACGCTGACGGAAGTATTCCTGCTGCAGCTTGCTCATGTACTCCTCGTCCGCCGAAGGCTTGTAGCCCTGCGGGAGGATCGGACGACCGGTGGTCTCGTCGATCTTGTAGTCGACCACCTTGTACTTGGTCTTGGGCGTCGGGCTGGAGGACTTGGCAGTCACGGCCACTGCCACCTTGCCGACCGGACGGGTCGCGGCGGGCTTGGCGGGGGCTTCGGTTTTGGTTGGCGTTTTTGCGGAAGATTTCGAAACGGGCACGGGATTCTTAAGTGACGGGGTCGCAGGCTTTGCCGGCTTCGCAGGGACGGCCTTGGGGGCCGGTGCGGGCGCGGGCTTCTCAGCCTTGACCGGGACTGACTTGGCCGGAACCGGCTTGGCGGCCGGCTTCGGTACGGACTTGGACGCCACCGGCTTGGCAGCCGGTTTGGCGGCAGCCGGAGCTGCCTTGCTCGCCGCCGGCTTGGCAGCGGTCTTGGCGACAGGTTTCACGGGCTTGGTCGCTGCGGTCTTGGAGGCCGCCGCCGGCTTGGCAACGGTCTTGGTCGCAGCTGCCTTCTTGGCAACCGGTTGCTTGGGAGCCGGAGTCGCCTTCTTGGCGGCCGGTTTTGCAGCAGCGGGCGCCGCTGCCTTCTTCGCAGCGGGTTTGGCGGACTTCTTGGCGGCCTCTACGGCCTTTTTTGCAGGTTTTTTAGCAGCCACGAAACGCTCTTCCTTGGTTCCCCCGGGGCCCGGGAAAGCGGGCCTTTATAACGTACCCCGCGGACCCCCGGCAACCACCTATTAATGCAACTGGCATATGATTGGCAAGTGATCGGACGCCTGCTCATCGCGCTGTTGCGCTTCTACAAGCTGTTCATCAGCCCGCTGCTCGGGCCGCGCTGCCGTTTTGCGCCCAGTTGCTCGGAGTATGCGATGACCGCCATTGGCCGCTTCGGCCCGCTACGCGGGAGCTGGCTGGCCGCGCGCAGGCTGGGCCGCTGCCATCCCTTCCATCCGGGCGGCTTCGATCCGGTGCCGGATGCACCCGCCTCCGCTCCCTCTCCCCCCTCTTCTTCCTGCAGTTGCAAAGGACCTCATCCATGAGCCGAACCGTCATCGTCAATGCCCGCCTGGTCAATGAAGGCAAGGAGTTCGACGCCGATCTCCTGATCGAGGGCGGCCGCATCGCCAAGATCGACAGCAAGATCACGCCTGCCGCCGGCGACACCGTGGTGGACGCTGCCGGGCGCTGGGTGCTGCCGGGCATGATCGACGACCAGGTGCACTTCCGCGAGCCGGGCCTGACCCACAAGGGCGATATCGCGACCGAATCGGGCGCAGCGGTGGCTGGCGGCCTGACCAGCTTCATGGACATGCCCAACACCAATCCGCCGACCCTGAACGCCGCTGCGCTGCAGGCCAAGTACGATGCGGCCGCCGGGCGCGCTTGGGCCAACTACGGCTTCTACATGGGCGCCAGCAACGACAACCTGGCTCACATCCAGTCGCTGGACCCCAAGACCGCACCGGGCATCAAGGTGTTCATGGGCGCCTCTACCGGCAACATGCTGGTGGATGACCCGGAAACGCTGGACGCCATCTTCCGCGACGCGCCCACGCCGATCATCACCCACTGCGAAGACACCCCGACCATCGATGCGACGATGGCGCAGTACAAGGAAAAATACGGCGATGCGCTGACCCCGGAGATGCATCCGGACATCCGTTCACGCGAAGCCTGTCTGAAGTCGTCGCAACTGGCGGTGTCGCTGGCGCGCAAGCACAACACCCGCCTGCATGTGCTGCACATCTCCACCGCCGACGAGCTGTCGTTGTTCGAATCCGGCCCACTGGTGGATGCCGACGGCAAGCTGCGCAAGCGCATCACCGCCGAGACCTGTATCCACTTCCTGCGCTTCGACCGCAGCGATTACGCGCGGCTGGGCAATCTGATCAAGTGCAATCCTGCGATCAAGAACGCCGAAGATCGCCTGGCACTGATCGATGCGCTGGCCGAAGACGTCATCGACGTGCTGGCCACCGACCACGCCCCGCACACCTGGGAAGAAAAGCAGAAGCCCTATGCGCAGGCGCCATCGGGCCTGCCGCTGGTGCAGTACGCGCTGGTCGCCGCGCTGGAGCTGGTGCATGAGGGCAAGCTGCCGATCACCCGCATCGTGCAGAAGTTCGCGCATGCGCCGGCGCAGCTGTTCGATGTGGAAGAGCGCGGCTTTCTGCGCGAAGGCTACTTCGCCGATCTGGTGATGATCGACAACACCCCGTTCACCGTGAAGCGCGAGCAGGTGCTGTCCAAATGCGGCTGGTCGCCGTTCGAAGGCACCACCTTCCGTTCGCGCATCGCCGCGACCTGGGTCAACGGCCAGCAGGTGTGGGATGGCGAACGGCTGGTCGGCAGCGCCGCCGGCCAGCGCCTGACCTTCGACCGCTGATGCGCGCAGCCTTCCTGGGTGCATGGCTGGCGCTGGCGCCGGCCATCACGAGTGCGGGTGCGGTGCAGGCGCAGGCCACAAGCGAGGCTGGCGTGGTGTTCCCGGCCAGCGCGTCGCAAGGGGCGATGGTGATCGGCAAGGTGCCTGCCGGCAGCAACGTGCAGTATGCGGGGCGCAGCTTGCGTGTCAGCGGCTACGGCAGCGTGGTGTTCGGCATTGGCCGCGATGCCACCGGCCCGCTGCAGGTGCGCATTACCTTGCCCGATGGCACCCAGCGCACCAGCAGCATCGCAGTGACGCCACGCGACTGGCCGACCGAGCGGGTCAATGGCGTGCCACCCAAGACGGTGAACCCGCCTGCCGCCATTGCCGAGCGCATCAAACGCGAGCAGGCGCAAGTCACCGCCGCGCGCGATCGCGACGATGCACGCACCGATTTTGCGCAGCCCTTCATCTGGCCGGTGCAGGGCCGTATCAGCGGCCGGTTCGGCAATGCGCGCGTGTACAACGGCCAACCGGGCGCGGGACACTCGGGCATGGACATCGCCGTGCCGACCGGCACGCCGGTCAAGGCGCCGGCGGCCGGCGTGGTCACCTTTGCCGCGCCGGATCTGTATCTGACCGGCGGCACGCTGCTGCTCGATCACGGCTTTGGCGTCAGCTCCAATTTCCTGCACCTGTCGCGGATCGACGTCAAAGTGGGCGATCGGGTGGAACAAGGCCAGGTGATTGCCGCGGTGGGAGCGACCGGGCGCGCAACCGGACCGCATCTGCATTGGGGAATGAACTGGTTCGATGTGCGCATCGACCCCTTGCTGGTGCTTGAGCGGGGAAAGTAGGCCTACTGATCTGCTGACTCGTGGAACGCTGGCGCGCAGCGGCGCGGCAATCATGCCGGCAACCAACGATCTCTGCGGCGCGGTTCGATGTGCGCATCGACCCCTTGCTGGTGCTTGAGCGCGGAAAGTGGGTGCAGTTGGGCGGCTTTTCCCTTCTCCCTCCGGGAGAAGGTGCCCGTAGGGCGGATGAGGGTGCGGCGGCGGCTGGTTAACTGAGCAACCGTACCCTCACCCCAACCCCTCTCCCAGGGGGAGAGGGGCGTTCGCTTGTCGGCAGCGAAGCGTGTCCTCGACTATTCCGCGCACTTGTTGATTGATCGAATGCGTGTCCTATCGGCGTGTGCCGATGCCAGAGCCTGCGCAATAAGCGTTCAACCCTCGCGCGCTCACAGCTACTCGTGGACACCTCCCTTCTCCCCACCGGGAGAAGGTGGCGCGTAGCGCCGGATGAGGGTGCGGCGTCGGCTGGTTAACTGAGCAACCTTACCCTCACCCCAACCCCTCTCCCGAGGGGAGAGGGGCTTTCAGACCGAGAGCTAGAAGCTAGAAGCTAGAAGCTAGAAGCTAGGAGCTAGGAGCTAGGAGCTAGGAGCTAGGAGCAGGCTTGCCTCTCCGCAACCGCAGGTCAAGCATCGGGAACGTTAATACAGTTCGGAACGCCACCACGTTCCGCCACACCTACCCGCTGCGCTTGTGTCCGTCGCCGGGCTTTGGGGTATAACCGGGAGAGCGTCGATCATTGCCGATGACAGCGACCGATCAGCCAGCGATGGTCAGTGGTGTCGCGGCCCAGTCCCGGCAACCGACGTGCTTCGTCTCCCCTCCCCCGACTGCAGGAGATGTGCGACATGCGCAACGAGCAACTCAAGCCCACACTCGGTACCTGGCAGCTGTGGGGTATTGCAGTGGGCCTGGTGATCTCCGGCGAATACTTCGGTTGGAGTTATGGCTGGGGCACCGCCGGCACGCTTGGATTTCTGGTCACCACCGTGCTGGTTGCGGTGATGTACACCTGCTTCATCTTCAGCTTTACCGAGCTGACCACCGCCATTCCGAATGCGGGTGGGCCGTTCGCCTACAGCCTGCGCGCGTTCGGGACGTATGGCGGGATGCTGGCAGGCCTGGCCACGTTGATCGAATTCGTCTTTGCGCCACCGGCCATCGCGATGGCAATCGGTGCGTATCTGAATGTGCAGTTCCCCACGCTGGACCCACGTATCGCAGCCATCGGCGCGTACGTGATCTTCATGAGCTTGAACATTGTCGGGGTGGCGATTGCGGCCACCTTCGAGCTGATCGTCACCTTGCTGGCAGTGATCGAACTGCTGGTCTTCATGGGCGTGGTCGCACCGGGTTTCAGTGTGGCGCGCTTCGCCGCCAATGGCTGGGCCGGCAGCGACGTATTTGGCCCAGCGGCGATCTCCGGCATCTTTGCCGCGATCCCCTTTGCGATCTGGTTCTTTCTGGCGATCGAAGGCGCGGCGATGGCCGCCGAGGAGGCCAAGGACCCCAAGCGCACGATCCCGCGTGCCTACATCGCCGGCATTCTCACCCTGGTGGTGTTGGCGCTGGGGGTGATGGTCTTCGCCGGCGGCGTGGGCGACTGGCGCCAGCTCTCCAACATCAACGATCCGCTGCCGCAGGCGATGAAGGCGGTGGTCGGCAACAGTTCGACCTGGCTGCATATGCTGGTGTGGATCGGCCTGTTCGGCCTGGTGGCCAGCTTCCACGGCATCATCCTGGGCTATTCGCGGCAATTCTTCGCGCTGGCGCGTGCCGGCTTTCTGCCGCATGGGCTGGCGACGTTGTCGCGGTTTCGCACGCCGCATCGCGCGATCCTGGCCGGCGGCGCCATCGGCATTGCCGCAATCTGCAGCGACAGCGTGGTGAAGATTCAGGGCATGTCGCTGACTGCGGCAATGATCACCATGTCGGTGTTCGGCGCCATCGTGATGTATGTGATGAGCATGCTCAGCTTGTTCAAGCTGAGGCGCAGCGAGCCGGGTCTGGAGCGCAGCTTCCGCGCGCCTGGGTATCCGGTGGTGCCGGCGATTGCGCTGTTGCTCGCGCTGGTCTGTCTGGTGGCGATGGTGTGGTTTAACCCGATCGTGGCGTTGATCTTCGTCGGCCTGCTGCTGTTCGGCGCGCTGTGTTGCGTGCTGAGCCTGCGCAGCCAGGCCTCGACTGCGGCCAACAGCAGATGAGCGGCTTTGCATGCACCGTTGGCGGCGAGCAGTTCCGCTTTGCCGATCTGAAGACCCTGCTGGCCAAGGCAACGCCGGCGCGTTCGGGCGATCAACTGGCCGGGCTTGCGGCCGACTCGGAGCGACAGCGTGTGGCGGCGCAGATGGCGCTGGCGGATCTGCCGTTGCGTCATTTCCTCGATGAAGCGGTGGTGCCCTATGAAACCGATGAAGTCACCCAGCTGATCGTCGACCAGCACGACGCCCACGCATTCGCCACTGTCGCGCATCTCACCGTCGGTGGCTTTCGCGATTGGTTGCTGAGCGCGCAAGCCGACGAAACCGCGCTGGCCGCACTGGCACCCGGACTGACTCCGGAAATGGTGGCCGCCGTGTCAAAGCTGATGCGCGTGCAGGACCTGATCCTGGTGGCGCAGAAGATCCGCGTGGTCACGCGCTTTCGCAATACCTTGGGGTTGCGCGGGCGGCTGTCCACCCGTCTGCAACCCAATCATCCTACCGATGACGCCACCGGCATTGCCGCCAGCGTGCTCGACGGGCTGTTGTACGGCAATGGCGATGCGGTGATCGGCATCAATCCGGCAAGCGATAGCCTGGCGGCCACCACTGCGTTGCTGCGCATGCTCGATGCGGTGATCACCGGCTACCAGATCCCCACGCAGTCGTGCGTGCTGGCGCACATCACCACCACCATCGAGGCGATCAACCGCGGCGTACCGGTGGATCTGGTATTCCAGTCCATCGCAGGCACGGAGGCGGCGAATGCCAGCTTCGGCATCAACCTGGCGCTGTTGCAGGAAGGCTATGAGGCAGGCATGTCGCTGCGACGCGGCGGTGTCGGCGACAACGTGATGTATTTCGAAACCGGCCAGGGCAGCGCGCTGTCGGCCAATGCGCATCACGGCGTCGATCAACAAACCTGCGAAGTGCGCGCCTATGCGGTAGCACGACAGTTCAAACCGTTGCTGGTGAACACCGTGGTCGGCTTCATCGGCCCGGAGTATCTCTACGACGGCAAGCAGATCATCCGTGCGGGGTTGGAGGATCACTTCTGCGGCAAATTGCTTGGCGTGCCGATGGGGTGCGATATCTGCTACACCAACCATGCCGAAGCCGACCAGGACGATATGGATGTCCTGCTGACCCTGCTCGGCACCGCCGGCATCAATTTCATCATGGGTATTCCCGGCTCGGACGATGTGATGCTGAACTACCAGACGACCTCATTCCACGATGCGCTGTATGCGCGTCAGGCGCTTGGCCTGCGAGCGGCGCCCGAATTCGAGCAATGGCTGGAGCAGCAAGGCATCCTGCGACTGCACGGGGACGGACGGTTTGCACTGGGCAGCGAGGTGCCCGCGGCATTTCGCCGCGCGTTGTCGCAGTTCCCCAGCGGGACGCCGCAATGAGCGACCCGACAGCCTCCCCGCACGATGCCTGGGCGCAACTGCGCCAGCTCACTCCTGCACGCATCGCACTCGGACGGGTCGGTACCAGCCTGCCCACCGCAGCCCATCTGGATTTTCAGCTGGCGCATGCGCAGGCGCGCGATGCGGTGCATCTGGCATTCGACCCGGCGCCACTGCAGGCCGCGCTGGAACAACGCGGGCGCCGCAGCATTCTGTTGCATAGCGCTGCGGTGGACCGGCACACCTATCTGCAACGCCCGGATCTGGGCCGTCGCCTGGCCGACGACGCTGCCACGCATCTGCGCGGACTCACCGCCGTTCATGGCGGCGGGCATGATGTCGCGGTGGTGGTCGCTGACGGGCTCTCTGCGTTGGCGGTACATCGGCATGCGGCGAACATGCTCGAACAGATCGATGCCCTGGCAGTGCAGCAAGACTGGTCGTTGGCCCCGGTCGTGCTGGTTGCACAAGGACGCGTCGCCATTGGCGACGAGGTCGGCGAGCTGCTCGACGCGCGCGCCGTGATCGTCTTGATCGGCGAGCGGCCGGGACTGAGTTCGCCCGATAGTCTCGGCCTGTATCTCACCTACACGCCGCGCGTCGGCTTGACCGATGCCGCCCGCAACTGCATCTCCAATATCCGCGCCGAAGGACTGAGTTACGCCGATGCCACGCATAAACTTGCGTTTCTGTTACGCGAATCGTTCCGCCGCAAGTTGTCCGGTGTGCAACTCAAGGATGAAGCAGAACAACCGGCGCTGCCGTCGGCCGGGCCTGCCGATGCCGCTCCGCGCACGTTCCTGTTGCCGGATGCGTGAGGCTCTGGCCGACGGATATGGAATCGGTCTTGAGCAAGGCAGCTAGCCGAGTGTGTACCCCGCGTCGCGCATAACCAGCCTTCCCGCGAGCCTGGGGATGCGCACAGGCCGATGACAACCTGCGTGCGATCATCTTTCGCGCAGTGCCCGCTCAGTGACGACTCCGTTCTCGTAAACGGCCAGCGATGTTGGATGCCCACCACCGTTCGTCTCGAAATCGAAGCGGATATCCCGCTCGACCGCAAAGAAACGCGTCGTCGATTCGGGATAGAGCGTGGCCACGAAACTGCCGGCAACCAGTTTCAGGTGGTTTCCATCGACGGTCACCGCAATGTTGCCGGCGCGATCCGAATGGTAGCTGCCGGCATAGCGCGCCAGGGTCGCGGCCGGCAGCCTGAGCGTGACAGAGGCAGGCACATACGCCACGGCTGCATGCGCGTAGCTGAGCACGCGATGCATGCGCCAGCGCCCGCCGTCGCGTTTCCACACGGTGGTGAAATCGGCTTGCCCATCCAGGCGTTCTGGCTGATCGCGCCGGTGCACGTAGAAACGGTGGCGGCCCGACAAGATCGCATAGCCGTCCTTGAGCGGATGGAACGCCAGGCTTTCATCGATGAGTTCGCGTCGCAATCGCGATGCCGGATCGGCGCAAGGCCCCTTGCGCAAGGAATCGACCACAGCCGCACGTGAGGTCGTGAGTCCGGTCTTGTCGTGGTAGAACTCGATGTCCGCGGTGACCAGCTCGCCAATGCCATCCATGTCGCAGGCGTTGTAGGCGGCCCAGAATCGTGTATCGGCTTCTCGCACCTCGCGTTCCTCGCCCGATGCGGTGGTCGCTGGCGAATCGAATGCACCCGCATCGAATGCGGCAAGCAACGACACGGCGATGGCCAAACTGGCGAGTCTCATGCCGGATCCCGCGATGGTGGAGTCCGACGGTAAACATTAGCCGAGCATCCGGCGCCGCCCGGAAGTCACCCTGCCGACTGGCCGCCGACCTGAGCGATCGGATCGCGATGCAACATGCACTGCGTCGACAGTGCCAACTGCGCATCCATTAGGCAGCTCGGTGATCAAGCGCACGGCGACCTGCATCATGGATGCACATGACGATTACCGCAGCGCGCCATCGTGCGGATTGCTGGCGGCATACGTGCTGGTCTGCAGCTCGCTGTCATGCACATGACGCAGTGCATTTGCGCACGTTCTCGGGTAATCGATCGACATCCAGCACTACCTTGCCGGAATGCACATCGCGTACCGCCGATGCCGGCAGCACGAAATCGCCACCGTTCTCGATATTGATCAACAGCTCGGCACCGTCGCTGCGAATCTCACGTACCGCGCCAACGCCAATCTCGCCGTCGCGCAAAAATACCATCTGGCCGATTTCGATCTGCTGCATGTCAGTCTCCTGGTTGAGCGCTGCGACACAGGCGCGCTGTGCCTTGGCAGACGATCATTGCGCCGTCCGCTGTTGTGAGCCGGTGAAGCGCAGATCAGCGCCGCCTGGGCGCGTGCAACAGGGCACCGCCTGACACATCGCGCGGACCGCTCCACCAAGCGCTCCAATGCTGCAACGCCATGCGAGCGCTACACGCGCTGTCGGTGCACGCCGATGACCACCGTGCAAGGACATCATCGCGCACACGCGGCCAGCTGGGCCGCATGTGCGCGTGGACATCAACGCAGCGGGACGTCCGCCACCTTGTCTTGATAATCCTTCTTCGGGTCCACACCGAACAACACCTTGATGCCGGCGAGCAGGCTGGACCCGTTGAGCCAGATCTGTGCGTGGTCGGCGTCCAGACGCAACAGCGCCAACTTGGGATCGTCCTTGCCGCCTTCGTACCATGCCGCGACGTGCGGATTCCACAAACGCTCGACCACGGCCGGGTCGGTGTCCTCGATCAACGAACCGCTGATACTGGCAAACAAATCATGGCCCTTGCTGCTGAAGGCGCCGATGACGCGACGGCCCTGCCCCAGCATCGCAATCAAGGCATTGTCCCTGGAGGTGAAGAACCAGATCGGGCCGCCGCTGTCGCCTTCGACCTGTGCGGTCATCGGACGCGCATGGCCATCTTCGACGCCATCCAGGCCGAGCATCACGGTGCGATCGGATTTCAGGGCCTTCCAGAATTTTTCCTGCAGTTCTTTGGGATCTGCCATTTCGGTTCCTGACATACGCGTTATTACGCGGGCCGCTGAGTCTGGAAGGCCGCATGCCCACGGCATGTGAGGACGCTGCATGCACTGCAGCGGCAACCCGAAGCCACGTCGACAGAGCGACTCGAGAGGGCGCGTTGCGACCTGCACCCGATGTAAAGCGTGACCACTGCGCACATCCTGCACATTGCTTGGCACCATCGGCGCCTGCAAGCGAACCCGGCAGTACCATCGCCGCTGCACCACATGCGGGCGAGGTGAACTTCGACACGCGCGTGGCGCAAGCTCCATCGCAGGCAACCGCGCTCAACGATGACCTCGCGCCCAGCCTCTGCGATATCCCACGTGTTTGATGCGTCCCTTTCCAAGAGAGCGCCACACCATGTCCGTCTCGCATATCCGCACGACCTGCATCGCCGCTGCACTGCTCAGCCTTGTCAGCGCCAATGCGGCCGCACTCACCGGCACCGCCTCACGCCCGCAGCTCACCAGCAGCGAAGCAGGCACCTATACGATCGCCAACGCCTTGGCCAAGGCCGGGCCGCTCACGGCCTTGGTCACCGACAACTGGAACCCCACCGCCGGTGTGGCCTTGCTCAGCGCGGACTATGCGGTTGCCGCCGATGGCTCCACGCGCTATCGCACCGTGCAGTCGGCGGTCGATGCGGCCGTGGCTGCGGGCGGCAGCACGCGCCGCTACATCAGTATCAAGGCCGGGACCTATACCGAACTGGTATGCGTGCCGACCAACGCGCCGCCGCTGACCCTGTTCGGGCTGGGCACCAACGCCACCGACACCGTCATCCGCTTCAACAACGCCAACCCGACGCCCAAGCCGGCCGGCACGGCGAGTCACCCCTGTGCCAGCAATGCGTCGGCGACCACGGTGGGCACCTCCAACAGCGCGACCGTGACGGTGCGCGCAGCGGGCTTCCAGGCACGCCACCTGCGCGTGCACAACAGCTATGTCGAAGGGACCTATCAGGACAACAACCAGTCGGCCGTCGCCCTGGCGGTGCGTGGCGACCAGGCCAGCTTCGAAGACGTGCTGGTGACCGGCAATCAGGACACCTTGCTGATCAGTGCGACCAATGCCGCCAACGTGATTCGCGCCTATTTCAAGAACAGCACGATCGAAGGCGATGTCGACTTCATCTTCGGATCGGGCATCGGCGTGTTCGACAACGCCCTCATCCGCTCGGCGGGTACGCGCCTGGGCAGCAGCCGTGGCGGCTATATCTTCGCGCCCAGCACGCGCCCGGGCAGCAGCCATGGGTTCCTGGCGATCAACAGCCGCTTTGTCGCCGGCTCCGGGTCGCCCGACAACCAGACCTATCTGGGCCGCGCCTGGGACGAAGGTGTCAGTAATCTGGGCGCTTACGTCAATGGCACCTCGCCCAATGGCCAGGTGACGGTGCGCGACTCCACCCTGGGCAGCCATATCCGCAAGACCGCGCCCTGGAATGCCTCCACCGCCAGCCGCCCGTATTGCAGCAGCGGCTGCACCAACTCGGCAAACCGCTTTTACGAGTACGGCAATACCGGGGCCGGGGCCGCCGACTGACCGATCGCCACGACAGCTGCGGTTTTTGCAGCGTCCTGACAGCAACGTTTCGTTGTAGCTCCGCTACCCATCGCCTGTTGGCAATCCGCGTGATGCGGTCTACCAACAGGCGATGGTGTTTACCGCACATCCGCTTGCCCGATGGCAACGCTTGATCGGAATGGGCACTGCATTGATGACTTCGGGGACGCGGCGTGGAGTTCGCCCCTCCGACGTCGGCCGTCCACATGAGGCGCCAGGCTTGCCGCTCCCTCGCGCAATCGACCTCGCAACATCGCTACCTGCACTGCATGCCCGGCGCACCAGGCACGGTCACACGGCTGTCATGCAACGTATCGCTGCTGCGCGCAGATTGCATCGTCGCCGCGCACCATCGGAGCACTCCCCCAATGCAATCTCCTTTCGCCTTTCCCGCCATCGCACCACTGACGCTCGCCGTGTTCGGCATGACAAGCTTGCAGGCCGGCGCAGCGCGGCCGCACGGGCAGGATGTGCCCGACACCGCGCACAGCATCTCCACCCAGTGGGGCGTGGTCCAGCAGCCGACCTTGCCGACGCAGATCTGCGCCACGCTAAAAGCCGCACTGATGCCAGTGGCCGGTTCGTTGGACACGCTGGATCAGGATCCGGCCCACTCCAAGCGCGATACCGCGCGCCTGCAGGCGGCCATCGACGATTGCCCTGCCGGCAGCGCAGTGCATCTTGTCCCCGGCGATGCCGGCGAATCCGGCGTGCTCAGCGGGCCGCTGACCATCAAGAGCGGGGTCACGCTATGGATCGACCGCGGCGTCACCTTGTTCGGCTCGCGCAATCCGCAGGACTACGACAACGGCCTGGGCACCTGCGGCACCGCCACCAGCGACAAGGCCAAGTCCTGCAGTCCGCTGATCCATCTCTCCGACACAGCCCACAGCGCCATCGTCGGCGCCGGCAAGATCGACGGCCGTGGCGGCAGCACGCTCACTGCCGGGCCCAATGCCGGCAAGGCCAGCTGGTGGGATCTTGCCTATCTCAACGTCACCAAGGGCCTGAGCCAGCACGTGCCGCGCCTGCTGCAGATCGACGACAGCACCGACGTCACCTTGTACGACATCACCCTGGAGAACTCGCCCAATTTCCATGTCATCAGCGACAACGTGGTGGGCCTGACCGCATGGGGCATCAAGATTCTGGCGCCCAGCCTGGTCTATTCGCGCCCCGGCTACCGATGCCCGGCAGGCAGCACACCGGACGTCAATCCGCACGCGACCTGCTTCACGCCGGAGACTGCCAAGAACACCGATGGCTTCGACCCGGGCCAGTCGAAGAATGTGCTGCTGGCCTACTCGTACATCGGCACCGGCGATGACGGTGTGGCGATCAAGGCGCACGCCAACAGCAAGCGCAGCATCGCCTCGGAAAACATGCTGTTCGCCTACAACCAGTTCTACTACACCCATGGTTTTTCGCTGGGCAGCGAAACCGATTCGGGCATGCGCCATATCGCCGTGCGCGGCTTGAGCATCGACGGCTTCAACGCCAACGATGTGCAGCGCGACCCCTATTCGGCCAACGGCCTGCGCATCAAGTCCGATGCCTCCCGCGGCGGCCAGGTCTACGACATCAGCTTCGAGAACATCTGCATGCGCGGGGTTGCGCGGCCGTTGGTGTTCGATGCCAACTACGCCAACCCGGCCACCCGCGACAAGCCCCCGCAGTTCAACGGCATTTCGCTCAGTCACGTGCATTCGCTGGGTTCGACCACCTTGGGCGGCGGCGAATTGAGTTTCTATGGGTATCGCGATGCCGGCACTACCCTGCCGATCACCATCTCGCTGGACAATGTCGTGCTGGAAGGCGGCAAGGTCAGCTTCGCGCAGCCGCATTTCGGCGGGCCTGCGAGCAATCCGGGCGCGACGCACTTCACCTTCAAGGGCGGCCCGGTGAGCTTTTACGATCAGCTGACCGAATCGGTGCCCAACGATGTGCAGCTACAGGGCAAACCCGGCCCGGGCACGCCACTGCAATGCAATGACGCCTTCATTGCCTATCACTCGGTGCTGCCGGATTCGCCGATTTGAATCCAGCGTGCCGAGCGCCAAGGCAGTCACATGCCGATGCAACGCTTGCTGCGATCTGCCGGTCGCAGCAAGCCATCGGTCCGAACCCAACAATGCAACGGGCTGTCCGGCAGCCCGCAGGACACATGCGTGCGCTCGCACGTTGCGGCCGCGCGGGCGTATCGCTTGCGCTCAGTCCGCGCCGCTAGCTGCGCGCCAGCTATGCCACAGCTGCTGTACCGGCGGCGGATAGGCTGCCTTGCCGTCCAGTTCGCGCTGCAGACGCAACCGTGCCAGGCGCGACCACACCCGATGCGGCCGTGCCAATGCCGGCTTGCGAGGCCACGCACGTAGCAGCTGCGTGCGCCAGGCAACGGGGGTGACGCCGCCGGGCGCGGCACTGTCACCGGCCACGCGTTGCCGTGCGTCCAGCCATTGCACCGACACCGCACTGGCATCGCCTGGCTGGCCGCGCGCGAACAACACCGCTTCCACCGCGACCACCGCTTCGGCAAAGCCACGCAGTTGATCCAGCGCCTGCTGCAGCGACGCCGGCTGCGCACGTGCCACCTGCATCGCCGGCAAGGTCTCGGCCAACTGCGCCCACGGCGCACGCACCGGCTCCAGCACGCGCCCCAGTGGGTGCCGCGAGCGTTGACCGGACCAGTCGCGCAGTTCCTGCTGCCACCACGCCAGCTTGGCATCGGCCGGCAACGGATCGCCGGCGATATTCATGATGTCCTCCCATTCCTGCAGCAAGGCAAACCAGGCCGCAGCCAGGTGCCGCTGCGGTTCGGGAACGAAAGGCTCGGCAACCGACCATTCCGGCCAGCGGGTTCGCCACTTGTCGAGAAAACTGTCGAGGGCGCTGGATTGGCTCATGGCGGGTCCAGAAAAAAGTCCAAAAGAATCAGGTCTGCGGCCACGTCGCCGGATTCCACAACAGCTGCGGCTGGTCTACCAGTACATCGGCCTGCCAGCGCTCCGGCACGTCGTCATGCAGGCGATAGCCCCACAACACCGCCACCGACGGCATGTTCGCCGCGCGTGCCGCAAGAATGTCGCGCTCGTCGTCGCCCACATAGACGCACTGCGCGGGTGCAACGCCGATACGCTCGGCGGCAGTCAGCAATGGCAGCGGATGCGGCTTGCGCTCGGGCAAGGTATCGCCGCCGATCAGCACGGCGCAGCGCTGCTGCCAGCCCAGTTGCGGGAGGATCAGGCGCGCGAGATATTCGGGCTTGTTGGTCACCACGCCCCAGACGCAACCGGCCGCTTCCAGCTGCGATAGCAGGGCTTCCACACCCTCGAACAACGTCGACTGGGTCCCGATCAAGCCTTCATAGCGCTGCAGGAATTCGGGCACCAAGGCGGTGCGCGCAGCGTCATCGAGCTCGGCAAAGGCCACACCGACCATCGCACGCGCCCCTTTGGACACCACTGGCCGCAGCTGCTGCAGCGCAATCGGCGCACGCTCCCGTGCGGCCAGCATCGCGTTGACCGTGGCCAGCATATCCGGCGCACTGTCCAGCAAGGTGCCGTCCAGATCGAACAGCACCGCACGCGGGAAACTCATGCGCCCGCCAGCCGTGAGTAACGACAAGCAGCTAGGCAGGAATCGAAAGACATCAAGATCGCAGTTAGCTGCGCGTCCCAATCCTGACTCCCGACTCCCCAATCCCCGCCCGTCACGGCTTCACCGCGTACGCCAGGTAATTGACCTCGGTGCGCGAGGACAAGCGCGCGCGATTGCGCCACGGCTCGTACAGCATGCCGCTGACGTCCTGCAGCTGCAGCTCGGCGCTGCGCAACCACGCCGCCAGCTCTGCCGGCTTGATGAAGTCCTTGTAGTGATGCGTGCCCTTGGGCAGCAGCCGCGCGATGTACTCGGCGCCGACCACCGCCAGTGCGAATGCGGCCGGCGTGCGATTGAGCGTGGACAGGAACAGCTTGCCGCCCGGCTTGAGCAGGCTGGCGCAGGCGCGGATGATCGCGGTCGGGTCCGGCACGTGTTCGAGCATTTCCATGCAGGTCACCGCATCGAAGCTGCCCGGCTGCTCGGCCGCCAGGTCTTCCACCGACTGCACGCGATAGTCCACCTGCACGCCCGATTCCAGGCTGTGCAAGCGGGCGACTTTCACCAGCTCCGGTGCCAGATCGATCGCAGTGACCTGCGCGCCCAGGCGCGCCATCGACTCGCTGAGCAGGCCGCCGCCGCAGCCCACATCCAGCACGCGTGCGCCGGCCAGCTCCTGGCGCGCGGACACGTAGCCAAGGCGCACCGGGTTGAGCGCGTGCAGCGGCTTCTGCGGGCCATCGGCGTCCCACCAGCGGTTGGCCAGCGCGGCGAATTTGTCCAGCTCGGCCTGATGGAAATTGCGTGAGGTGGATTGGGTCGTGGGATTCATGCGGAACTCCGTGATGCGATGACGCGCGGTCAGGCGCGGACGGTGCGGATGCGTTCGCGCCATTGCCGCGCGTTGGCAACCAGGGCAGCGGTATCCATGTCGATCAGCTCGCGCTGCACCAGCTTGGGCTTGCCGGCGATCCACACATCGGTGACCTGATGACGGCCGGCGGCGTAGATCAGTTGCGACAGCACATGATGCAACGGCTGGGTCTCCAGCGCCGACAGATCCACGCAAACCAGATCGGCCTGCTTGCCGACTTCGATCGAGCCGATCTTGTCGCCGAAGCCCAACGCGCGCGCGCCGCCCAGCGTGGCTGCGCGCAGCGTGGTGGCCGCATCCAGCGCAGTGGCATCGTTGGCGACGGCCTTGGCCAGGATCGCGGCGGTGCGGTTCTCGCTGAACATATCCAGGTCGTTGTTGCTGGCGCAGCCGTCGGTGCCGATGGCCAGGTTCACCCCGGCACGCTGCAATGCGCAGGCCGGGCAGAAGCCGGAGGCCAGCTTGAGGTTGGACTCGGGGCAATGCACCACGCTGACGCCGCGCTCTGCGCACAGATGGATTTCTGCATCGGTGAGCTGGGTCATGTGCACGGCGATCAGGCGGTCGTTGACCAGGCCCAACCGATCCAGGCGCGCCAGTGGGCGCTGGCCGTATTGCTTGACCGAATCGGCCACCTCCTGCGCGGTTTCATGCGTGTGCAGATGCACCGGCATGTCCAGCTGGTCGGCGAGCATGCGCACGCGCTCGAAGTTGGCATCGTTCACCGTATACGGCGCATGCGGTGCGAACGCCGTGCCGATCAACGGATCGTCGCGCCATTGGTCGTGCAACTCGCCCGCCCGCGCGAAGTATTCGTCGTCCGACGACGCCCAGGCCGTGGGGAAATCGATGATCACCGCGCCGACCAGCGCACGGAAGCCGTGTTGCTTGTAGACCGCAGCCTGCACGTCGGCGAAGAAGTAGTTTTCGTTGACGCAGGTGGTGCCGCCGCGCAGCATCTCGGCGATGGCGAGCGTGGTGCCGTCGGCCACGAACTCCGGCCCGATCACCGCCGCTTCCACCGGCCAGATGTGCTGCTGCAGCCACACCATCAGCGGCAGATCGTCGGCAATGCCGCGCAGCAGGGTCATCGGGTTGTGCGTATGCGCATTGACCAGACCCGGCATCAACGCCGCTTCCGGGCGCGACACGGTCTGCTTCGGCGCAAAACGCGCACGCGCTTCAGCGGCCGGCAGCACGGCCACGATGACGCCGTTGCTGACCGCCACCGCATGGTCTTCCAGCACCACTGCATGCGGTTCGATCGGCACCACGTAACCGGCTTCGATCAACAGGTCGCAGGGTTCGGGCGGGGCATTGGTCATGAGCGGGTCCATAAGAGGTTTAGTTGCCGAACGGCCAGGGGTCGTTGGAGCGTGACACAGGCACATACCGCATGCCGTCGTAGCGCAGTACCTGGCGTTGGCGATGCGTGCGTTCGGTGTCGTCCGCATCCTTGACGGTAGTGGAGGTCACCAAGGTGGCAGTCAGTGAGATGTCGGCGTAGCCGGCGTGGATTGGCGTGTCCATCGACAGGGTGAGCGTGCCGCGCTCGGTCACCACACCCGTCGCACCCCAGTTGCACGGCTCGCCTTTCACCCGCTGCCAGACTGTCAGATCCCGCTGCAGCACCGGACGCAGCACGCGCCCTTCGCGCACCAGCAAGGTCAGTGCATCATTGCTGTCGAAATCCGGGCAACTGGCACCGCGCGCAACGCTGTGCACGACCATGCCAAACGCGCGGACGCCCTTCGCCAGGTCATAACGCGCGGTATCCAGGCGCAGACTGTCTGCAGCAAGCTCGAAGCCGGCGTCCTCGCCCATTTGCTGGGCGTACAACGCCACCGCCTCACCAGTGCCCGCATCGAGCATCGCAACGCGCACTTCGAGGTCGCGCTCGCCTGTGCCGGTGGCGGCATCGCCAGCAAACGCAATCGCCGCCAGCGTTATCGATGGATCGTATGGCCACGGCTTGCAGGTCTGTGCCACGACACGTGCGACCGGCACTGCCTCTGCGGTGCCGCCAACCACCCCGGACGCCGCAACCGCGGCCACCGCCGCCACGCTTCGTGCGTCGCAGGCGGTGGTCGCGGTTTGCGCAAATGCCGAGGACGCTGCAAGCGTGCCAATAGCGGCCAACAACAGGTAGCAAGCGGCCGTCAGGTGGATGCGGCTAGTGCACAGAAACCGCTGTGTACCAGCGGTACATGCAGATTCCGAACACCGGCCGCCCGCGCCTGGCGGCTGCGCAGTCGTATTGTCGGCTGCTCCTAGCGCCATCAGGACACTGGCACTGCGTCCTGCTCGGCCGGACTGGCGTCCCGGGCGCATCCGGCTTACTTGACGCGCGCCGAGTACTCGCCCGAGCGGGTGTCGACCTTGATGATCTCGTCCTGATTGACGAACAACGGCACGCGCACCACTGCGCCGGTTTCCAGCGTGGCCGGCTTGCCGCCGCCGCCGGAGGTATCGCCGCGCACGCCCGGATCGGTCTCGGTGATCTTCAGCTCGACAAAGTTCGGCGGCTGCACCCAGATCGGCGCGCCATTCCACAGCGTCACGATGCAGTCTTCCTCGCCCTTGAGCCACTTGTCGGCGCCGCCCATGCCAGCCTTGTCGGTCTGCACCTGCTCGAAGGTTTCCGGGTCCATGAAGTGCCAGTACTCGCCATCGCTGTACAGGTAGCGCATGTCGGTATCGACCACGTCGGCCACTTCCACGTCGTCGGTGGCCTTCATGGTCATTTCGACCACGCGGCCGGACTTGATGAAGCGGTACTTCATGCGGGTGAAGGCCTGGCCCTTGCCCGGCTTGACGTATTCGGTCTCGGTGATGACCGCCGGTTCGTTGTTGACCAGGATCTTCATGCCGTTCTTGACGTCGTTCATGCCAACAGTGGCCATGGTGCAGCTCCTCGATAAGACCACGACCCGCCACACGGTGGCCGGTCGGATTAGAATGGGGCGCCCGCCGCAACCGGCGGGCATTGGTTTTGTGACCGCACATGATAACCGCAGCCCCCGTCGCCTTACAGCCATCCCCGCCCACCGCCCTGCAGCCACCGCGCTGGCAGCAGCAGTGGCGCGACGCCGTGCGCGACCCGCGCAGGTTGCTGGAACTGCTGGGCCTGGACGCGCAAGCGGCCGGTATCAGCGCCGACGCAGCCGCGCAGTTCCCGCTGCGGGTACCGCAGGCATTCGTGGCGCGGATGCGGCACGGCGACCTGCACGACCCGCTGCTGCGCCAGGTCCTGCCGCTGGATGCAGAAATGCAGCCGGTGCCGGGCTTCGGCCTGGATGCGGTCGGCGATGCCGCCGCCAAGACCGCCGCCGGGGTGATCCAGAAATACCGCGGCCGTGCCCTGCTGATCGCCACCGGCAGTTGCGCGGTGCACTGCCGCTACTGTTTCCGCCGCCACTTCCCGTATGCGGAAGAAACCGCTGCGCGCGAGGGCTGGCGTGAGGCGGTGGAGGCGATCGCCGCCGACCCGGACATCGACGAAGTGCTGCTGTCCGGCGGCGACCCGCTGTCGCTGGCCACACCCAAACTGGTCGAACTCACCGATGCCCTGGCCGCCATCGGGCACCTCAAGCGGCTGCGCATCCATAGCCGCCTGCCGGTGGTACTGCCCGCACGCGTCGACGCGCCTTTGCTGGCCTGGTTGCGCAGCCTGCCGTGGCCGGTGGCCTTCGTGATCCACGCCAACCATGCCAACGAATTCGATGCCGACGTGGACACCGCCATGCAGGCATTGCGCGGTGCCGGCGTGCAACTGCTCAATCAGGCAGTGCTGCTGCGCGGGGTCAACGACAGCGTGGACGCGCTGGCCGCGTTGAGCGAACGCAGCTTTGCCGCCGGCGTGCTGCCGTACTACCTGCATCAGCTCGATCGCGTGGCGGGCGTGGCGCATTTCGAAGTGGACGACGTCCGCGCACGTGCCCTGCATGCGGAACTGGCCACGCGGCTGTCCGGCTATCTGGTCCCGCGCCTGGTCCGCGAAATCCCCGGCGATACCGGCAAACGACCGCTGTAACCACCCGGCTCGAACACACTGGATCGTAGGAACGTACCTGGGCGCGACGAAGCCCTGCCGATAAAGCCCCGTCGCGCCCGGGTGCGCTCCTACGGCGCTCAGCCCGCGGCGATCAGCTTGACCAGATCGGCCGGACTCAACGGCCTGCTGAACCAGTATCCCTGCCCCAGGTCGCAACCGCGCTCGCGCAGCAGGTTGAATTGCGCTTCCTGCTCGATGCCTTCGGCCACCACGGTGATCCCCAGCGAATGGGCCATGTTGATGATGGCGGTGGTCAGCGCCAGATCGTCCGGGTCGCGCTGCAGGTCGGCGATGAAGCTCTTGTCGATCTTGACCCCGTCCACCGGCACCTGGCGCAAATGGCTCAAACCGGAGAAGCCGGTGCCGAAGTCGTCCAGCCACACCTTCACCCCGGTGCGGTGCAGCTGATCGAGCAGGCTGGCGGCCATCATCTCGTCGCCGATCACCGCCGTTTCGGTCAGTTCCAGATGCAGGCGCGCGGCCGGCAGGCCGGACTCGGCCAGGCACTCGGCCAC
Organism: Xanthomonas pisi DSM 18956; assembly: GCF_001010415.1. Classification (GTDB taxonomy): domain Bacteria; phylum Pseudomonadota; class Gammaproteobacteria; order Xanthomonadales; family Xanthomonadaceae; genus Xanthomonas; species Xanthomonas pisi. Next base: position 29,029 of record NZ_JPLE01000024.1, read on the forward strand.
GGTGTCGATCAGATCGCCGCTGCGCAGCTGGCGCGGCGACACATTGACCGAAATGAACAGGCCCTCGCCCACGTCCGGCCACTGCGCCGCTTCCAGACAGGCCGCGCGCAGCACCTTGGGGCCGATCGTCTCGATCAGCCCGCTCTGCTCGGCGATATCGATAAAGGTAGAGGGCGCAATCGTGCCCAGCGCCGGGTGCTGCCACCGCAGCAGCACCTCCACGCCTACCAGCACGCGGTCGCTGGTGCGGTAGATCGGCTGATACACCAGCCGCAATTCGTCGCGCTCCCAGGCACCGCGCAGCTCGTGCTCCATATGCACGCGCCGCTCCACCGCATGGTCGGCCGCGCGGCTGTAGAAGCGGTGGCAGTTCTTGCCGGCGACCTTGGCCTGGTACATCGCGATGTCGCCGTTCTTCAACAGCGCGGTGGCATCGTTGGCGTCGTCAGGAAACAGTGTGATGCCGATCGAGGTGCCCAGGAACACTTCACGGCCCTGCACGTTCAACGGGCGGCTCAGCTCGTGCACCAGGCGGTCCGCCAGCTGTGCGGCAAGCAGGCTGACATCGCCGCTTTGCAGCAGGATCACGAACTCGTCGCCGCCGAAGCGCGCCAGGATCGCATCGTCGCCACCCAGCGCGGAAACCGCGCGACTGATCCGGCTGGCGAACTGCAGCAAGGCCTCGTCGCCGGCTTCATGCCCCAGCGTGTCGTTGACGCGCTTGAAGTCGTCGATATCGGCAAACAGCAGCGCCAGCTTGCTGTTGCTGCTGCGCGCGGTGTTGAGCAGATGGTCCAGCCCTTCGCGAAAACCGAGCCGATTGGTCAGCCCGGTCAGCGCATCGGTGTAGGCCATATGACGCACTTCGCGGTCGTGCCGGGCGATGCTTTCGCTCATGCGGCCGAAGGCGGAAATCAGCTCGCCGATTTCGTCGTTGCGCGGATGCGGCGGCAGTTGCACCGCATAGTCGCCACGCTCGATCTGGCGTGCGGCCGCAGCCAGCAACCGCACCGGCGCCACCAGCGTGCGCTGCACATAGATCGCCAGCAGCACGCCCAGCGCCACCAGCGCGGCCAGCAGCACCAGCAACCAGCCCAGATCGCGCTTGCCGATCGCATTGAGGTTCTCGACCAGGGTCAGGTTGGCGCCGGATTCGATCTTGCGCACCCGCTCGCGCGACATCCCCACGCGCACGCCACCGATGCGCTGGTCGCCGATCTTGATCGGCACCGTCACGTCCAGCACCTCGGGCGAGGATTGCAGCAGCATCGCCTGCGCCGCCACCGCCTTGGCCGCGAGCGGGTCGTTCATGCGCTGTCCGTAGCGCTGCAGATTGGGCGTGCCGTCATGCACCAGCAGGCCGCGCCTGTCGAACACCAGCACGTACGTCACCACTTGCTGGCGCGACGCATTGCGCACCAGCGCCCCCACCGCGCCCAGGTCGGAGTAATACAGCGGGTTGGCCAGACCGGACGCCAGCTCGGTCGCCAGCGTCTCGCCGCGGGTGCGCAGGCTGCGATCGAACAGCTCGTGCAGGATCTGCGCGCTCAACCCGCGCACCTCGCGCTGCATCGCGCTCTGGCGTTGCAACAGCGACGCCAGGATCGCGCCGACGAGCAGCAGGGTCAGCGCCATGACCAACAGGAAACGTGCCTGCAACCCGAAGCGCACCTGACTCATTCCATTTCATTCCTGACGTGCTGCAAGCCGGTGCTCAATGCATCCAGACGCCTGCGACTCTCGCTATCCAGCGGGTAGAACGCGGTGGTACCGAAGAAACGCTTGAGCGCCGGTGCGGCCTTCGGGTCGGAGGCGGCCTGCAGCAACACCGCGCGCAGGCGGCGCTCCACTGCCGGGTCCATACCGGAGCGCACCATTTCCACCGCCCGCGGCACTGGCGCGCTGCGGTACACGATGCGGAAATCGCGTTTGAACACCGGCGGCAGATGGCGCTCGTCGTCCCAATCGAGATTACTGAAGGCCCCGGCATCGATCAGGCGCTTGTGAACGAAGGCGGCGATGTTCAATTTGGAGCCGACCATCAGATAGCCGACCGAGCCAGGCACCTGGAGGTCGTCCGGCGACAGCAGCACATCGCAGGCAATGCCGTTGCGCATCAGCTCCAGCATCGGCACCAGATAGCCGCTGGTGGACGATGCATTCTGCAGCGCCAGGCTATGCCCGCGCAGTTGCGTGAGCGACTGGATCGGGCTGTCGCGGCGCACGAAAAACACCGTATGGAAGTCGCGCACACCGCCCCGCTCGGTCATCAGCAAGGGGTGCACGCCGCCGCGCCGCTCCAGCAGCATCGCCGCACCGGTGGTCTCGCTGACCCAGTCGACCCGGCCACGCCGCAGGTAACTGGACATCTGGCGCGCATCCGGTGCCATCAGGATTTCGCCACGACGGATGCCCACCTCGCGCATGCGCGGCACCACGTAGTCCAGCAGCGGTTTGAGTTGATCGTAATGTGTGGCGGGGTCATCGCTGATCCGCCCGAGCACCAATACCGAGGAGGGCGCTGCCGCAGCCGTCACGGCCAAGCCTGCACCGGCCAACAGCCAGCAGGCAATCAGACACCATTGTAGACCGCGCAAAACGGACACTCCCCTAGAGCCGCGGACAGCCTAGCCGAATCTTTGAAGATGTGACAGACGTCAGTTTCCGGCACGCCTGGCCAGCATCGCCATGCGCTGCGCATCGGACAGGATGCCGCGGATCAGCCGCACCTCCTGCTCGGTCATCTCCGCGCGCAACAACAACCGCCGCAACTTGCGCATCGCCGACTCCGGCGCGCGGCCCTTGTGGAAGTCGATCTCGTCCAGGGTCTCGCCCAGCTGGCCGAACATGCCTTCCAGCTGCGCATGGCTGGCCGGCCCATCGCGCAGGCCGGAGGCCGGCGCCGGCGCGGGTTCGGCTTCGCCGGCGGCCAATTGCGCCAGCCGCACCTCATAGGCCAGCACCTGCACCGCCGCCGCCAGATTGAGCGAACTGAACTGCGGGTCGGACGGGATATGTACCGCCGCATGGCAGAGCTGCAATTCGTCGTTGGTCAGGCCGGTGCGCTCGCGGCCAAACACGAACGCCACCTCGGCCGGCTCGCCCGCCTTGGCCAGGGCGCGCTGCGCGCCTTCGTCCGGCAGCAATTCTTCCAGCGCCACACGGCGCGCCCGCGCGGTGCAGCCGATCACCAGCGTGCAGTCGGCCACCGCCTCGCCCAGCGTATCGAACAGCGGCGCACTGCCCAGCACGTCCTCGGCACCGGCCGAGCGCCGATAGGCGTCTTCATCGAGCGCACGCTCGGGGGCCACCAACACCAGCCGCGAGACACCCATGGTCTTCATCGCACGCGCGGCGGCGCCGATGTTGCCTGGATGCTGGGTACCGACAAGAACAAAACGGATGCGCTGGCTGACGGACATGAACGGAGATTGGGGAGCTGTTCGGCCGTAGATGGTAAACTGCGCGGCCGGCTTTCGCGCCGGACCGCTCTTTTACCTTCGCCATTTCCGATTCTGCCTTCACGGGAGCTTTAACCATGCAGAAACCCGCCGTCACCGTCATGGTCAAAGCCGCCCGCCTCGCCGGCAATGTGCTGTTGCGCGGTATCAACAAGCTGGACGCACTCAACGTGGTGCAGAAAGGCCGCATGGACTACGCCAGCGAAGTCGATGCCGATGCCGAGAAGGTCATCATCAAGGAACTCAAGCGTGGTTACCCCGAGTACGCCGTGTTCGGCGAAGAAGGCGGCGTGCAGGGCGGCAAGAGTGGCCGTTACACCTGGGTCATCGACCCACTGGACGGCACCAGCAACTACCTGCGCGGGTTTCCGCACTATTGCGTGTCGATCGCACTGGTCGAAAACGGCGAACCCACCGATGCGGTGATCTTCGATCCGCTACGCAACGAGCTTTTCACCGCCAGCCGCGGCGCCGGCGCCGTGCTCAACGACCGCCGCATCCGTATCGCCGAGCGAAAGGATCTGGACGGCGCAATGATCCACACCGGCTTCCCGCCGCGCGAGCGCGCACGGATCAGTGCGCAGCTGAAGTGCGTCGATGCCCTGCTGGTCCAGGCCGAAGACGTGCGCCGCACCGGCTCGGCCGCGCTGGACCTGGCGTATGTGGCCTGCGGCCGCGCCGACGCCTACTTCGAAGCCGGCGTCAAAGCCTGGGACATCGCCGCCGGCGTGCTGCTGGTGCGCGAAGCCGGTGGCCGCGTCTGCGACTACAAGGGTGCCACTCCCCCGCGCATGGACAACATGGGCCCGGAAACCCAGCAGATCGTGGCTGGCAACATCAAGATCAGCGACGCGCTGCAGAAGGTCATCGTCAACACCGGCTACGCTCGCGAGTTCGACGCCAAGTTCTGATCCACGCCCTGGCAGTCGTAGGAGCGCAGCAAACAAAGAAGGCCGGGATAGCTCCCGGCCTTCTTGCATTACAGCGTCGGCACCGGCTATGCCCGCGAGTTCGACGCCAAGCTCTGATCGGTGCCTTGGCTGTCGTAGGAGCGCACCCGGGCGCGACCGAGGTTTCAACAGGAAAAGCCCCTGCGCCCAGGTGCGCTCCTACGCGACACACTGCAGCAAACCAAGAAGGCCGGGATCGCTCCCGGCCTTCTTGTGTCACAAGCCTGCGCGCAGGACTCAGGCGATCGCAGCGTGGTAGCGGCGCTCGACTTCTTCCCAGTTCACTGCGTTGTAGAACGCGCCGATATATTCCGGACGACGGTTCTGATACTTCAGGTAGTACGCGTGTTCCCACACGTCCAGGCCCAGGATCGGGGTGTTGCCTTCGAACAACGGGCTGTCCTGATTGGCGGTGCTTTCCACCACCAGCTTCTTGTCCGGGGTCACGCTCAGCCACGCCCAGCCCGAGCCGAAGCGGCTGACGGCGGCCTTGGTGAAGGCGTCCTTGAACTTCTCGAACCCACCGATGTCCTTGTCAATCGCCTTGGCGACCTCGCCCTTGGGCTCACCGCCACCATTGGGCGACAGCACGGTCCAGAACAGCGAATGGTTGGCGTGGCCGCCACCGTTGTTGCGCACCGGGCCCTGCAGGTTTTCCGGCAGGCTCTTCAGCTTGGACACCAACTCGTCGATCGGCAGGTCGGCGTACTCGGTCCCTTCCAGCGCCGCGTTGACGTTGTTGATGTAGGTCTGGTGATGCTTGGTGTGATGGATTTCCATCGTCTGCGCATCGATGTTCGGTTCCAGCGCGTCGTAGGCGTAGGGCAACTGCGGAAGGGTGTAGGCCATGCGTGTCTCCTGGACTTGCCGCCCGGCGAAGACCGGGCGTTGCGGGATAGATGGTAAGGACGCCGACGGCGCTTACCAAGGGCAGCGGCAGGGAAACTTCATCCCATTCGAGCAGGGACCGCGTCCCGTTGGCTACACACCTTGCACCAGCCCCCGGTTACTTGGGTGTGAATCGCGCGGCCGCCCGGCCGTGTTCAAAGTCGACACAGTCGCGCAACGGCATACTTGCTCTGCAGCACACTCTTCGCTCCCGGAACGTCTTCATGCGCAAGCCCGCTTTGCTGATCGTCGCCATCGTGCTGCTCGTCGCCGGCCTGTGGGGCATGCGGGCCCTGCAGACGCCCAAGCCCCAGTTTGCGCCGCAGCTCAGTGCACCGATCGCCGCCGCACCGCCAGCGCGTCAGGTGCCGCACTTGCCGGCCTTTCTGCCGATCGAAGCCATGGCCACCATCGTCCTGATCCAGCGCGGAGGGCCGTTCCCGTATCCGCAGGATGGCGGCGTCTTCGGCAACCGCGAACACCGGCTGCCGGAACGCCCGCGCGGCTACTACCGCGAATACACCGTCGACACACCCGGCAGCGCCGACCGCGGTGCCCGCCGCATCGTTACCGGCGGCACCCCGCCGCAGACCTGGTACTACAGCGACGATCATTACCAAAGCTTCAAGTCGTTCCAGGGCCCGACACCGGAGCAGGCGCCATGAGCGCGGGCGACTTTGCACTGGACCTGTCCGACCCGCAGCAATCGGGCGTCTATCAAGCCGACACCGACGATCTGGACACCATGGCTGCGCTGGCGCGCGATGCCGGGCTGCGCATCCTGCGCGTGGATCTGGCCACCTGCAGCGACAAGCGCATGTTGTTGATGCGCCTGGCCACCCAGCTGGACTTCCCCGCCGGCTTCGGCCGCAACTGGGATGCATTGAGCGATGCGCTGCGCGACCTGGCGTGGCTGCCCTCCCCGCGCGGCTACGCGCTATTGATCGACGGCGCCGAGGCATTGGCGCAGGCAGCGCCGAACGAGCGCGATACCTTGCTGGACATTCTCGACGAAGCCGCCACCAGCTGGGCCGCGCGCGGACTGACGTTTGCAGCGTTCGTGGCGCCGGCCAGCGCTTGCGATTGAGTGAGTCGGCTCACGATTGCTGCCTGCAGATGACAGATGCGTTACCGGCATGCGCGGCGTCGCTCGCCTGTCGCTGAGCGCACCGTGCAAATGACCGCGTAGGGTGCGGCCTGCGATGCATCGTCATCGCCCGCAGCTACGCATCGACGCCTGCGCGAACAAACAGCGCAGCGCGGCACCCAGGGCCGGCACGCAACAGCGCGCCGGCGCAGCACCGGCTATTCCAGCTCGCTCCAGCGCGCGTAGGCGGCATCCAGCTGCGCCTGCGCGTCGCTCAATGCTGCGGTGTGCGCGGTCATTGCCGCACTGTCGCGTTGATAGAACCCCGGGTCGTTCATTGCCTCGGTCAGCGCGGCGACCTGCTGCTCCAGCGTCTCGATCAACCCAGGCAATTGCTCCAGTTCGCGCGCCTCCTTGTAGCTGAGCTTGCGCTTGGGCGCGGCATCCACCGGTGCCGCGGCAACTGCCACGGGCGTGGTTGCTGCAGCGGTCGCCGAGGCCTTGGCGACCGCCATCGCGTTGGGCGCGGGGGTGCGCCTCTGGCGCAACGAATCGCTGTAACCGCCGACGTAATCGCCGACCAAACCCTCGCCTTCCATCACCAATGTGGAAGTCACCACGTTGTCGAGGAAGTCGCGGTCATGGCTGACCAGCAGCAAGGTGCCGGTGTACTCGCCCAGCAGCTCCTCCAGCAACTCCAGCGTCTCCACGTCCAGATCGTTGGTCGGTTCGTCCATCACCAGCAGGTTGGACGGCTGCGCGAACAGCCGCGCCAGCAACAGGCGATTGCGCTCGCCACCGGACAGCCTGGTGATCGGCGCGCGGGCGCGCTCGGGCGTGAACAGAAAGTCCTGCAGATACGCATGCACATGCTTGCGCTTGCCGTTGATCTCCAGGAAATCGCGGCCTTCGGCCACGTTTTCGATGGCGCTCCAGTCCTCGCGCAGGGTCGAGCGGTACTGATCGAAATACGCAATCTGCAGATTGGTGCCGATGCGGATTTCGCCTTCCTGCGCCTGCAGATCGCCCAACAACAACTTGAGCAAGGTGGTCTTGCCGCTGCCGTTGGGGCCGATCAGACCGATGCGGTCGCCACGCTGGATGATGGTCGAAAAATCCTTGACCATCGTGCGCGCGCCGAACGCAAAGCCGACGTCCTTGGCCTCGATCACCTTCTTGCCGGACGACTCGCCCTGCGAGACTTCCATGCGCACGTTGCCGGTCAGATCGCGGCGCTGCACGCGCTCGTTGCGCATCGACTCCAGACGCCGCACACGGCCCTCGTCGCGGGTGCGCCGCGCCTTGATGCCCTGGCGGATCCAGATTTCTTCCTGCGCCAGCATCTTGTCGAAGCGCGCATTTTCCTGCGCCTGCGCATTGAGCCGTTCTTCGCGGCGCCGCTCGTAATTGGCCCAGTCGCCCGGCCAGCTGGTGACCTGACCACGATCGATTTCGACGATGCGCGTTGCCAACGCACGCAAAAAGCGCCGGTCATGGGTCACGAACAGCACGCTGCCGTTCCAGCCTTTCAGGAACGACTCCAGCCAATCGATCGCTTCGATATCCAGATGGTTGGTCGGCTCGTCCAGCAGCAGCACGTCAGGCGAGGACACCAGCGAGCGCGCCAGCAGCACGCGGCGTTTCATGCCGCCGGACAGCCGCGCAAATTCCGCATCGCCATCCAGTTCCAGCTTGGTCAGCGTCTCGCCGACGCGCTGATCCAGCGCCCAGCCTTCGGCCGCATCGATCTTGGCCTGCACCTTGCCGAACGCGTCGGCGTCGAACACCTCGGCATGGCTAAGCTGGTGGAACTCGGCCAGCCAGTGGCCCAGTTCGCCCAGCCCATCGGCCACCACATCGAACACGCTGCCGCCGGTGCCCTGCGGCACCTCCTGCTCCAGCCGTGCAATGCGCACGCCCTGCTGCACGCGTACTTCGCCGTCATCGGGCTTGAGCTCGCCGGCGATCAGTTTCATCAAGGTCGATTTGCCGGCGCCGTTGCGACCGATCAGGGCGATACGCTCGCCCGGCTCGATCGTAAGGTCGGTTTTTTCCAGCAACAAGGGGCCGCCGACGCTGTAGTCGACGCTTTGCAGAGTGATTAAAGGCATGCGCTTAGTGTACTTGAGCGCTGCACCCAAGGCGCTGCCAACCTGCCGTGGGGGATAAACGAGCCGCTATCATCCTGACTTTCACCCCCGGCCCCAGCCACTTGACCCAGCTAGTGATCCTCCCCGGCCTGGACGGTACCGCGCTGATGCTGGATGCGTTCACACAAGCCGCGCGCCCCTATTTTTCCGATGTCCGGGTGATTGCGTATCCGCCTGAGGTCCTCTTGGGATACGACCAACTGGAGGATTTCGTCCGTCAGCAACTGGGCAGCGGTACCGAATTCATCCTGCTGGGAGAATCTTTCTCAGGCCCGGTTGCCATGGCCATTGCGGCCTCCCCGCCCCCGGGTCTGATCGGACTCGTCCTGTCGACGACATTCGCAACGCAGCCGGTTCCGCTGCTCAAGGCGTTTGCGGGCATGCTCCGTTTTGCGCCTGCACGGCTGCCGATGCCCATCCTTGCATGGTTTTTGCTCGGGCAATGGTCGACCACCCAACTAGAAGCAAAGCTCAGACATGCATTGCGTGACGTCGCACCCAACGTGCTGCGCGGACGGGCGCAAAGCGCGCTGCGCATCGATATGCGAGACCGGTTAAACGGCATTCGGTGTCCGACGCTTTGCCTTACTGCATCCCACGACCGCCTGCTTTCACCAAGCGCGGCCACCTGCTGGATAGATTTACTTCCACACTCCTCTCGATGCGATCTCGCCGGACCGCATCTGCTGCTGCAGACCGCCCCCAAACCCTGCGCGCAAGTCGTTGCGACGCATTTCGGACTAACCGCAACCACAAGACCGGACGGCGCATGAGTCAGCGCACGGCGTCGCTGCAGCGGCTAAAATGCGCCATGAACGAATTCTCCGCGCTGCCGCTGTCGCCGGCCCTGGCCCCCGGCATCGACGCCCTTGGCTACACCGTCCTTACTCCCATCCAGGCGCAGAGTCTGCCGCCGATCCTGCAGGGGCTGGACGTCATCGCCCAGGCGCCGACCGGTAGCGGCAAGACCGCCGCGTTCGGGTTGGGCCTGCTGCAGAAGCTCGACCCCGCGCTGACCCGCGCGCAGGCGCTGGTGCTATGCCCCACGCGCGAACTGGCCGACCAGGTCGGCAAGCAACTGCGCAAGCTGGCCACCGGCATCCCCAACATGAAGCTGGTAGTGCTCACCGGCGGCATGCCGCTCGGCCCGCAACTGGCCTCGCTCGAAGCGCACGACCCGCAGGTGGTGGTCGGTACGCCCGGCCGCATCCAGGAACTGGCCCGCAAGCGCGCCCTGCATCTGGGCGGCGTGCGCACGCTGGTGCTGGACGAGGCCGATCGCATGCTCGACATGGGTTTCGAAGAACCCATCCGCGAGATCGCCAGCCGCTGCGACAAGCACCGCCAGAGCCTGCTGTTCTCGGCCACCTTCCCGGACATCATCCGCACGCTGGCGCGCGAGATCCTGAAGGACCCGATCGAAATCACCGTCGAAGGCGCCGACAGCGCGCCGGAAATCGACCAACAGTTCTTCGAGGTCGACCCGACCTACCGGCAGAAGGCCGTGGCCGGCCTGCTGCTGCGCTTCAACCCCGAATCCAGCGTGGTGTTCTGCAATACCCGCAAGGAAGTCGACGAGGTGGCCGGCTCGCTGCAGGAATTCGGTTTCTCCGCGCTGGCGTTGCATGGCGACATGGAACAACGCGACCGCGATGAAGTGCTGGTGCGTTTCGTCAACCGCAGCTGCAACGTGCTGGTGGCCAGCGACGTGGCCGCGCGCGGGCTGGACGTGGAAGACCTGTCGGCCGTGGTCAACTACGAGCTCCCCACCGATACCGAAACCTACCGCCATCGCATCGGCCGCACCGCGCGCGCCGGCAAGCGCGGCCTGGCGCTGAGCCTGGTGGCACCGCGCGAAGCGGCGCGGGCGCAGGCACTGGAGGCCGAACAGGGCCAGCCGTTGAAGTGGTCGCGTGCGCCGCTGGCCACCGCCCGCCCGGCGCAGCTGCCGCAGGCGGCGATGACCACATTGCGCATCGACGGCGGCAAGACCGACAAGCTGCGTGCCGGCGACATCCTCGGCGCATTGACCGGCGAAGCCGGGCTCTCGGGCGCGGCGATCGGCAAGATCGCGATCTACCCCACCCGCTCCTATGTCGCCATCGCCCGCGCGCAGGTCGCCAAGGCGCTGGCGCACCTGCATGCAGGCAAGATCAAGGGACGTCGGTTTCGGGTCAGCAAGCTCTAGAGCGTGTTGTGTCCTCTGAGGTGAGTGCGAAGCGTCCTGTGGCGCGTCGAGACAAGGCGTGCGCTGCGGCCCAGGCCGGCCGCCTGGGCAACAAGGCGCGCAACGCGGTATCGGCGCACCACAGGGCGCTCCCCTGAGGGTTGGCCGTCAGCGGCCAACGCATCTCATCTCAAAGTGCATAACACTCTCCAGGTACCAGTCGCAGCCTGCGGGGGCGCATGAAGCTGGCAGCGGTGCTGGCCGAGCCCAGCCAGTCTTGCTGCACACAAGGCGGCCGGTGCAAGGCCGGCCGCCTGCCAGGCGTTGCTGGCGTGACGCCGATGCATGCACAGGCAATCGGCGCCTGTCGCAAGACACGCTCAGGAACGACGAAACACACGCCAGCGATGAGCGCTTGGCAGGCACCGGAGCATGACCGAAAGCCGCGATGCAAGTGCGCGCGCTCGGCTCGGTCGGTGGACCTCAGTAAGCCAAGGTCGCCAGCAGCGGCACATCGTTGGCCCATTTCTCGCGGCCCTGCAGTGCCTTCAGCTCGACCAGCACCGCCGCGCCGACGATCTCCAGCTCCAGCTGTGCGGCCAGCGCCAGCGCAGCACGCAGCGTGCCGCCAGTGGCCAGCACGTCGTCGACAATCAGCACACGCGCGCCGCGCGGCAGCGCGTCCTCGTGCATTTCGATGCGATCGGTACCGTATTCCAGCGCATATTCCTGGATCAGCGTTCGCCCCGGCAGCTTGCCCGGCTTGCGCACCGGCACGAACCCGGTGCGCAGTTCGCGCGCCAGGGCTGCCCCGAGGATGAAGCCGCGCGCCTCGATGCCCAGCACCGCATCCAGCGGCGTGGTGCGCCAGGGCTGTGCCATTTCATCCAGCGCAGAGGCGAAATCCGGGCCGTCGGACAATAGCGGCGTGATGTCCTTGAACACGATCCCCGGCTTGGGAAAGTCGCCAATGTCGCGAATCCGTTCCGACCAGTGATTGGGGCCGGAGGCGTTGCTGCCGGCGCAGCGGGTACAGTCTGTCATGGTGGGATGGCGTCGTTGCCAGTGGGGACAGCCCTATTCTAGGCTGCGCAGCCCTTGCCGCGGCAGTTACAGCGTCCGTGCGTCTGAGCGCGTCAGGAACTGCAGGACAGCGTCGAACACCCGGCGCGATCGCGCGCCCACTCCGGCCGGCGGGCTGCGAACGCGACATTGCCTGGCTGGTCGTTATAGGGCCGACGCATGACCTCCAGCAATTCCTGGACGCCCGATGGATCGCCCTGTTCGGCCTTGTCGATCGCCTGCTGCGCCAGGTAATTGCGCAGCACGTAACGCGGATTGGCCAACCGCATCCGCTCGCGCCGCTGTTCGGGCGACACGCTGTCCTGCTGCAACCGGAGGGCATAGCGCTGCAACCAAGCGTGCAGCTGCGGCGCGTTCGCCTGGCGCTTGTCGTCGTCGTAGAACGCATCGCGCAGCAGCAGCGGGTCCGGATGCCCGGGTGCGACGTCGATCAAGGCGCGGAAGGTCAGCGTCATGTCCATTTCCGCCTCGCGCATCAGCGCGCGCAGTGCATCGATCAGCTGCAGGTCCTCGTCGCGGCACTCGGCCAGCCCCAACTTGGCGGCGGTGTCGTTGCGGTCGCAGGCCAGATAGGTATCGCGAAAGCGATCCAGCCCCTGTTGCAAGGCAGCGGCGTCGGCGAACAGCGGCGCCAGCGCCTGCGCCAACCGGCCCAGGTTCCAATACGCCACCTGCGGCTGGGTGCCGAAGCGATAGCGGCGACCCTGCGCGTCGGTGGTGTTCGGGGTCCAGTCCGGGTCGTAATCGTCTACCCACCCATACGGGCCGTAATCGATGGTCAGGCCCAGGATCGACATGTTGTCGGTATTCATCACCCCGTGCACGAAGCCCACCCGCATCCAGTGCGCCACCATCACCGCCGTGCGTTCGCAGACCTGCGCGAACCAGGCCGCGTACAACGCCTCGCCCGCGCCTTGCAGCTCGGGGAAATCGCGCGCGATGGTGAAATCCGCCCATTGCCGCAACAGCGCCACATCGCCGCGCACGCTGGGCAATTCGAAATTACCGAAACGGATGAACGATGGCGCCACCCGGCACACGATCGCCCCCGGCTCCCGCTGCGGCCGGCCGTCGTAGAACATGTCGCGCACGACTGCATCGCCGGTGGTCACCAGGCTCAGCGCGCGCGTGGTCGGCACGCCCAGGTGATGCATCGCTTCGCTGCACAGGAATTCGCGAATCGACGAACGCAACACGGCCCGGCCATCGGCGCCGCGCGAATACGGCGTGGGGCCGGCGCCCTTGAGTTGCAACTCGTAGCGCCCGCCATCCACACCGATCGCCTCGCCCAACGCAATCGCACGGCCGTCGCCCAACTGGCCGGCCCAATGGCCGAACTGATGACCGCCGTAATTGACCGCCCATGGCTGCATGCCGGGATACAGCGCATTGCCGCCAAAGACCTCGGCAAAGCGCGTACTGGCCATCTCGGCCGCATCGAACCCAAGCAGCTGCGCCATCTCCGCCGAGTGCGCGATCACGCGCGGTGCGGCGACCGGGGTGGGCAACACCGACGACCAGGCCGCGCTAACCTCGCGACGGCGCGGCCCGTGTTCCGGGTCGCCGGGCAACTGTTGGCGCAGGCGATTATCAAAATGCAGGTCTGTCATGCGCCAAGCCTAGGCCAGCGACGGTGAACTTGGCATGGGCGGCCGCCGCATCCGCGCTGGCGGGCGCCTCGTATCACTTCGCATGCCGACACCAAGCGAGCTCCTCCTGCACATGCTGGCGACAACAGATCACCGCTAATACGCAGCGCCATCGCCACGCTGCCGCCGCTGCGACGCAGTTGGCGGCCACCACGACCGAACGAGGCGGAACGATTCAACACGCGTCGCCCCTCATCAGCCGCCTGGCTCCACACCTCTTCCCTCAACCGACATCGCCCATGCCTCTTCGCGCCTCCCGCTGGATCCGTCCCGCCATCCTGCTGCTTGGCTCCCTCACGTTGACGGCCTGCAGCAGCGTGTTCTTTGGCGGCATCAATGCCGTCTCCAGTCGCGAGGGCGTCGTCGAACATCCCAACCAGGTGTTCGACCCGGAACACGGCCTGGCCCTGGATGTCTATCAGCCACGCGGTGCGGTGGGTGCGCCAGTGGTGGTGTTCTTCTATGGCGGCACCTGGAAGCGCGGCAAGCGCGCCAACTATCGCTGGATGGGTGAGGCGCTGGCCCGTCAAGGTGTGGTCGCGATGGTGGCCGACTACCGCAAGTACCCGCAGGTGGGGCTGCAAGGCTTCATGGCCGACGCCGCCCGCGCAACCGCCTGGAGCGCTCGGCACGCGCAGGAGTATGGCGGCGACCCAAAGCGGCTGGCGGTGATGGGGCACTCGGCCGGCGCCCATATCGCCGGGCTACTGGCGACCGATCGCCGCTGGCTGCAGGCGCAAGGCCTTCAGCCCCAGCAGCTATGCGGCTTTGTCGGCCTGGCCGGCCCCTACGATTTTCTTCCGATGACCGACCCCGAGCTTGTCGAGATCTTCGGCACCTCGCACGACGACCAGGCCAGGTCGCAGCCGGTCCTGCATGTCGACGGCAACGAGCCGCCGATGCTGTTGCTGCATGGCGACGCCGACCGCGTTGTCGAGCCACAGAACAGCGCCGCGTTGGCTTCGGCCATGCGTCGCGAGGGCAAAAACGTGCAGGTCAAGCTCTATCCAGGCGTCGGCCACATGGGGCTGGTGCTCGCCTTCCGCAAGCCACCGGCCGACTCGCCGGAACTGCGCGACACCCTGCAATTCCTTCGTCAGTGCAAGGCACCCTGAGGTTGGGCTGGCGCACGTCATGCACCACCGAGTAGCTGCTGCCTCGGCAAGCCGGCTGCTCCAGCAAGCGCCGCCGGTACAGCAACCACGTGGCGGCAACGGCACGCCGGTGCCAGCCCTGGCATCAGTCGTCGCTGCGGCCCATCAGCGCATAGGGGCCCCCCTTCTTCAGTGCAGCCTGGTACGCGGGGCGCGCCTCGATCCGTTCCAGGAACGCGCGCAAGCGCGGGTAGTTCTCCAGCCCGCCGCCGCGTGCGGCGGCAGCCTGCGCCGGAAAACTCATCTGGATGTCGGCAGCGGTGAAGCGTTCGCCGGCAAACCAGGCGTGGGCCTGCAACGACTGTTCCATCCAGCCCAGATGCAACTTCACCTGCGGGCCGACAAAGCCCGACATCGCCTTGTCCACGATGGCACGCGCGATGGGTTTGGCGAAGAACGGCATCGGCGCGCTGCGGATGCGAGCGAAGATCAACGTCATCAGCAGCGGCGGCATCGCCGATCCCTCGGCATAGTGCATCCAGTAGCGGAACTGCTGACGTTCGGGGGAGTCGATGGGCCGTGCAGGTGGCGACAGCGCGCATTCGGTGTCGTAGCGCTCGGTCAGGTAGTCGAGGATGGCGCCCGACTCGGCGATGGTCAGGTCGCCATCGACGATGACCGGCGATTTGCCAAGCGGGTGGATCGCGCGCAACTCCGCCGGGGCCAACATGGTCTTGGGATCGCGCTCGTGGCGCACGATCTGGTAGGGCAGCGCCAACTCTTCGAGCAGCCACAGCACGCGCTGCGAACGGGAGTTGTTGAGATGGTGAACAGTGATCATGGCAAGCGGCCGCACACGGAAAGCACCATCCTAACCACCCGGACGTCGTTGCCGTGCGCAAGCCGTGCCGGCGGCCGGGATGTAGCACGTCGCGCAGTGGCGGCCAGTCACTGGCCTGCACGCGAGAAACAGCGCGCACGCGCGTCACATGCGGGACGGCGTCTGTTACGCAGTCGACAACGCGTGTCCGATGCCGTGCGGACGAACGTTCGGCAGGCCGCAGGGATCACCCACGGCGTGGACGCAGCGGACCAGCCATGTCCGAGGACACGCGCCGCGCTGTACAGGGCAAGCAGCGGACAATAAAAAACGCCGGCCGCTTGCGCGACCGGCGTTTTTGGCAACCTTACGGTTGCAGACGGATTAGACCGCCTGCACCTGGTCAGCCTGCATGCCCTTCTGGCCCTGCACGGCGACGAAGGTGACCTTCTGGCCTTCCTGCAGCGACTTGAAGCCGGTGCCCTGGATGGCACGGAAGTGCACGAACAGGTCCGGGCCGCTTTCCGGGGTGATGAAGCCGAAGCCCTTGGCATCGTTGAACCACTTCACGGTACCGCTCTGACGATCTGACATTTACAAACTCCTGAACTATAGATGGATAAATCGCAGCGTCCGAAAAGCCGGAGCTGAGACTGAGTTGCAGGCGTTGGTAAAGCGGAACGATGAAGCGAGATCTGTAACGATCCGGCTGCACCAGGCCACGATTCACGGTGACCCTTGCAAACACAGTGCGTGCACAGTACTCGTGTTTTCGGCAAAAAGCGACACCCCGCGTCAAATCTTTTGCAGTCAGGCCAAATCCGACTGTCTGTCGGGCCCGTCCCCATTCACAATCAGCGGATGAATACGCCTCCAACACCGACACGCGCGCAGATCTGGGTCGATGCCGATGCCTGCCCCGCGGTGATCCGCGACATCCTGTTCCGCGCCGCGGCGCGTACCGGCATCGCCGTGACCCTGGTCGCCAACCACTACCTCAGTACACCTGCCCTGCCCCATGTCCGCGCCCTGCAGGTGCCCGGCGGCCCGGACGCGGCCGACGATGCGATCGCCGAACGGGTGGCCGCGGGCGACCTGGTGGTGACCCAGGACATCCCGCTGGCTGCGCGCGCGCTGCAAGCAGGCGCCGCTGCGGTCGGGCTGCGCGGCGAGGCGTTCACCAGCAACACCATCACCGAGCGCCTGTCGGTGCGCGGCTTCATGGAAGAGCTGCGCGGTGCCGGCATTGCAACCGGCGGGCCAGCGGCGCTGCATGCACGCGATCGCCAGGCCTTCGCCGCCCAACTGGACCGCTGGCTGGCCGCGCAACCGCGCACGCGGACGTAACGCGCCGCCGCTGGGGCGGGCGCGTATCATGAGCGCCCTTTGCAATCGGCATCCTGATGGCCCTCACCGCCACCGTCCGCAGGGCGGAGCTCCAGATCAGCGACATGGACCGCGGCTACTACGCCAACCATTCGCTGACCCTGGCCCAACACCCGTCCGAAACCGACGAGCGCCTGATGGTGCGCCTGCTCGCGTTCGCCTTGTTCGCCGACGACCGCCTGGAATTCGGCCGCGGTCTCAGCAACGACGACGAGCCCGACCTGTGGCGGCGCGACTACACCGGCGACCCGGACCTGTGGATCGACCTCGGCCAGCCGGATGAAAGCCGCGTGCGCAAGGCCTGCAACCGCTCGCGCGAGGCGGTGGTGATCGGCTATGGCGGCCAGGCCACCGAAACCTGGTGGAAGAAGCATGCCAACGCCATGGGCCGGCACCGCAACCTGCGCGTGATCGAACTCGACTCGCAGGCCACCGAAGCGCTGGGCGCGCTGATCCAGCGCGGCATGCGCTTTGATGTGATCATCCAGGACGGCGAAGTGCAGATGCTGGCCGATCACGGCAGCGTCACCCTGACCCCGATGGTGCGGCAAGCGCCGGCCGAATGAACATGCGGTGCGACGTGCTGGTCATCGGTGCCGGGGCTGCCGGCCTGATGAGCGCCTTCACCGCCGGCCGGCGTGGCCGTCAGGTGCTGGTGCTGGACCACGCCAACAAGGTCGGCAAGAAGATCCTGATGTCCGGCGGCGGGCGCTGCAATTTCACCAATACCGGGACCGCGCCGGGCAACTTCATTTCCGCCAATCGCCATTTCTGCAAGTCTGCGCTGGCGCGCTACAGCCCGGGCGATTTCGTCGAGCTGGTGGAGCGCCATGGCATCGCGTATCACGAAAAAGAGCTGGGCCAGCTGTTCTGCGACATCTCGTCCAAGCAGATCGTGCGGCTGCTGCTGGACGAGTGCGAGGCAGCCGGGGTGCAGATCCACACCCAGTGCGAGGTGCGCGCGGTCCGCCGCGACAGCGACGGTTTCACGCTCGATACCAGCCTGGGGCGCGTGCAGGCGCAATCGCTGATCGTCGCCACCGGCGGGCTGTCGATTCCCAGCATGGGCGCCAGCGGCTTCGGCTATACCCTGGCCAGACAATTCGGCCATGCACTGCTGCCGACGCGTGCCGGACTGGTGCCGCTGACCCTGAGCGGCAAGCATCAGGAGCGTCTGCAGGAACTGTCCGGCCTCGCCCTGCCGGTGGAAGCGCACTGCAACGGGGCGAGCTTCCGCAACTTCATGCTGCTCACCCATCGCGGCGTCAGTGGGCCGGCGATCCTGCAGATCTCTTCGTATTGGCAAGCTGGCGACGACTTGCGGCTCGACCTGCTGCCGGGACACGACGCGGGCGCGTGGCTACGCGAGCAGAAACAGCAGCGCGGGGCCACCGAGCTGCGCAATGTGCTGGGCGATGTGATGCCGCGACGCTTTGCGCAACGCCTGTGCGAGGTGTGGTTGCCGGACAAGCCGGTGCGCCAGCTGGATCCGCCGCAGTTGCAGGGCGCGGCCGAGCTGCTCTCCGCCTTCCCGCTGATCGCCAGCGGAACCGAGGGCTACCGCACCGCTGAAGTCACCCTCGGCGGTGTCGATACGAATCAGGTCTCCAGTACGACCATGGAGTCGCGGCTGGTGGCTGGCCTGTACTTCGTCGGCGAAGTGCTGGACGTCACCGGCTGGCTTGGGGGATACAACTTCCAGTGGGCATGGGCATCGGGCCACGCCGCCGGCAGCGCAGCCTGATCGCCGCCGCACGGCACTGCGCGCAGCACCGACTGCAGAAACAGTGAGCGATGCCCCGTGATTGCCGCAGCGTCCGCGAGGATCGACGCGACAATCGCCGATCGTGTCCCTGCGCAAGTTCATCGGCGGCCCATTACTTGCGCCACGTCTCACACTGGATGCGGCATGATCCACACACATGGACGTGCCAGACCCCTTCGTGTATTAAAGCCCGTCTCTAGGGAGCCGCGCATGCAAAAAGGCAAAGATCTCACCCTCCGCTTGCTGATCGTCGACGACAGCGTGGAGAGTGCCGAGACCATCGTCACCGCGCTGCGCAACGGCGGCATCGCGGTACGTCCGTCGCGGCCGCAGAACCAGGAGGAACTGGCCAGCATGCTGTCGGGCCAGATCGATCTGGCCATCCAGGGCCAGGCCCTGCAGGTGCCGATGAGCGCGCTGCAGGCGCAGATCGCCGGTAGCGGCAAGGACATTCCGATCATCCTGCTGGCCGAGCGCATCGAGGAAAATGCCGTGGTCGAGGCCGCTGCGCACGGCATCCGTGCGATCGCGCTGCGCCAGCGTCCGGAACATCTGCTGGCCCTGGTGCGTTCGGAGTGGGCCGACCTGCAGGCGCGTCGCGGCCTGCGTCGCATCGAAGCGCAGATGCGCGAAACCGAGCGCCGCTGCGACGCGCTCATCGCGTCCTCGCGCGACCCCATCGCCTACGTGCACGAAGGCATGCATATCCGCGCCAACGAGGCGTATCTGGAGATGTTCGGCTTCGAGTCGTTCGACGACGTCGAAGGTGTCTCGCTGCTGGACATGATTGCCGCGCAGTACGTCGACGACTTCAAGCAACTGCTCAAGGCCATGGCCAAGGGCGAGCCGCCGCCGGCGCAGTACAAGGTCGACGCACGACGGCTGGAAGGCGACACCTTCCCGGCGACGATGGAATTTGCCACCGCCACCTACGAAGGCGAGCCGTGCATCCAGGTGGTGTTCCGCCGCCGCGAGGAGTTCGATCCGGAACTGGCGCGCGAGGTCGAAGACCTGCGCCAGCGCGACCAGGTCACCGGCCTGCTCAACCGTCCCACCTTCATGGTGGCGCTGGAACAGGCGGTGGCGCGCGCCGGCCGCAGCGAAGGCCAGTCCGGCTTCCTGCTGATCGAGCCGGATCACTACACCCGCATCCTTCCCGAGATCGGCCTGGACTCGGCCGACGCCTTGATCGCGGCCATGGCCGCGCACGTGGCCGGCATCATCGATGAGGGCGTGGTGGCCGCACGCTTCGGCGAGCACAGCTTTGCCCTGTTGCTGGACGGCAACTACGCACGCACCCACGCGCTGGCGGAAACGGTACGCGATGCATTCGCGCAGCATGTTTTCAGCGTCGGCTCGCGCTCGGCCACGGTCACGGTGAGCATCGGCGGCGTGCAGATCGGCGAAAAGATCGCCAGCATCGGCCAGGTGCTCAATCGCGGGACCGAAGCGGTGCGCACCACCGCCGAACTCGGCGGCAACGCGGCCAGCATCTACGACCCGGCCGCTGCCGACCGGGCCGAGGAAGAGCGCATCGAGCGTTGGGTCGCGCAGTTGCGCGAGGCGCTGGTCGGCGATGGGTTCCTGCTGCATTACCAGCCGGTGCTCAATCTGCAGGGCGAGCCGCTGGAGCTGTATCAGGCGTTCCTGCGCCTGGATCGCAACGGCGAGATGATGTCGCCGAATGCCTTCATGGCCATCGCCGAAGAGCACGACCTGATCACCGAAATCGATCGCTGGGTGGTGGCGCGCGCCATCCGGCAGCTCGGCGAGCGGCAACGTGCGGGACACACCACGCACCTGCTGGTGCGCATCGGGCCGAACTCGTTCTCAGACCCGCAGATGATCGACACCATCCGCGAGCAGTTGGCGGTGTACGGGGTCCCGGGCGAGCGCCTGTGGTTGCAGACGCCCGAATCGAAGGTGTTTACGCATCTGCGTAATGCGCAACAGTTTCTGGCGGCAGTATCGGCGATGGGCTGCAAGGTCGGGCTGGAGCAGTTCGGTTCGGGCCTGGACTCGTTCCAGCTGCTCGCGCATTTCCAGCCGGCCTTCCTCAAACTGGACCGCGGCATCACTGGCGACGTCGCCTCGGCCCGCGAGAGCCAGGAAAAGATTCGCGAAATCACCTCGCGCGCGCAGCCGGCCGGCATTTTGACCGTGGCCGAATTCGTGGCCGACGCGCAGTCGATGAGCAGCTTCTTCAGTGCGGGCGTGGATTATGTACAAGGAGATTTCGTCGCACCCACCGGCCCGCTGATGAACTACGAATTCGGCTGATCCAACCGAACGCCTGTAACGCAAGACAACAAACCCCCCGCAATGCGCGGGGGTTTTGTGTCTTTCAAGCCGTGACGCGGTAGAGCGATTTGCGACCAGGCGATGCGGCGGGCACTGGTTCGTTGAGCATGGGCCGCTCATGTGGCCGTTGCACCAATGATGGATGCCGATCACGGCATCGCCTTGCGCATCACCCGGAGCCGCCGCGATCTCGGGTGCCGCTTACAGTGCCGCACCGTTGGCCGCGCGCAACATCGCAATGCGCTCGGTCAGCGGCGGATGGCTCAGGAACAGGCGACGCAGGCCATCGCCGACGCCGCCGGAGATGCCGAACGCCTGCACCTGCGAGGGCAAGGTGCTCTGACCATGGTTGAGCGACAGCCGCTCCAGCGCGGCGATCATCTTGTTGCGCCCGGCAAGCTGCGCGCCACCGGCGTCGGCGCGGAACTCGCGACGGCGCGAGAACCACATCGCGATCATGGTCGCGAACATGCCAAGCACCATCTCCAGCGCGAACACGATGATGTAGTACGCAAAGCCACGGCCGCCCTCGCGGTTGCCCGACAGGGCGCTGTCGATGACGCCGCCGACCACACGCGCCAACACGATCACGAAGGTATTGAGCACGCCCTGCAGCAGCGCCATGGTCACCATGTCGCCATTGGCGACGTGGGCGATCTCGTGACCGAGCACCGCCTCGGCTTCGTCCTGGCTCATGTTCTGCAGCAGTCCGGTGGAGACGGCGACCAGCGCATTGTTGCGATTGGCGCCGGTCGCGAAGGCATTGATTTCCGGGCCCTCGTAGATCGCCACTTCCGGCATGCCGATGCCGGCGGCCTGCGCCTGACGCCGCACCGTCTCCAGCAACCAGCGCTCGGTCGGTGTGCGCGGCTCGGTGATCACCTGCGCGCCGGTGCTGCGCTTGGCCATGAACTTGGACAGCAGCAACGAGACGAACGCGCCGCCGAAACCGAAAATGGCGCCCATCACCAGCAGGCCGCTCATCTGTGCGGAATTGACGCCCAATACCGACATCACAATGCTGGCGAGGAACAACACTGCCAGGTTGGTCAGCAGGAACAGGAAAATGCGGTTGAACATGACGCGCTCGCTCCACTCATGGGGGTGACCTGCTGCGGATCTGCGGCCGTCGCAGCTTGAAATCAAGCAAGCACCTGACCGACGATTCAGCTGCCTATGCCAGAACCTTCCTACCGTGGCCGCTTCGCGCCCTCCCCGACCGGCCCACTGCACTTCGGCTCACTGCTGGCGGCGTTCGGCAGTTGGTTGCTCGCCCGCCATGCCGGTGGGCAGTGGTGCGTGCGCATTGAGGACATCGACCCGCCACGCGCCGAGCCGGGCGCGTCCGAACGCCAGCTGCGCAGCCTGGCCGCGTTCGGGCTGACATCCGACCTGCCGGTGATCCGGCAATCGCACCGCGATGCGCACTACAACGACGCAATCGCCACACTGCTGGCGAGCGGGCTGGCGTTCGAATGCAGTTGCAGTCGCGCCGATCTGGCCCAGATGGGCGGGATCCACCACGCCTGCGTGGCGGCGCTTGGCGACCGGCGCGCGGTGCGCCTGCGCGTGCCGCCCCAGCCACCGGTCGGCTTCGACGATGCGCTGCAGGGCCATGTGCGGCAGGACGTGTACGCCGACGTCGGCGATGTCGTGCTGCGCCGCGCCGATGGCTACTGGGCTTACCAGTTGGCAGTGGTGGTGGACGACGCTGCCCAGGGCATCACCGATGTCGTACGCGGCGCGGACCTGCTCGACTCCACCCCGCGCCAACTCCTGCTGCAGCGCGCCCTGGACCTGCCCCAGCCACGCTATCTGCACCTGCCGCTGATCCTGGATGCCGGTGGCCGCAAATTGTCCAAATCGCACGGCGCGCCCGCACTGGACGACACCGACCCGTTGCCGGCGCTGCGTGCCGCCTGGCAGGCACTGGGCCAGGTGGCGTCCACCCTGCCGCAGCAGGCAGGCATCGATGCGTTGCTGCGGCATGCCGTGCAGCATTTTTCGCCCGACCTGCTGCCGCGCACCGCCACCCTGAGCAGCGATGGACGCGCATCGCAGCCCGGGCGTGACTAGAATTGCGACCCAGCACCGGCATCCGGGCGCGGCGTCTGCGCCGGCACCCCGATCGCCCCGGCCTTCCCCGCTTAATGGAGTCGTCATGACATCTCGCGTCGCATTGGTCACCGGCGGCACCGGCGGTATCGGTACCGCCATCTGCAAGCGCCTGGCCGACCAGGGCCACAAGGTGGCCAGCAACTTCCGCAACGACGAAAAGGCGCGCGACTGGCAGCAGCGCATGCAGGCGCAGGGTTACGCATTTACCCTGTTCCGTGGCGATGTGGCGTCGTCCGAGCATGCGCGCGCCCTGGTCGAGGAGGCGGAGGCATCGCTGGGGCCGATCGAGATCCTGGTCAACAATGCCGGCATCACCCGCGATACCACCTTCCACCGCATGACCGCCGAGCAGTGGCACGACGTCATCAATACCAACCTCAATTCGGTGTTCAACGTCACCCGCCCGGTGATCGAAGGCATGCGCAAGCGCGGCTGGGGCCGGGTCATCCAGATCAGTTCCATCAACGGGCTCAAGGGCCAGTACGGCCAGGCCAACTACGCAGCGGCCAAGGCCGGCATGCACGGTTTCACCATCTCGCTGGCGCGCGAGAACGCCGCATTCGGAGTTACGGTCAACACGGTCTCGCCCGGTTACGTGGCCACCGACATGGTGATGGCGGTGCCGGAAGAGGTCCGCGCCAAGATCGTGGCCGACATCCCGACCGGCCGGCTGGGACGCCCGGAAGAGATCGCCTATGCCGTGGCGTTCCTGGTGGCGGAAGAGGCCGCCTGGATTACCGGGTCCAATCTGGACATCAATGGCGGGCACCACATGGGTTGGTAACGTTTGCTGCAACTTTGCGGTGCAGCATGGATTTGGAACAAAAACCATGCTGCGCAACATTTTTAATGTGTCCGCTTAAGCAAATAAGGCCTTCTGGCTGTTGCAACCGCTGCTGCGCTGCGCCATCCTGCGCGCACTATCAGTGTGAGTGAACGTTCCATGGCCGGACTTCGCATCATCAAGAAGTATCCCAATCGCCGTCTCTACGACACCGAGATTTCCAGCTATATCACCATCGAAGATGTGCGCCAGTTGATCATCGACGGCGAGGAGTTCGAAGTCCGCGATGCCAAGAGTGGCGAAGATTTAAGTCGTGCCGTCTTGCTGCAGATCATTGCCGACCGGGAACAGGACGGCGAGCCGATGCTCTCCACCCAGTTGCTGAGCCAGATCATCCGCTTCTACGGGGACTCGCTGCAGGGCTTCATGGGCAATTACCTGGAGCGCAGCATGCAGGTGTTCCTGGACCAGCAGCAGCAGTTCCGCCAGCAGATGGGCAACCTGCTCGGGCAGACCCCGTGGGCGATGATGAACCAGCTCACCGAGCGCAACCTGGAGCTGTGGCAGGAATTCCAGCGCAACTTCGGCGCCGGTTTCGGTCGTCCGGGCGGCCCCGGCACGCCGCCGACGCCGCCTGGCGCCGGCAGCATGGGCAGCGGCCCGATGGGCACCGGCACGCATGGCGCGTCCAACAGCCATACCGGCACCGCCGGCAAGGCGCGCAATCGCGGATGAGGTCGCTTCCCGCGCCTCCCAGCCCGAGCGGCCGGAGGCGCGAGGAAACGCCTGACTAGTGGCCGGCCTGCTGCGCGCAGGCCGAGCAGATGCGCTCCACGTGGTAGCCACGCGCACGCAGGCGCTCCACGACTCCGTCGTTGCCCAACAGATGCAGGGCGCCTACCACGACCAGGGTGGTTCCACTGCCCTTGCCCAGCTGTTTTTCCAGCCGCGGCACCCAGCGCGCATTGCGCTCGACGTTGATGTCCTGATACAGCGCCGGATACTGGCGGCGCATGTCTTCGGCCATCTGCGTCGATAGCGTGTGCACGTCGCCAGCGCGCCAGGCCGCATGCAGCCGACGCAGCTGATCGGTGGTATCGGCCTCGTCCAGCGCCTCTTCCAGCAGCTGATGCTGCTCGGTGGGCGACATGCCATCCAGCAGGGCGATCTGCTCTTCGGCGCGCTCCAGGCCGTCGGCCGGCTTGCCCCTGACCTGCGCCTGATCCATCAGGTAATGATCCAGACCCGCGTTCGGGTCCATGCCTTGCCGGGTCATCTCGGCCAGGCTGACCGACAGCGCGACGAACCACGGTTTGAGCGACTGCAAGGCGTCGATCGACATGCCGTACTTGCGCGCGTAGGCACCGAGCGCCTGCCAGGTCTTTGCATCCAGCACGTCCTGCAGGGTGCGGCCATCGGTGCGTCGTGCCACTTGCAGCATGCGGCTGGCCAGCTGCGGCGATTGCGCATCGGACGGTGGCAGCTCGAACAGCAGACGGTCGGCCTTGGCGAATGCCTGCATCACATCCGGCGACAGCGGGTAATCGCTGGGTTTGAGCACATGGAACGAGCCCAGCAGGTAGAGCGTGCCACCCTTGCCATCGACCTTCCACAACAGTGGCACCGGTGGGCCGGCAGGCGCCCGGTCGGCACCGCGCGCCCGGGCCGGTGCCATCGCCCCACCCCACAGCGCCAGACAGATCATCGCCCCGCCGCACCAGGCAGCAAGGCGCGCACGCAGGCGCACGCTCATCGCATCACCTTCCACCGTGTCCACCTCATCACGTCAGTGCGGCACCTTGTAAGTTTTCTCGCCGGCCGAGACCGCCAGGTCGATCCGGTTTTCCGGCGGCGGCAACGGGCAGGTTGCGAAGGGAGTGAACGCGCACGGCGGGTTGTAGGCGCGATTGAAGTCCACCACGACATGACCGGACGCATCCGGCACGTCCAGGTCCAGGAAGCGCCCGGCCGGATAGCTGCCGTGCCCACTCGTGCGGTCGGCGAATACGACGAAGGCCGACCTCCCGGGTTCGCCGATCGTCTCCAGGCGATAGGTCTTGCCGTCGCGCTCGAATTCGACGGCGCCGGCATTGGGTTGCTCGCTGCTGATGCCGACGATGTCTACGATCGGAATGGTCTTGCCGACATCGTTGGGGACGTAGCGTGCGTTGATGCGCCAGGAGGGATCTGTCGGCCAGTACTCCAGCCCGGCGAATTGGCTGCGCGATGGCGCATCGGCGTGCTTGACCCGCAGTGCGTAGCGGTCGCCGCGATGGATCAGGCTGAGCACGCCCTTGCCATCGTCGAAATGGATCAACGTGGGCTGCGGATCGCGATCGGACTGGAAGCGGATCCGGCCGGTCAGCGGCTTGCCATCCAGGGTCAGCACGGCGCCACGTTCGGGCACGAACCACACCGCTCCGCCCTCGCTGGACACCATGCCCATCTTCGGCGGCCCGACCGCAAGCCGGATGCCGCTATCGGCGCTAGTGCCGATGTAATGCGCCTTCAGCGACAGCCAATGCAGACCGACCAGGCTGGTCCAGCCATCGGGGGCGCGCAGTTCGTTGATCCGGCTTTCGCGCCAGGCGGCATTGTCGGCCAGAAATGTCTTGTCCAACGCAACCGGTGCGGCCGGTGGCGGCGCATCGCGCCCACACCCGACCAGCGTCGCGACCACCAGCATGCCGAGCAGCCAGCCCTTCCCCATGTACACCGCCATCACCGCCCCCTGAGAAACCAACGATCGATATCGCTCAGCGTAAACCGAGCCCAGGTGGGTCGGCCATGGTTGCACTGGCCCGAGCGTTCGGTGGCTTCCATGTCGCGCAGCAAGGCGTTCATTTCCGGCACGGTGAGGCGTCGGTTGGCGCGCACCGCACCGTGACAGGCCATGGTCGACAGCAGTTCGTCGCGCGCGCTGGCGATGCGGCGGCTCTGGCCGTGCTCGCGCAGGTCGCCAAGCACGTCGCGCAGCAACGCTTCCGGCTCGGCATTGGCCAGCAAGGCAGGAATACTGCGCACGTGCAGCGATTGCGGACCGGCGCGGGTGATCTCGAAGCCCAGGCTGGCCAGCGTCTCGGCTTCGCGTTCGGCGGTGTCGGCCTCGCGCTCGCCCACTGCCAGCGTCATCGGCACCAGCAATGGCTGCGCATGCAGGCCGATGCTGTCGTGCGCGGTCTTGAGCCGTTCGTAGCCGATGCGTTCGTGCGCGGCATGCATGTCCACCACGATCAGGCCTTCGGCGTTCTCGGCCAGGATGTAGATACCGTGCAATTGCGCCAACGCATAGCCCAGGGGCGGCACGCCGCTGTCTTCGGCCGTCGCTGGCAGACCGGTCCCGGAAAACTGCGGCACGCTGGCGGACTGCTGCGCACTGCCCGACGGCGGCGCATACAACGCGCCATAGGCTGCGCGCGCTTCGTCCACACGCAGGCCCAACGGCGTCTGCGAGGGCGTCCAGTTGGCGTAGCTGCCCGAGCCGCCGCCACTGCCGGCTGCACCGGCATAGGGTGCGGAACTGCCGCCAGCGAGGTTGTCCATTGCACCAGCAGCCGCATAGCCGGCGCCATCGCTGCCGATGCTGTTGGGCGTGGCGCCGGCGCGCGTCTGTGCCAGCGCATCCTGCAAGGTGCGATAGACGAAGTCGTGAATCAGCCGCGCTTCGCGGAAACGCACCTCGTGCTTGGCCGGGTGCACGTTGACGTCCACGCGCGCCGGGTCCAGTTCGAGAAACAGCACGTACGCAGGCTGGCGGCCATGGAACAACACATCGCCGTAGGCCATCTTGACCGCATGCGCCACGCTGCGATCGCGCACCGAGCGGCCGTTGACGTAGAGATATTGCTGATCCGTGCTGGCCCGCGAGTAATGCGGTTGCGCGACCCAGCCATGCAGCCGCAGACCGGCGCCGCTGTGATCCACGCGCAAGGCCTGCCGCGCGAAGTCCTCGCCCAAGGTTTCGCCCAGCCGCGCATCCGAATACAGATCGCCCGGCTTGTAGCGGCGCGACGGCTTGCCGTTGTGCGCCACGCGCAATTCCATATCCGGGCGCGCCAACGCCAGCGAGCGCAGCCACTCTTCGATATGTCCGAGTTCGGTACGCTCGGCGCGCAGGAACTTGCGCCGTGCCGGCACGTTGAAGAACAACTCGCGCACTTCCACCGTGGTACCGGGCGCATGCGCGTGCGGCGTCACCTCGCCAAGCCGCCCGCCTTCGATCTGCAGCGCCGAGCCGTGTTCGGCATCGTGACGGCGCGAGATCAGCGTAAAGCGGCTGACCGAGGCGATCGACGGCAGGGCTTCGCCGCGGAAGCCGAGCGTGGCGACGGTTTCCAGATCGTCCAGCGAGGCGATCTTGCTGGTGGCATGCCGCGACACCGCCAACGGCAGCTCATCGGGCGTGATGCCGCCACCGTTGTCGCGGATGCGGATCAGCCGCACGCCGCCCTCTTCCAGATCGATGTCCACGCGGGTGGCACCGGCATCGAGGGCGTTTTCGACCAGCTCCTTGACCACCGATGCGGGACGTTCGACGACTTCGCCGGCAGCGATCTGGTTGATCAGGATCTCGGGTAACTGACGGATCGCCATCAGCGCGCGCTTGAGCGCTGGCAGCGCAAAACAGGGTGGATGTCGGGGGGGGGCAGGCAAGACGAACGTCGGCACGGCAATCCGGCGGCGCGCAGGCGCCGTCACTCAGGGAATCAGTGCGGAATGATAGCCGAGCGGGTCAGCGACTGCCGCCGGCCACGGTGCCGACGGCATCGGCCTCGGCCTGCGCGCGTGCGGCAAACAAGGTGCCCGGCGGCGGCTGACGGGTGAAGAAGGTATCGATGCCATCCAGCACGGCGGCGGCGATCTTGCGCTGGTAGGCCGGGTCGATCAGGCGGCGTTCTTCATCCGGGTTGGAGATGAAGGCGGTTTCGACCAGCATCGCCGGCATGTCGGAGGTGCGCAGCACCGCGAAATTGGCGCGTTCCAGCTGCGGCTTGTGATTGTTGCCGATGCGCTTGAGGCCACCGAGCACATGGCCGGCGGCATCCTCGGAGGCCTTCATGTGGCCGCTCTGCGCCAGGTCCAGCAGCACATTGGCCAGCGTGCTTTCGGTTTGTTGCAGCCGCACGCCACCCACCAGATCGGCCGCGTTTTCCTTGTCGGCCAACCAGCGCGCGCGTTGCGACGAGGCGCCCTTGGTCGACAGGACATACACCGACGAGCCGGTCGCACTGCGATTTTCTGCAGCGTCGGCATGGATGGAAATGAAGATGTCGGCCTTCGCAGCCCGCGCCTTTTGCGCGCGCATGGGCAACGGAATGAACACGTCGGTGTCGCGGGTCAGGTACGCCTTCATGCCGGGCGTGGCGTTGATCTGGCGTGCCAGTTCGCGGCCGACCGCCAGGGTCACGTCTTTTTCGCGCTTGCCGGTCGGGCCCATCGCACCCGGATCCTGGCCACCATGGCCGGGATCGATGGCGACGATCAACGGCCGCATGCCCGGCGCCATCTTGACGCGCGACGCCTCGCTGGGCAGCACCGGGCGCGGTGGCAGGTCGTCGTTCGCAGCGGCGCCGGGCGCAGTGCCGGAGACCACAGCGCCGGCGCCGGCAATCGCCATCGGCGTGCTGCCGCCATTCAAAATTGCAGCGGCCGATGCACCGCCCGTGGACGTTGCACCGGCCGCAGGCGTGGCGCTACTCATAGCGACCCGATTGGCCGGATTGCCGACCGGAGCCGCCTGCGCGGTTGCAGCAGGCGTTCCCGGGCGCGGGGTCGGCACACCGGTGGCAACGGTGGTTGGCACTGCTGCGGGCGTGACCGTCGGCATCGCTGCCGCAGGCACGCTCGCCGGCGCTGCCGGTGCCGGCGGCGGTGTTGACGGCACAGACAAGGCGCGTTGTGCCGATGCAGCCAGGGCAGCGGTTGCACGCGCAGCTTCGGCTTGTGCGTTGACCGGGCGTGGCGGCGGCAGTGCGGCAGGCGGACTGGCCGCAACGGACGTGGCAGCCGCAGGCGCCGGATCGCCCGGCCACTCGATCACCAGGGTCGAAGCACTGCCCAGCGTCTGCATCTGCGGCTTGAGCGCGGTGACCGGGCTTGCCAGCTCGAACACCACCCGGAACGTGCCCGGCACCGGCTGACCGGTGCGCACCGAGGTGACCAGGCCGTTCGCCGGCGGTAACTTCAAGCCACGTGCGGCTGCCGAATCCGGGAAATCCACCACCAAGCGGTTGGGGTTGGCCAACGACAGCGTCTTGAAACCGCCGCTACCGGCTAGCTGAATTTCTGCACGCGTGCCGGTGGCGCCGGTGCTGACACCGACGCTCTTGATCTCGCCGGCCCAGGCAGCAAAAACCGCCAGGCTGAGGCTGGCGGTCAGGGCGGAAGCGCAGAAGTGTCGGATCCCCGGTGTCATGGCGCTGGATTCAATCATCCAACTGCGTGAATTGCAAGGTGATTTCCCTTAATAATCCGTAACCTGGCGTTCATTCTTCTTGTCCACTGACAAAAAGGGGCTGCAACTCGGCCTGTTGGGCCACTGCATGCAGCCAGTCGCGTCCGGCAGGGCTGCGAGCCAGCAGCCGTACGCTGCGCCCGTCGCCTTCCACAGCCAGTTCCACGTCCAGATCCACCGGCGGCAGGATGCCTGCGCCCCGCTCCGGCCATTCGACCAGCCACAGACTGGCGCTGCCCTCGTCCAGGCCGAGGAAATCCAGCTCGCCGGCATTGCCGATGCGGTACAGATCCAGATGCCAGGCTTCGTCGCCGCTGCTCAGCGGATACCGCTCGACCAGGGTGTAGGTCGGGCTGCGGATCGGGCCGGTGACGCCAAGCGCCCGCAGCAACGCGCGTGCAAGCGTGGATTTGCCTGCGCCCAGGTCGCCATGCAGCTGGACCATGGCCGTGGCGGGCCGCACCGCTGCCAGGGCGCGGCCGAGCGTTTCGGTCGCCTCGGCGTCGGTCAGATGTGCATCGAGCTGATTCACGCGTCGGCTCCGGTATTGGCGAGGCGACGCAGCTGTGGCAGCAGATCGGTAGGCAACAGACCGCGCTCGCCATCGCGCGCGGCCGCATCGCCGGCACAGCCGTGCAGCAAGGCGCCAAGGCTGGCGGCATCGAGCGCCGACCAGCCCTGCCCCAGCAATGCGGCGATCACCCCGGTCAGCAGGTCGCCCATGCCGCCGACGGCCATGCCGGGGTTGCCGGCGTCGATGATGCGCGGCAGCGCACGCGGGGCAGCCACCACCGTGCCGGCCCCTTTGAGCACCACCACCGCATCGAAACGCTGGACCAACGCGGCAGCGGCGGCCAGACGATCGCGCTGCACCTGCACGGTGGACAGTCCCAGCAGCCGCCCCGCTTCACCGGGATGCGGTGTCAGTACGCGCGGGCCGCGCGGTGGTGCAGCGGTGGCCGCCAGCAGATTCAGGCCATCGGCATCGATGACCACGGCGCTGTCCGAAGCCAGCACGCCCTTCCACAACGCCCGTGCCCAGTCGTCCTGGCCCAGTCCCGGCCCAAGCGCAACGACATCGGCGGCTGCGGCCAGTGCGGCGATGTCGTCGTCGGCCTGCGTGGCGCGCACCATGGCTTCGGGGCAGCGCGCCAGCAGCGGGGCGACATGGTCGGCGCGGGTAGCGACCTGCACCAGCCCGGCACCGCTGCGCAAGGCGGCTTCGGCGGTCAGCATGATCGCGCCGCCGCTGCCGAGATTGCCGCCCACGCAAAGCACCCGCCCCGATTCGCCCTTGTGCGTATTGCGCCGACGCGGCCGCAGGTGCGCAGCCAATGCATCGCTGCTCCAACTATGTGCGGCCGGGTGTAGCCCATCGAAGGCGGAGGCCGGCACGTCCAGCGAGGCAATGCCGCGTTCGCCCGCATGGTCCAGTGCGTCGCCGGTATACAGGCCGACATGCGGCACGATGAACTGCAAGGTGCTATCGGCGTGCACCGCGGTCTCGAAGGCCACGCCGTGGTCGGCATCGATTCCGCTGGGCACATCCAGCGCCAGCACCGGGGTGCCTGCCGCGTTGATGGCCTCGATCAGCGCGGCGGTCTGCGCATCCGGCGCGCGGTTCAGGCCGATGCCGAACAGCGCGTCGACGACGACATCGGCCTGCGCCAGCGCATATGGAAACAGCTCGATCGCACCGCCAACCGCCAGATAGTCGGTACAGGCGCGCTGGGCCAGCGCCGAGGCCGGGCCGTGCTCGGGCAGATGCACCACGCACACTCGGCGCCCGGCCCGGTGTGCCAGCCGCGCCAGCACGTAGCCATCGCCGCCATTGTTGCCGGTGCCGCACACCACCACGATGCGGCGCGCCTGCGGCCAGCGTTCTAGCAACCATTGCCAGGCCGCCTGGCCGGCGCGTTGCATCAAGGTGTAGCCATCGCCACCCAGCAGCGTGGTGGCCTGCGCATCGAGCGTGCGCGCGGCAGCGGTGTCGTAAAGAGCGAGCGGTGCGTACATGCCGGGAATTCTATACTTGTCGCCATGTCTGCCGCCGTCACTCGCCCCGACCCCACCGATGCTGCCGCGCGCATCCGTGCGCTTGCACGCGAAGCGGGCTTTCAACGTTGCGGCATCACCGGTATCGAGCTGGGCGAAGACGAGGCGCACCTGCGCAGCTGGCTGGAAGAAGGCCTGTACGGAACGATGCACTGGATGGCCCAGCACGGCGACAAGCGCTCGCGCCCGCAGGAGTTGGTACCGGGCACCTTGCGGGTGTTGTCGGTGGGCATGGATTACGGCCGCAAGGACGACACCGAGGCCTGGACGACCTTGCACGACGGCACCCGTGCGTACGTGGCGCGTTATGCGTTGGGCCGCGATTACCACAAGCTGATGCGCAACCGGCTGCAGAAACTGGCCGAGCGCATCCAGGGCGAGATCGGCGCGTTCGGCTACCGCGTGTTCGTCGATTCCGCACCGGTGCTGGAGCGTGCGCTGGCCCGCAATGCCGGGCTGGGCTGGATCGGCAAACACACCTGCCTGATCGATCGCAACGGCGGGTCGTGGTTCTTCCTGGGCGAGATCTACCTCGACCTGCCATTGCCCATCGACACCCCGGCCACCGCGCATTGCGGCACCTGCACGCGCTGTATCGACATCTGTCCGACCCAGGCCATCATTGCGCCGTATCGGCTGGATGCGCGCCGCTGCATCGCCTATCTCACCATCGAGCACGAGGGCGCGATTCCCGAGCAGATGCGCAAGCCGATCGGCAACCGCATCTTCGGCTGCGACGACTGCCAGCTGGTCTGTCCCTGGAACAAGTTCGCCCAGCGCACCGACGAGGCCGATTTCCGCGCCCGCAACGCGCTGGATGTGGCGACGCTGCCGCAGCTGTTCGCCTGGGACGAAGCAGAGTTCCTGCGCCGTACCGAAGGCAGCCCGATCCGCCGCAGCGGCCACGCACGCTGGCTGCGTAACATCGCCGTGGGCCTGGGCAATGCGCCAGGTACGCCGGAGGTGTTGGCGGCGCTGGAAGCGCGTCGCCACGATGCCTGCGAGCTGGTGCGCGAACACGTGGGCTGGGCACTGGCACAGCACGGCCTTTGATGCACAGACCCACGCGCTCACCCATGGCGTGCGCCACTACGGGATAATGCGGCGATGGCCGACCGCAACCAACAGATCCTCACTCCCAGCCAGCTCAATACGCTGGCGCGCGACCTGCTGGAAGGCAGCTTCCCGCTGGTGTGGGTGGAAGCCGAACTGAGCAGCGTCACCCGCCCGTCCTCGGGCCATCTGTATTTCACGCTCAAGGATGCGCGCGCGCAGATCCGCTGCGCGATGTTCAAGCCCAAGAGCACCTGGTTGAAGTTTCAACCACGCGAAGGCCTGCGCGTGCTCGCACGCGGCCGTTTGACCCTGTACGAGGCACGCGGCGACTACCAGCTGGTGCTCGACCATATGGAAGAAGCCGGCGAAGGCGCGCTACGGCGGGCCTTCGACGAACTGCGCGCGCGGCTTGCGGCAGAAGGCCTGTTCGATGCCGAGCGCAAGCAGCCCCTGCCTGCCCACGTGCGACGGCTGGCGGTGATCACCTCGCCCAGCGGCGCAGCGGTGCGTGACGTTCTCAGCGTGCTGGCGCGGCGCTTCCCGCTGCTGGAAGTGGACCTGTTGCCATCGCTGGTGCAAGGCGACAGCGCCGCAGCGCAAGTCACCTCGCTGCTGCAGCGCGCCGATGCGTCCGGGCGCTACGACGTCATCCTGATCACCCGTGGTGGCGGCTCGCTGGAGGATCTGTGGGCGTTCAACGACGAACGCCTGGCGCGTGCGATTGCCGCCGCGCAGACGCCAGTGGTGTCGGCGGTCGGACACGAGACCGACTTCAGCCTCAGCGATTTCGTCGCCGACGTGCGTGCACCGACGCCGTCGGTGGCGGCCGAATTGCTGGTGCCCGATCAACGCGAACTGGCGGCACGGGTGCGGCGCGCGCACGCGCGCATCGCCCAGCTGCAGCAACATGCCTTGGGCAATGCGATGCAACGCGCCGACCGGCTGGCATTGCGCTTGCGTGCGCACAGCCCGCAGGCGCGCCTGCAGCTGCTGCAGCGCCGCCAGGAAGAGGCCGGCCGACAGTTGCGAGCGCGCATGACCCAGCTGCTGGAACGTCTGCAGGCCCGCGTGCAACGCGGGCAGACGCACCTGCAGGCGCACAACCCGCAACGCAATCTGGCCAGCCTGCAGCAGCGGCTGCGCGCATTGCACCCGCAGGCGGCCATGCAACGGCGGCTGCAGCACGATCAACTGCGTTTGCGCAGCCTGGCGCGCTCGCTGGAAGCGGTCAGCCCGCTCGCCACCGTGGCGCGCGGTTACGCCATCGTGACCCGCCCCGCCGATGGCGGCGTGGTGCGCAGCGCCGCCGACGTGGCCCCAGGCGAGCGCCTGCGCGCGCAACTGGCCGATGGCAGCATCGCCGTGCGGGTCGAGCCGAGCGAGGACTGACGGCGGCAACGCAGGTGCGCGTGCGTGCGCCGGGCGACACGCAGCGCGTTGGCAGCCCCCATGCGATGTCGTCGCGACGCCGGTACGCAGCGACCGTCAGTTGGGTGTGTGAACCGCGCGGAGGATCCGGACTGCAGGAGCGGCAAAGGCCGCACCGAGCAAAGGCCGCGCCCGCCTGGCGGCGAGCACGCTCGTTTTGTCAGCCGCTCCTCGCCATGGGAGGCATCTGCGTCGCATGCTGCCAACCCTGCATCAGCACTCCGGCCAGCACCACCGGATCGTGATCGAAGTGATGCCCACCGGGCCGCATCACCACGTCCACGCCGCGCGTCCGCAGCTCCGGACACAGCGTGTCTTTTTCTTCGCTGCCGTAGATGCACTGCAGACGATGCGCATCCAGCGACTGGATCGCAGGTTCGACATCGCGCTCGGCATCGTTATGCCAGCCCAGCCAGCCGCCGACACGGACCTTGAAGTCGGCCTGATGGCCAAGCCCGAGCAGGCTGACGAACTGCACCGAGGCGCGCCGCTGGGGCGACAGCTCGGGGTAGGCGAACGGCAGCACGTCGGCGCCGAACGAGTAACCGACCAGCGCCACGTGCTCGATATGCCAGCGTTGCTGGTAGGCGGCGATCACCCGGTCCAGATCCGCGCCCACCTGCTGTGGGGTACGGCTGGACCAGAAGTAGCGCAGGCTGTTCCAGCCCACAACGGACACGCCCTGCTGCTGCAACTGCGCGGCAATGCCCTTGTCCAGCTCGCGCCAGCCGCCATCGCCGGACAGCATCACCACCAGCCTGTCGCTGCCGGGTGTGTGCATTTCGACCAGCGGCAGATCGCCGAGGCCCTGCGCCTGCGCCGCCAGGAAGTGGCCGCGCGTGGCCGCAGCAATCTGCATCGGGCTGGCATCGTCGACCAGATCGTCCAGGAAGCCCTGGTTGGCATCGGGCACATCGCGCGAACAGGCCAGGCCCGCATCCCTGGTGCCGGCGTCGGCTACCACCGCGCCGCCGAGCACGTCCGGTGCCGCAGACGCCAGGGCCTGACGCGCCAGCACGGCGCCATCGCCCTGCCCCACCAGCACTGGCGGCAGGAAGGCATCCACGTGTTCGGCACGCAGCAATTTCTTGCCGAGCCGCTCGGCGTCGTCGGCCAGCGAGCTGCACGCGGCGTGGTGCGAGCGCAGGCGTTCGCGGTAGCTGGCGGTATCGATCACCGCCACCAGCGCGCCGTCGTTGCTCAGCATGTCGGCCAGCTGCTGCGCCCGCTGCGGGTGGCCGCTATCGGGCAACAGCAGCACCATCGCCTTGGGCGCGCCTTCCGGGCGGATCACTTCCAACGAGCGGTAATGCCCGGCGATGTTGCCGTCCTGCATATGCCGCGCCACGGCAAAGCCACTGCCGCCGACCAGCAGGATCGCTACGGCCCAACGAAACAGTTTGATCCCCGTGCCCATCGCAGCAGTCCTTCAGAAGCGCTGGCGCTTCGACCTCGGTCTGCGCCAGTGGTTCCGGCGTGGTGCCGGCGGGTGTTCGCTGCGGTTAAGCCACGGAACCCGGCGACCTCGGCGCATCCTTCCCCGCGCCGCGTGCCTAGATTCCGCGTGCCAGCCGGAAGCCGATGCGCGCACTGGTGGTATCGGAGTCCTGCGATTGCCGCCACGCCGCACGCGTTTGCTGCGGCGAATTGGCCCAGCTGCCGCCGCGGATCATGCGCTGCCGGCAGCCCGGGTTGAACCACGCCGCGCCGTCGGCCGGTGCCCGCCGGTAGCTGGCGTGCCAGCAATCGGCCACCCACTCGCTCAGGTTGCCGCCCATGTCGTGCAGGCCCCAGGCGTTGGCGCGGAAGCTTCCGACCGGCGCCGGGCCCCAGAAGCCGTCGCCGTAGCCGACGAAGCCGTTGTTCCAGTGCCGGCCGCTGCGCGAGACGTCGTTGCCGCCGGTGAAATTGCCCGCATCGCGCGGTGGCGAGCCGGCATTGCCCCAGGGATAGCGCCCGGTGGTGCCGGCGCGCACCGCATATTCGAACTCGGCCTCGCTGGGCACGTGGTAATGGCGTCCGGTCTGTTCCGACAGCCACGACGCATAGGCTTCGGCGTCGCGGATGCTGACGTGCATGACCGGGCTGTTGGGCGCGGCCTGCGCGCCGTTGTAGTCGGACTGCCAGTCCACGCCGCTGCGGCGGATGAAGTTGCCGCTGCGCTCGTCGTACACCACCGAATGGCCGCGCCGGGTGGCGCGAGGACGCGCGCCGGTGGCTTCGACGAACTGACGGAATTCGGCCACCGTCACCTCGGTGATCGAGAGCGCGAAGCCGCGCGCAAAGCGCACGTAATGCGCCGGGCGCTCGTTGTCGGATGCGCCCGGCTCGGCATCGCCCGCCCCCATCTGGAAGGCGCCATGCGGCACCACGATCATCTGCGGCCCGCGACCACCGACCTTGAGCCCGTCGGTGAAGACCTGTCCGGGGCGGAAGCTGCCGTAGTGGGTGGCCAATTCCAGGCGACGCCGCAGATCGCCGGCCATCGGATCGCCGGGATCGGCAATGCGCAGCACTTCGGCCAGTTTCTCGCCGGCGGCCTTGAGCCCGCGCGGCGAGGTCAGATCGTGCAGCCCGGCATCGTGCAAGGCCGCGATCTGCCCGCGCCGGGTGCGCTCGATACGCGCGCGCGCGTCGGCAATGGTGGGTGCGCGGTCGCGCACCTGCCCGGCCATCTGCAACCAGTAGCGCGCGCCGATGAAATCGGCGGCGTCGGCGGCCTGCTCGGCGCGTTCCAGCAGGCCACTTTCCACGGCGGCCAGCCCCTGGCGCGTACGTGGATTGTCCGGGTCCAGCTGCGCGGCATCGCGAAAATTCGCCAGCGCACCATTGCCGTCTTCGCCCAGGCGACCACCGCGCAGGTCTTCTTCACCGGCACGATTGAAACCGAGCACGCGTTGCGCAGTTTCCACCTCGCTCTGCAAGGCGCGCACCTTCGGGTCCTTCGGTGCGAGCGCCAAGGCCACGATGGCGAGCTCGCGCGCCTGTTCGAGCGCATCGTCCTGCCGATCGGTCCGTGCAACCAGCGCCCGGCCGCGTTCGATCAAGCGGGCGCGCGCCTGTTCCAGGCCGCGTCGACTGGCCGCATCCTTGCCGCCGGTGCGTTGTTCGATGGCCAGGTACAACGGGATCGCATCGTCCGCATCGCGATACAGGCGGTCGTCCTGCAAGGCCTGGTCGGCGCGCTTGCGTGCCTGCGCCACGGGCTCGTCGCCCAGATCCACCGTCGGCGGTTGCCACTGCGCGACCGTCTCGGCGGATTCTTCGCCACCGATGGACACATTCGGCTTGCTCGGCTGCGCGGGCGCTACCGGCTGTCGCGCAGCGGCCGGCGTCGGCGCCGGTGCGGGGGCACGCGAACAGGCGCATATGCTCAGCACGACCAATGCCCACGCTGCGATCCGGTTGCCGCACTTGCCCACCACCTGCTCCTTCCAGTGCTCTGCCGCACGACAGGCGATCGCGACGTTAGGCTATTCTGCGCGTTCTGCGCAAACCCTCGCTGTCGACGGAAATCACGTGCCCCATTGGATCACCCACCCCTCCGAGCTGACCGAACGCCTGCAGGCAGCGCGCCCTTCGCGCATCGGCCTGGATACCGAATTCATTCGCGAACGCACTTACTGGCCGCAACTGGCACTGGTGCAGATGGCCATCGGCGAGGAGATCCTGTTGATCGACCCGCTGATCCCGGGCATGAACGAAGCGCTCAAGGAGTGGTTGATCGCCACCGACATCGTCAAGGTGATGCATAGCGCCAGCGAAGACCTGGTCACCTTCAAGTGCGCATGCGGCGCCTTGCCGCGTCCGCTGTTCGATACCCAGATCGCTGCCGCGCTGGCCGGTGTCGGCGGCGGCATGGGCTATCAGAAGCTGGTGCAGGAAGTGACCGGCACCTTGCTGACCAAGGGCGAGACGCGCTCGGACTGGATGCGTCGCCCGCTGTCGGCATCGCAACTGGAATACGCTGCCGACGATGTGCGCTACCTGTTCGCGATTCACGACGAGCTCACTGCCCGCCTCACCGGACAGGATCGCCTGGGCTGGCTGGCCGAAGATGCCGAGCGCCTGCTCGCCACGGTCGAGCACGATGACGGCGAGCGCTGGCCGCATGTCAGCCTGCGCACCGCACAGTTTCTGGAGCCGGCGGCGCAACGTCGGCTGCTGCGGCTGCTGCGTTGGCGCGACCTGCAGGCGCGTCAGAGCGACCGCCCGCGCAGCTGGATTCTGGACAACGAACTGGCCAGCCAGCTGGCACGCTTTCCACCCGCGGATCTGGACGCCCTGCTGCGCCAGTTCGACAAGTTTCCCAAGGCGCCACGCAAGCTCGCCAATGCGGTGTGGGACGCGCTCAACACGCCGTTGCCCGACGAAGACACCGCACCGCTGGCGCAGGCCGCCACCGACGGCAACAAGGCCGTGCTCAAGCGCTTGCAGGATGCCGTGGCGCAGCGCAGCCGCGAGCTCGGCTTACCGGATGGCCTGCTCGCCTCGCGCCGGCATCTGGAAACCCTGATCGAGCAGCACAGCTGGCCGGCCGCACTGGGCCAGTGGCGTCGCCAGATGCTGGAAGCGCAGCTGATGCCGTTGCTGGCCGACACGGCGGCGAAATAAGCCCCGCGTGACGCCAACGCAGACAACAACAGCCCGCAGCGATACGGGCTGTTCCCAGGTGCCGTGCGCGGCTGGCGATGCGCCCGGGTCAATCCTTACCTTGCCTAGAGCGTGTTATGTACGTTGAGGTGAGTGCGAAGCGTCCTGTGGCGCGTCGAGACAAGGCGTGCGCTGCGGCCCAGGCTGGCCGCCTGGGCAAGGCGCGCAACGCGGTATCGGCGCGCCACAGGGCGCTTCCCGGAGGGTTGGCCGTCAGCGGCACGGAGCGGGCGCCGCGCGGCACCCGCTCCGCACCGCTGACGGCCAACGCATCTCATCTCAAAGTGCATAACACGCTCTAACGTGCCAGGTTTTGCTAAAGACGGTCGATCTCCGCCCGCGGGTCCTCGCGCCGGCGCCGCACTTCTCTGGCACATCGCGCATGCTGAAGGCATCGGCACGGCGCAGCCTGGGTCATTCCGACCACCACAGCGTCAATGCAACCGGCGCACCGTCCGGAAGTGCTCATCGCATGCGTCTTGCTCCGGAACCGCAGCACATCGATTTGATCGTGAGCAAAGCGGTCGCAGGCGTGTGAGCCGGTGCTCCACGTATCCTCGCCCATTGCGTGCTCCTGTATCTTCATGGCCGGGTTCGCTGACCTGCGTGTAAGCTGGGCAGCGCCCGCAACGACAATGCGAAAGCGGCCGAGCAGCGCGTGTGAAAAGGCTGTTCACGCCATGTGCAAGCACCAGCACACGCAGCGGCCTCCCCCGGGCCGCATGCCATAATGGCGCTCGCCCTAGGGCGGCGTCTC
Organism: Xanthomonas pisi DSM 18956; assembly: GCF_001010415.1. Classification (GTDB taxonomy): domain Bacteria; phylum Pseudomonadota; class Gammaproteobacteria; order Xanthomonadales; family Xanthomonadaceae; genus Xanthomonas; species Xanthomonas pisi. Next base: position 69,135 of record NZ_JPLE01000024.1, read on the forward strand.
CACTCTTTATTCCGAGGCCATACCTCTGTGAGCAATACTTCTTCGAAACTGGATTCCATCGCGCAAGCCAAAGCCAAGCTGCTGGACGAGCTGCAGAAGCTGGAAGAACAGGAGAAAACCGAGCGCGCGAGCGAGGCATCCTCTGCGCATGCCACCATCGTGTCGCTGCTCGAGCAGTTTGCCGGCCATTTCAACACCAAGCAGCGCAACGATATCGCGGCCTATCTGGGCGCCACGTCTGCGCGCAAGGAAGTGGTCAAGAGCGGCCGTAGCGAAGTGAAGCCGAAGTACGAACTGCCGCACACCGGCGAGACCTGGTCCGGCCGCGGCCGGACCCCGAAGGCCTTCGCCGCCTGGGAAGGCTCGGTGTCGTACAAGGAATGGAAGGCCAAGAACCCGGACCTCAAGTTCCCGCTGGTGCGCGAGTAATCCCTAGCGCTGGTGCGCCGGTCAGCGTGGTCCGCTACCGGCCGCATTGGCGAACCGTGCGGCATGTGGTTAGAATCAAGGTACGTGGGGCGGTAGCTCAGCTGGGAGAGCGTCGCGTTCGCATCGCGAAGGTCGAGGGTTCGATCCCCTTCCGCTCCACCACCGCATCGAACCAAGAGCCTCGGACATCCACGTCCGGGGCTCTTTCGTTTCTGCCGCTGCAAGCCACGCCGGAAGGCCGGGGTGCAGGCCATGCCGCCGGTATCACATCGCGCGCGCTAACGTCCGCCTCTCCATCACAGCGGACCCTTCGCCATGAGCAAGCAACAGCGCCAACCCGACAATGCCGGCGACGACGCCAGTGGCGTTTCCGACAGCCAGGAATCGCGCAAGCAGGACGAGGCCGCCAAACAGCGTCCGGGCCAGGAAGACCTGAAAGTGCATGACGAGCACAGCCGCCGCCCCAAGGGCAATGCCGGTCAGGGCGAATGACCGCCATGCCCGATGCCGGCGGGACTGCGGCGTCGGAATGGAATCGCCAGCGCTTACCGCTGCCTGCCGATGTGGCAAGATCCTCGAATGTCGGCCGCTGGGGTAGCCGACGTTTACCGGACGGTGTGACGCACGCAATGGCAGCGGCTGTTGCGGCAGACACTTGATCGCCTTGACGGCGCTTGTTGCAAAGGCCTTGCATGCAGCTTCCAGACGCACCCGCGTTGCACCTGATCCACGCGACCTTGTTGCCGGGCGACGTTGGCGCCTTGCTGGGCGCGCGCGCGCCGGCCAATGAAGACGAGCGCCTGGCCACGCTGCACGCCTACCAGTTGCTGGATACCGCGCCCGAGCCGCAGTACGACGCGCTGGCGGCCGATGCCGCTGCGCTATGCCGCACGCCGATGGCGCTGATCTCGCTGGTCGACACGCAACGGCAGTGGTTCAAGTCCAGGATCGGGATGCAGCCAAGCGAGACGCCACGGACGCTGTCGTTCTGCGCCCACGCCATCCTTGCGCCGGATCAGCTGATGGAAGTAGCCGACACCCATCTGGATGCGCGCTTCGTCAACAACGCGCTGGTCACTGGCGAGCCGCAGATCCGCTTCTACGCCGGCGCCCCGTTGCTGACCTCCGACGGCATTGCGCTAGGGACCTTGTGCGTGCTCGATCGCACGCCGCGGCGGCTGTCCGGTGCCGAGCGCGATGCGTTGCGGGCACTGGCGCGGCAGGTCGTGGACACCATCGAATTACGGCGTGCGGCCGAGCTGGTCGAGCTGGATGGGTTGCACGACGCGCTCACCGGCCTGTGGAACCGTGCAGGGTTGGAGCATGGCCTGCAGACGCTGCAAGACCCATCCGCCGCAGTGCCGGAACAGCCGCTGGGCTGTTTGCTGATCGATCTGGATGGTTTCAAGCGGCACAAGCTGCACGCGGGCGTTGCCGCAGCGGATGCGACGCTGGTACAGGCAGCAAGCCTGGTCCAGGCGCAGTTGCCGCCTGCCGCCATCGTGGCACGGCTCGACTGCGATCGGCTGTGCGTAGCACTGCCCACTGCATCAGCGCCTGCCGCAGTGCAGGTTGCCGAAGACATCCGCCAGGCGGTCGAGACCGCACGCTGGCCCACCGGTACGCTGACCGTCAGCATCGGGGTAGTCGATGCGCCCGCCGGCGAGACGCTCGACAGCAACACCCTGCTGGCACGTGCACGGCATGCGCTGCAGGGCGCGATCTGCGATGGACGCAATCGCGTACAGCGGTTCAGCGGCTGGCATCTGCACGGCTGATACCCGCTCGCCGTGCACTGCTTGAACTATCTTTACTTCGTGCAGTGAACGGCGGTGGGCGCGCGCCAGGCACATAGGACTGCCCACACACGCAGCTAAGTGACGCGTGCTCAACCGTGGTCGATGCGCCCCGGGAGATGTGAGCCAGAGTGCCAACGCACGACGCCAGTTGCGTGGGCAAAAAGCGACGCGCGACCTGCTGCCTGCCTACGCCGCCCAACCGACGCGACCCGGCTAGGGACCAAGGCAACCCACGATGCGCAGTCTGCTCCTTCACGCCGACAGTCGCCTGCACTCTCGATCGAACGACATCGGTGCGCCGTGACTCACGCGGCCCTCAGGCAGCCAGCGCGTCGGCGTTGCCGGCAATCTCGTCGACCTGCAGCACCTGCTCCATCTCCAGCAGCACCACGAAGCGCTCGCCCACCTTGCCCATGCCACGCAGCAGGTCGCGACGGATATGCGTGCCGAAGGCCGGCGCGCCTTCGATGTCGTGGTCAGCCAGTTCGATCACCGCGTTGACGGCATCGACCAGCACCCCGATCACCTGCGTGCCCTGCGCCTGCTCGGTGGACAGAATCACGATGCAGCTGCGCTTGTTGATGGCGCTGTCGGCACGCCCGAGCCGCGCCTGCAGATCCACCACCGGCACCACTGCGCCGCGCAGATTGATCACCCCGCGCACGCACGCCGGCATCGACGGCACCGGCGTCGGGGTACGGTACTGGATGATTTCGCGAATCCCCAGAATGCTGGTGGCGAAGGTTTCGCCGTCCAGTTGGAAGGTGAGGTATTGGGCGGCCGCATCGGCATCGCCCGGCATGACATCGGAAATCTCTGCAGTCATCGTTCGATCTCTCAGAAGCGAGCAAACTGGCCTTCGTCCGGGCCCTCGGACATCGCGTACGCCGGCGCCGCGCTGCTGCGCCAGCCGCGCGTACCGGGCGCACGTGCCGGGCGTGCGACCGCCACCTTGCCGCGCTTGGGCGGCGTGCTCGCAGGCCCCTGCCCGCCCAGGCGGAAGAACGCCATGCTCTGCTGCAGCTGCTCGGCCTGCGCGCTCATTTCCTCGGCCGTGGCGGCCAGTTCTTCGGACGCGCTGGCGTTCTGCTGGGTGGTCTGGCTCAGCTGCACCACCGCCGAGTTGATCTGGCTCACGCCCGAGGATTGTTCTTCGGAAGCGGCGGAAATTTCCTGCACCAGATCCGAGGTACGCTTGATGCTGGGCACGATGGTGTCGAGCAGGCGGCCGGCGCGGTCGGCCAGCTCCACACTGGAACTGGCCACCTCGCCGATTTCCTGCGCGGCCACCTGGCTGCGTTCGGCGAGCTTGCGCACTTCGGCGGCCACCACGGCAAATCCCTTGCCATGCTCGCCGGCGCGCGCCGCTTCGATCGCGGCATTGAGCGCGAGCAGATTGGTCTGATAGGCGATGTCGTCGATGATGCCGATCTTCTGCGCGATCTGCTTCATCGCCTGGGTGGTGGCGACCACCGCTTCGCCACCTTCGATGGTCTCCTTGGCAGCCTGGGTGGCCATGCCATCGGTGATGCGGGCGTTCTCGGTGTTCTGGCTGATCGATGCGGTCATCTGCTCCAGCGAGGCGCTGGTTTCTTCCACGCCGGCCGCCTGCTCGCTGGCGGCCTGCGACAACGACTGCGCAGTGGCGCTGACTTCTTCGGACGCGCTGGCCAGGGTCTCGGCGCTGGTATTGACCTCGCCCACCACCTGCGACAGCTTCTGCACCATGGTGCGCATGGCTTCGAGCAACTGCGCGGTCTCGTCGCGACCATGCACGTCGATGCGCATGGTCAGGTCGCCCTCGGACAAGCCGTTGGCGACCGTGACGGCGCGACGGATCGGGCCGGTGACGCTGCGACTGATCACCACGCCAAGCACTGCGCCGAGCAGCACGCCGCCGCAGATGATGGCCACCAGCAGTTTGGAACTGCGCGCGTGGATGGCGCTGGTTTCGGCGTTGGCCGAGGCTGCGCTGCGCTCGCGCAGGCCGCTCAGGTCCGTCATCAGGGTATCGACCTCATCCGAACTGGCGCGTACCGCACGCGATAACGCGGCCAGTTCCGGATTGGCGTCGCGCAAGGCCTCACGGTTGGCGGCCTCGATGAAACGGCCGCGCTCGTCCAGATACTTCTGCCAGGCGCGGTCGAACTGCGCGAGCTTGTTCTTCCCCTCTTCGGTCTGGAAGCTGCCGCGCGCGCGGGTCATGTAATCGACGACCTTGGCGGTGTACTTGTCGATGTTCTGCACATGCGACTGGCGCTCTTCCGCGCTGCTGGCCAGCATCAGGTTGGCGCGTGCGCGGCCGGCATAGATCAGGTTGATGTTGGCTTCCTTGACGTTGGACAGGCCCAGCAATTCGCGCTCGTACAGCGAGGTCGACAGGTCGCTGATGCGTCCGGAGTTCGAATAGCCCACCCACCCGATGCACGCACCGATCGCCGAGACGATCAGAAACGCCACGATCAGCCGGGTTCCGATTTTGAAGTTGCCTAACATTGGGGAGTTCTCTTGAGTGATGCGTGGGCTGCATGCGGTGCATGGGCAATCGACGGTGCTGCGCGTGCCGATCGCACGATGCGGACTCGTCTAACCAATCGTTAATAGCTATCGGCGACGGCAAAAAACGCTTGAGATACCCGCAGTGGTACAGCGCCTATTCAGGCGATTGGATATTGTGTTTTGTGACAGGTCCGGCGCTCCGGACCTGGCGGATTCAGAAAAACCCTACCCCTGATGGACGGGCTGTCCGGGACAGTCCGCAGAGACATCACGACCATGCAGTTAGGCTGATGCGATGTCGCCCACGCCACTGCCCCGCGCGTTTTACGCCCACGATGCGCGCCAGGTTGCGCCGCGCCTGCTCAACAAGGTGCTGGTCAGTGCCGATGGCCGCCGCGGCCGCATTACCGAGGTCGAGGCCTATTGCGGCGGCGAAGATCCGGCCGCCCATTCGTTCCGCGGCATTACCCCGCGCAACCAGGTGATGTTCGGCGCACCCGGACATCTCTATGTGTATTTCATCTATGGCATGCACTGGGCGATCAATGCGGTCTGCGGGGGCGCGCCTGGGCATGCCGTCCTGATCCGCGCGCTGCAGCCGTTGGCCGGGATGGAGGCGATGCAGGCTGCGCGCGGCACTGCACCGGCCAAGGCGCTGACCACCGGCCCCGGCCGCCTGGCGCAGGCGTTCGGCGTCACTGCGGCCGACAACGGGCTGGACCTGACCACTGCCGGCGCACGTCTGTGGATCGAGCACGACGGCACCGCGCCGCCGGCGGTTCCGCTCGCGACGCCGCGCATCGGTATCCGCAAGGCCGTCGACCAGCCATGGCGCTGGGTGGTGCCCGACAGCGCCTATTTGTCGCGTCCGCTCCCGCGCATGACCGGCACGCGGGCAGCGCTGGCGGGCGACTGAGCCAGCCACTGCTGCATCGGCGTCAGCTCGGCCGCGCCCGGCCCGCGTTGCAAGACGCGCAATGCCTGCTCGGCCTGTTCGGCGGTGAGCGCCTGCAACGGCTGGAAACGATCGGCCGCCCATACCGCCATCGGCAGGCCATCGAGCGATGCGACGCGATTGCCCGGCACACGTGCCACGCGCTCGCCGGGCAGGATGCTGCCCAACAGATTGCTCGGGTCGCTTGCGCTCACGCACACCCAGCGCTGCTGCGGAACCTGTGCGCGCACGCGACGCAAGGCCGCGATCGCATCCGGCAACGCGAATTGCTCGCCAGACAGGCCGGCGATGAAGCGGCCGCCACGGATTTCGCCGCGCGCTTCCAGACGTTGATACATGCGCAGCAGTTCGCGCCAGGGCGGCAACCATGCCGCCTCGCGTTCGAGCAGGCGCCAGCACACCACGCCGTAGCGGCGCAGCAGCGTGCGCGCGACGTGTTCGAGCATCTCCTGATGCCGCTCGCCGGCTTCGGCCTGCGGCAGCTCGGCCAGCGCGCGCACCGGCGCCCATCGCCCGGCATCGCGGATGCCCAGGGCACCGCTGCGACGCCGCTGACGCGAGAGCGCCGACGGCCGCTTGGACGCCGGTACCAGCAGCGCACGCAGTCCGGCATAACTGTCGCAATGCGCACGGCCACGCATCACCAGTTCGCTCAAGGCATCTTCCAGTTCGGTGCTCATCAGGTGTGCGGCATCGGCGATTTCGTCGAAGAACAACGCGCCCTGCTGCTGCAGCACCTCCACCACGCGCTGCGCGCGCGACCCCAGCGGCGCGTCGTCTGCTGCGCGTGCCAGCCCGCTCCAGCGCTGCGCCTCGCGGCGTGGCAACAGCACGATGGGAGTCGCCCGCAGCGCGGCGCCGCTGCGCCCGCCGCCGGGGCGCAGGCGCGCCCACGTGGTACGTCCGGCGGTGCACAGTTCGTCCAGCCACGCGGGTTGATAGTCGCGCACACGCGCCGGCAGCACGTCGCTTTCCCACAGCACGGCCGGCGCTTCGAAGCCTTCCAGTTGCCCGACAACGCCAGCTAACGCATCCGGTCCGGCAACCCGGCTATCGCTGTCCAGATGCTGCCACTCGAACAGGAAGCGCGCGTAATCGCGCTGCGACACCGGCTCGATCTCGCGCCGCAGCCGCCCCAGCGTGTAGCGATGGATGCGCGCCAGCAGATGGCGTTCGCACCACTGTTCCGACTGCGCATCCGCGCTGAACTGGCCGGCCATGACATAGCCCTCGCGCTGCAAGGCCAGCAACGCCAGCGCGATGTCGTCCTTGGGCAAGCGCAATGCGGCGGCCAATGCCGGCAGCTGCGCGGGGCCAATCGCCGACAGGCGCCCGCGCAACAGCTCGCGCACGGCCCAGTCGCGCTCCCAGTCGGCCACGCGGCAATCGTCCGGTGCCTGCAACGGCGGCTGCGCCGATGCGTGCGGATACAGGCGCATGAACCAATCGATGCGCTCGGCGCTGATCCATAGCGCCGGCGCGTCCTGCATGAGCAGGCAGCTGGCACGGCCATCGGCGGCAAGCACGCGCAACCACGCCTGCCACTGCGCATCTGCCGCCTCGGCGACCGGCAGCACGCCCAGCCCGACCAGGGCCTCGTGCATCTCTTCGGCATCGCGGGGCTGCGGCCAGGCTTCCTCGCGCACCGACGCGATGGCCAATGGGTCCAGCCGCCCAAGATCGTCGCTGCTCTGTGGGCTGTAGCGACGGCTCTGCACGGCCTGGGTGCGGCGCTCTTCCAGCGGCGCGTCGTCCAGGAATGCGTACGGACGCGCATTCAAGGCTTCCGCCGCCAGCGGAGAGGGCGATGCCAGATCGCGCGCCACCAGGGTGATGGCACCCGACTCCAGCCCACGCAACACCTGCAACCAGCCTTCGCTGTCCATCGCCTGGTGCAGGCAATCGTCCAGCGTCTGCGTGACCAATGGATGGTCCGGCACCTCGCGCTCGCCGACCAGGTTCTCCGCACAGGCCACCTGATCCGGAAACACGGTCGCCAACAGGTCTTCGGATTTCATCCGCTGCAACTGCGGGGCGACCTTGTTGCCGCCGGTGAAACGCGGCAACGCCATCGCATTGGTGGCGTTCCAGCGCCAGCGCACGCCGAACAATGGCGCATCCAGCAGCGCCTGGATCAACACATGCTCGGCCGAGGACGAATGCAGATAGCGGCCCACCTCTTCCAGCGCAAAACTGTGGCTGGTCGACAGCGACAACACGATCGCATCCTCGGTCGCTGCGGCCTGCAATTCGAAATTGAAGGTGCGGCAGAAGCGCTTGCGCAATGCCAGTCCCCAGGCACGATTGATGCGGCTGCCGTAGGGCGAGTGGATCACCAGTTGCGTGCCGCCGCTGGCATCGAAAAACCGTTCCATCACCAGACACTGCTGCGTGGGCATGGCCCCCAACGCCGTGCAGGCATGCGCCAGATAGTCCACCAATTGCTGCGCCGCTTCTGTGGAACAGCCCAGTGCGCCACATAGCCAATCGCGTGCCGCCCGATGCGGTGCGTCGTCGAGTCGGGCAGCAATCTCGCAGCGCAGGCGCGACACCGCCGCCGACAATTCGTCGCTGCGGCCAGGCGCTTCGCCCAACCAGAACGGGATATTCGGCGGGGCGCCTTTGGCATCTTCCACGCGCACGCGCCCGGCCTCCACGCGCAGGATGCGGTAGCTGGCATTGCCGAGCTGGAACACGTCGCCGGTGAGACTTTCGACCGCAAAATCTTCGTTCACCGTGCCGATCTTTTCGGCCTGCGGCTCCAGCACCACGCTGTAATCGCCGGTTTCGGGAATGGTGCCGCCAGAGGTCAGCGCCGTCATGCGCGCACCGCGGCGTGCATGCAGCCGCCGATGCACCGCGTCGCGATGCAGATACCCTGCACGCGGGCCGAGCCGGGTGCTGAAGCCCTCGCACAGCATGCGCACCACGCTGTCGAAGCTGGCACGACTCAGCCGAGCGAAGGGCCACGCCCGCCGCATCAACGCGAACAGCGCATCCTCGTCCCAGTCTTCGCATGCCGCCTCGGCCACGATCTGCTGGGCAAGCACATCCACTGGCGCCACTGGAATGCGCAGCGTATCCAGTTCGCCACGCCGGATGCCGTCCAGCAATGCCGCGCATTCGACCAGCTCGTCGCGGGTCTGCGGAAACAGCCGCGCCTTGGGCGTGCCGCCGACGTTGTGACCGGAGCGGCCGGCGCGCTGCAGGAAGGTGGCGATCGAGCGCGGCGACCCGAGCTGGCACACCAGATCCACATCACCGATATCCAGGCCCAGCTCCAGCGAGGCGGTCGCCACCAGCACGGTGAGTTCGCCCGCCTTGAGACGTTGCTCGGCCAGCAGACGCGTCTCACGCGACAGGCTTCCGTGATGGGCGGCAACGCGCTGCTTGCCCAACAGATCGCCCAGATGCCGCGCCGCACGCTCGGCCATGCGCCGCGTATTGACGAACACCAGCGTGGTGCGATGCTGCCGAGCGAGTGCGGCCACGTCGGCATAGACCTGCAGCCATTGGTCGTTGGACATCACCACGCTCAGCGGCGTGGGCGGCAACGCCAACGCCAGATCGCGCTCACGCGTGTAGCCGATATCGACGATCTCGCAGGGCGGCGGCACGCCGTCTTCGTCAACGCCAACCAGAAAGTGCGCGACGGTTTCGATGGGTTTCTGGGTTGCCGACAAACCGACCCGCGTGATCGGCTGGTCGGCAAGCCGCTGCAGCCGCTCCAACGTCAGGCTCAGATGGCTGCCACGCTTGTCCGCCGCCACCGCATGGATTTCATCGACGATGACCGTGCGCACATGCCGCAACGCGCTGCGCCCGGATGCCGAGCCCAGCAGCACGTACAACGACTCCGGCGTGGTCACCAGGACATGCGGCGGCACCCGCCGCGCCTGAGCCCGCTGGCGTTGCGGCGTGTCGCCGGTGCGTACCGCCGTGCGCACTGCCACATCCGGCAGGCCTTCGGCGGCCAGGGCCGCGCGGATGCCCTGCAGCGGGGCCTCCAGATTGAGATGGATGTCGTTGGACAGGGCCTTCAGCGGCGACACATACACCACGCGCGTCTGGTCGGGCAGCGCCCCGCCCTTGTCCAGCCCGTCGCGGATCAGCGCATCGATCGCCGCAAGGAACGCGGTGAGCGTCTTGCCCGACCCGGTGGGCGCCGCCACCAGCGTATGCCGGCCGGCCTGGATCGCCGGCCACGCAGCCACCTGCGCCGGCGTGGGCGCAGCGAAGGTCTGCGCGAACCACGCAGCGACCACGGGATGGAAATGCTGCAGAACAGGATGCATGGGCGATGTCAGTCGCGAATGGCCAGCCTCGACGACCAGCCGGATGAGGTCAATGAAGCAACGATATCTGTGAGGTGGCGCCGTTGTGGCACCGATGCAAGCCGCCATCTGCAAGGCTGGTGAATGGATTCACCGGCGTTCACGGCAATCGCAGGCGGACTCCCTACCCTGCATCACTGCCCAGGCAACCCGAACAAGGTGGAAGCATCATGAAGGCGAGCGGCAATACCATTCTGGTCACGGGCGGCGGCTCGGGGATCGGGCGGGCGCTGGCACAGCGCTGGCACGCTGCGGGCAATCGCGTGATCGTTGTTGGACGGCGCCGTGCCGCACTGGACGCCACCGCAACCGATCATGCCGGCATGCAGGTGCGCGAGCTGGACATCGCCGATCCCCATGCCGTTGCGGCCTTCGTGCGCGATCTGCTCGACGCGTTCCCCGATCTCAATGTGCTGGTCAACAACGCAGGCGCCTATGCAGGCGAGGATCCGCGCCGCAAGCGCGACCTGGCAGATGCCGAACGCATGATCGTCACCAACGTCCTTGGCCCCATCCGGTTGACCGACGCATTGATCGAGCATCTGCGCACGCAACCGGATGCGGCCATCCTCAACGTGTCCTCCGGGACGGCCTTCGTGCCCTATCCGGCCGCACCCACCTACAGCGCCAGCAAGGCGGCCCTGCATTCCTACACCGCCGCGCTGCGGCCGCTGCTGCAGGGACAGGTCGAGGTGATCGAGATCGTACCGCCGCAGGTCCAGACAGAGCTGACGCCCGGCCAGTCGCAGGACCCGAACTCCATGCCGCTGGACGCATTCGCCGATGAAGTCCTGGCGCTGCTGCATCCCGACCCTGAAAGCGCGCACTCGCCTGCCGAAGTCTGCGTCAGCCGGGTTCGCCCCTTCCGCGATGCCGAGCGTCACGGCCAGTTCGAAGCGACGCTGGCGATGATGGTCGCGCACCTGTCAGCAGACTGAAACCCGCGCTCCGAAGCATGCACACAGCACGCACATCGAGGCCACAAACGGCCATGCGATTGTCGGGCAGGCGCCACCGTGGCACATTGGCGGCATGCCCAGCCTCATCCTCTTCATGATTGCCGGTGCCGCGCTGTTCGCGTTCTGGAACTCCTCGCGTGCCGCAGCCGAACGTGCCGAGATCCTCGGCCGCAATGCCTGCCGTGCGGCCGATGTGCAGTGGCTGGACCAGAGCGTGCACTCCACCAATCTGCGCGTCTGCAGACTGCCCACTGGATGGCTCGGCTTCGAGCGCACGTTCCGCTTCGAGTATTCCTACGATGGCGCCGATCGCCACAGCGGCAAGCTGGTCCTGCGTGGCGATCAGTTGATCGCGTTCACCGGGCCGCAGGTGGCCACCGTGCGGGCGCTGCATCCGGATCAGCAGCGACTGGAATGACGGGGCGTGCCGGGCAACGCGTGTCGCGCTCACGTCCTGAGGCCTGTGCCCGACAGCGATCACGTGACAGCAGGAACCGAACGCGCACCGGTCGCCGATCGGCCGGGCCCCGACACGCAGCCCCACTCAGCGTGGAGTGTGGCCGTATGAGGTCGGCGCCGGTGACGGACGCGATGCGCTTGGCAGGCACTCCATATCGCACCAGCTCACCGCTCCAGCGCGGAATCCAAGGGCACCGGCTCATAGCCATTGCCCCTGCCACTCAGCCAGCGTATTTCCAGCTTGCCCTCCCGACGCAGATACGCCTGTGCGAGTGCGCATAGCGGACGAGCAAGATCGGCAGGTTGCAACGGTCGCGACTTGCCGGCCACCTCGATAGTGAGAAAATGCACTTCAGCAGGCGTGTCGGTGTAGCTGCGCGCAACAAGGGACGTCGCAGCATCGATGAAGCGATAGATGTCGTATTCGTAATAGTACTCGTACATGCCGGACGCATCCGGCTCGCCGCAATCGACATGACGAACGCGCTCCACCTGCATCGGAACGCCTTCGTCGTGCATGTCGGCAACGCCTACTTGACCACGCGCAGATGCGGGCGCTTGCCCCCGCTGGGCGGCTCGTCCGGCGTCGGCGCGCTCGGCGGCGATGCGCCCGGATCAGGTGGCTCGCTACTGGTGCCCGGGATGTCATCCGGCAAGGCCATGCCCTGCCCGGTTTCACGCGCGTACACCGCCAGCACGGCGGCCATCGGCACCATCACCGGATAGCTGACACCGCCGAAGCGCGCCGTAAAACTCACGCTCTCGTTGTCGACCTGCAGCCCGACCACGGCGCGCTCGGCGATGTTCAACACAACGCGGCCGTCCTTGACGGCACTGGCCGGCACTTGCACGCCGGGCAGTCCTGCATCCACCAAAACGTGCGGCGTCATGCCGTTGTCGTTGATCCATTCGACCAAGGCCCGTAACAGATACGGGCGATGGCTGGTCATGCGGGGGAAATCTTCGCTCATGACGTCATTTTACCCGGACATGGCCCGCAACGGCGGCGACGCGATCGTAAGTCGGTCTGTTGGCATACAGCCGTCACATCAGCCCGGCAAATCACGCAGCTTCTTTTCCTGCTCGGTGAGGCTGCGAATGAAACCGGGATTGCGGAAGATCCGGTTGCCGTAGTCCTCGATCGCCTTGCCATCCTTGGGCAGGCCGATCTCCAGTGCATCCAGTCGCCAGATGATCGGCGCCATCGCGCAATCGGCCAGACTCATTTCCGGATTGAGGAAGAACTTGCTGGCCTTGAACAGCGGCACCGAGGCAGTGAGCAGTTCTTTCAGGCGCTTGCGGCCGGCCTCGGCCTGGGTCTTGTTGCCGAGCTGGATCGCCTGCACCTGCGGCACCCAGTCGTGTTCGATACGCAGCATCGCAAGGCGAAGGCGCGCGCGCGATAGCGGGTCGACCGGCATCAGCGGCGGATGCGGGTAGCGCTCGTCCAGATACTCGCTGACCACCGATGCGGCGTACAGCACCAGATCGCGCTCGACCAGGGTCGGCACCGAATGATAGGGATTGAGATCGATCAGATCTTCGGGAGGATTTTGCGGGTCGACCGGCACCAGGTCGTAGGTCACCCCTTTCGCCGCCAGGACCAGACGGACCCGGTGGCACAACACGTCGTCGTTGGACGAAAACAAAGTCAAGGTATTCCGCATACGCACACTCGTCGCCATTCAAGGCTCTCCGACGACCGGAATCCGCCGGCCGCATCGGCGCGGCCGGCCCAACGCCGACCGTCACCACGGTCCTTCGAGTGTGCAATCACGTCACGCAAAAGCCAAGAGTGATAGGCCTTATTAGTGCACAGGTAACCGATGGCGTTGCGGAGTTGTCAGTCAGGGCCGGCGATTTGCGCACGTTTGGCGGGGCTATCGCGTCGCGGCAACACACCCAGGATGTGGCCGACGGCCGGGGCGCAGCATCGCAGTCGATGCGCCCCAAGATGCCACCCGCACAGCCCACGCCAGCTGCTGGACATGGCCGCGGTGGCCAACGCGGTATCTGCGCAACGGCTGAGCTGGATGGCCTGGCGTGACCACTGCCCGAGGTCGCCGCGGCAGTTACGCACGGTGCGTGGTGGATGCCGCTGCTGGTGCCGGGGTCTGATTTCGCCGCAGGGAGCGGGTTTACGTGCGTGGGTCGCCTGCACTGCGCGTTGCTCCCGCGCAGAAACGCATGTCTCGACGATGTCGGCGCGATCGAGCAGGCAACGATTGGTCGGTCATACATGCATGGCGTGCATGCCCACCCTCACCCCAAGCCCTCTCCCGGGGGGAGAGGGCTTGAGCATGCAAGTCGATGTATTCGCCTGGTATGCGCTGCCTCGCACCTGCGCTTGCTGCCCGCGCTTGCCAGGTGCGGAATGCGCGCGCTCGGTGCATGCATTGATCGGAGATCACGTCCCGATCAATGCACATCCTTCCAGTATTCCTTCTTCAGCAAGTACGCCATGAAGGTAAGGAACACCAGGAACAGGATCACCCACACGCCCATGCTCTGCCGCTTCAATGCAGCCGGTTCGCCGGCGTACTCGAGGAAGTTGGCGATATCGCGCACGGTCTGGTCGAACTCCACCGGCGTCTGTCGTCCCGGCTGCCCAAGCTTCAGTGCCTCCACCGGTTTGTCGCCGGTGGCCTTGTCGGCCGGGCCGAATTGCGCCTGCTGCAGACCTTGCAGTTCCCATAGCGGATTGGGCATGGACGCGTTCGGGAACAACTGGTTGTTCCAGCCCAGCGGGCGGGTCTGATCCAGATAGAACGACTTGAGGTAGGTGTAAACCCAGTCGGTACCGCGGACGCGCGCGATCAAGGTCAGATCCGGGGGCGCCTTGCCGAACCATTTGGTCGCCGCATCGTGCGGCATGGTGCCTTCGATATGCTCGCCGATCTTGGCCCCGGTGAAGTTGAGGTTGGCCATGACCTCGGCTTCGCTCAGTCCCAGATCGCTGGCCATGCGCGAATAGCGCAGGTACTTCAACGAGTGGCAGCCGGAGCAGTAGTTCATGAACAACTGCGCGCCGCGTTGCAGCGATGCGCGGTCGCCCAGATCGTTGCCGGCCTGCTGCACCTTTCCGCCTTCGGCCGCCATTGCGCCAAGGGCCAGCGTCAGGCCGCAGAGTACTGCCGCCACGCGCGACTTCCATGACATCACGATGCGCTTAGTCATGGGTCGTCACCCGCTCCGGCACCGGCTTGGTCTTGTCCAGCCGCGTCCACACCGGCATGGTGATGAAGAAGGCGAAGTACAGGAAGGTCAGCACGCGTCCCACATAGGTTTCGTGCGCATCGGTGCCCGGCCCGGAGCCGATCACACCCAGCCACACGAAGCACACCACCAGCACGCCCAGCGCCACCTTCGAGATCCAGCCGCGATAGCGCACCGAACGCACCTTGGCACGATCCAGCCACGGCACCAGGAACAGGATGGCGATTGCCGAGAACATCACCAGCACGCCGCCCAGCTTGTTGGGCACCACGCGCAACATTGCGTAGTACGGGGTGTAGTACCAGACCGGCTTGATGTGCTCGGGCGTGACCAGCCGATTGGCCTCGGTGAAGTTGTCGTGCTCCAGGAACAGGCCGCCGAATGCGGGGGCGAAGAAGATGATGAAGGCGGCGATCAGCAGCAAAAAGCCGACACCGACCAGATCCTTCACCGTGTAGTACGGATGGAACGGAATGCCGTCGGCGGGCTTGTGCGCATCCCAGCGATTGCCCTTGGGCCCCTTCTTGATCTCCACGCCGTCGGGATTGTTGGAGCCCACCTCGTGCAGCGCGCCGATGTGCAGCACGATCAGCAGCAACAGCACCAGTGGCAGTGCGATCACGTGCAGCGCGAAGAAGCGGTTGAGCGTGGCATCGCCGGGCAGGTAGTCGCCCATGATCCACTCGGTCAGCCCGTTGCCGATCACCGGAATGGCGCCGAACAAGGAGATGATGACCTTCGCGCCCCAGAACGACATCTGGCCCCACGGCAGCACGTAGCCCATGAAGGCTTCCGCCATCAGCACCAGGTAGATCAGCATGCCCAGGATCCACACCAGCTCGCGCGGTTTCTGGTAACTGCCGTACATCAGCCCGCGGAACATGTGCAGATACACCACGATGAAGAACAGCGAGGCGCCGGTGCTGTGCATGTAGCGGATCAGCCAGCCCCACTCCACGTCGCGCATGATGTATTCGACCGAAGCGAACGCGTCGGCGGCGCTGGTCTTGTAGTGCATCGTCAGGAAGATGCCGGTGACGATCTGATTCACCAGCACCACGATGGCCAGCGAGCCGAAGTAGTACCAGAGGTTGAAGTTCTTCGGTGCGTAGTACTCGCTGATGTGCTTGCGGTAGGTGGGCATCAGCCCGGGTGCGCGTTCATTGACCCAATCGAACACGCCGTTGGCGGTACGAACCAGAATATTGCTCATCAGGCAGCCCCCGTGCTTTTGGCCGACGTACCGGCACCATCCGGATCGACGCCGATCACCAGCGTGTTGTCGTCCACATAGTGATGCGGGGGCACCAGCAGATTGATCGGTGCGGGCACACCGTCGAAGACGCGGCCGGACATGTCGAAGCGCGATTTATGGCACGGACAGAAGTAGCCGCCCTTCCACTGCGGGTCGTAGGGCTCGGGCCGGATTTCGGCCACCATTTCCGGCGAGCACCCCAGATGCGTGCACAGTCCGACCAGCACCGAGATGTCGGACTTGATCGAACGGTACTCGGGGTTCTTCAGCACGTATTCGGGCTGCTGGTCCTTGTTCTCGGACTTGGGGTCCTTGAGCCGGTCGTCCAGCGACGGCAATGCGTCGAGCATCGCCTTGGAGCGTTTGACGATCCAGATCGGCTGACCGCGCCATTCCAGAACCAGCCGTTGCCCTTCCTGCAAGGCGCTGATGTCGGCGGTCACCGGTGCGCCGGCCAACTTGGCGCGTGCACTGGGATTCCACGACTTCACGAACGGAACTGCAACAAATCCTGCTCCGACCGCACCGACCACGGCCGTCGTCGCGGTCAAAAACCGGCGACGCCCGATATCAGCAGGTGCGTTAACCCCATCGTTGGCCATCCGGCTCTCCGATCTTGATTAGGTAGCGTGAGGCTGCCAACGGCTGGCGGGGGGTCCAGCCGCGATGAATCGACCGCAGTGTAGCGGAACGCTTAATGCACAGACAATGCAATGTACGCAGTCGGGCATGTGCGATGCAATGGCCGATGTGTGCGCGCCTCGGATGCTGCAGGCCAGGCGCGATGCCTTGTGCGGTGGCTGTGACGCAGTACGCGCGCGCAGCGCATTCGTTCGAGGGCGGGATGACGCAGCGGCGGCATCGCAACGCAGGTGCAGCATTGGCGACTACGCGAACGACTTGGCCTCATCGGGGTGACCACCACAGCGCCGCATGCTGCATCTGCAAGCACCGGGACCAACCCGCTGCTCAGTTGGCAGTTGTGCTCTGACCGCGATAACGGCCGGCCAGCAGGCCGACGCGTTGCACGTAGCGCTGGGTCTCGCTGTAGGGCGGTACGCCGCCATAACGATCCACGGCACCCTCGCCGGCGTTGTAGCCAGCGGCCGCTAGCGTGAGATCGCCATTGAAGCGCTTCAGCAACCACGACAGATATTGCACACCGCCGCGAATATTTTGCGATGCGTCATAAGCATCGCTGACGCCGAAGCGGCGCGCAGTGCCCGGCATCAACTGCATCAACCCCTGCGCACCGGCGCGGCTGAGCGCCAGCGGGTTATACGCCGACTCGGCATGGATGATGGCGCGCACGATCGCCTCTTCGACCCCGAACTCGCGCGCCGCCGATGCGATCTCCTGCTGATAGGCCGCGGTGTTGAGCCGGATTGCGCCGAAGTTGACGCCCGGCTTGGCGCCGCAGGCGTAACAGGTCTCGATGAAGCTGTAGTGGATGGTGCGCAGCCCTTCGATGCTGGCCACCTGGCGCGGACGTGCGCTGGTGTAGTGGCGCACGCCGTCCTTCATATAAGAGTAGACCTGTCCGCTCACCACGCGGCGCGGGTTGACCGCAGCGGCCGGCGCAGCGGCGGGCATGATCGATGTCGCACGCTCTGCCACCGGCAGCGTAGGCGCAGCCACAGCCGTCCCGGCAGCGCGGCGTGGTGGCGGGCTGATGATGGTGGCGGGCGCACCGCTGTCGATCGAAGCGACGGACCGGGCCGACGCATTGGACACTGCCGCGGCAGGAGGCATTGGCGCAGCTGGCAGACGGCGGACCGAGCGATCGGGGGTGTAGCTGCTGATGACACTGCAGGCCGCACCGCTCTGGCGCTTGCTCAGGTAGCTGGTGATGCCGTCGCCGCTGACGCACTTGTACAGCGTGCCGGCGCTGGCCGGCGCAGCCGACAACGCGACAAACAACAGCCCCAGCAATCTTGACATCCCCTTCATGCGGCGGAGTGTCCCAGCTTGCCCCGGGCTTGCCAAGAGGCAGCAGCGCTCAGGCCGACGGCCGGTGCAGTCGCGTCCGCAAGGCGTCCAGCGCATCGAGCAGAGGTTGCCGCATGGCGGCCGGCGCGATCGCCTCGAATGGCAGCTCAAGCAATAGCAGATTGGCGGCAAGCGCCGGCATGGTCGGCGCGCCCAGCCCCAGCCAGCAGTGGCCAGCCCCGTCTGCCTCCAGCGCGCCCAGCCAGGGTGGAACCTGCGCGGCAAGCATCTCCAGCGTGCCGGGCAGCCGCACCCGCGCCCGACACGGAAACGGCGCTTCGCCGATGGCCTTGCGCAGCAGTTGAAGCGGATCTTCCGGCAGCGCCCGGGCATCGAACCTGGCGCCGGTGGGCACCGCCAGATCGATACGGTCGGCGCGCAGCGTGCGCCAGTCCTGGCGTTCGCAATCCCAGGCCAGCAGGTACCAGCGCCGGCCGTAGTTGACCAGCAGCGCCGGCTCGACGCAGCGGGTGATGGCCGCGCCGGAGTGGCGCCGATAGTCCAGCCGCAGCGTGGTGCGGTCGCGGCAGGCGCCGGCAAGCTGGGTCAGCAGGGCCGCATCCACCCGCGTTCCCGGCTCGGCAATCGGCATGCTTGCCATGGCCGCATGCGCCGCGCTGGCGCGTTGACCGCTCCGCCGCGGCAGCAGCGGGTCCAGTTTTGCCAGCACGCGGGCGGCGGCGGCATCCATGCCGGCGATGGCCGGCGCCGCCGCGCGCAGGGCGATCGCCACGGTCAGCGCCTCTTCCTCCTCGAACAGCAGCGGCAAGGCCGCCGCGCCCTGCCCGAGGCGGTAACCGCCGCCGGATCCCGGCGCCGCATGCACCGGGTAGCCGAGCTCGCGCAACCGCTCGACATCGCGCCGCAGGCTGCGCGGGTGCACCTCCAGGCGCTCGGCAAGCGCAGCGCCCGGCCAGCTGCGCCCACCTTGCAGCAAGGAAAGCAGTCGCAGCAGACGGGCAGCGGTCGAAGCCATGGCCAGACGATATTGCGGACAGAAACTGTCCGCAATAGCTCCGTAGGATCGTCATACCAGCAATGCCATTGCACCCGCCCCATCACCCCCTGATCCCAAGGAGCCAGCCATGTCCGACGACCGCCATATCACCCTGTTCCACAATCCCCGCTCGCGTTCGCGCGGTGTCCTGGTGCTACTGGAGGAACTGCGCGCCAGCTACAGCCTGCAGGTCATCGATCTGGAAAAGGAGCAGCAGCTTGCGCCGGAGTTCCTTGCGATCAACCCGATGGGCAAGATTCCGACGATCGTGCACGGCGACAGCGTGGTGACCGAACAGGGCGCCATCTACCAGTATCTGGCCGAGCTGTACCCGGAAGCCGGCCTGTCGCCCGCGCCGGGCGACGCCGACCGCGGCGCCTACCTGCGCTGGCTGGCCTTTTACGGCGCGGCGTTCGAGCCGGCGATCGTCGACCTTGCACTCAAGCGCACGCCCCCGCCGCGCTCGCTCTCGCCCTATGCAGACTGCGACACCGTACTGAACGTGGTCTACGCACAGCTGGCGCAGGGCGACTATCTGCTGGGCACGCGCTGCAGCGCAGCCGACGTGCTATGGGGCGGCGCCTTGGCATGGATGGTGCAATTCGGCCTGATCGACCCGCCCGCCCC
>NZ_JPLE01000236.1 GCF_001010415.1 Xanthomonas pisi DSM 18956
CACGTCCGTAGACAGCAGTCTTCCCTTTCACCGTCACCGAAACCGCATACTCCCCCGGATCCATCGTCATTCCGTAATATCCACCTTCACGGGTCACTGCCGACGCACTGGTGCCGCTGAGCGCATCCGGTGAAACTGTCAGCGCCGTCAGGGTAATATTTGCTCCTGATATCGCCTCACCATCAGGAGATTTCAGCGTCCCCGAAACAACAACACTCACACTCCACCTCCGTTAAACACTTTTTTACGGGCAGACAATGCACTGTCTGCCCCCTGTTTGCTCCCAAGTTGCTCAACAAAACTCTGATAATGCTGCGCAGCCAGCCCCGATTCTGCGCCACCGGCAGCATCCTTACTGAAAGCACGAAACAACATCCAGTCCACCAGTGGGTTAACATAAGCCT
>NZ_JPLE01000237.1 GCF_001010415.1 Xanthomonas pisi DSM 18956
GAATGTCCATTGTGAAAATAGCGGTGTTACTTATGCAGCCAGAAGGTTCTGTTTGCTTATTTCAAGCATTTCGCTTGCTTGATATTTGCCACCAGAAATCTCTTCGATTTTTGATGCGTATTTAGTTTTCCCAAAAAACTCAGTCTTAGGGAGGAAGCCGTTTTTGAGCCACTTATAGACAGCCCTCTCGCTAACTCCACAAGCCTTCGCAACTTCAGGGACGCCGAAACCTTTAATCGGCTCATCAAGATTTTGCATAGGAATATCCTTTTTCGTACTTTCAGTACGTATTATGGTTGAACTGAAAGTTTTTGCAAGTGCTTTAGTATCGTACTCATGGTTCAGAATGAAAAAGTGCGCAAAGAATTCGCCCAGCGGCTAGCGCAAGCCTGTAAAGAAGCTGGTCTTGATGAACATGGTAGGGGAATGGCTATAGCCCGTGCCCTTTCTCT
>NZ_JPLE01000238.1 GCF_001010415.1 Xanthomonas pisi DSM 18956
CCATCAACTATTATGAAATCTGGATGGCTATCGCACGCTTTGCGGCACGGCGATTATCGAATCATCAATGTATTCGACGACCGACAAGACGTACTCGCGCGGATGCAAGATGAAGCATTGTATTATAACTCCGTTGCTCAAAATAAAATCGCTTTTACATTTAATCTTTGCAAAGCAGGTGAAGTGGTGCAACAATTAGCAATTGATCCAAGCGCAACAGGGCAAGAAGAGACTAAGGCTGTGGAAGTTGAACAATCTCCGGCAACCGCCGCCGATATTCTTGATGCGATGGCCGCAACTTTCCGGGAGCGCAACGCCGTTTATGGCGATAACGCTGTGATGGTAGGTCAGGTTATGCAGGTGCTGTTCCCTAATGGCGTA
>NZ_JPLE01000239.1 GCF_001010415.1 Xanthomonas pisi DSM 18956
CTACTGATCAGGAAGTGCGCAAAGAAGCGCAACGCGCTGTTGGTGGGATGGACTATGGCTATGTCATCACGGTGCACAAATCGCAAGGCAGCGAGTGGGACAATGTGTGCGTGCTGGAAGAAATCTTGCGCGGCGTTCCGTACTCCAAGATGATGTACACCGCTATCACCCGTGCTAAGAAGAATCTGACCGTGTACCGTGATTTGAAAGCGCGTTAATGTTGACGTAAATTTACGAAAAATAAAACTGAAAATCAGTTTAATTAAAGTGGCATTGCCGCCATAGTTTTTAGTTGCTACTGGCGGCGACTGAAGGCATAATTAAGTTATCCCAAACGGGGA
>NZ_JPLE01000240.1 GCF_001010415.1 Xanthomonas pisi DSM 18956
CTCCAAAGCGTAAGGAAATCTGGATTATAAAATCCGCTAGGCTTGCCACAGGATTTAATGATGGAATCGATAATATTCATAATAACCTCTTGCATTTGACTGATTAATATCTAGTATAGTGAACTATGATATTAAAGCAAGCAGAAATTGTAAATATTATCAACTAATGAAGAAGGGCTGCACTAAGCGACCCACGATTTACTTATCCAACCAATCAATAAGCGCAATCATCGCTACAACAAAAACTGCACTGATTGCTAATATGATCAAGAACATCACGAAATCAACATTCATCAATCGATACCAACTGTGCTGGGTCGCCGGATACGGTCGCACCGATAATGCCCATCTGCTGAAAGAACTCTGAATAAACTTCCTTCCAGTACTTACGCGCTGCTTTCTGGGCTTGGCCTTTGCGCTTAAAGCTTTTACCTTGAAAGATGAAACGGTCGTTTGCTGCGTTATATTCCACAACACCTTCCAGCCATTGTAAGAAAGCCACTGATTCATTTTGATTCATGTTAACCTCAATATTTTAATAAGAAAGCACCCAACCAACTTTCCTCAAT
>NZ_JPLE01000241.1 GCF_001010415.1 Xanthomonas pisi DSM 18956
GAGAATCACCAATTGCTACAACGTGTTTCTGAACTGTAGAAGCAACTTCTAAAGATTCACCAGCACAAGAACCAGCAATAAACAACTGTGCATTAACCGATTCACGGTCAGCAAACAAATCCCAAGCTTCCATTAAATCACCGGCTTCAACCGTTTCATTAGATGATAAGCCACCATTCAGTTTGATTACACCAGAGAAACCTTTTGGCCAACCTTGTGCAGTAGCGAAAATATAATGGCTGGCGCCTTGAGCAAAGAAATCAACAAAAAAGATATTACTACCATAAATATCGCGGTCACCGCGTTTAGTAGAAAGAACTACACTCGGGACTACCGCGGCGGTACGACGAACGAGAAGCGCACATGGGTCATCAGGCTGTGGG
>NZ_JPLE01000242.1 GCF_001010415.1 Xanthomonas pisi DSM 18956
GTTACGGCGGCAATTATTTAAATAAGAACGTCACGACCTTCAACGCGACGCACAGCATCATCTTTAGAGTAGATTAGCGTGTATGTTGCATAGTATTCGGTGCGGTTATCGGAAGTGGTTTCAGTGTCAAAATCGACAGTCAACCAATAGCCGATAGTCTCAACCTGTCGCCAAGCAGTGTTGTCACCGGAAGTTTGCGTGATGTACTGTTTCTGGATTTCCGTCAGCGCCTTACCGACAGAGATGGTGCCGTTAACCTTCGCATTGTCAACAGCAACTTGAATCATGGCTTGTACAGTCGCTTTGCCTTCTTCGTTTGCAGGCACGCGACCAAGATTCAAGAACATGCTGAACAGCTGAGAAGTGATAGCAGATTTAAGCCACATCTCGTTGGCATAAGTGTTCATGTCAACTGCTGCGGTAGACCCGCCCATCAGAACGCCACGCTGGAAGAATGCGAGCGTTTGACCAGCTTGCTGAGTAGCGCCGATATAGTTTGCACGGTTTTGATCAGCAGTATCTGCGCGTGAATCAGTCGATACAGTAACATTTCGCGTGTCAAACTGATAATACATGTAGTTTTGAGTTGCATTTACAGTGTTATAGTTTGTCGCCGCGAGAATTTCAGCAGGTGCCTGGTCGATGTAATCATTCGCGAGGTTAGTTGCACGGATCATCATACCAACGCCTGAGTAACCTTTCAACGCGGTATAGGATGAGCCGATGTTGGCGAATGCAGT
>NZ_JPLE01000243.1 GCF_001010415.1 Xanthomonas pisi DSM 18956
GAGCATCGATGTCACATCCTGAATTGGCAACCACTTGAATCCACCTTTACGGGCAGATAATAAAAGCTTAAGATTTATGTCATCTTCAGTGTTTGGAATGACCGCAATGGATACGCGAACGACGGCGGCTTTGTCGTATATGCAAATGCCGCCGTCGTAAGTAAGTTGATAACCTACTGATTCAACTTCCTCAATAATTAGCGAATCCTGGTCATCAGACAAAGAACTGATATTCAGCCCAACAGGAAAAGATTGAAGAGCGACAATTCTAATGCTTGTGCCAAATCCACTAATATTGACCATGTTTACTCCGCAGATGCAGATTTAACTGCAGCAAGAATTTCATCCTTATAAGAAAGACCCTTGATGTCGATGCCATTTTCTTTGGCATAAGACTTCAATTCTGAAACG
>NZ_JPLE01000244.1 GCF_001010415.1 Xanthomonas pisi DSM 18956
GCTTTAAGCATAGTATTGAATTTTGCTACACCGCCAACGCCCATTTGGAAGCACATGTTTTCTAATGCCATTTGACGAGACCTGTTCATTTTAGCATAAACAGGACCTACTTTAGAATTAGAACGAATGTCTTTCTGCATCTTAGCAAGGTCCTTCTCAAATAGAGCTGTTGCTCCTTCTAATGTAATAGGTCCTGGATTTCCTGTTACTTCACGCCCTACTTGATTGGATAACAATTTATTAATTCGAGTCATGTCTCGGGTCTTTTCCATTACGATAA
>NZ_JPLE01000025.1 GCF_001010415.1 Xanthomonas pisi DSM 18956
TACGTTTTGTTAGCCACTCTAAGCCCAAGGGGCTCAGCGCCAGGCGGACGCGCCTGGTTTGCGATGCGGCGTGCGCCACGGATCGCTGTGGTGATGCGCAGGCGGTCCGCAGCCGCCTGACCACTGCGCGCGCGGTGCTGTGAGCCGCGCTCAGCCGCCGTGGGTGCCCAGCGTACGCGCGCCGGTCAGGATCATGCGCAGCATCTGCGAGATCTGTTCGATCAGTTCCGGGTCCTTTTCCGGCGGCGAGTCCATCGCCACCGCTCCCATCGCAAAGACCAGACGGGTGATCGCCTTGGACACCAGCGCCGGTGCGTGCAACTTGGCGTTGTCGGCGGCGGCCAGGCGGATCAGGTCCACGCGCAGTTCGTCTTCGAAATAGGTCAGCTCGCGCTCCACCGCCTGCTTGAAGGCGTCCGAGCCCACCGCGCCCTCGCGCAGCAGCACGTGCAGCAGTTTGTCGTCGGCGCGCAGCTGCTCCATGAACGCTTCCACGGACACGCGGATCACGCTGCGGTCGGTGGAGGTGGCGCGCTGGCGGGCCTGCCCGATGATGGTGCGCAGCGAGCGGCCGGCCAGATCGATCAGCGCCACCGCGAGCTCATCCATGTCGCGGAACTGGCGGTAGAAGCTGTTTGGCGCAATGCCGGCTTCGCGTGCCACCTCCCTAAGGCTCAGCGTGGACAGGCTGCGGTGCGGGCCGATCAGCGACAGCGCCGCGGCAATCAGGTCCTCGCGTGAAATCGCCGGCTTGCGTGACGGCGGCGCGTCGTGGGAAGGCAGGGCGATGGAGGTCATGGGGCGGCAGCCGGGCGTGGGGATGAATCATAGCCCTTCTGGGAATATACAACTGTATACACGCGTGTGCATGCATGCGTATAGTGCGATCCATGAGCCTGGCATCCACTCCCAAGACCAAAGCCCCGTTGCCCGCACGGCTGGCGCGCCGGTTGGTGTCGCCACAGCTGTTCGATTTCTGGGCAACCCGGATCAATCCGCTGTGGACGCTGGATCGGCCGATGGCCCGTCTGGTCGAACGCAGCGCCGCCAGCCGCGATGCGGTGACCTTGGTGTTTCAGGCCAATGGCCACTGGCAGGGCCTGCAAGCCGGCCAGCACGTCAGCCTGGGCGTGGAGATCGACGGTCGTCGCCTGCTGCGCAGCTACAGCCCCACCGTGCTGGCCGATGGCCGCCTGGCGATCACCGTCAAGGCGATCGAGGGCGGGCAGGTGAGCCGTTATCTGGCGCACGATGCGGCATTGGGCACGGTGGTGTCGCTGGACCCTGCCTTCGGCGACATGCTGCTGCCGGCCACGTCGACCCCGCTGTTGCTGCTGGCCGCAGGCTCGGGCATCACCCCGATGCGTGCGCTGCTGCGTGCGGCCGCGCACGCCGGCATGCCGGCGGAGGTGGACCTGCTGTACTGGGTGCGTCAGCGCGATGAAGCCTGCTTCCTGGACGAATTCGAGGCGATGGCCGCTGCGCATCCGCGTCTGCGCGTGCAGTTGCTGACCACCCGCGAGGGTGCGACGCCGGCAGCGCGGGTGGACAGCTATCGGCTGGAGCAGATCGCCGATCTGTCCGCGCGCCATGTCATGGCCTGCGGCCCCGGCGGATTCGTGCAGGCGGCGCGCGCGCGGCTGGAAGGCCAGGTGGCGGCGTTTCAGGCCGAAGCCTTCAGCGTGCCGACGCTTGAAGAAAACGAGGCGGGGCTGGTGCAGGTCCAGCTGTCACGCAGCGGCCGTACGCTCACCCTGCCGCGCGGTCAGTCGCTGCTGGAAGGGTTGGAAGCGCAAGGCCTGCGCCCGAAGCATGGCTGCCGCATGGGCATCTGCAACAGCTGCGCCTGCGCGCGCCAGTCCGGCACCACGCGCCACCTGCTGACCGGTGAGCGCAGCAACGAACCCACCGCACAGGTCCGCCTGTGCATCAGTGCCCCGAGCACTGACCTGATCCTGGATCTGTAAGGAATCTTCATGAGCCGAGTCCATAACCGTGCCCTGTCCGCCGCCGAACTGCAGTCCTTCGGCGACGAACTCGATGCCATCCGCGCCCGCGTGCAGCGCCAGGTCGGCGCCGCCGATGCGCGTTACATCCGCCGCATCGTGGCCGCGGTGCGCTGGACCGGCGTGGCCGGCCGCGGCCTGCTGTTTGTGGGTGCGTTCGTGCACAGCGTGCTGATTCCGGCCTGGATTGCCGGCGTGGTGCTGCTGACGCTGTCCAAGATCCTGGAGAACATGGAGCTGGGCCACAACGTCATGCACGGCCAGTACGACTGGATGGGCGACCCGCAGCTCAACGGCAATACCTACGAGTGGGACATCGTTGCGACCGGCGACAACTGGCGCAAGACGCACAACTTCAAGCACCACACCTATACCAACGTACGCGGCATGGATGACGACATTGGCTACGGCCTGCTGCGCATCTTCCCAGAGCAACGCTGGCGCCCGTTTTACCTGCTGCAGCCGTTCATCGCCGTGGTGTTTGCGCTGTTGTTCGAGTGGGGCGTGGCCATCCAGGATCTGCGCCTGGGCCGGTGGTTCGCGGGCAAGATGAAAGCCGCCGAATTGCGCGCCTCGTTCCTGCCGGTGGGCCGCAAGATCGGCCGCCAGATGCTCAAGGACTACATCGTGTTCCCGCTGCTGGCCGGCCCGTTCTTTCTCACCGTGTTGCTGGGCAACCTTGCCGCCAACGTGCTGCGCAGCATCTGGACCTTCGTGATCATCTTCTGCGGCCACTTCACCGCCGATGCGGAAGTGTTCCCGAAGGAATCGATCCGCAACGAATCGCGCGGTCACTGGTATCTGCGTCAGTTGCGCGGCTCGTCGAATCTGACCGGCGGCAAGCTGATGAACGTGCTGTCGGGCAATCTGAGCCACCAGATCGAGCACCACTTCTACCCGGACCTGCCGGCCAATCGCTACGCGCAGATCGCGGTCGAGGTGAAGCAGGTCTGCGCACGCTACGGCCAGCACTACAACACCGGCTCGCTGCCGCGCCAGTTCGGCCAGGTGATGTGGCGGATCGTGCGGCATGCCTTCCCGAGCCGGCCCAAGCCGGTGCGCCAACGCAACGCTGCACTGCAGGGCGCTTGAGCGATACGGAAAAGGCCGCCATTGGCGGCCTTTTCATGGGGTCGGGTCTCATCAACGTGATGCAAAGCGATGCAGCCCGACGGGGTGGGCGAGCGTAGCGATGCGGCTATGTGTCTGCATGCCAATGCAGCAGCGTGGTCGGCGTCGGCGCTAGACACCGATCCGACGCACCGGTGAGCTGGGGCTGAGCGACAACAGGGCTGCAATCGCCGCTTCGACAACAGGCCAGGTTGTGGGTGAGCGATGCGGCCACGTATCTGCAGGCAACACGCGCACTTCATTGGCGTAGGCGAGCGATAGGCGCCGATCGGTGTCCTGACGGGGTGGGCCCGGGGGCAACGCGGTGGTTGCGCGCCTCACGTCCAGGCCACGCCATGGTGTGACTGCTTGCCGGAGTTGCAGGATGTCAGGCCGATGATGGCGGCAAGCCTGGGCATCCCGATCGTGCCAGGCGCGGCCACGGATCACGACCGCGCAGTTTCGACCCTGCGCGTGGTCTTCGAGCCATCCAGACGGCTTGCCGGATGCCTTGAAGGAGCGGTTGCCTACTTGAAACCGTGCGCCGCAACAGTGCGCGCCTGCGCGTGATACGCGATGAAGCCGATTGCCGGCAGCGCGCGCGAGAACAGCCAGCCCTGCGCAAGGTCTACGCCGTGGGCGCGCAGGTAGTCCAGTTGCTCCTGGCGCTCCACGCCTTCGGCGATGGTGCGCAGCTGCAGGGTCTTGGCCATTTCGATGATGTGCGCGGTCACCGAACTGGTGGCCGAGTGGGTGCCGATGGTGTCCACGAACGACTTGTCGATCTTCAACGCATCCAGCGGCAGGCCTTGCAGGTATTGCAGGCTCGAATAGCCGGTGCCGAAGTCGTCGATCGACACGGTGTGGCCGGCGCCGCGCAGATGGGTGATGGTGGTGCGCGCCGCGTCGATGTCCATCAGGCTGCGCTCGGTCGCCTCCACCCACAGCTGCCCGCTGTCCACCCCGGTGCCTTGCAGGGCCTGGGCCAGCACCGACTGCACACGGCCGCTCTTGATGTCGTCGGCCGAGACGTTGATGGCCACGTGCAGCGTGGGATCGGCAGCCAGGGTGGGGCCAAGGTCGCGGATCACTTCGGCCACCACCAGATCGGTGATCGGCAGGATCAGGCCGCTTTCTTCTGCCAGCGGAATGAAGGCATCCGGCGGCACCAGCACGCCGTCTTGCTGTTGCCAGCGCACCAATGCCTCGGCGCCGACACAGCGGCCGTCGTCGAGCGCAATGATGGGCTGGTAGTGCACGATGAATTCGCCGCGCTGCACCGCAATCTCCAGCCGGGCCAGCGGCGACAGGCGGCGCCGAGACACCCACAGCACCACGCCGACCAGCAGCACTGCCAGCACGATGCCACCAGGTACCACTTGCAGCCGCGCGGCCGCCAGCGGCCCGCGCAGGTACGCCATCGGCTCGGTGACCACCGCGACCCAGTCGCCACGCCGGTCGCGGCCGGACAGCACCTGCGGCTGCGCGGCGGCGGTGCGGGTGTCGGTGTCCTCGAGCGGCGTCACCAGCAGTTGCTCGGCCGCCGTGCCGGTGCTGCTGAGTACCTGCCCCTCGGGCGTGCCGATCGCCAGCTGCAGGCCCGGCGGAATATTGATGTCGGCCAGCGTATCGGGATTGATCAGGACGTTGTAGTCGCCAAGCTGCAGCGCCATCAAGGGGTGCTGCGGATTGGCCAGCGGCAGCAGCCGGGTGGTCACGGCGATGCCGCGCTTGACCATGAAGTCCGCTCGGGTCTGCGGAATGCTGTTGGGCAGCAGCCCCCACGACGTGCAGTGCAGGCGGCGTTGCTCGAAATGCCCCATCTCGACGATGTAGTGACTGGTCAGCACCAGCGCGCGCATCTGCGCCAGATGCGTGGGCGAGCAGGGTGGCAGCCGTGAGGCGGCCATGCTCAGCAAGGCGCCATGTGCCTCGTCGAAGGCGGTTTCGGTACGCCGGATCGACAGCGCCGCCAGTTGGCTGAGCCTGCTTTCCTCGCGCGATAGCGCCAGCCGCCAAGCCAAGTAGTAGGACAGGCCGATCGGGAGCGTTGCGCAGAGCAGCACCAGCAGCACGGTCAGACTGATGATGCGTTGACGCTTCACGTCACCACCCGCATCGGCATGGGGGCCAGCTCATGCGCGCGGCCTGCTGTGCGGTCTGCGCGCCACGGTGTGCGCGTCCGCCACGGCTACGCCGCCACACGCAGCAGCCCGCCGTGCCGGCGTGATGTGGACCACAGATATGGACTGATGAGGCTGCACGTCGCGAATGTACGACACACGCGTGCATTGCGCGCGTCTGGCGAGCGAAGTGGATGTGATTTTCTGCCGGAGGCCGCCCCCTGCACTGCAGCAATTGACGCGGCCGATGGATTCACGCGCCTGCACGCAGTCGCGCGCTAGGGTCGTTGCGTCTGCGCTCGCCACGGCGGGCTGCGGGGCCATCCGGTCCCCGGCAAGGCGCTCTCACTGGAGGAATCACCCATGACAACGCAGAAAGAACGCGTCGGCGGCACCGATGCGGTACCGATCTTCAAGATGCACGAAACCACGCGCGACGGCGAGCTGGTCAAGTACGTGGTCGGCGATACCGGCGTGGCCTTCGACAGCCTGGAAGGCGCACAGGCCGCCGCCAAGGATCTGGGCACGCTCAACGGCTGAGTCGCAGGATTGATTGCCGCCAGGGGGGCATCCCGCAGCTGATGGCGACGCTCGATGCAGTCGACAGCCGGGGGCATCGCAGCAATCGCGGGCCGAGACGGCCGGAGCAACCAAGCGGGCGCATCATGTGTGCTGCGGCCTGCGTGCTCCGGGCGTTGTTGTGTGAGGGTGGCGGAGTCAGGATCGGTTCGACGCGGCGGGGTCGATCGCGCCGTGACGTCCTTCGTTCTGCTGCGGAGGTGAGCCGCAACCGGACGGCTAGGTCACGGCACGGCCGTGCCCGACTCGTCTCAACGCGCGGGTCCATGTGGTGCACGCGACGCACTGCCAGGCATCGCGCAGCGGTGTGTATGGAATCGAGGCCGAGGTGGACCTTGCGGCGCGCGTGCGCTTGCGCCGTCGGTCTCACCTGGCGCAGTTGCGGCGGTCGCCACGCCTGCTCAGGGTAGCGGTTGTTCGGTGAGCCGGCCGGTGTGCGGGGTGTGGATCAGCGGCGCCAGATCGAACCCCTGTTCGCGCGCCTGCGCCAGATAGGCCTGGGCAATGTTTTCGTCCAGCTGCGGCAGGCGCGCCAGCAGCCACAGATACTTGCGATCGGGGCTACCGACCAACGCGGCGGTGTATTCCGCGTCGATCCGCATCACCCAATAGTCGCCCTTGGTGAAGGGAATCCAGCGCAGGCCCTCGGGCAGGAAGGTCACTTCGAGCCGGGCGTTGGTCGCGTCGATGGCGCGCGCCTGACCGACCGCCTCCTCCAGCTCGCCGGCTGCGGTCAGGCAGCGGTTCTGCACGCGCACGGTGCCGTCGTCCTCCAGCGAATAATGCGCCGACACATCGGTGCAGTCGGCGTCCTCGAAGCGGATCGGCAACCTGGCGATCTCGTACCAGGTGCCGAGATAGCGGTTCAGGTCCAGCGATGCAACGGTGATCAACTCGGGAAGTCGGCTCATGACGGCCTCTGCGCAAAGGGATGGCAGACGTTGTACGTGCAGGGCCATGAAGTGGATGTTGGCAAGCGCAGACCGGCTACCAGCTGTGCGCCATCGCGTGCGCTGTCACTGCCGGCGCGCGTTTTGTCGTCGACGCGGTATGCGAGCGATTGGTTGCTGGTATGGCGACACCCTGGCCTGCCAGCGGTGCATGGCATCGAAGACACCGCGCCGCGCGCGATCGACCGTGTCGGCGCAGCCAGCCAAGAGCGGCCCGCAACACCCCGGCGCCCCAGCATGCGGGCGCTGCCGGCACTCGGTGCGGCAGGGCCACTTGGACACGCCGCTTCCAAGTGCGCAGCCCATCTCCAGCTGAGGACTGCTCGCGAGGGTGTGTCGCCTGGCTACGCCGCGCTTGCGGCGGTCAGTGCGCGATCCAGCTTGCGATAGCCGATTGCTTCGGTCAGATGGCGCGTGGCGATCGCGGCGCTATCGTCCAGATCGGCAATGGTGCGCGCCACGCGCAGGATGCGATGCATCGAGCGTGCGGACAGCTGCAGATGCTCGATCGCGCGCTCCAGCAGCAGTTGGTCGTCGTCGTGCAGCCGACAATGGCGATCGGTGTCGGGTTGGTCGAGCTGCGCATTGGGCAGCGGCCCACGGGCGAGCTGGCGCTGCCGCGCGGCGACCACCCGTGTACGCACACTGGCGCTGTCCTCGCCCAGGTTGCCGTTACGTAATGCTTGCGGCGGCAGACGCGGCACGTCGACATGCAGGTCGATGCGGTCCAGCAGCGGACCGGAGATGCGGCTGCGATACCGGCGGATGCTGTCGCTGCTGCAGCGGCAACGCCCGCTGCCATCGCCGGCCCATCCGCAGGGACACGGGTTCATGGCCGCCACCAACTGAAACCGTGCCGGGAAATCCACGCTGCGCGCCGCGCGTGAGATCGTGACCAGACCCGATTCCAACGGCTCGCGCAGCACTTCCAGCGTTTGTCGCTGCCATTCCGGCAGTTCATCCAGAAACAGCACGCCGTTGTGGGCCAGCGAGATCTCGCCAGGGCGCGGGTGCGTGCCGCCGCCGACCAGGGCGACGGCGCTGGCGGTGTGATGCGGGGCGCGGTAGGGACGCTGCCGCCAGCGGGCAAGATCCAGTCCGCGGCCGCTGACGGAGGTAATTGCGGCGGTCTCCAGGGCTTCGGCTTCGCTGGCTTCCGGCAGCAGGCTGGGCAGGCGCGAGGCGAGCAGGGTCTTGCCGCATCCGGGGCTGCCGACCAGCAACAGGTGATGACCGCCGGCTGCGGCGATCTCCAGTGCGCGGCGCGCATGTGGCTGGCCACGCACGTCGGCCATGTCGGGCAGTGCAGGTGCGCCCACGGCGGCAACCGCCAGCTCGGCGGCAGGCGCCTGCTGGGTGCCGTTGAGCGCGGCGCAGACTTCCAGCAGGGTGCGCGCAGTGAAGGCCTGGACGTGCCCGGCAATGGCGGCCTCGGCGCCATTGGCCAGCGGCACGATGAGGCGCCGTCCAGCCTGCGCGGCAGCCAGGGCTGCCGGCAACACGCCATCGACGCCACGCAGCTCGCCGGTCAGCGCGAGCTCGCCGATGCATTCGTAATCGGCCAGCGCCTGCCGGTCGATCTGGCCACTGGCAGCCAGGATGCCGAGTGCGATCGGCAGATCGAAGCGGCCATCTACCCATAACATAATTAGCCATGGACACGCGAACAAACGCTATAAACCGCGTCCTGGCCCAGTTTTGCGTGTCCATAGACGCTGAGATGAAGCCATGGACATCTCTACAACACCACTCCTATTTAACTAACCGAAGACTTCAGGTGTCAACCTTGTAGATCACGACATGAACGAGTTCAGGTTAGTAGGGCTAATTAGGAAGTGATTGAGGCCGCCCCCTCCTGAGTAGCGGCGGAGTTCACAGTCTTGCGTCACGTCTGGCTGAGCTACATCGGCGTTTGGTCGGTGTGTCACTGAGTTTGTACAGCCGTGAACCCCTTCACTGAATCCGTTAGTCATCGGTCCGTGCAGATAGCCCTCAAGCCAGCTAGGTTAAGGCTGCTACAGGAATCCGACTACTGACGGAATAAGGGCTGGAGGGCATCCTGCTTTGGGTGGTGAAGCCGTTCTGCATCGGACGTCCCGGCTCGATGAAGTCCAAAGCGATGCCCTTGAGCTCAGCCCGCTCGGCCAAGGCCAGTGCAACAAATTCCGGGCCATTGTCCAAACGCAGTTTGTGCGGATAGCCGCGCCAGGCTGCGATGCGTTCCAACGTGCGGATGACGCGGGCGGCCGGAAGATTCAGGCCACTTCGATGGCCAAGGCTTCCCGACTGAGATCGTCGATGATATTGAACGTGCGGAACCGTTGACCGTCCCACAGCGCATCGGACATTGAGTCGATTGATCATCCAGCATTTGGTCGCTTTGCGCATGGCTAGCAGGATCAGGCGCGTCAGCGGCAGTACGGTACAGCACGAGCAAGGACCCTGGATGACGATAGGGAAATCGTGACTAAATGACCGGTCTTCCAGCTCAAAGATCCACGTAGGAGAATACTGCTACAAGAGCATCGCCTTATGTTGAGCGAGCGAAGAGCGGTAGGTGCTAGATCAGCTCGAGGGCTGGGGGCGACATCCAGTATCGATCGCCCAGTCGCGTGGCGACGGTTGAGAACACCGACGTAAGCGCACAGTCCGGGAGCGAATGGGACGGAGAAAAGCAAAGCTTTCCTTCTAAGCTGCCCTGAGTGAGCCTGAGCCGACGCGGCAGCTCGCTGCTTAGCGTGAGCTTCAACATCTCGACGTTGCCAGGGTGTTGCAAAGATCTCGATGCCATGCTGCGAACCGCTGCCCAGCACGCATAACGCCAGTGGCCCAGGCTGTATCGCGAGTCGTAAGGCATAAGTAGCCGGGCCAGCTCCAGAAGGAAAAATTCTGGAAACTGGTGAATGCGCAATTGATGCTGAAGATAGCCTGTCACGTCCTGCGGAACCAGTTCCTGCCAGACCCTTAGCCACATCTCGGCATAAGGGGGCCCTTGAGCATCATTTTGAAGATAGAGCTTCAATCGCATTTCCAGTTCTTCGAAGGGAACGTATGGCCAAGTGTAGGACCAGGCAATCTTGTCTCCGTCTATCGTATGACTATCCGGGCCGGCCTCCGGCTCGACTCGGATGACCCCCAGCGCATCCAGCACCGAGAGAAGAATGTGAGTGCCCTCCAGTGTGGGCGCCACGCGTGTTCTCGCGTGGCGAGCTTGTACCAAAGCCAGAAGATATAGGGCGCCACGACCGCCTAGATGACGGACGTCGCTAATAGTTGGGGCGTCAGGACGCACTAGATCCCGAGACTGCGTTTTTGAGTTGTTCATCGGTTCGACGAAGGACCAGGAGCAGTCGATCCAGGGCCGCGGGCTGCATGCTGGTCGTTGCCATGGCATCTAAGAATATCTTAGTATCCAAGCGCCGGTCACTTCCGCCATCCTTAACTCTCCTTGAGGGGGCGAAAGTGAACAGGCGGACGGCAGAACATCCGGTTTTTGCGCTGCGGCTAGCACAGGCGCGCGAACGAGCCGGGCTATCTCAGAAGCAGCTCGGCATCCTTGCCGGCTTGGATCCCGCCGTGGCCTCTCCACGTATCAACCAGTACGAACGCGGCAAGCACGAACCCCAGATCAAGACAGCCAAACAGTTGGCTGAGGTGCTTGGCATACCCGCGGCGTTTCTCTACACAGAAGACGAGTTGTTGGCCCAACTGCTTCTGCAGTGGAACGACCTATCCGTTCGCCAGAAGAAAGACCTGCTCAAAAGCATTGAGAAAACTCCGGCGAAGCGGGAGCCGCGCAAAGGGCGATGACACGGGATTCCACACGTCCGGTGAAGCCTGGTCCTGCACCAGATTACGGGCACCGACGATAAGTGCAAGGCGGCACATCACGTAGTCGAATTAGTTGCCAAGGTAGCCTGTCAGTCATCGGATTTCGATTGCATGCCCATCTGATACGTTCAAATCCACGCAAAGCTATAGTGAGCGGCGGGTCTTGCGCCCAGGTGTTGGATCCAGCCACCTGGCACACGTGTGGGACTTTGGGCCCACCTCGGACTGCGCAGCAGAACCCTCAAACGCACATGTGTCCATGTCATGAGCTTTGCCGGACTACATCATGGGCCTATCTGGGTTCGTGGCCCCCCGGGCCGCGCCTTCACGACAAGTCGCCCGACAACCCGCCGAAGAGCAAGGAGGCGTGACAATGGAGGATGACGAGGGCAATTTGCCCCCCCCCTTGCAAGATTTTCCGCTTGCAGACCTCGGAGCGGCCGCTTTTCTGCATTGACCGGCGCAGGATGAAGGCTGGCTGGCATGCATAACGCGACAGAGGGCGTGTCAGTCGGGTTTAATACACCTAATGACTCAGCATCTGACATCCGAACCTCGGCACGCGCTGAATGCGGTGTGCCCGTACTTCACGATGTTCCCGCTGGAATTCCCGCTACGCGTGCTCGGCAATGCGCCGCAGCGCCGGGCCGTGGTTTTGGATCCTTTCTGCGGGCGGGGTACGTCCAACTACGCGGCACGTACACTCAAATTGGCCTCCTACGGTATCGACACCTCGCCGATCGCAGTAGCCATCGCCCAAGCCAAGTTGGCTGTAGCAGAGCGCGAAGATGTGCTGGACCTCCTCAACGAGGTCTTGGCGCACGCCAAGCCTTCTGAAGTGCCGCGCGGAGATTTTTGGAGCCTGGCATTTCACCCGCAAACGCTTTACCAGCTGTGCCAACTACGCGAGGGTTTGGCAGCGCGACGCTCCAGCGCTGCGGTGCTCTTGCGCGGTGTCGTGCTCGGCTGCCTGCACGGCCCTCAGTCAAAGGCTTTGGATGCCGCCGGCTATTTCTCAAATCAGATGCCGCGCACGTTTGCAAGCAAACCTGACTATTCGGTGCGCTACTGGCGTAAGCACGGGCTACAACCACGCCCTATTGACGTTATCAACCCTATAACACGTAAGCTAAATCGCGTGCTCGCCGAGCCGGTACCAGTGCCGCAAGTGATGGGATCCATTCGACGTGGTAATAGCACGCAAGCTAGCGCATATGAGCACGTTCCCGACAACGTTTCGCATGTGATTACCTCGCCCCCTTACTACGGCTTGGTAACGTACGTAGAAGACCAGTGGCTGCGCAACTGGTTTCTCGGCGGCCCCGAGCGAATCGAGTACGGCAACCGCGTGCAGCTCTCGCATCGCTCACCCGACGACTTCGCTACGACGTTGGCCAAGGTATGGGACCATTGCGGCGACCACCTACGGAGCGATGGCTTGATGGCCGTGCGCTTCGGTTCGATCCGCTCACGTGATCGGGAGCCCAAGGCAATCTTGCTCCGCTCGCTATCCTTGTCGCGGCACCACTGGCGTGTTACCAGCGTGCGCAATGTCGGTACGTCGGCACACGGCAAGCGGCAAGCAGACACCATGCGCGCCCAAAGCGAACCACCTCCAGAGTTCGACTTCAGGATCCGCCCTGCTTAGGCGGGTTATTGCGCCAACGCAGCGTCACCGCTCGATTTTTCAGCACGATTGTCTGCTGCTCACGGCAGTACTGGTGCACGAAGCCCTTCACCGCACGTGCCGTACGGACGATGTCAGTATCGTCTGGCAGGTGATAGGACAGGTCGTCGGAGACGAACACAATCACCTTGCCACGAGCGCGCGAGATCGCCACGTTGGTGCGATTGAGGCCGAGCAGAAATTCCTCCTCCAGCTCGATTACGTCCGGATCGCCGACGCCGAAGGAAACCAGGATGATGTCGCGTTCGCCGCCCTGGAAGCGCTCGACCGTGTCGACCGCTGCTTCGATCAGCGCAGCGTCGTCGTCGGGGAACAGGCTACGAAGTTTACGAATGATTGCCGACCGCTGGGCCCGATGCGGAGTCACGATGCCGACGGTTTGCGTCCAGAAGCGTTCCGAATCCGCGAGTGCTGTCGGCGTTTCACCGCGGCCGGCGAGGCCATTGAGTACGCGGCGCCTTGCGAGGGCGACGGTGGCAGCGACGAGCATGGCCTCAAACTCGTTGGCTTGGCCGGACTTACCGTCAGGGTAGGTCACCGCCATTGTCGCGCGCTCGGGCGCGAGTAAGGCAGTGAAGAGGTTGCTCCAGGGCAGGTCTGCGGGCCAGTCGGCCGGCACATCGTCTGTGCCGATAAGCATCAGCGCCGTGTCGGGATACGCACTTTCCAGTTCCTCCGGATAGCCCAACTCGCGAGCGAACGCGACCAGCGCCTCGGAGGAACGGTAGTTAGTCAGCAACGGCTTCTCCACCAAGTCAGGGAAGCGGCTGTGGTAGTAGTCGAGAACGCTGCCAACAATGTATTCGACCCCATGCGGCGGCTCCACCGGTGTGATCGGCGGCATCTGCAGCCGGTCGCCAAGTAGCACCATGCGACCGGTCGGCGCCAAGTGCACTAGGGCGCCACACGCATACGCCATGTCGACTTGGCTGGCTTCGTCGATGAGCACCAAATCGAACATACCCAAGTGAGGCGTCGCACTTTTCTTGGTCTGATACTTGTCTGGCAGGCCGCTCAGCGCGAACAGCTGGTGAACGATGGCAAAAACTACCGTTGGCAAGCTCTTATCGGCCAGCGCCTGATGCAGTGGTTGCAGGTCTTTGGGTCCGAAGTTAGCGTAGTTGATCGCCTCTTCCTGTGGGCCGGGCGCGGTCGGCCTGTTGACCCAGCGCACGCGGCAGGCGTTCGGGCCCTGCGCGGCCAGCAGCGGCAGCAAGTCCTGGTAGATAGTTTCCACCGCCTGGTAGTTGGGCCCGGTGATAAGCATATTGCTGTGACCTAGGTCATCGTTGACTAGCCACACCTCGGCGGCAGCGATCGCGGCACCGGTCTTAGTCTTACCGGTCCCCGGTGGGCCCCACAGCTGT
This sequence comes from Xanthomonas pisi DSM 18956, assembly GCF_001010415.1. GTDB lineage: Bacteria > Pseudomonadota > Gammaproteobacteria > Xanthomonadales > Xanthomonadaceae > Xanthomonas > Xanthomonas pisi. The sequence continues at coordinate 13,654 of NZ_JPLE01000025.1, forward strand.
GAGAAACACACGCTCTGCGAGTGGATCAGCGCTTCGCGCTGGCTCGAGTTAATGGCTCGTCCCTGGCTTTCGATCCACGAAAGTGCCTTGGCGATCTGCTCGACCGAGTGCGGTGAGGGCTCGACCGCCAGCGTTGGCGTGTCCCACAGCATCTGCGCGCCACGCCGCGGTAGGTCTTTGCCCGGCTTGGGTGCCCCCGCCGGCTGCTTGGCAAGCGCAGCCAACGCCTGATTGTACGGCTGTGCAATCGCGGGGTTGGCTAAGGCGCGGATGAACTGCTCCTTGCGGTGCGCAGCGAACATTGCCGACAGGCTAGGCACAAGCGAGACACCCTGGCTCAGATCCAGCCCATCCTCCTCTAGCGCTTCGACCAGCGGCTGCAGGTGGTCGGCGGATTTTTCGCTCGTCGGTGCTACGGCTACCAGCCCGGCGACGCGATCAAAGGCGACGATCTTTGCGAGCAACACTTCTGCGATGGTCGAGAACACGCCCCGGCCGAGGTCGGGGCGATGACCGAGGCGGCGGCTGAGGCGCACGTTCAATAGACCTGGCTTGGCGTCAATGAAGAATGTCACCCATTCCCCGACCTTCAGCCGGCTGTTGTGCGAGGTCGACGTGACGCTATAGATCCGCAAATACGGCTGCGAGTCGAGCGCAAGTGCCGTGCGCGCGTCCTCGAACGCCACACCGGTGAGCTGCGTCCTTAGGCGCATGCTTGTGAACTCCGATTCGAGCTCGTCCGGGTCGCGCCCATACATCACCTTGGTAGAGGTGCGCTCTAGTTCATCTTCCAACTGCGCATGCAGGATCAGCAGTTGGCCGTCCATGCTCACGCCGCGGTATTCAGGTAGGTTCATTAACGCCAGCGGCGGCGGCGTCGCGGTCAGTGCGCCCTTGTAGGTCTTTTGCATATACGCGGTCAGGCGCATTAGTGTCATGACCATCGTTCGCAGGGTCTGGTTGTACTCGCGGATCTGGTCCTGGCGGTTCTGATGGCCACCTTTGTCCCAAATTTCGTAAATGCGCTCCTTAGGGATCGCATCGCTGAGCGGCTCGTGCAGGTAGTCCGAGACCTTCGGCGGATCCGGCAGCACAGCACCCGCCACCGACAGCAGCGTGAGCGCATGTGGTATCGGCAGGATCTCTAGGCGCCGAATCGCATCCTTGACGAAGGCGATCGCCGGCGTCGCCGCGTAGTCGGGGTGCGGTAAGACATCGCTGGGCGGGAACATCCACACCAGTCCCTTTAGCTTTGGCTCAAGCAGGAGACGATGAAGGTGCCGCCCGACGACCATGCGGAAGTGCTCGTACTGTCGAGCGTCCCAAAAGTACACGGCCAAGGTAGCCTTTTTGAGGTCTTCGTGGCGCTCGTCCGCGCGTGCAACCTCGATCAGATCATGCAGGTAATACACCACCCGCACCAAGCCGTCATACTCGCAGTCCAGATCGCGTCGCTCGACCGTCCACGCATCGGGTCGCCGCTTCGGGTCCTCGGTCGGCGGCAGCGGCGCGGCGTTGGGGTTGTACTCGCGGTGGGGTAAAAAGTTGCCGTAGATCGCGAAACCAGTCGTGAAACCAGTCGAGGCGTCAAAGTTAACCACGATGTACGCGCTTAGGTTCGAGAACCGCGGCAAGGTCGCACACTGGCGGCCGGTGGTTCCGCTGGTACCGTCGACTAAGTGCAGAGCACGCTTGGGCAGCAGGCGACGTTCCGCCGCAAGGCGGTTGTGATCCTGGAAAACCAGCGCATCCGGGACCTGTCTAGACAATGCCGACACTGTGCCGACTTGTCCGTCGCGCAACGTACGAGCCATGCCACGGGACATGTCAGGGATCCGCGATAGGTGATCGATTTGCCCGGTCTTGGCGGAACAGTGCTCGGGATGCACTGGCTTCTTCAGTCCGGTCTTCTTATCCGTCGGCGCCCAGCCGGGGTAAGCATAAAAGTCGCACATGTTGCAGTAGGTACCGACGTGCGGTTCCAGCGCCGTCCAGTTGGTCACCGTCGCCACTGCGACTAGGTCTTCGCGGAAGATCTTGCGCATGCTGATGACATACTGGTCGAACTCTACGAACTCCACACGCTGCATTAGCGTTGCGATGCGTTCGTTCGATGGGATGTCCTTCAGACTCACCAGCGCAGGGGCGTCCGGGGGGTCGAGGGTCCAAAGCCCTGGCTGGTCAATTACGACATAGCGGTCGTCGAGTCCTTCGCGTACCAGCCATAGCGAAAGCAGCACCGCGTACAGCGTGACCTCGACGGCGTAAGAGGCGTTGATGCTCTCGGCGTGCTTGATGTCGATGGGCAGCAGCCACACTCGCATGTCATCGAGAGCGATATCGGCCGTTTCGCCATTGGGCAACACGCGCCGCTTCCGGCGGGCCGCCGGAAGCGGCGTATGGGCAGCGAGAGCTAAGATCAGGTCTGGTCGCAGATCCGCTAGCCGCGGGAGCTGCGCGGCAATGTTCGGTGTGATGTCTAGTTGCTCGTAGAGATGCGGCGATAAAGCCGATGACTCGAACTGGGCTTCGACGAAGACATGGGGAACTGTGACCTGACCCTTTAGTGCAGAGAGCAGCGCGGTCTGCGTCTTGGTAGCGGCTTTACCCGTTGGCTTAAAGTTAGAGGCGCAATCCCCAAATGCCTGTGTGATCTCTGCGTAGCGTGCCTGCTCGAGTTCCTGGCCTGTGCGCTTCATCGTATGCAGGCCTGGTCGCCACTTCGCCGGCGGCGGCATATTCTGTGCTACGTAGTCAGCGTGAGTGTAGTGCGGCGCGAAGATCGATAGGTAGAGCTGCCGCCGGCAACTCGTGCGCAAGAACTGGGATAACACCCCCTTGGAGACACGGGGTGACGGAGCGGAGAGATCGGTGGCGGTATTCATTGGCGTGGACTCGAAGCAAGTAAGGAGTACGACGTCAGGGCCGACTGCGGCGGAGGTGAGCCGTTAACATGGCGGCGAACTTCTCCTTCATTAATTGCGATGAACCGGGGGGCGTGAAAACTTAACACGGCGCTAGATACCGATACTCCTTACCACCCGACGCTGAGGCATCTTCCCGTCGGAGTAAGTAACCGGCCTCGGCAAGCTGGCGCAGCTTATTGCTGACATTGTTGGCCGAGCCCATCTCGTAGGGCGTACGTATCAGCTCGGCCGTGGTCACCTCACCTCGGCTCATCGCAGCCTCGAATACTGGCTTGAGTCCCGGGGAGGGTTCCGGTCCTAGTACCCGCCATTCGCTTCCATTCCTTGTCACCAGAGGCATCTGCCGCTTGCGTGCAGCAGCATCGATGTTGTCCTCGTTGTCCGGGTCCAGCGGACCGCGCAGCGCGAAGGACTTCTCGCCGCAGAAGCGCTTAGCGAGCGCTACGAAGCTCTCGCGAGGGAAAGACGAATCCAGGCGGTGCACGCCGGCTAGGTCCAGGCCGAAACGGCACACGCCCGGGTGGGCCTCAACCGCCCCTAGCAGCCTAAGAAAGACTGCCCGCCCATCTTCGCGGCCCCAGCCGTCGTCTTGGTCCATGAAGTTTCGTAAGGTGAGAGTAATCTCATTCATGGCCTTAAGTGAAGCAGAAAAGAATTGTCTTAGTCAAGCGCGTACCGCGCTACCCAGTGAGTTCCCGGCAAGGGGAACAGTGCAGGAGGTCGCCGCTGGTCGGTTATCGCGTAGCCGTTGGCCCCCGGAGCAAGGGTCAAGCGCAGCTCGGGAACCCGTAGCGACACTTCCGGATCCACCCGGCGCAGGACCTTGAGAGTGCTCTGGGTAATACCGCAGCCCGCCTCGCTACCGTGCCGGGACGCACCTTTATTGACCGCATATAGGAGCAAGTCCTCATCGGACATTGCGGCTAGGGCCGGCCGGTCGATTGCCAAGGCCGGTCGCAGCGTGGCGAGTACGCCTGCGCCCGCATCCGATACAACGACCTCGACCATGCGCCGGACTCCAGCGGTCGGCGCGTACACTTGAAGCGCCACGAGCCCGGGCCGGGTAGATTGGCTGTGCAACCGAATGTTGTCTATCAATTCGGCAAAGAAGGTGAAGGCGGTGGCCCCCAACGCTTCGCGGTGCTCGGGCAACACACATGCCGCTACGCGATCGGCCAATTTGCTTGGTAATGCGGCATCCCGCGCGCCGGATACGGCCACCGCCACCAATTCGACCAGATGGGGATGGTCACCGCGACGATCATCAAACTGTCCGATGGGCCCGACACGTCGGAAAGCGATGCCGGGACCAAGTAAACCGAAAAAACCGATCCGGTCGAGGTAGCTCCCCAAACCCCAAGTCGACAGGCCATGCACGCTCACCGTAGTGCCGTTCGCTTCCAGCGCTTGCAGGAAGCTCAGCAGACGCACACATGCGCCGATGCTCAAGCGAGTGTCCTGGCCCAGATGTAATTCGATCGCAGCATCGGCAGGACGTCCGGCGAGCTGGCGGGAAAGCTGTCCGTCGAGCTGCTGTGCATCCAGCCATCCGCCCGGCACCGTGAGACGATGGATCATGAGGGCGCGACTGCCATTGATGTCATCCTTGGAACTCCTTTGCCATTCGCCGGTACGGCTCAGGGTAGCTTATGGCCCGCTCGATAGGAGCCATCTCGGCGGGACAGGACTTCGTGACCCGGTACCATCAGCGCCATGCCGATTTTTCCTGCTATCGATGAGTTCCTTTTGCAACGCAAGCCTGGGGGCTGTGATTGCGCGGGCATGAGACGTGCTCCTGGAGCGCTATGATCACCTGCTGCGCGTTGACGCCAACCAACGGTCGCTGACCCATCGTTTTGGTATTTACCTGCAGCAGTTGCTGCCAGATTGGCACAGACTGCGAATGCAGCCGAAAATGCGTGGAGCCCAAGCGCATCGTGTTGGATGGGCGGCTGGTCGCTGACACCGACACCGACAAGCGCCCGGGCAGAGATCGAAACTCCCGTGAGCACCGAGTGCGAGCGCGTGACTGCGATCGAAACGCAACGCCAACAGGCGGTTGCTGCTGCTCAAGTCGCCGAGGCTGCCTCAGCCGACGACCTCGCTGTTCAGGTGGGGGCGCTGCTGCAGCGACTGGAGGAATTTGGCGGGCGACGAGACGCCCTGGAAGCGCAGTTGCAAAGCGCACAATCCCGCTTTGAGCAGGATCGAAGCGCGGCTGCGGCCAAACGTGAGACGTTGCAGACGCACCTGCGCCAAGTCGAAGACCGGGCCTATACCGGGATCGATCGGCTGCGCCAGGAAGCCAAGGCGCACAACTCCCAACTGGCTGCGCAGTCTCGCGAGCACGCCACAGCAGTGGGCGAAGCCGATTAAGCCAGGCGTCCGGCCGAGTGAGCGCAGCATAACGTCGAGCGCGAGAGCGCCGCAGCGCAAGCTCGGGTCCAAGTGCTCGCAAAACTACGCGCGGCCTACCATTGAGAAAGAGGCTATTATTGCCATGCGCCGGGTGGCCAAGCGATAGGCCGGGCCCTGGCCGCTGGCACGCGGGCGGGGCTGAGCGCTACGCTAACAATTCCTAAGCTTTGGCGAGCAGTTACATGACCCTGCCTGACGAGCGCACTCGCAACCTACTGCAAGCTGGAGCGTTTCTCAAGGAACTGGCCGGCAATCAAGCCGTACCCAAGTCCGTGCGCGAGGAAGCCTATCGGCTGTTGCGTCACTACCCGACACTCAGTGATGTGGAAGCCATCGCCCAGCATGAGGAGCGGTTGCGGGATCTCACCCAGTCGGCGTTTGTGCGGCCATATCTGACTTCGCAGTTCGAGCAGGATTGGTTCCGCAGTTACCCCAAAGGTCCTCATCGGATTTGAGCTACAGGATGTATCAAACCATGCCTTGGAGAAGTGGATGCCTGAGCAGCAGCGACCTGGAAGCCAGGCTGGTCCACCAACCAGAGCTAGACCGGCTTGGGGTCGCCAATGCGCTCGTCGTCTCCGTGAATTGTTCGCATGCCAGAGTGCGGGACCGGAAAAGTAGATGTCCATTAGTGCGTTCCCGGAACGAGAGGCACCCGGGACTGCGTTAAATAGGCACTCAGAGTGCGTCGTCAAAAAGTGCCAGGCGGGATGTACTGCTTCCCCTCCTCCGCTCGTCCGTTCAGAATTCTAGGGTTCAGCCAATGCTATGGGCAGTCCTGCCAACCGTTGAGTGACACCAAATGCTTCTCACATAGGCTCCGGCGTGGACTAGGAAATTGTTGGCGGGCCTTGTGCGGCGGGCACCTCTCTCAATTGCCCCCTTCCTCCCCCTGCTGTGGACCTTCTGCCCGGTTTGTGGGTTGGTCGCAGCCCCTGCGACACTGGGGTGCTTCACTTGCTATCAAAGCTGGGTGATACAATTTTCCTTAACTGATGGGGGACGATCATGGCGATCAATTGGCAAGCACCGAAGGCATTGGAATGGGCTCGTGTAGACGTGTCCGCCCTTGCCATGGATGCGGCAAAGCAACTCGGCTTTGAGCCCGGTGCTTCTATCGAACCGATCGTGCAGAAGCTGGGCGGTGAGATCGTCTATGGCGAACTTATAGATGGCAATTCAGACTCCGGCTCCATCAGCATTGAGCCGGGCAAGTTCACTATCAACATTCCGCTCAACACCAGCATTTTGAGGGATCGTTTCACCATTGCTCATGAGCTCGGCCACTACGTGCTCCACTACCTGGTGGCGAACCGACACCTTCCCGAGGGTAAGAAGATCACTCACTTGCGTGCTCAGCGCTATGGCAGTGATCAAATTGAGTTCGAGGCGAACTGGTTCGCCGCGGCATTTCTGATGCCCAGCGACAAGTTCGCTGAGGTCTATCAGCAGGTCGATGGTGATCTGCTCAAAGTGGCTGAGTTCTTCAGCGTGTCGACCAGCGCCGCCAGCGTCAGGGCCAAGTCGCTAAGTTTGGCCTGAAATGCCCGGCGGGCAATTGGCGAGCGTTGAAGTGCGAGAATCGCTCAAGCCCAAGCTGAGACTGTTCATGAGCGCCGACATCGTCGGCTCTACCGCCTTCAAGCAGAGATCGGACTTAGCCGCGAAAACGTGGTTCGGTATGGTGAGCACCTTTTATAGCAGCTCCCAAACTGCCTTTAGCGAGAAGTGGGAGCTTGCTCTGAAGGAGCATCGCAATTCGGGCAGCTCTTTGTCACTCAGCCCTGAAGCGCCCGAGTTGTGGAAAACCATCGGGGATGAGGTCCTTTTCACTAAGGAGATCACCCATGCTCATGAAGCGTTGATCTGCATGCGCGTCTGGTTGGACGTCCTGCGTAGCGTGCGAGATGGCCTTGCGAAGTCAAACCTCTTGGAGCTGAAGGCCTCGGCATGGCTTGCGGATTTTCCAATTCGCAATAGGGCGATCTTTCTCAAGACTAATATCCCCCACTTGCCCCCAAGTCCCGGGACGACGTCCAAAGCAGCAGATGCCACCAATTCAGCTCCCATATCCATCTTGGACAGCGGAAACCCCGACTGGAACAACGATCAGCTGTTCGATGATTTCAAGCGCGGCAACGCCTCCATTAACCAGGACTTCATCGGTCAGTCAATTGATACCGGCTTCCGTGTCAGCACGCAGTCAAGCGTTCGCAAACTAGCTCTCTCCGTTGAACTTGCACACATGTTGAGCATGGTTTGCGCGCTGATTGAAAAAAATAAGCTGGAGATCCCCATGTTGGCCGACGACAAATTCCAGTTCTACTTCGAGGGGCGGCAGGCACTTAAGGGAGTGATGGGCGGTATCCCATATCCGCTCATTTGGCTGGATGCTGAGCCAGAGCGCGTCATCCACGCTGCTGAGGACGCGCTCATGCAGAGGCCGAAGCCTGACTCATCGCTGATCCACGAGTTCACCTCAGCAATGATCGAGGAATTTCCCGATCGGTTCTGCACGATGCTGGAGTTCCACGGTGGTAAGCCTTTGGGATACGAGGCCTATGAGAAGAAGGTCACAGCAGCGATCGTAGAGCTGGAGATCGAGTTCAAGGACCTGGATCGAGCCATGACGGCCGATAAGCGAGGTGGACCGCGTACTGAGCAAGGCGAGCGCCAGCACACCGAGGATCTAACCTCACTCTTCCAGGATCCGCTGGCCCATGTTGCTCGCACTCCACCGCCCACCTCCAGCCCAGAAGAAGTAGTGCAACCCGGAGATGAGTAGGACTTTGGCTAGGCGGCTTTAAATCCCTGGCGGGTGACACCATGGTAGGTTGCTGGAGATGGGTCCTCGAGCAGTCCACTCTTCACCAAGAGCAATAATCTTTGGGCACGTCAGCGGCTCAACATAACGTTTTTCTTTTACCTGCACGATGATTGTTGTGGGCATTGCCGGTTCCTGAGCCTTCCTTGGACTGAGCGAGGAGTACAAGAGAGCCACGGAGCCAGACAGTGCCAGTGCCCACAGGCCAAACACCACGAATTTGAATTTTGGCTCTCCGCTCTTGATTCGATTCCATTCCGGCTTGAGAACCAGATTGCCGAGCAGCGTTGAGCAATCAATCGCCTTCTTGATCTCCTCGTAGCGTGCCTTTCCACCGACCACGTGGTACTCACCTAGTAGTTTCCCAACTAGGTCCTCAAGTTGGTCAACAAGAAGCACAGCGGCTCCAGATGGATCGCCATTTTTGCTGGCGTCGTAGGCCGTGGCCGCCTTGTCTTGGTCGACTACTCCGCAGCTGGACACAATCGACTGCCACACACTGGCCGCTTTTGCACGATGGTTTGTGCCTTCACCAAGCGCCCTTGTACCCCACGCTGTCTCGTTGAAGTTCATATGTAGCAACACAGTCCGGTGAGCCTTACGCAGCGTGTTCCAGTGGCTCGTCAGTTCCTGCTCCAAGTCGAGAATTTCCTCCGCAGAGAGCAAGCCTTCTTCCTCCGACTCTTCAGCCAAGGCTCCTGCAGCCACATCACTGCCAGACGAGTGATCTGGTTCGACCACCGATGGCTGCGCAGTAGCGGGAGAGGCTACTTCGGGCGGGGAGGCCTTAGACACAGTCACCACTACCTGGACCAGACTGCCAGTAAGAAGCGTGGTGTGGCTCCCTGCTCCTACCGAGTTGGACGACGTCGTACCCGCTGCCGGCGCAATTGTCGCACCGCCTGCGGCACTCCTGGCGTCAGTGCGATTGGCTTTGGCGAACTGAGCGTGCTTCGCCCGGATCCTGATACGGCCAGCGATCACGTAGGCCTCGCCCAGCATCTCTGACAGCGCGGCCCTGTAGCTGTTGATCCAGTCCTTCCGGAAATCAGAAATCTTGGACTCTTTGTCCGCTATAAGTTTAGCAACGGCCAGCACGGCCGCGATCAACGCTGCGCTGATGGCAACAAGTTCACGTCCTTCCATGGGTGTTCCTCAGACCTATGTCGTTGGCTACCTACCGTAGACAGCCGTTCCTAGTGGATATCGGCCGAGGTCAGGCAAGCTTTATGCCCTGGTCTCCACCTAACACAGTTGCTGCGGCTGGGTTGGCTGTGCACCCATCGCCTGGGTATTCCGGAAGTTGACGCTCCGCAGCCGAGGTCCTTCTTACTTGATCGCACACGCAGGAAAGCCTTCTCCATCTAACGTCCGCTCCTGGCCGGAATCGGCTATCGACTAAGCGAAATTTCTTTCCAAGTCTGCTATTAGCTGTGATGTCTGTCGCAATCACAACAGCACAAAGACTCAGGTAGAGCAGCTAAGCTGCAAGTCATCGATTTTGGATGCAATTACATGCAGCGCAGAATCCGAGGCATGCTTGAGTGTAGTGCGCCCATGTGCCGCCGGCGATCAGTTCGCCTGGAGCATGGGTTCGCAACAATAGGCCTACCTGCTATAAGCCCGCGTTAGGTGCGAAACGTGGCATTATCTTACTTAGGGCCGTAGATTTGATGGCTCTGTTATAAGGGCCACTCAAGATCGCAATGAATCCGCCGACTCTTCTATGTGTTGGTGTATGAAGTTGGGAGGGCTTGGTGGTAACTGGTGGCGGCGGAAATCTGACGCCTGTTCGTATGATCGGAGAAAAATGCTATGGAGTGGGTCTCGCTGGTTACTTTGATTGCAAGTGTCCTATCGTCGATAGCGGCGACACTTGCTGCGTATGGCGCCATTACCGGCGCAAAGGCATGGAAGGCGTCGGTACGGTACGAGCGGCGCTGTGATGCCGTTACTGCCTGGGTGGGCGGAGCAGCGACATTTCGGGGCCGGTTGAAGTTTATTTATGGCGGAAATCTGACTTGGCCGGAAGACAAGGATGAAATCGAGTATCTTTCGGCGCACTTTTGGGCTTGGGTCGCTCTCTGGCCAAGCGTGAATGCTTCTTTGACAGGTGAAGCGAAAGTGCACGCCCAGCGCCTTTGGACAGCTGTATTCGATGAATACAGAGAAGTCATGTCGGGCACAGCATTGGATCGCCTTGAGGCCGCGGTGGAGGCTGTGTACAACAGCGAGCTTTTGCATGATCTGTACAAGAACCCACATTGAAAAAATAGCGAGCAATAAATTTAGATTTCCCACGAAGTAGCCGGGTCTTTCTGAGTTCAATGTGTCCAGATTCAATCAGCTGCAATCTTGGGTTGTAGGGGTGCAGCAAAAAATACTAATTAAGGCGAAGATTAGGGATGAAGCGTGCCATCACTATTGCTTTTTACGAGGATTATGAGTGAGTAGGATTACTAATTTTTCAGTATGGCTCAATCAGACACAACTGGACGACCACGAAGACGTCTACGACCTGTACAAGGCCATCGAGGGTGCTGAAGAGGTTGGGCTTTACAAGTGCACCGCGTTGGCCGACCAGACCAGGTGGTTGGTTAGAGCGAAGTGCGTTGAAGACACGCTGATGCTTGTGTCTATCGAAGCTCGATCAGCCTTTCTAAGGGAAATTGAGCGCAGATCCACGGGTGGGGAAATGGATATTGAGTCATGGTATGGATACATGTGTGCAATGAGTAAGGACGATTGAGCTCCGTTTATTTTCAATACTTTATTGCTACATCGCTGTTTAAATGGCTCTGAAGCGCCTGGGATTCTGGTAGGTTCAAAATCTTGAGAAGATAGATCCACGAAAAAGACGATTTATTGAGCGTAAGTGCGAGAGCGGGCGGTTCAGCTGGTTCGAGAGCATCAGGGCTAGTAAACCTCGCAGTGGCGACGATCTCGAAGTTGCCGAGAATGCTTGGAACGGCGACTCAACTTCTCGCCGAATAGTGATTGAAGGCTTGGGACCTCATCAAGACTTTGGCATTGACAGATAAGTCGGCAACCGTGTCCGCTCAGCGCACCGTATGGCCAGCTTCAAATGGATTGACGTCAGCGGAGTAGTCGTTTGTCCGGGTCGTTTTTCGCAGTCCCTTCCAGCTGGAGCACTCGTTGCGCGAGTTCAAGCATGTGGGCATCCGCCAGAACCAGCGCTGACATCGCGGCGTCTCTTTGCAGGGTAACCTGACGTAGTTGATCTTTGAGGCTGTCGCACTTCGGACAGACCTGCGCATTCCGTGGGGGACTTGGAACGGACGGCTCTCCTCCATTATCCTCGTGCTTCAATGCGAATGCCTGGATTTCCGCCACTAAGGTGGGAAAGCGGGATTTTTTTAGGGCGCTCGGATCGCACCCCGCCTCGCGCGCCACATTGTTCTGCGTGGGCTTGCTACCTGGCTCAAGCAAACGGGGGCATCCATCGCGTAAACGATGGAACGCATCCCGAAAGCGGGCCTCGGCAGTCGTCGCCGTAACTTCAAATCTCTTAGGTGCCATCGATCAACTCCAGCGAAAGTTCCAGACTGCGGACCTGTGAGGCAATCTGGCTGCGGCGACCCTCATCGATCCCGTAATTCGAGTGCTCTGAGCGTTTATGCTCCAGTAGTCGCTCTAAGACCTGCCGACGCTCGCGATCCACCATCGCATCTGGACAGCCTTTCGATCCGTTCTCACCCATACAAGGCCCGATGTCGTCGTACCCGCCTGAGGGGCACGAAGTGGCCTTGACACACACACCTAGTAGCGTCCTGCGGAAGACTGGCGTTTGCTTGCGGTTCCCGCTTAGATGCTGGGCCGCACCGGTGAGAGTGCGGAACTTATGCTCCTGCCCGTAAGGTGAGACAAACCGGTCCTCGAACAGTTTGGAGGAGGCCCGTGCTATCGACTCGAGCGCCTCCTTGAGGTACTCCGCCTGCATGTCACGGCTGATGGCCTTGGACGAATAGCCCCGGCCGTAATAGATAGACATCGACCGACTCAGATGCTTCAACTGGTACTGGAGGCTGGCATCGCTGACGATTCCGGAAGCCGACATGTTTACCGCCGTGGTACGGCGTATTTGGTGCCAAGCTAGCGGCCAAAGCGCGCCGAGAGTGTATCGCCGTGGGTCTAGCGAGGGCGTAACGCGGCGCGCGTCATCTAGGTCGCCCGGTCGAATCCTCAGCTCCTCCGGATCAAACAGCTGCGGAAACTGGATTTGCCAGTTCCCATAGGCGCTGATAGGCGCCCGGATATCCGCGTTCTCGGGCCGCCGATCCTTGACTGCCGCCCAAGGCTCGGCACACCAAGTGAAAAGCAGTCGATTGTCCTCCCTCGCATCAGACGGGTGAGGTGAATGGCTGCTCCGCACGGCATGGACTACTTCGAGCACCTCCAGCGCTTTTTGGACGTCCCGGCAAGTGATCCAGAAAGATTCATCTTCGTTGAGAGTCTTGGTCGTCTTGCCCCTAATAAAGTAAACCTTACCCAGGATGTCATCTGCTTCGGCGATGAGACAATTTTGCCGCAGGGAGAACACCTCACCGATCCGCATGCCGGTCAAATTCGCAATAAAGGCGCTCGCGCAGAAATTCGCCAGCGAAAACATCGAACCGAATGATGTCAGCTTAATGCCTTCTTTCCGGCCACGCCACGTCTCCATGAACTCGAGTAGTCCATGTTCGGCAAGGAAATCGACCATTGAGCCGAGGTACTTTGCGCCAGGATATCGCTCACAACTGCGGAGAAAAGGCGAGTAGAGAGTCTTATCCAGATTGTTGCTGGCCAACGCGAACGCCTTGTTGGCCAAGTAGGCCTCGCATGCCTTTCGGTAAGCAACGATGAGTTTATCTTTGTGCTGCAGGAATTCAGTCAGGTATTTGTTCAACCGACCGAGCTGGTACGACCATATGCGGGGCGGTATGTAGGCAGTCTGCCTGCGCTTATGATCGGGCAAGCTCCTCGAAAAAATCCTCATCGCATTTTTGTCGAAGACGATAAAACCGATACGATCGGAAAACGTGAGAAGTGCTTGAAGCTCTACCAACAGCATGTCGACATGCGACCCCCGAAGTTGCTTTGCGAACTGTTGAATTTCGCCGGGCAACTCGCTAAACCTCTTCAGATCAATTCCCTTGCGCGTGGCGAATCTGACCAGAAGGTTGAAGCGAGAGTAGTACGTGTGCAGCGACGAAGCCTTCATGACACGTCGCTCGCCGAAAAGCCACCATGCGACGATCTCCTTAAACGTCTGAATGTTCATCCGCTCGATGCCGGGGTACTGTGTCGACACGGATGTAAAATTGAGCCGGCAGCTCTTGCCGGCCGCTTCGGAAAAGTCCCAAGTCTGGTCTTTGAAGCGGCTTACCACATCCCCCCGGGCGTCGAATGACATCGGCGTACTGGGCGCCGGCGGCCATGCGGACAGGGCGACCGGCGAACGCTGGTCGTTGGAATGAAGCAGTAGCTTATAGGTCAGTCGTGTCATGGTAGGACTCTGCTGCGTTGATGATGTCAGACCAGCGCGGGTGGAAATCACCTTCAATGGCCCGGTCCTCCGCCTCCTGCACGAGCTTCGAACCTTCCACGTGCTGTAGGCACATCTGCTTGAGCTTCTCGGAGAGGACGGTAATCACGATTTCTGGCGTGGTGGGCTCGGACGACTTTTCCCGGGTAGGGGGGTAGGCGGCGAGTTCAAGCGACTTGAGGTAGCGGTAGCTGACTAAAGACCAGGCATAATCGAGTGACATCTCGTCTCGATGGTCGAGGCAGAACAGGCAGCCGGCAACCGATCTGCAGTCGGGAACTGGCTGGCCTGGGCGTGCCGGCATGGGCTGCGGGGACCCACTGCAGCTGCCGGTCCCAGCCGACATCAGCGGCGAACCCACATGGTTCCAGAAGCCCGTAACCTCAGTGGCTGCTCGCTGGTGATTAGGCCTTTGGTAGCTCATCAGCACACCAACAGAATGCTGTGCTACTGCTGCAGTGAGAACAAAGTCGTCACTGCGACGTAAAAAATAGTTAACGCGAGTGCAGCGCAGTTCTCTTGCGCCGATGTAGGCGATCCCTGCTTGCTGGCACAGACGCCGCAGGCCATTGGAATGGTGTTCTTGGCGTGGTGGATCACCGGGGCGGATGGCGAAGGGGAACAGGCGCGGATCGTCTGCCTCTGCGATGCAGGTGCGCCATTTGAGGTACCGCTCGAAGTGCCGTCTGTAGGCCTTAAATACCTCGAAGGCAACCTCACCACCTCTTCGGTCCTTGTAGATTCCTTTGACCAAGTATCCGCCATCACGAGTCCGATATCGGAATCGTCCAACGCTTAGAGTGAACGCTTGTGCCAGGTTCATTCCCGTTTGCGCAAGGAAAATCGCCAGCTCGGCTTCGATCCTGAGATTCACGAGCGTCCTACGCGCGGCAAGTGACCCCGCAGCAAGCGTTCGAATGCGGTGCTGGTCAGGCTGCCATTCGTGTTCGGGATGACCCTTCGAAGCATGTGTGGCACGTAATGCGTCGTCGGAAGGTATGCCGGACCACAGCTCCAGCGTTTTATCGACGAAGCCGAACTTGAGTGGCAAAGGCCCTGTAATGTTCTCTGTCGAAAGCAGACTTGAAATTGAAGACACAAGTTCGCCAAAAAGAAAGGTCTTCGCCAGATTCTGTGTGTCGACCCGGCCGCTGTTCGCCCTTGGAGAGGGGCTAATCAGCCGAGCGGGAATGCGGAAGCGGTCAACGCTGATGTCGGTAATCTCTGAGAGCATTCTCGAGAGCCGTGATGCAATCGAATAGTGATATTTCGGATGCTTATTACTGCGTCGGTCCTCTGACCAGTCAATAAAAATATCGACGATATTCATCGCGGTGGGATCTAGACCGTGCTCGTCGCAGTAAACGTAGAAATTCCTTAGTACTTGATAATTGCTGACGAAAGATCGATGAGAAGGACTTTCGTCGAACTGGGCCTTAGCATAGTCCCTTAGCGCAAGTACCAAGGAAAGACGCGCCGCTCGAAAGCTACGGACCTGGCTAATTTTCTTCAGCATCTTGTCGGCAGTTTGTTTACGCATGCTACTCATGCCGTGACATAGAAATACGCGGTAGTCCCAGGCGGTGTCGCCAAAACGATCTGTTTTGACCGAAAGCTCAGGAAGATCGGCAATCTTGGTCATTGGTGGGGAGCCATCACAGCCTCATTCAAGAACGCACGCGAAAAGTCGTTTCCGATCTCTGCTTTTAATTTTTCGTCTTCGACGAACCGGATATAGCGTAGGGAGGTTGCCTCGTGGGCATGCAGCAGCAGGTCCTTGACAATGGATATTGCGTTTAGACGGAGCCCTGAGCGCAACGCCGTCTCGGCCACCTCCGTAGCAAAGGTGGCGCGGGTCTGGTGGAAATGGAAGCCGGCTAAATCAATGCCTGCTTTCGCCGCGTCGCGCCGCAGTCGTGACATAAGCACACTGACCGTAGCGCCATGGCCGGGCGACTTGGCCGCATATGATCTCCCCGCACTGGTCAGGAACACCTGATCGCGATCGTTCGGAGAGGCTAGGCTTACGCGTTTTAGCCGCCTCGGCGATTCGACGTAACCCAGAAGTTCATTGAACAATGTTGCTGGTACGATCACCTGACCGGTGACGCCGAACTTCGTGTGGACCTGTGGCGTAGCACCGGGACCGATTGTTAGGTGCACAAAGCCGTTCAACTTTGAATCGCGGGCAGCGTTGGTAAGTGTGCCAACTCGAAGATCGCAGATAGATCCGATACGCATGCCAGTGAAGAAGCCGCAGGCAAGCATTAAGAACAGCTCAAACGGAGCGTACGAGCGAGCCACCTCCAGTATCTGAGTACGCAAGGTGGCGCTTACCGGGAGCACGCCGCCTTCGAGGCGGTATCCCGGTGGGCGCTTGTTCTTAATCGCAAGCGAACTGGTCGTCACATTGATCGAGCGATGTAAGCCAAAGTCGCTCGTAATCCGCACACCGAGTGTTCGGTCTTCCCAAAGCGGCCACTTTGTGGAGATCAACTGTTCGTCCATGAGCCATCTGTACAGTGCGATTACTACCCTCATTCGATGGGTCACGGTGCTCGCCGCGAGCTTGCCTACGATTCTCTGATTGAGCAGGTGCCGTCGGTATCGATTGAGAACGCGATCCTCCTTGCGTGGCGGAAAGTGGTGCCATGAAAGGCTTTCCTCCTCTACCCACTTGGCATAGGCCTCCACAAGTTGGGCATCTTTCCTTAGTGTTTCTGCCTCAAGGCCGGCGTTTCGACGAGAAAGGAGCCACAAGTTAGCCTCCCGCCATGGCGCTCCATCGCCCCAGACAAGTTGAGGAAGTCCCAACCTGTGGGTCCCGGACACGACTCCTGAAGACAAACTTTCGTGAGGACCAAATGAGATCGCTACAACTTGAGCCATCGGGGTTCCGACTGAGATCTAGATGGGATGTCCGTCCATCATGAGTGTAATGGAGCGCATCCATGCCATGATGTTGCAGGTAGCCGCCATCCTTGGGCAGATCCGCCGGCGCCAGATTGATGGTGATCCGCCGGGCCGGGAATTCGAACTGTGCGCAGAGCAGGGCGGCACGGACACGTTCGCGCGATTCGCGCACCGCCGCCTCGGGCAGGCCCACGATCTGGGTGGAGGGAAGGCCGCCGGAGAGATGCACTTCCACCCGAACTTCAGGTGCGTGCACCCCCACGCGGGCACGGCTGTGCACCAGCGCCAGACTCATGATGGAAGGCTCGGGTCAGGGAGTGTCGGAACCGGGCACCGCACTGGGCGATGCGCCGGATGCGCGCGTTTCCAGCGCGGCGACGGCCTGCTCCAGCGCGTCGAGTTTTTCGCGCGTGCGCAAGAGCACCGCGCGCTGCACATCGAATTCTTCGCGGGTGACCAGGTCCAGCTTGCCCAAGCCGGCCTGCAATGCGCCCTTGAAGGTGCTTTGCAGCTCCTCGCGCGATTGGCGCAGACCCGGCGGCACCAGGTCGCTGAGGCGGCGGGCGAGGTCGTCGAGCTGATTGAAATCGATCATGGTGTTCTCCGCAGGTCCGTAGGAAGCCTAGTGCAGGCCGTCACTCACGGGACATCGGCAAGGCAGTCGGCAGGCGGTAAGGATAGTCCCATTCGGCTGGTGGGCCGAGGTGACAGCGGCCAAGAGCAGCTACCAAAACTACTGTGCAGCCGCCAGGCGGGCGCGGCCGGTGCTCGGNNCGGTTCCTGCGCGCCGTCCGCACCCACCTGGCGACTGCTCGCTACGTTTTGTGAGCCGCTCTAAGCAGGGGTGAGTGTTGCAGCCGTCCACGGTATGCTGCGCGCCCGTCATGCCCTGGGACCTGCACCGATGAAAATGATCATGGCCATCGTCAAGCCGTTCAAGCTCGACGATGTGCGCGAAGCGCTCGCCGGCTGCGGCGTGGCAGGCATTACGGTGACCGAGGTCAAGGGCTTCGGCCGGCAGAAGGGCCACACCGAGCTGTATCGCGGCGCCGAGTACGTGGTCGATTTCCTGCCCAAGGTGAAGATCGAAGTGGCGGTAACCGACGACCAAGCCGAGCGCGTGGTCGAGGCCATCGTGGCCGCCGCCGGCACCGGCAAGATCGGCGACGGTAAGGTGTTCGTCTACGACCTGGGCACCGTGGTGCGCATCCGCACCGGCGAGCTGGATAGCGACGCACTGTAAGTCCTGTCGCGCGTGGCGCCGCGTTGTGGCGCCGCCTGTGCTGCGTGCTGAAGGATGCTGACGGCAGTGCGGCGCGCATCAGGACTCCTCAATGCTGACAGCGCATGCGCCGAGTGATGGATGCGTTGGGCAATCCCGCGGTGCGGGCACCGGTGCGGCTGCAACGCGCCTGTTACTGGCATAGCGGCGGGTCATTCACGCACGCATGCGTTTCTGCGACGCTGACGCCGCACACGCCGATCGATCGATGCATGCGGCGACGCGCTGCGAGCAACACGCAACAGCGGGGTCACTTCCCCTGGCCGGCAATGGCGGGGCGCAGATGCTTCTGCCTGCGCGACGCCTTGGACGGGCCATGACGCAGGTCGGTGCCTGCGCAGTGTGAGGCCTTGGCAGATCACGTGCTGGTAGCCGCTTTCTGATCGAGCGTCGAGTACGCCCATGTGTCATTTGAAGAGGTGGCCCGGCGCTAGGGTCGCCGATACCGCAACCGTGGTCCTGGCAACGCCATCGCCCCGCTTGCCATACCATTTCAATACCGCAGCCATGGGCGGCGCGCCGGGTTCCATTCCACCCACGCGGCGCTGACGCGCCTGGCAAGCAAGCCAAAGCAGGTGCGACCCCCAAAGGTCAAAGCATGCTTGTCGCCGCGCAACGAGTTGCCTACTCTAGGCCGTAATACCATTCCAATACCGGAGTTCGGACATGAAGCGACGCAACAGGAAGTCGGGCTTGCGCCTGCTCTCGGTCTTGGTGGCGGCAGGACTGGCCGCACCTGTGCTGGCCGAGCCGGTCACCCAGCCGGCGCTGTTCCCGGCCCCGGTGTCGATCACGCTGGACGGGGAGACGATCGCTCTGGGCCGGTCGGTGGTGCTGGTCGTCGCGCCGGGCGCGGACCCGGCCTCGGTCGCGCTGGTGCGCAGCCTGCTCGGTGCGGCCGGCGTCAGCAAGATCGCCACCGCCTCGCGCCTGCCGGCCACGCTCGACCGCCCGCACATCGTCATCGGCACCGGCGAGGCGGCCGTGGTGCGCGATGCATTGACGCGCAGCAAGGCGACCCAGGACACCCATGCCGAAGGCTACACGCTCACCAGCGTCGCGCTGGGCGCTGGCCTGGTCACGCTGGCCGGCCATGACAGCGATGGCCTGTTCCATGCCGTGCAGACGCTGCGTCAGTTGCTGGAGCGGCCGGCCATTCCGGCGCTGACCATCCAAGATTACCCGGCCATGCCGATCCGCGGCACCATCGAAGGCTTTTACGGCGCGCCGTGGTCGATGGCCGATCGCAGCAAGCACATCGATTTTCTGGCGCGTACCAAGGCCAACACCTACATCTATAGCCCCAAGGACGACCCGTACGCGCGCGACCGTTGGCGCGATCCGTACCCGAAAGCGACGTTGCAGGCGCTGGGCAAGTTGGCCGCCAACGCCAAGCGCAATCATGTCGATTTCGTCTATGCGATCTCGCCGGGGCCAAGCGTGTGTTTTTCCGATCCGGCCGATGCCAAGGCGCTGCTGCGCAAGTTCGATGCGTTCCGCGCGCTGGGCGTGCGCAGCTTCTATGTGGCGCTGGACGATATCGAATACACCAAGTGGAACTGCGAACGCGACAAGACCACCTTCGGCGATTCCGGCGCGCAGGCGGCGGGCATCGCGCAGTCGCATCTGCTCAATCTGGTGCAGGCCGATCTGGTCGCCCGCCACGACGCTGCGTCGGAACTGATCATGGTGCCCACCGAGTATTACGACGCCAAGGAAAGCCCGTACAAGGAAGCGCTGCGCAAGCACCTGGACCCGAAGATCGTGGTGCAGTGGACCGGCACCGACGTGGTGCCGCCGGCCATTTCCATCCCGGATGCGCGCGCGGCGACCAAGGCGTTCGGACGCAAGACGCTGCTGTGGGACAACTACCCGGTCAACGATTTCGAAACCTCGGCCGGGCGCTTGTTGATGGCACCGTATGCGCGACGCGAGGCCGGGCTGTCGGCCGAGCTGTCCGGCATCGTGTCCAACCCGATGAACCAGGAAGTGCCCAGCCGCGTCGCGGTGATGGGACTGACCGGGTTTGCCTGGAACGACACCGGCTACGACGCGCAGCGCACCTGGCATGCAGCGGCGCGCGATCTGGCCGGCGGCGATACGCGGGTGACGGCGGCATTGCTGACCTTCTTCGACACCCAGCATCTGGCGCCCACTTTCGGCAGCCAGCCATGGCAGGAGCAGGCGCCACGCCTCAAAGCGCTGCTCGACCAGGTGCGCGAGGCGATCGCACTGGGCGATCCCGCAGCGCGCAGCCAGGCGATTGCAACGTTGGCGCGCACCGCCGACGACATCGCTGCCGCGCCGCAGATCATTCGCGATGGTGTCGCTGACAAGGGCTTTGCCGAACAATCACGCCCATGGCTGGAGGCGATGGAGCGTTGGGGACGCGCGCTGCAGAAGACCGCGGCCGGTCTGGATGCCGCCAATCGCGGTGACGCGCAGGCCTCCGTTGCGTTCGCCGATGCCGGGCGGATCGCCGCCGAAGCCGCAGCGATCCCCTCGATTCCCGGCGCCACGCGCTTCGGTGGGCCGGTCAAGATTGCCGACGGGGTGCTCGACCGCTTCGTGGCAGACGCCCCGACGCTGATCGCCTACAAGCGGCCAGCCGTGTCGGCGGCGGTGGAGCACTGACGGCGCTGCTGGCCCTCAAGGGAGTGACGGGCCGTGTTTGAGGCGGCGATAGAGCCGCTTCCAGCCGCCGCGCAGGCCACGCACCCAGCCCGGCTCGGCGCTGCGCGCGGCCTCGTCGGCGGTGGGTGCGATACCGGCCAGGCGCTGGCGCATCTTGTGGAAGTTGGCCACGTCGCTGCGTTGCAGCTGGCGTGCCAACGTGCCACGCCGCAGCCAGCGCGGGAAGCGCCAGGCCGAGGTGAAATCGATCAACACCGGCACCCCGGCACTGACCACCACATTGGTGCCGTGCAGATCGTTATGGGTGATGCCGAAGGCATGCAGGCGACGCAGCGCCTGCTGCAATTGTTGGAACACTTCCTGGCCCACCACCGCACTGGCGCTGAGCGTGTCGCCGGGGATGAACTCCATGCCAAGCGCCAGGCCACCCAAGGTGCCGAGCAGGGCCGGGGCATGCCGCCAGCCGTGCAAGCGGCGCAGCATGCGCGCCTCGTGGCGGACCATCAGCCGTGCGATCGGTGCCAGCAGCGTGCGGCGATACCGGCCGTAGTCCTTGACCACGGCCAGCTGCCCGTCCAGATGGGTGCGGTAGACGTCGGGCTCCAGCAGCCGTGTGCCCTGTTTGAGCAGAACGGGAGTGACGACCTGCAGGCTGGACACATCCAGCGGTTGGTAATGCATGACAGTTCTCCAGACCCTGGCGGCGCGGAGGTGTCACGCGGGACGCAGGTCCATGGGGATCACGATGGATCGGGATCGCGCAATTTTAGAACTTGCGAGTACTGAAATTACATTTGTTTAACAAATGAAATGTTCCGGACATGGAACAGCCTTGCAATTCAGGCGGTTGAAGCGCTCGGGTCTTGCAAAATCACCGGGTCAGACGGCATGCGGGAGCGCTCGGCTGGTGCACTGGGCGGCCACACGCCGCACCACGGCCACGGTGCGATCTCGCTCGATCGCAATGCGAGCTGGCGATCGGCTCGCGGCGGATCGGTGGGGCGCGGAACATCTCGTAGCCCGCCCCCGGCAGAGTGCGGTTGAACATGCGTCGCGCCGCTTCTTGACAGGCAATGAGACTCCAGACACTGTGCGCGCTGCGGTCAGGGGGCTGCATCACGCGCGTGTCGCGCACATCCACGCCGGTGTGCCACGGCCGGTGCCTTGGGCATTGCGGTGATGCGGGGACGCCCCCGGAGAGATGACGGCAACTGCGCCACTTCCAGACGCCGTCGGGTTCGCCCGCGCGCGCACGGATGCGGGAACGATGGGACCACTCATGGGGAATACGATGAAAAGGACTGCAACACTGCTGTTGGCCTGCACGGCGCTTGGCGTCACGGCACAGGCTTCGGCGCAATCGCTGTCGCGCGGCTGGGATAGCTACCGGCAGCAGCAAAAGCAGCCGCAGGCCGGTGCGCAGGGGGCCCCTGCGCCGGCAGCGCCGCCGTCGCGTCCGTCGCAAGCCGGCAGCGGCGGCGCGCCGACCGCCGTCGGTGGAAGCGGCAGCGCAGGTGTGGTCGACCAGGCCGGCGGATTTGCCACCGTCACGGCGCAGACGCCTGCGGTAGATGCGCCGCCTGCGCCGGCGTACGCAGCAGCGCCAGTACCAGCAACGGACACTGCGCGGACTGAGCAATCGCGTATCGACAGCGGCGCGTTTATCAGCGTGCAGCGTGGTAGGGGCGAGGTGTTCAGTGGCTACAAGCAGGACATGCTTGGCCTCAGTGCCGGCTACCGCTGGCGTGCCGGCTCGGTGACGTTGATCGGGCTCGAGGGATCGGTTGGGCGCCTGGACCGCGGAGACTCGACCGACGATGTCTTTATTCCAGCAGTGAAGTTTGGCGGCATCGGCGGTACGGCCCGCTTCAATTTTGGTGACACTCCACTGTTTGCTGTGGTGCGGATTGGCTCATGGTATGCGGAGGTCGCAGAAATGAGTGATGAAATCTACGGTGGCTACGCGAGCCTTGGCCTGGGCGTCGATATCGGCAAGCACGCGAGTGTGAGCGCGATGTACACCAACTACATTTACGCCAACGATTACTATGACTATGCCGAAGACACCACCATCAATCGTGCCGATGTACTGAACGCGGCACTCGAAGTCCGCTTCTAATGTAAGCGAACGATCCAGGAAGGGCGGGCGGCAGCGTCCGCCCTTCTGCGTCAGATGTAGTTCAACAGCGTCCTGGCAGACGGTAATTCTGTTTGAGGCCGCACCTTGAAGCCGCGCCGCATACGGTCATTGGCGTTGCACGGGCATCCATGCGAGTTGTTGTAGTGTCGCGGTCAACGCATTGACTCAGCCGTTGGCGAGGGCAGATGGACGCATTGGCGCAGTTTTTGACGGACGAGCAGGACCCGACGGCAGTGCGCAAGATCCTGCCCAAGGTCAGCGGGTTGCTGACTCGCGACGAGCAGGTCGAATACATCGCCGTGCAGAAGAAGATGGTGATGAACCTGTCACTTGTCACCTGACGCGGTGGTGCTGACCAACCGCAGGTTCATCGTGGTCTACCCGAAACTGTTCGGCATGACGTTTCGCGATTTCCCCTGGCGCGAGGTGCTCGATGTGCACATGAGCGAACAGATGCTCGGGGCCACCATCATGTGCCGCACCACGCAGGGCGCGTACGCATCCATCGATAGCCTGCCAAAAAAGCAGGCGCGGCGCGTGTATGCCTATGCGCAGCAGGTGGAAGAATCCGCCTACGAAAAACGCCAGCAGCTGGAATTCGACAAGTTGCGCGCGTCGGCCGGTGGCGTGGTGGTGCACGCTCCTGCAGCGCAGGGTGCGGTGCCTTCGGCTCCGCCGGTCGCGGTGGCCGTCACCGATGATCCGATGCAGATGCTGAGCAAGCTCAAGCAGCTATTGGATGCGGGCTTGGTCACGCAGGAAGAATTCGACGCCAAAAAAGCCGAGGTGTTGGCGCGACTGTAAGGCTGCTGACAGATGCAGCAGGTAGCCGTCAGCTGGCGGGGAGTGCGCGGCCCAAGAATGCCTGACAAGACGTAGCGAGTAGTCTAAGCCGTGCGGACGGCGCGCCCAGAACCGGAGCGTACGGCGTCGTGCATGCCCGTTCCGCGCACCGGCCGTGCCAAGCGGTGCATGCAGGGGATCGGGAAGTCGCTTCAAGCGGTGGTCTGCGGTGCTTTGCGCTTGCCGCAGCATGCGCGCAGACCGCTACGCCGGTCGTGGGGTGCCAGGCTACGGCAGTTAAGACCGGCACGTGGTCGTCGGGAGGGCGCAGTCGCTGCGCGGGGCCGCCTGCCGCATGGACATGGCGGCTGCTCCGCGCCTGTCATGTCCATCTGGCGACCGTTCACCTGGTGCCGCTGGCAGTCTTACTCGCCCAGCGCCTTGGCCACGAACGGCGGCGCGACCAGCACGCCGGTGTGCAGGTGGGCGGTGTAGTACAGCGTGTCAAAGCCCTTGGCCTGCGCAGCGTCCTGGCGGAAGGCGAAGTCGGCGTTGGCCTGCTTGCTGGCCATGGTCACGCTCCACCAGCCGGTGGGGTAGCACGGCTGCGGGAACGGCAGGGTCTTGAACGACTGGAAGCCGGCCTTGCCCATTTCGGTGCGCATTTCGTTGATCAGCGCCAGCAGCGCCAGCGGCGATTCGGACTGCTGCACCAGGATGCCGTCGTCCTTCAGCGCCTTGAAGCAGCTCTCGTAGAAGGCCTTGTTGAACAGGCCTTCGGCCGGGCCCACCGGGTCGGTGGAATCGACGATCACGATATCCACGCTGCCGGCCGGGCAATTGGCCATGTAGGCCACGCCGTCGTCGAACAGCAGCTCGGCGCGCGCGTCGTGGTTGGAATCGCACAGCTCGGGGAAATACTTCTCCGACATGCGGGTGACCTGCTCGTCGATATCGCACTGGGTGGCGCTTTCCACGCCCGGGTGCTTGAGCACCTCGCGCAGGGTGCCGCAGTCGCCGCCGCCGATGATCACCACGCGCTTGGGCGCGGCGTGGGTGAACAGCGCCGGATGGCTGATCATCTCGTGATAGAAGAAATTGTCGCGGGTGGTGAGCATCACCGCGCCATCGATGAGCATCAGCTTGCCCCAGTCGGTGGTCTGGTAGATCTCGATCTTCTGGAACGGGGACTGCACCTCGTCCAGCTTGCCGCTGATGCGAAAGCCGATCGCCGAGCCGGTGGGCTGGAAGTGTTCGATGTACCAGTTGTCGTTGGCGCTCATGCAAAGTCCTAAAAGAAGGGGGCTGTTCCTTCTCCCACCGGGAGAAGGTGGCGCGTCGCGCCGGATGAGGGTCGGGCGCAGCCTCATGCACCAAGCTGCTGACGACCATGCCGAACCCTCGCCAACCCCACTCCCAACCAGGAGAGGGGCATCAAGTCGGCGCGGATTGTAACGGACCCTGCGCGTGCCAGGCGTTACACTTCACGCCCTTTTTGCCCCAGCCGAGACAACGAAATGAGCGATTGGTCCCTCGACCAAGCCCGCAAGACCTACTCGATCCCGCATTGGGCCGATGGGTATTTCGATGTGAACGCCGCCGGCCACGTGGTGGTCACCCCCACCGTCGACGGCCCGTCGGTGTCGCTGCCCGAGGTCGTGGACGCCGCACGCGCGGCCGGCGCCAAGCTGCCGCTGCTGGTGCGCTTCCCGGACATCCTCGGCCAGCGCCTGGGCAAGCTGCAGGCGGCCTTTGCGCAGGCGCAATCGGAGTGGGACTACGCCGGCGGCTACACCGCGGTGTACCCGATCAAGGTCAACCAGCACCGCGGCGTGGCCGGCACCCTGGCCAGCCACCACGGCGACGGCTTCGGGCTGGAAGCGGGCAGCAAGCCGGAGCTGATGGCGGTGCTGGCGCTGTCGCGTCCGGGCGGGCTAATCGTCTGCAACGGTTACAAGGACCGCGAATACATCCGCCTGGCGCTGATCGGCCGCAAGCTCGGCCTGCAGACCTTCATCGTCATCGAAAAGCCTTCCGAGCTGAAGCTGGTGCTGGAAGAGGCGCGCGCGCTGGACGTCAAGCCCGGGCTGGGCGTGCGCATGCGGCTGGCCTCGCTGGGCGCGGGCAAGTGGCAGAACAGCGGTGGCGACAAGGCCAAGTTCGGGCTGTCGCCGCGCCAGGTGCTGGACCTGTGGAAGACGCTGCGCGACACCGAGTACGCCGACAGCCTGAAACTGCTGCATTTCCACATGGGCTCGCAGATCTCCAACGTCCGCGATATCGCCAACGGCATGCGCGAGGCCACGCGCTATTTCGTGGAACTGTCGCGGCTTGGCGCCAGGATCAGCCACGTGGATGTCGGCGGCGGTCTGGGCATCGATTATGAAGGCACCCGTTCGCGCAGCTATTGCTCGATCAACTACGGCCTGCATTCCTACGCCAGCAACATCGTGCAGCCCCTGGCCAGCGCCTGCGAAGAACACGGCCTGACCCCGCCGCGCATCGTCACCGAATGCGGCCGCGCGATGACCGCGCACCACGCGGTGCTGATCGCCAACGTGTCCGAAGTGGAGCAGGCGCCGGAAGGCCGCGTGCCGGATGCGCACGACGACGAGCCGGCGGCGATCCGCCACCTGCGCGAGATCCACGACGAGCTCGACGTGCGCCCGGCAGTGGAACTGTTCCAGGAAGCGCAGCACTTCCATGCCGAAGGCCTGAGCGCCTATGCACTGGGCCAGATCGACCTGACCCACCGCGCACGCATCGACGATTTGTTCTATGCCATCGCCCACGGGGTGCGCGCGCGCCTGAGCTTCGACGAGAAGAGCCACCGCCCGGTGCTGGACGAGCTCAACGAGCGACTGGTGGACAAGTACTTCGTCAACTTCAGCGTGTTCGAGTCGATCCCGGACGTGTGGGCGATCGATCAGGTGTTCCCGATCGTGCCGATCGAACGCCTGAACGAAGCCCCGCAGCGGCGCGGCATCATCGCCGACATGACCTGCGACTCGGACGGCATGGTCAAGACCTACGTCGAGAACGAAAGCCTGGACAGCTCGATGCCGCTGCACACGCTGAATCCGGGCGAGAGTTATCGCATCGGCTTCTTCCTGGTCGGTGCCTACCAGGAAATCCTGGGCGATATCCATAACCTATTCGGCGATACCGATGCGGTGGAAGTGGCGGTGGACGGCGCCGGATATCGCATCGTGCAGCAGCGTCGCGGCGACACCACCGATGTGATGCTGGACTATGTGGGCTATCAGCTGGACACGCTGCGCGCGACCTATGCCGAGCGCATCGCCGCAGCGCAACTGCCGCCCGAGCGCGCGCAGGAACTGCACGACGCGCTGGAGGCCGGCCTGACCGGCTATACCTATCTGTCCGACGAACCGCTCGGCTGATCCTCGGCGCGCTGCGGCCCTTGCCGCAGCGCGCCGCACTGCCGTCGCGCCATCTCCACCGTGGCGCACGCTTGCGGCCACGGCGAATCAATACCGCCCGCCTCTGCCTTCGAACGTCTGCGCCTGATAGTGGCAGGCCCACGCCTCGCTGCCTGCGATGGCGTCCCGGCAGGCCACGCCCTGCCGTGGTCGACACGCGCCATCGGCGCCACTGCCCGCTTTTACAAGCTGCGCGAGACGTCAACCGATTGACGGCGTTCGCCTGGCCGCCCGCCACGTTGCGATTGCGCCGGCGATCACCGTCGATTGCATCAAGTGATTCCTTGTAGAGCCATTTGTACCAATGATGTTGTTCGAAATGGTCTTATCGATGGCCTGCGCTGGCGTGCCGCGATAGTGCGAAAGCGCCTTGAAAACAGCTGTTTCGTGGTTGCATGCGATCTGGCTGCACCACATCGTGTGTCAGTTGCACGCACGACGCGACCCAAGCGCATGCGCGCATGCAGAACATCTGTAGAAATCACATTTTGGAACAAAATAATTATGGAAGACCCGCATTTCGTGATTTTTGCACGGTTCATTAAGTTCGCGAGTTGTTAGTGTTTGCTTAACTTGTCGGGATACAAGTTGCTTCGCCCATGACATCCGCACATCGGGGTTTCGATCGTGCATGTCGCCTCGTTGTGCGTTTCCATTGTGCGGTTCCATCACGTATTGCCGGCGTTCGCCGGTAGTCGCTGGTGCTCTCTATCTTGCGTTTCATTACCGGGTGCTGATCCGACGTTTCTTTGACTGCGCTGCGGTCGAGGCGCCGGGCGACTGCGCGCCACACAGAAGGATGCATGCAATGCACGCTGATGCCGCCCCACTGTTTCCACTGACCAGGGCACAACGTGGCCTGTGGGTGGCCAACAAGTTGCATACCGACAACACCTTGATGTTGTCCGAAGCGTTGGAGATGTTCGGCCCACTGGATCCTGCGCTACTGATCCGCGCCACGCTGCAGCTGGCGCGCGAGTTCGACACGCTGCGCCTGTGCATCCACGAGCACGAGGGCGTGCCGCACCAGGTCGTCCTGCCCGAGTACACCGCGCCAGTACCGTTCTTCGATGTCAGCGACGACCCGGCGCCGCGCAATGCCGCCGAGCACTGGGTGGCCGAGGAAGTCCGCAAGCCGGAGGACCTGTGCAACGGGCCGTTGTGGCATTGCGCGGTATTCCGCCTCGGCGAGGATCACCACATGTGGGTGCAGTGCGTCAGCCATCTGGTGATGGATGGCTATTGCGCCTCGATCATGATGCAGCGGATGGCGGTGCTCTATAACGCCTACGCGGCGAACGTGGAGCCCGAGCCTGCCGAGTACGGCAGCGCGTTGTCGCTGATCGAGATGGAGCAGCAGTACCGCGCCTCCGAACGCTTCCAGCGCGATCGCGACTACTGGATGCAGCAGCTGGCCGATCTGCCGCCACCGGCAACCCTGGCGCGCCCGGGCAATCATCTGTCCACCGGTCTGTTGCGCGGCACCGGGCAGTTTTCGCCGCAGCAGGTGGTGCGCCTGCGCGCGATGGGCAAGGACTACGGCGCCAGCCTGCCGCAGATGCTGATCTCGCTGATCGCCGCCTATTACTACCGCTGCACCGGTGCCGAAGATCTGGTGCTGGCGATGCCGGTGACCGGCCGCATCAATGCGCGCTACCGCCAGACTGCCGGGCTGGTGGCCAATGTGATTTCGCTGCGCCTGAAGATGGACCCGCAGCAGCCGATCCATGCGTTGTTCGGGCAGGTCGCGTCGGTGGTCAGGCATGCCTTGCGGCATCAGCAATATCGCTTCGAGGACGTACGTCGCGACATCGGCATGTTCGGCATCGACCAGAAGTTCGCCCGCCTGGCGGTCAATATCGAAGCCTTCGATTACGCCCTGCGCTTTGGCGAGGCGTATGCGATACCGCACAACCTATGCAACGGCCCGGCCGACGATCTGACCATCTTCTGCTACGAGCGCGGCGACGGCGCGGCCCTGCGCTTCGATCTGGATGCCAATCCGGCGTTGTACGACAGCGACGAGCTGGCCGAACACTGCCGTCGCCTGGCCCATCTGGCCGATGCCGTGCTGGCGAACCCGGAATGCGCGCTGGGTGAAGTGGATGTGCTGGGCGAGGAAGAGCGCCACCGGTTGCTGCACACCTGGAATCACACCGCCGCAGCGCTGCCGGAACAGGCCACGTTGTTGCACGGCATGTTGCAGCGTGCCGAGACGATGCCTGCGGCCGTTGTCGTGCAATACGAAAACCGCACGCTGGATTACGCCACGCTGTGCGAGCTCGCTTCGCGGATCGCTGCGCAATGGGTGGCCGACGGGGTGCGCCCTGGCGATGTGGTCGCTGTCGCGTTGCCGCGCAGCGAGCATCTGTTGGTGGCCTTGCTGGCCATCATGTGGAGCGGCGCGGCCTACCTGCCGCTGGATCCGGAAAGCCCGGCGGCGCGCAATCGGCAGATGCTCAACGATTCCGGCGCCATTGCGCTGGTCTGCGAGCCGGCATTGTGCGAGCGCTATCTGCTCGGCGGCATGGTCTGGCTGGACCCGCGCCCGGCGCACCTGCCAGCCGCGATCGCCCCAAGGGCGACTCCGGATGGGACGGCGTATGTGCTGTACACCTCCGGCTCCACCGGCACGCCCAAAGGCGTGGAGATCAGCCATCGCAACCTGTTCAATTTCCTGCATGCGATGGAACACGAGCTGGCCTTGCGCCCGCGCGACCGCGTGCTGGCCGTCACCACCATCACCTTCGACATCGCCGGGCTGGAGCTGTATCTGCCGTTGCTGGTGGGTGCGCGCGTGGTCATCGCGCCGGCTGGCATCAGTCATGACCCGCGCAGTCTCTCGCGCCTGATCGTCCACGAGCAGATCAGCCTGGTGCAGGCCACGCCGTCGCTGTGGCGCATTCTGCTGGCCAATCAGGATCTGGCACTGGATCGCATCCATGCGCTGGTCGGCGGCGAGGCCTTGGTCCCCGAGTTGGCGACGCACTTGTTGAGCCGGGTCGGGCGCCTGACCCAGTTGTACGGGCCGACCGAAACCACCATCTGGTCGACCATCATGCCGCTGCAATTGACCGATGCGGCGGCACCGCCGATCGGCAGACCGCTGCTCAACACACGTGTCTATGTGCTGGATGCGCAGCGGCAGCCGTTGCCGACCGGTGCGATCGGCGAGCTGTATATCGGCGGCGCCGGTGTCGCGAAGGGCTATCGCGGCAAGCGCCAGCTCACCAGCGAGCGTTTCCTGCGCGACCCGTTCGCCGACGACGGCAGCACCATGTACCGCACCGGCGACCGCGTGCGTCAGCGCCGCGATGGTCTGCTGGAGTTCATCGGCCGCGCCGATGCGCAATTGAAGATCCGCGGCCACCGCGTGGAGCCGGCGGAGATCGAAAATGCATTGCTGCTGCATGCGCAGGTTGCGCAGGTGGCGGTGGTTGCGCACAGCGATGGCGACAACGCCGTGCAGCTGCTCGCCTACGTGGTGGGCAAGCATGGCAACACGCCGTCGAGCGAGTTGCTGCGCGCCCATCTGCAACAGCGCTTGCCGGCTTCGATGATTCCAAGCGTGTGGATGCCACTGCCGGCGTTGCCGCTGACGGCCAATGGCAAGCTGGATCGCCGCGCCTTGCCTGCGCCGGGCGCGTTGCCCAAGCGAGCGCATGTGGCGCCGCGCGATGCACTCGAACATCAACTGGCGGCCCTGCTGCAGGAGGTGCTGGGCATCGAGGTGGTGGGGGTGGACGACAATTTCTTCGAGCTCGGTGGCGACTCGCTGCGCGCGGCAGAAATGGCGGCACGTTTCCCGCAGTTGTTCGGCGTGGAGCTGCCCCTGGGCGCGCTGTTCCATGCGCCGACGATTGCCGGCCTGTCCGAGGTGATCAAACGCAGCGCGCAGACACCGAACGACCCGCTGAGTGTGCTGTTGCCGATGCGCGCAGGCAGCGCGGGCGCCACGCCGTTGTTCTGCATCCATCCGGTCATCGGCCTGGGCTGGTCGTATCTCACCCTGCTCGGCCAGCTCGATCCGCAGTGGCCGGTGTACGCATTGCAGTCGCCGGCATTGAGCGACCCGCAGCATCGTCCGGACAGCATCGAGGCGATCGCCCGCGATTATCTGGCGCGTCTGCGCAGCGTGCAGCCGCATGGACCGTATCGCTTGATGGGCTGGTCGTTGGGTGGTCTGATCGCGCACGCCATGGCCGCCGAATTGCATGATCTGGGCGAACAGGTCGAGTTGCTGGCGATGCTCGACAGCTACCCGCATCTGGAACAGGCCGCCGCACTGCCCGAAGCGGAAAACGTACGTGCATCGGTGCATGCGCTGGGGCTGACGCTGGCGCACGACCAACCGATGCCGACCACGGTGGCCCAGCTGGCCAGCCTGTTGTGCGATCACTACGGCTTGACCACCTTGCCGGCGGTGCAGCAGTTGCTGAAGCAACGCCCCACGCTGCTGGACGACCTGGGCGCAGTGACCCAGCATCACCTGCACCTGGCGCGGCGTCACCGGCCGCGCGCATTGAACCAGGATGTGCTGTTCGTCGAAGCCAGCGTGCGCATGAGCTCCGGTGGTGACGAGGCGCAATGGGTGGATTACCGGCCGCAGGCATGGCGTCCGTATGTGCGCACGCTGCATCTGCACGCACTGGACAGCGATCACCACTCGATGCTGTCGGCCGCCCACTCGGCAACGCTGTGCGCGCTGCTGCACGAGGCCACTGCACAGGTGCCGCAGCGCGACGCCAGCATCGCCAGTGCCAGTGCCAACGACGGGGTAGCCGAATATGCCTGAGTCTCTCGCTTCGGCTGCAGCCAACCGCCCGGTGGTCATCGCCACCCTGGGCACGCATGGCGATGTGCGCCCGATCATCGCGCTGGGCCGCGGGCTGCAGCAGCGCGGTTACCCGGTGCGGGTACTGACCAGCACCAACTTCGAGGCATTGATTCGCGCCAACGGGCTGGAGTTTTTCCCGCTCAGCGGCGACCACCAGAAGTTGCTGCAGGGCAACCCGGACGTCGCAGAAATGCGCGGCGGCTGGCGCGGTATCTGGGGCACCTTGCGCGCACAACTGCTGAGCTGGGCGCGCGAATGGGCAGAGCAGGGCCGGGCGGCGTGCGCCGATGCCGGCTTGATCCTGGGCGTGGGAAGCGCAAGTTTTCTGGCCCATAGCCTGGGTCAGGCCTATGGGGTGCCGGTGTGCTTTGCACAGTTGCAACCGCTCACGGCTTCGCGCCATCTGCCGTTGATGGTGATGCCCAACGTGCGTCTGCCCGGGCCGGTGAGCGTGGCCTTGCACCACGCGGTGCGGTTTGCCGGCTGGCAGCTGATGCGCCCTGCGCTCAACGATATCGTGCGGCCGGCGCTGGGCTTGCCGGCGTATCCATGGCATGGCCCGGACCGCAGCGCGTTGCGTGTGATCTATGGCTACAGCGCGCAGCTGTGCCCACGTCCGCCGGACTGGCCGCAAAGCGCGCAGGTCTGCGGATTCTGGCAACTGCCGCAGCCGCAATGGCAACCACCTGCCGCATTGCAGGCGTTTTTGCAGGCCGGGCCGCCGCCGCTGTATATCGGCTTCGGCAGCATGACCAGCCGCGATGCGGTGCAGCTCACCGCCATGGTCAAGGCCGCCGTGCGCTTGACCGGGCAACGCGCATTGCTGGCCAGTGGCTGGGGCGGGCTGGAAACCGCCGATACCGCCGCCCCGGATGATGCCGAGCGCTTTTTCCATCTGGAACAGGCGCCGCACGATTGGCTGTTTCCACGGGTGACTGCGGCCGTGCATCACGGCGGCGCCGGCACCACCGGCGCTGCGCTGACGGCGGGGATTCCGTCGGTGGTGTTGCCGTTCGGCTACGACCAACCGTTCTGGGCGCATTGCCTGGCCCAACGCGGCGTCGCCCCGCCGGCGCTCGCACGGGTCGGGCTGCAGCCGGAAACCCTGGCCGATACCATCGTCCAGGCCAGCGCGCCGAGCATGCGCGCAGCGGCACGCGCGCTGGGGCAACGCATCCGCGAGGAGGACGGCGTGCGCAGCGCAGTCGATCAACTGGAAGCGTGGGGGCTGTTGCATCCAGTGGCGCGGATGACACGCGTCGCGCAGGCGGCGGTGGCCTGAGGCCGAGAGTGTTGTGTCGGCTCCAGGGCGCGCGGCGTGCCCGCCGACGGGGCAGTGCCATGCATGCGCCAGCGGGATAAGCGCGGCTGACACACCACCGCGCTCGCCGTCAGGGCGCACCGCCGGTGCTCGTTGCGGCATGCGTCACTGGCACGCGCTGGCTGTGAGCGTGCGTTGCATATCTCCTGGCGAGTGCGCGTGTTCTGCGCACGGGCGTGGGGCACACGGCACAATCGGTCTTCCTCATTGCCGATCGCCCCTATGCGCTACCCCGCTCTGGACCTGCTGCGTGGCATCGCCATCGTCTGGGTGATGCTGTTCCATTCCTTCGTGGTCGGCGGTCTGGGGCCGGACTGGGCGTGGTTGTCGCGCTACGGCTGGATGGGCGTGGACCTGTTCTTCGTCCTGAGCGGTTTTTTGATCGGCACGCAGGTGCTGAGGCCGCTGGCGCGCGGGCAACGCCTGGACTTCAAGGAGTTCTATCTGCGCCGCGCGTTCCGCATCCTGCCGGCGTTCTTGCTGGTGCTGGTGATCTACATGGCGTGGCCGGATTTTCGCGAGTCGCCCGGGTTGGCGCCGTGGTGGATGTTCGTCACCTTCACCCTGAACCTGTTCGTCGACTATGGCCGTGATGCCGCGTTCTCGCACGCCTGGTCGCTGTGCGTGGAAGAACATTTCTATCTGGTGTTTCCGTTGCTGGCGACGCTGCTGCTGCGTCGACCCTCTGCGGCGCGGTTTGTGATGCTGTGCGTGGCGGTGGTGATCGCGGGCATCGCGCTGCGCGCCGGCTTCTGGTTGCACAACACTGCCCTGGACAGCGCTGGCGTAGGTCTGCAGCGCAACTGGTTTATCGAAGACATCTACTACCCGACCTGGAACCGTCTGGACGGCCTGCTGGCCGGTGTCGTGCTGGCGGTGCTGAACGTGTTTCGCCCCACGCTGTGGCAACGGCTGCAGCAGCACGGCAACGCCATCCTGTGTGCCGGCGTGGCGATTCTGGCGCTGGCACTGTGGCTGTTCCGCGAGCGCACCGGCCTGATCGGCAATGCGGTGGGCTGGCCGGTGCTGTCGCTGGGACTGGCCTTGCTGGTGCTCGCCGGCACCGCCAGTAGCGGTGTGCTTGGCGGTTTGCGCGTGCCGGGCGCGGCTTGGCTGGCGGCCATCTCCTACAGCCTGTATCTGACTCACAAGGCCGTGTTCCATCTCACCCAGGGCTGGTTCGGCCCGGCGCTGGAGGGGCGGGGCGTGCTGGCATTTGCGGTGTATGGCGTGGTTGCGCTGCTGGCGGGCGCGTTGCTGCATTACAGCGGTGGGCGCCCTTTCCTGCGGCTGCGTGGGGTGTTGCTGCGCAGGCGTGCGCGATCGGGCGGGGGGGGCCGGGCGGCGGAGCCCAGCCTGCGGGAGCGTCGGAAA
>NZ_JPLE01000245.1 GCF_001010415.1 Xanthomonas pisi DSM 18956
CGCGTAGACCTTATCGCCAAAGACCAAACGAGCAAACTTTATTGCGTATTAAGTGATGAAAGGATGCGACAGAATGGCGTTGAGGAATTTGAGTGGGCGCATTCAGGAGCAGGCAAAGAGCCGCGAATATCACATGAGCACGTCGACGGCATGAGATTCAAGCTTGATGACAAACGCTTATGGGAAGTAGGTGGAGAACTTAAGTTCAAAAAGGGTGACATCGGTCCTCCTGGATGGGCAATACACTGCAAGTGCAGAAAAATACCAATTATCTGAGGTCGTTATGACGATGCCAATCAACACATTCCCTCTATCTGGGCAAACTCCAGTCTTGCCTGCGGTGTATGCT
>NZ_JPLE01000246.1 GCF_001010415.1 Xanthomonas pisi DSM 18956
CGCACCGATCGCCAACGCCAGCCACACCCCCGGCCGATTCAACCCACGCACCCCGCGCAGCGGCTGCTGACGCGGCTCCACCCGCGCACCCGGCCCCAATGCCGCCCCCCCCCCCCCCCCCCCCCCACACCGTGCGCGCACCCCAGGCGGCGCCCGCCCCCCCCCCCGCCCCACCCCGGCGCCCCCCCGCCCCGCCCCGGCGGGCGGGCGGGGGGGTCTCCCCCCCCCCCCGCCCGCGCCCCCCGCCGTTGTTCGCCAATCCCGCCGTGCTCGATGCGCTGCGCCGCTTCGCCACCGCACGCCACGACAAG
>NZ_JPLE01000247.1 GCF_001010415.1 Xanthomonas pisi DSM 18956
TCGAGCGGTTGCGGTTGGCAGCGGTAAAAAGCGCCACCTGATACAGCTTATTCCCCGGGGCTGATGCCACAGTCGTCATTACTTCAGCCCTCCTTCAGGAAGCGACCCCAGCTGCTCCAGAAGCGCGTCTATTTCAGCATTCGTCATACCGCGCATAATCCCCGCGGCCTCTGAATGAGAAGCGCCAAGTAACCGTTCAAAATTATCACCGGTTCCGACGGAAGCCGTGGTGCCTAAATCTGACGGGGAAGCAGGTACTGCCTGCTCCTGTTCAGCGGTCTTCACTTTCTCTTCCGCCGTTTTCCGGATATCCGTTTTGTCTGCCTTGTTGTCAGCAGACGACTCACTGACTTCACCGAAAGCAACCTGCGTACGACGGGCCACTTCAGCGAAACGTTCAGTGAGCGTTTTGTCTTTCCATGCGGGGTCATTCTGGAGCTTCCCGTCGATGGATACAGCAACCGAGAAGCGATCTGGATCGGACTCCTGCCACGTTTTCAGCACCGGCACGGCATTCATCGCATCAAGAACCGGTGATAAATCCTCACCACCATTACCTTCTGCCTCCTGTGCTGATTGCT
>NZ_JPLE01000248.1 GCF_001010415.1 Xanthomonas pisi DSM 18956
GCCGAAGGAAGGTGCTTGGGACCGCGTAAAGGCCACTGGTATTGGTGAATTCAAACACAAAGGGCAACATATAGTACAGCGTGGATTCTTGGCTCAGCAGATGGGGGATATTGATCCAATATACACGTTTGAGGGTGGAACGGCGCATGATGATGAAGGAAAAGAGTTTGAAATACTAAACGTCAATGATAAAGCGGTTCTGGCTGACGTTATCACAGTGATGCAAATGATGCAGGACAAGATAGAAACTCTCGAGTCACAGATGGCCGAGCTAAAAGCAGCGAAATAATTCACTCAAGGCGCTGAAAAGCGCCTTTACTTTATGCGCTATTAAGTTATACTCATTATACGTTAACAAGTGAGGTGAATGAAATGAAATTTGAAGACATCGATAAGGCCCAAAAAGCAAAAGCATTGCCAAAATATTTGATTTGCGGCATCGACCCTGCAGACAAGCGTCTTGTCTTTTTGAAGGCCGTCAAGGGTGATGAACACGGCAATGCAGTTGATTGGTGCATCCCGCTCTTTGAAACAAAGGGAGAAGCTGAACAGGCATTGCTGAAAAGTAAGATGCCTTCTCATTATAAGGTAAGGACGCAACAGCAGATTCCGACTTTGACTCTGGACAATATCA
>NZ_JPLE01000249.1 GCF_001010415.1 Xanthomonas pisi DSM 18956
GCCAAAGAAAAACAGCGAATGTCTCTATCATCTTCCTACCATCAACACTTGGATCAAAAGCCAACCCTTACCATCTCAGGATGTTTAATTCTTGTCCATAAGAGTATAACCTGAGCGTGCTCTTGGACGCAGGAGGAACAATGGCGAATTCAGCCTATCCAGCCGGCGTTGAAAATCACGGAGGAAAACTCCGAATAACGTTTAAGTACAGGGGTAAACGAGTGCGCGAAAATCTTCGCGTGCCCGATACACCGAAAAACAGAAAGATCGCTGGTGAGTTAAGGGCCTCGGTCTGCTTTGCAATCAGAACAGGAACGTTTGATTATGCCGATCGATTCCCTGACTCACCTAACCTGAAGCTATTTGGCCTGGTAAAAAAAGATATCACCGTCGGTGAACTGGCACAGAAATGGCTTACTCTGAAAGCAATGGAAATCGGTAGTAACGCCTTAAAT
>NZ_JPLE01000250.1 GCF_001010415.1 Xanthomonas pisi DSM 18956
TATTTCTCGTTTTAGTTCGGAACGAAGGGAAAGTTTTGCGCCTTTATAAAACAACGACTTACGCGACCCTCCCTAACGGTCCGATATAGGTGTCTATATAAAACAAGGACTTACGCGATGTTCTCCATTTAACGTAATACCTGTTATGCGAACTAAGGCGCATCTCGACGAAGATTATGCGACGACGAAGGGAAGGATAAAGGAGTTTTCGCGGAGAAGCGCATCGAGATAGGGGCGAAGAAAAGCCGCGACTAAGCGCGGCCTATTAGTAACGGAAGGATATTATAAGGAGACAATTTTAAAATAAGTTACTTCGCCGCCGAGTTGCGGTACAGTGAGATATTCGCCGCCGATTTCGGTAATCGTATAGACGAAGCCGTTAATCGTTACGCGGGATGATACGATGTCCTCGTCGCGATACTTGTAAAGGTCGAGGAAGTTGATCGGCTCATAAATAGGTTCGATAGTTGCGTCTACGTTAGAGAGATAAACGCTCTCTAAGGTTTCGCCAAATACGTTAGAGTTTTCGGAAGTCTCGACGCGAGCGGAACGGATAGCGGCTAAAGTAATCATAATAATCTCCTACTTGG
>NZ_JPLE01000251.1 GCF_001010415.1 Xanthomonas pisi DSM 18956
CCACAGCCAACCGCCAGGACAATAATCACCACACACAGAACACGGTTCATCTCTCTTTCACCCCACCAGTCCCGATAACGTCAGGACTCGCCAGGCGGTGGAAAAGAAAATGGCAACCAGCATGACTAAAAATGAAATGCCGACGATTACACAGAGGATCTTCGCCAGCGTTATGAGTTTATCCGATATCATTAGCCACTACTCCATCAATCCGCCTTTGTTATTTTCCCTTTGCCTGTATCAGCTAGGACAAAATCAATCAGCAGATTCGCTTCGTTTATCAATGTGCGGATTTTTGATACATGCGCGGCTTTAACCTGTTTCCACT
>NZ_JPLE01000252.1 GCF_001010415.1 Xanthomonas pisi DSM 18956
CGTTATACAACTCAATAACTAGCTCAATTATTTTCCCGATTGCCCAGACAAAAATTAGCGGGGATATCGGTGTCATCAACACGATAAACAGAATGAGAAACAAAAATTCTGTCGCTCTACTTTTTCGCGGATATTCTTTTCTGAATAATGTAGGCACATCACTCTCCTTTGTTGCTCCTCAAAATTTTATGCCCTGGCGCAAAAGCACGCGTTTTGTCTTTGCTTATTCGCCAGCCATCCTTGCGCGCCTCTTTTGCACAGCCAGCCCATGACGTACCTATATACTCACCGAAGTCTGGCGACTTATATTTGCCATCTGTACACTGGAGGCAATCACAATAGAGATGCATGGTGTAACTTGCAGCAATAGCCATATCACTCTCCTTTAGTGCGCAAGTGGTTTTTCCAGCGGTTTTGCTCCGCGCTG
>NZ_JPLE01000253.1 GCF_001010415.1 Xanthomonas pisi DSM 18956
ACCAGCGCGAGCAGTAATGCGCGACGTATCGCCAGGCGGCGCTGCAGGACCCGCCGACAGTGTCGGCAGCGGCGGGACAGGCAGGGCGACCCCCGCCAACGGGGCGGGCGCGCCGGCGCCCCCCCGGCCCCCCCCGGACCCCGCCGCCCCCCCCCGACCCCCCCCGCCCCCGCGCCGGCCAGCCCCCAGCGGCCCGCCCGCCCCCCCCCCCCCCCCCCCCCCCGCCGCG
>NZ_JPLE01000254.1 GCF_001010415.1 Xanthomonas pisi DSM 18956
GGCCTGGACTTATTCAATTGCAACCACAGATGTTAGCATCTGCATATGATGAGAAATTGATTACTAAAAATATTAAATGGCCTGCATTTGCTCAATTAAAAGCCGATGGTGCTCGTTGTTTCGCTGAAGTTCGCGATGATGGTGTTCAATTCTTTTCTCGTGCCGGTAACGAATACCATGGTCTTACGCTATTAGCGGATGAACTAATGGAAATGACTAAAGAAGCTCGTGAAAGACACCCTAATGGGGTTTTAATCGACGGTGAATTAGTTTATCATTCATTTGATATTAAAAAGGCTGTGAGCTCAGGAAATGACCTGTCGTTCTTATTTGGTGATAATGAAGAATCCGAAG
>NZ_JPLE01000026.1 GCF_001010415.1 Xanthomonas pisi DSM 18956
GCGGCATCCATGCCGCCACATGGTCCCGGAACCGGCCAGGGCAGTGCGCCTTTCGAATTGGTTGGGTGCGGATGGAACGGCGACATGCAGTGGCGCAGACAGATCACTTGTGGGGTTGATCGAGCTGATGCGGCTGACGACTCAGCTACAGACGTAACGACATGATTGCTGGGAGTACATTTTTTTATGTGTGGGCTCTTCCCACAAGAAAAGCGAGGAGTAGAAACTCATCTGCTCGCCACAGCACCGCACGCAAACGATACCCTGCTTTTAACCACGCATATCGACACTCTCGAGTGGCCCTTGCCCGCCCACCGTCGCGGGACCTTATGCGGCATGGATGCCGCATAAGAGCCTACAAGGACGTACTTGCGGCGTGTCCTGCGATGGTGGGCGGGTAAGGGCCCTGCAGCGACCGCACAGATCAGCGGCTTGTCGCCGTCGCTCATCGAATGCAAACGACGTGGAAAAGTACAAGCGCGCTTTGGCAACATCTGAAAACCCAAGCCAGCGTGATCGCAGGACGCGTTGCCCTGCCCACTAGCGAAATACGCCGTCAACCGATCACTCAGAGCTCCCTAGCGGCATCCATGCCGCCAAGTGGCCACGAGAAAATCCCACTTGTTCGCAATCTGCACACGAACCTCCCAATTGCGGTCGCAAGACGACAGCGCTTCCTGGCGATCATCCATCCGATGCAGTGCCAACGAAGGCCAAGCGTTGTCCTGACGCCTTACCGCAGCGGTAGGTTCAACACCGAGGGCGTTGCCACCGGCGAGGTGAACGTCACCGTGCCGCCGCCATCGCTTGCATCGGTGTAGCGCGCATCGCGGGTATCGATGACCAGCACCAATCGCTGGCCTGCAGGGATTTCGGCGGCAGCGGCCTGCAGCGACCAGTCCAGTGTCACCGCGCGGCCGGGCGTTGCATCGCGCAGCGAGTACGGCGCATGCGTGATCAACGAGGCAACGCCCAGCGCGTCCATGCGGTACAGGTAGGCAAACAGGCTCACCTTCGCTTGCGTGGGCACCACCGTGATGCGCAGCGACGGGCTACCCGCCAGCCGACGCATGTTGCTCGCCGGCGACCCGACCCACACCGCCGCGCCAGCGCGCGCGACCAGCGGAATCGAGGTGGTCACCGGCAAGCCGATCCCCTGCAACAGGCCACTGACCAGCACCACGCCCGAGTCGGCCAGTGTCGGCACATCGGTGGCAATGCGGGACTGCCATCCGCTGGCAGTGCCGGCGGTCAACCCACCGGTAGGGCTGAGCAACCCGGATGGTGCAGACAGGCCCAGGCGCGTGCTGCCCTGCTGGACCGATGTCCAATCCGGATACGCCAGCCATTGCCCGGGGCGCGGCGACAGTCGCACCGGCGCTTCGGTATCCACGCCGTTGCGTACCTGCTTGAGATGGCGATCGAACCAACGCGTGGCGGCGGTGTAAACCTCGTTGGGCAGGCCCAGGGCGCCGGGCAGTTCCGTGGTGGCGTGATCGCCCTGGCTCAGCAGCAATTGCTTGGGCCCGCGCAGCTGGTTGAAGAAGGCGATGGTCTGATTCGGCGGGAACAAGCCGTCGTTGAAGGCATTGCCCAACAGCACCGCGGTACCGCGCGCGTTGAGTGCGGCCACGTCGGTGACCGGGCTGCGTGAGGCGGCCTTGGGCAGAAATCCCTGCACTGCGCCGTCGAAATCGCCCTGCGCCACTTTCGTACCGATCTGCGCCAGATCCGGGCCAGCGCGTCCGGTCAACGCGCCTGCGCCGACCAGCAACCCGACGCCTTGCTGGCTGACGGTGCGATTGGAATACAGCGACGCCTCCAGATCGGCCCAGCCACTGAGCGCGGCCACCGCCTTGATGCGCGGGTCGCGCTCGGCGGCCAGCAAGCTGATGCCCGCGCCGTAGGAAATGCCGGACGCGCCGATCGCATCCGGATTGGCCGGCGTGTGCGCCAGCGCCCAATCGATGACCGCACTGACGTCTTCCACGGTGTCCGGACCGGCGATGTCGATCTGCCCGGCCGAATCCCAGAACCCGCGCGAGGTGTAGCTGACGACAACATAGCCATCGCTGGCCAGCTGGGTGGCGCGGCCCAGATATTCCAGATTGGGCAACGACCAACTGGCCGGCATCACGATCAACGGAAACGGCCCGCTTCCCTGCCCCTGCGGCACGAGCACCAGCGCCCCCATCGGCGCGCCATCCCAGCCGGGGATGCGCTCGTAAGTCTTGCTGAAGGCGCCTGCCACGGCCGACGCCGACGACACCAGCAACGCAACTGCGGCGATGCCACGGATCCAAGCCTTGTTCATGCTGTTCTCTCCCACGCGGAGCCGGGCCGGGATAGCCCAGCGGCAACTGCCATGCATCCGTGGTTCGGGGGAGAACCTGGCGAACGTACCAGACGGTACGGTATGGATTCAAGGCCGGGAGCCGGGCCGTCATGACCCACCAGCGCCGCGGCATCAGCCGCCAATCGTCAACCGACGAAGTGCTGATACCCACGTTGGGACGGTTGCCAGGGATGGCCGTCGGCGGCGTGCACCACCACGCCCGGCGCTGCGACGATCTGGCCGATGCGCGTGGCAGCCACGTCGGCAAACGCCATTGCCTGCAGCACGGTGTCGCGGTGCTGCGGCGCGGCGGTGAAACACAGTTCGTAGTCGTCGCCGCCGCCCAATTGCCAGCCGATGCACTGCGCTGCGCTGATTGCGTCGCTGCGCGGCATCTGCGGCAGCTCGGTCAACGCCAGCTGCGCGCCCACGCCACTGCGCTCGCACAGATGGCCCAGATCGGCCAGCAGACCGTCGGAGATATCGACACAGGCATGCGCAAGCCCACGCAGCCGCAAACCCGCCTGCACGCGCGGCTGCGGACGCAGCAACCGGACGCGCCATGCTTCGTGCAGCCGATCGGCCGCCACATGCGTGACATCCAACGTACCGGCCTGCCAGAGCGACAAGGCCGCCGCCGCTTCGCCAAGCTGCCCGGTCACCCACACGTCATCGCCCACGCGCGCGCCATCGCGACGCAGCGCAGCCCCTGGCGGCACGCTACCGATCGCGGTGACCGCGCACGACAACGGACCGCGGGTGGTATCGCCGCCGACCAGCGCAATGCCGTGCGCATCGGCGAGCGCGAAGAATCCATCGGCAAATGCGTCCACCCACGCCAGATCGTCGTGCGGCAGCGACAGCGACAAGGTGCACCAGCGCGGTTGCGCGCCCATCGCCGCAAGGTCGGACAGGTTCACCGCCAGCGTCTTCCAGCCCAGATCCTCGGGCAGCGTTTCGTGCGGAAAATGCACACCGGCATTGAGCGTGTCGGCGGTGATGGCCAGCTGCTCGCCGGCCGGCGGCTGCAGCAGCGCTGCGTCGTCGCCGATGCCCAACGGCACATCGGCACGGGCGGCGATGCGCGCACGCAGACGAGCAATCAGATCGAATTCGGGCATGTGACCGGCCGGGAGTGGGGATTTGGCATTCGGGATTGGTAGCAGCAGGCGGTGTGAGGTCCGACACGACAGCTGGCCAGCCGTCCTATCGAAGGATGCGACAGCGCAGACGTGGTGGATCAACTCAAGGCTGCGTTACTCAAGCGAAGGCGCTCGCACCTTCCATCGGCGGGACCGCCGCTCGCTGCCAATCCCGAATCACGAATGCCGAATCTCGGCGCCTCAGGCGCCCGACTCGACCTTGCGCCACTCCACCGCAGCGCGATCCAGCACGCCGTTGACATAGGTGTGGCCGTGTTCGGAGCCGAAGCGCTTGGCGGTTTCGATCGCTTCGTTGATCACCACGCGGTAGGGCACGTCCTGGCGATACAGCAGCTCGTAGGCAGCCAGGCGCAGCACCGCGCGCTCGATCGCGTCGACCTCTTCCACGCCGCGATCCAGGTACGGCGTCAACGCGGTATCCAGTTCCGCGCGATGGGTGAGCACGCCTTCCACCAGACTTTCGAAGTACGCCAGGTCGGCCACTTCGTGCGCCTGCTCATGTGCAAACTGGCCAATCACCTGCTTGGCAAAGCCGCCTGAGATCTGCCAGGCATACACCGCCTGCAACGCACGGCGGCGTGCACGCGAGCGCAGCACCGGGTCGATGCCGTCGCGACGGCCGTGGCGGGCATGTCCACCGGACTTGCTCATGGCAACAACTCCATCAAATTCACCAGTTCCAGCGCGGCAAGCGCGCATTCCTCGCCCTTGTTGCCATGGCTGCCGCCGGCACGCGCCTCGGCATCTTCCACCCGCTCGACCGCCAGCACGCCGTTGAGCACCGGCACGCCGGTCTGCAGCTGCACGCTCATCAGGCCTTCGGCGCACAGGTCGGCCACGTGTTCGTAGTGGCGGGTATCGCCACGGATCACGCAGCCCAGCGCAATGATCGCGCCGTGCTGGCCAGACTGCGCCACCCGGTTGGCGGCGATCGGAATTTCCCAGGCGCCGGGCACGCGGATCACGTCGATGGCGTCCTCGCCGATGCCGTTGCCGGCCAGGCTCTGGCGCGCGCCGGCAACCAGCACGTCGGTGATACGGGCATTCCAGCGGCTGGCGATGATCGCAAAGCGCGCGGTGGTGGGGCGAAGATCGCCTTCGTAGTGGGTCATGCGGGTCGGCAACTCGAGGGGGCGGGAAGTTTAACAGCTGCCGGGCCCGGGCCCGGCCGACATCTACGGCAGCGGCCCGCCGAAGCAGGCACTGCCGGGGCGCCCG
Source organism: Xanthomonas pisi DSM 18956 (assembly GCF_001010415.1). Lineage (GTDB taxonomy): Bacteria > Pseudomonadota > Gammaproteobacteria > Xanthomonadales > Xanthomonadaceae > Xanthomonas > Xanthomonas pisi. The sequence continues at coordinate 4,717 of NZ_JPLE01000026.1, forward strand.
GGACACCGGGGCGCACCGCTGCAGCGCGTTGCGCCAGCGGCATGCGGTCGGCGATGGACCACGGGCGAGAGCACTGCCACCCGCTGCTTCGACACCCGCACCCGCCGGCAACCCCGCGCTGCCGGGACTGGATTGCGCTTACGGCACCGCTGTCGGCAGCACCGAACGCACCGCTTCGCCCGGGTGGCATTCCAGATACTCCACCACCTCCAGCCCGAAGCCGGCCAGGCCGACCTGGCGGCGCGGGGTTCCCAGCACGCGCAGCTTGCCCAGGCCGAGCTCGGCCAGGATCTGCGCGCCGGCCCCATTGCGCCGCCACTGGCTGACGTCCTTGGCATTGGCGGCGGCTTCGGGCTGCTGGCGCAACCGTGCCAACAGCGATTCGCTGTCGCGCGGGGCCGACAGCACCACCATCACGCCCTGCCCTTCGGCGGAGATCGCACGCAAGGCATCGGTGGCGGCCACGCCGAAATCATCGCGCTGCCAATGCAGCAGATCGGCCAGCGGATTTTCCACCTGCACACGCACCAGGGTGGGCGTATGCGGATCGGCACTGCCGCGCACCAACGCAAAATGCAGGTCGTGCGCGATACGGTCGCGGTAGGTCACCAGTTTGAACGGGCCGAACTCGGTGGTGATGTCGCGTTCGTCCACCCGTTCGACGGTGTGCTCGTTGGCCAACCGGTAGGCGATCAGATCGGCGATCGAGCCCATCTTCAGCCCGTGCTCGTGCGCGAACACTTCCAGCTGCGGGCGGCGCGCCATGCTGCCGTCCGGGTTGAGCACTTCCACCAGCACACCGGCCGGTTCCAGCCCGGCCAGCATCGGCAGATCGCTGGCCGCTTCGGTGTGACCCGCACGGGTCAGCACGCCACCGGGCTGCGAAATCAGCGGGAAAATATGCCCTGGCTGGCTCAGATCCTGCGGTTTGGCATCCGGACGTACCGCGGTCCGCACCGTATGCGCACGGTCGTAGGCCGAAATACCGGTGGTCACGCCTTCTGCGGCCTCGATGCTGACGGTGAAGTTGGTCTGGAACTGCGCGGTGTTGTTGCGCACCATTGGCGCAAGACCGAGCTGCGCGCAGCGCTCGCGGGTCAGCGACAGGCACACCAGCCCACGCGCGTGGGTCACCATGAAATTGATGTCCGACGGCTTGACCAGCTCGGCGGCCATGATCAGATCGCCCTCGTTTTCGCGGTCTTCGTCGTCGACGATCACCACCATGCGCCCGGCACGCAACTCTTCGATCAGCTCGGGAACCGGCGCGAAATTCATGCCGCACCCCGCGTGCCGAGCAGGCGCTCGACATAGCGCGCCACCAGATCGATTTCCAGGTTCACCGCAGCGCCCACGGCAGTGGCCGCAAACGCGGTATTGGCGACCGTGTGCGGAATCAACGCCACTTCAAAGCCGGCCTCGTCCACGTCGTTGACGGTGAGGCTGACGCCGTCCACGCAGATCGAGCCCTTCTTGGCGACATAGCGCAATACCGCAGGCGCAGCGGCAAACCGCCAGCGCTGGGCACGCGCATCGTCATGCACCGATTGCACCTGACCCAGGCCATCGACGTGACCACTGACCAGATGCCCGCCGAGGCGATCGGTCGGGCGCATCGCACGCTCGAGATTGATCATCGCGCCTTCCGGCAACGTGCCCAAGGTGGTCAGCGACAGGGTTTCGGTGGAGGCATCGGCTTGAAAACTGCCCGCGTCGAACGCGATCACGGTCAGGCAGACGCCGTTGACGGCAATGCTTTCGCCGAGCTGCACCGCCTCGAACGGCAGGTTGCCGACGGCAAAGGTAAACCGCACATCGCCGCCCTGCGGCTGGCGCGCCGCCAGACGGCCCACGCCTTCAATGATTCCGGTAAACATCAGTGCGCCCCCGTGTGCGGCAACGCTCGGGGTGGCTTGGCGTAGTGGAGGGTCGCGATGCAACGCGACAGGTGATGCAAAGACATAGTCGTTTCTCGCAGAAGTTGAGCGAAAAACGCCGCAAGGCAAAGCAAACAGGCGCGCGCGCAGCCACAAGGCTGCGCGTTGGCCGTCTTCTTTCATCCGGACTATACCGTCGGCTCCGGCATCGGACCGGATCTGCTGACCTTCGCACTACCCCCGCATGACATGCCGGGCGCCGCCGCGAAGCGCTCGCGGGCTCGCACGCTTGCACGTGCCTACCGCCGGTGGGGAATCGCACCCCGCCCTGAAGACGTTCGTGAGTACCGGCGAACCGGATGGCGCAGTTTAACAGCGTGCACCGGCGTCATTGCTGACCACCGGCTAAGGCGAACAGGACGCTGTGTCGTGTCAGGAATTTCCCCATAGCCAGTTTTGTGAAGAGTCTGTTAAATTGCGCGCCGCGACGGGAGACGTCGCGCTCTTTTCCAGCCTGTCGGCCGGAAGACACGGACATCAACTCTAAAGAGAACACTCATGCGCACCACCCTGATTCTGGCTGCCCTGCTGGCCGCCTCCCCGTTTGCCGCCGCTGCTGAAGGCCTGAGCTACAGCTATGTCGAAGGCGGCTGGAACCGCACCGAAATCACCGTGAACGACGATTCGGACGACTTGGACGGCGGCTACCTGCGCGGTTCGTGGCAGATTGCCGAGCCGGTCTACCTGCTCGCCGGCTACCAGCGCGCCACCAAGGATTTCAACCTCGGCTCCGGCTTCGTGCTCGAAGGCACCTTGCAGCAGGCCAGCGTCGGCATCGGCTACCGCCAGGAAATGACCGAGCGCGTCGAATTCATCGCCGACATCAGCGTGCTGCGCTCCAAGGTCGAATCCGACCTGCGCCTGCGTGGCCGCTCGGTGGACGACTCCTCGGACACCAGTAGCCTCGGCTTCGGCAACCTCGGCCTGCGTGGCAAGCCCTCGCCGCGTACCGAAGCTTGGATCAAGGCCGGCTACATCGACGGCAGCGACGTGGACGAAGGCGAATTCGTCGGCACCCTCGGCGGCCAGGTCAATTTCACCAAGACCTGGGGCATCGTTGCCGAAGCGCAGTTCATCGACAACGCCAACCAGTACCGTGTCGGCGTGCGCGCAAGCTTCTGATCGACGCGCTGCAGCTACAAGAAAGGCTCCGCTTGCGGAGCCTTTCTTATGCCCGGTCCTTCCTGGCGCGATCAGCCCGACCTGACGGCAAAACGCTTCAACAAGGCAACTGGGTACCGATACTCTGCCGTCCGATCGAAACGCTGCTTGTACAGCGTTCGCAGCTGGAACGTGCGCCCCTGCGAAACTCCACACATCAGGTATGCGGCTGAAGCGCTCCACGACACTCCGGCGGCGGCGGCTGCACCTGCCATGTCCAACGTCGACAGGAACACACGGCAAAATCGCAGGGCGCCAGGTCAAGCGCACCAGTGCTCGACGTGCATGACGCGGATTCAGAGCCAGCGACGCACCGCTGCGCGGTACAGCGCATAGTCGGCCTGGAAGCGTGCCGACAGCCAGCGTTCCTCGGGCAGTATCTGAAACACCGTGACGTAGCCGATAAACAGCGCCACTGCGAGCAGGCCGAGCGGCTGCCCACGGCATATGACCCAGCCCAGCAATGCCAGGGCATAACCCAGGTACATCGGGTTACGCGAGTACCGATACAGCCCGGATGTCACCAAGACAGAGGATCGCTCCGGGTGCAGTGGATTGACCGTGGTACGCGCAGACCGAAACATGACTTTCGAGTACGCATTGATCGAAAGGCCAAGCACAAGGCACGCCACACCAATGCAAATGCAGACCCGCGAGGAAACAGCCCCCGGCAATCGCCACACCACGGCTGCAAGCACCACCAGCAGAATGGGCGGTGGAAGCCGCGTTTCTAGAGCCTGCAACAGCGCACGCACGCTTGCTGCCATTTGCAGCAGGAAATATCCATAAACCGGACCACGCGTTCGCCCCTCATACCCCACCGCATCCTGCTATTGATTGATCGTGGTTTCGATGACATCGACGATCTCACGCACGGGGAGTGTGAAAACGCCGGCGTCGCCGTCTTCAAAAGCCGCACGCCATGTTGTATAGCCCTCCAGATACTCCGGATTTGCCGGGGCATGCCCCACCAGCGTGGTCACGGAGCTTTCGAGTGTCGTTCGGGACACCGGAAAATGCGGCAACTCCGTCGAAACGGCATCGGGAGCACGCGCGTTCTTTACCCGCACGTCGCGGACGCTGATATGGAACACCTCGCCGATGTTCGGTTCGATCTCGATCCGGTTGATCAACAGCGTCGAACCCGGCTCCCCGGCCCGGTTGTGGTACTCCCAGACTTGTCCTTCCGCAAACTGCCGGTCTTGTGCAGTGGCCATGGTCATTGTGAGAAATCCAATGCATGAAGAAAGCGGAGTTTCGTCCGAGCAGTCCAAGAGCACATGGTGGTCGGCGGTGTGTTCAACCGTCGCCTGCATCGCTGGCCTCCTTCGGACCTGGCCTGCCCCAGGCAGGCCACGCATCCGGCAACGCTACCCCAACGCTTCAACGCTTGCAGGGCACGTGCGCTACAGGAACAGCATCCTGCAACGTGCTCTTGCGCCAGAGCCAGCATTCATTCGACGCCACCAGGCAGATAGCGCAGCCGCAGATCCTGGCCAAGCTGGCGCACATCGGCCAGATGCAGGGTGCGACGTTGCGCCATGGTGTCGATGCCAAGCCCGGCCAGCAGCGGTCTGGCGGTATCGCCCAGCAGCACCGGTGCCAAGTAGACCAGCAGTTCGTCGACCAGGCCGGCTTGCAGCAGCGCGCCGCTCAGCGTTGCACCGGCTTCTGCATGTACCTCGTTGATCCCGCGATCGGCCAGCAGCGCCAGCACCGCTCCCGGATCGAAACGCCCTTCCAGCAATGGCATCCCGACGAATTCGGCATTCTGCAGCGATGGCGCTTGCAGCGCATTGCCATGCAGGTAGAGCGTCGGCGCATCGCCCTGACGAATGGTCCCGCACTCCAAGGTGCGCAAGCGCGCATCCAGTACGACCCGCAACGGCGGCACGAAGGGCGTGTCATCGCCCAAGCGCACCGTCATCGCCGGATCGTCCGCCAGTACCGTGCCGGCACCGGTCAGGATGGCACCGGCACGCGCGCGCCAGCGTTGCACGTCGGCACGTGCGTGCGCACCGGTGATCCACTTGGAGTGCCCGTTGGCCAGCGCAGTGCGCCCATCCAGGCTGGCACCCAGCTTGACCCGCAGCCACGGGCGCCCACGCTCTACGCGCGAGAGGAACCCACGATTGAGTTCGCGCGCCTGCGCCTGCAGCACTCCTGTGACCACTTCGATCCCCGCCTCGCGCAGCAGTGCAAAGCCACCGCCGTTGACCTGCGGAAACGGGTCGGCCATCGCCGCAACCACGCGCGCCACGCCTGCCTCGATCAAGGCCAGTGCGCACGGCGGCGTGCGCCCGTAATGCGCGCACGGCTCCAATGTCACGTATGCAGTCGCTCCACGTGCATGCGCGCCGGCGGCACGCAACGCGAAGACTTCCGCATGCGGGCCACCGGCCCGCTGATGGAAGCCTTCGCCCACGCACACGCCATCGCGCACGATCACGCAGCCCACCATCGGATTGGGCCGCGTAGTGTATACACCACGTTCTGCCAGGCGCAGCGCCTGCGCCATCCAGCGGTGGTCGTCGGCCGTCACCTTCATTGCCTTGCTCCTTCGGGCGCGATGGCCATCACCACGATCTGCATCGGGCCAAGCAACAGCTCGGCATACGCGTGCCAGCCCAGTCGCCGATAAAAAGGCACCAGCGCCGGCTGGCAATACAGATACAGAAGCGGCACACGCAATTGCGCGGCGGCGCGCACGCAATGCGCCACCAGTGCTTCGCCGATGCCCTGCCCGCGCGCCTGCGGCTGCACATACAGCGATGCCAGCCAGGGCGACCATTGGCGGATGCGATCGTCGTCGTTCTCCAGCAGGCTGACCGAACCGAGCCAGTGCGACTGATCGAGCGCGACCCAGGTGGCGGGAATCACGCCATCGCGCGTATGCCTGCGCAGTTCGCTCAACGCTTCATCGATCGTCCAGTCCGGCAACAGGCTGCCGAAGGCCTGCAGATGCGCCTGCGCGATGGCAGGCAGATGCTCTGGCGTGTCCGCCACGCAGGCGATGCGCATGCGCTCAGCGCTTGCCGGGCTTGCCGGCACGTTCCAGCGCCGCTTCCAGCAGCGGCAGTTGCTCGCTGCCCACCGGAAGCTCGCGCTCGAGCTTTTCGATTTCTTCGCGGAAGTCGGCCACGTCCTGGAAGCTGCGATACACCGAGGCGAACCGCACATAGCCCACATGATCGAGCTTGCGCAGCTCCACCATCACGTATTCGCCCACCCGCAGCGAGCCCACTTCGCGCTCGCCGGACATGCGCAGCTGATGCACCACCGCGCGCACCGCCGCTTCGATCTGTTCTTCGGACACCGGGCGCTTTTGCAGCGCGCGGTCGAAGCTGGTCCGCAGCTTGCGCGCGTCGAACGCCTCGCGCCCGCCATCGCTCTTGACGACGGTGGGCAACTTCAATTCGATCGTTTCCAGCGTACTGAAACGTTCGCCACAGGCCTCGCACTCGCGGCGCCGACGAATCGTCGTGCCGTCTTCGGACACCCGCGAATCGATCACGCGGGTGTCGTTGTGCTGGCAAAAGGGGCAGTGCATCAGGTCGCCGAGATTGGGAAGTGGGGATTGGGGATTGGCAACAGCAGGGGCAAGGACGCGCTTGCCGCGCATCCCCAATCCCGAATCACCAATCCCGGCACTTCAGCCATACACCGGATAACGCTTGCATTGCGCGGTCACTGCGTCGCGCACCTTGGCCAGCACGGCTTCATCGCTCGGTGCATCCAGCACGTCGGCGATCCAGTTGGCCAGGTCGATGCTGTCCTGCTCCTTGTAACCGCGCGTGGTGATCGCCGGGGTGCCCAGGCGCAGGCCCGAGGTGACGAACGGCGAGCGCGGGTCGTTGGGCACCGAGTTCTTGTTGACGGTGATGTGCGCCTTGCCGAGCGCGGCCTCTGCATCCTTGCCGGAGACATCGCGACCGATCATGTCCACCAGCATCAGGTGATTTTCGGTGCCGCCGGACACGATCTTGTAGCCGCGCGCGATCAGCGTGTTGGCCATCGCCTGGGCGTTCTTGACCACCTGCTGCTGGTAGGTCTTGAACGCGGGCTCCAGGGCTTCCTTGAACGCAACCGCCTTGGCCGCGATCACGTGCATCAGCGGGCCGCCCTGGATACCGGGGAACACGATCGACTGCAGCTTCTTCTGCAGTTCTTCGCTCGCGCCCTTGGCCACGATGATGCCGCCGCGCGGGCCGCGCAGGGTCTTGTGCGTGGTCGAGGTGACCACGTGCGCATGCTCCAGCGGGCTGGGGTACACGCCGGCGGCGACCAGGCCGGCCACGTGCGCCATGTCCACGAACAGATACGCACCGACGCTGTCGGCGATGGCGCGGAAGCGCGCCCAGTCGATCTTCTGCGAGTACGCAGAGAAACCGGCCACCACCATCTTCGGCTTGTGCTCGGTGGCCAGGCGCTGGACCTCGTCATAATCGATCAGGCCCTGCTCGTTGACGCCGTACTGCACCGCGTTGAACAGCTTGCCGGAGACGTTGACCTTAGCACCGTGGGTCAGGTGACCGCCGTGGGCCAGGCTCATGCCCAGGATGGTGTCGCCGGGCTGCAGCAGCGCCAGATACACCGCCTGGTTGGCCTGCGAGCCGCTGTGCGGCTGCACGTTGGCGTACATATCTTCCGTGGAGCCCGCACCAAACACCTGCTTGATGCGGTCGATCGCCAGTTGCTCGGCAATGTCGACGAACTCGCAACCGCCGTAGTAACGCTTGCCCGGATAGCCTTCGGCGTACTTGTTGGTCAGCTGGCTGCCCTGGGCTTCCATCACCAGGGCGCTGCAGTAGTTCTCGCTGGCGATCAGTTCGACATGATCCTCCTGGCGGCCGACTTCAGCGGCGATGGCCTTGGCCAGTTCGGGGTCGTAGGTTTCCAGTCGGACGTCGCGCGAGAACATTCGAAACTCCGGGGCAGCTGCAGCCAGTAGGGCCGCCGATTGTAAGCCCCCGCCGCACGGGTGACCAATCGCGCTGCTGGCGGACATGGGCCTGATCGGTCGGCGCACCGCGCAAACGACAAAGGCGCACCGAAGTGCGCCTTTGCGTGATGGCTGGCCCGATTGCTCGGCAGCCGGCCGGCTGCCTGCTCAGTTGTTGAGGACCAGGTCGGCAATCACACCGGTGGCGATGGCGACCAGCAGCAGGTTGCCGGTGTTGTCGCGCTGCCAACGGTAGCCGTACGGCGGGCGGCGCAGGTTGTAGCGGTCGTAGTCGTTGATCACATAGACCGGGCCGTGGTACCGCTGGCCGCGGGCCCAGTACGGGCGCGGCGGCGGGCCGGCGCGGTAGTAACTGGGGCGATCGTAGACATAGACCCGGTTGCGGTCGTAGCGACGGTCCTGATAACGGGCATCGCGATAGCCCTCGCGGTAGCCGCTGCTGTAGTAGCGGCGGTCGTCGCGACGGTCATCGCGCCAGTCGCGGCGATCGCCGCGCCAATCGCCACGGTGATCGCGACCGCGGTCGTGGCGATCGTCGCGGTCGTGGCCACGACGGTCGTGGCCGCGGCCCCAGTCGTCGGCAAACGCTGCCGGAGCCACCGAGCCCAGCGCCAGGATGGAAGAAAGCACAACAGTGACGATGTGTTTGCGGTTCATGACCAGCTCCTGTTTGCGATGTCGCAATTTCATTAAGACGCTGCCCGCCTTAACGCATTCTTGCTGGAATCGGTTACGAAAATCCCTATTCAGGTAATAGGTAGGCTGCCGTTTAGCTAGCTTCCACCCGGCGCGGCTCCGGGCGCTTGGCCGTATAATCGGCGCAATCCCTTTTCCGCTGCCTCCGGCCCCGGCCGGTGGGCTGCCTGCGTCCACGGAGCACCCATGTCGCAATATATCTACACCATGAACCGCGTCAGCAAGGTGGTCCCGCCCAAGCGGCAGATCATCAAGGACATCTCGCTGAGCTTTTTCCCGGGCGCCAAGATCGGCCTGCTGGGCCTGAACGGCGCCGGCAAGTCCACGGTGCTGAAGATCATGGCCGGCGTGGACACCGATTTCGAGGGCGAAGCCCGTCCGCAGGCCGGCATCAAGGTCGGCTACCTGGCCCAGGAACCGCAGCTCAATCCCGAGCACACCGTGCGCGAGGCGGTCGAGGAAGGCGTGGGCGACGTACTGCAGGCCCAGGCGGCGCTGGATGCGGTGTATCTGGCCTATGCCGAGGAAGGCGCCGATTTCGACGCCCTGGCCAAGGAGCAGGAGCGCCTGGAGGCGATCCTGGCCGCCGGCGATGCGCACACCCTGGAAAACCAGCTGGATGTGGCCGCCGATGCGCTGCGCCTGCCGCCGTGGGATGCCATCGTCGGCAAGCTGTCCGGTGGCGAAAAGCGTCGCGTGGCGCTGTGCCGCCTGCTGCTGCAGAAGCCGGACATGCTGCTGCTCGACGAACCGACCAACCACCTGGACGCCGAATCGGTGGAATGGCTGGAGCAGTTCCTGGCGCGCTACACCGGCACGGTGGTGGCGGTGACCCATGATCGCTACTTCCTGGACAACGCCGCCGAGTGGATCCTGGAACTGGACCGCGGCCGCGGCATTCCGTGGAAGGGCAACTACACCGACTGGCTGACCCAGAAGGACGAGCGCCTCAAGCAGGAAGACAACCAGGAAAAGTCACGCCAGAAGGCGATCCAGAAGGAACTGGAATGGTCGCGGCAGAACGCCAAGGGCGGCCGTACCAAGGGCAAGGCGCGTCTGGCCCGCCTGGAAGAGCTGCAGTCGGTGGACTACCAGCGCCGCAACGAGACCAATGAAATCTTCATCCCGCCGGGCGAGCGCCTGGGCAACTCGGTGATGGAGTTCAAGAACGTGTCCAAGAAGTTCGGCGACCGCCTGCTGATCGACAACCTGTCGATGATCGTGCCGCCCGGCGCCATCGTCGGCATCATCGGCCCCAACGGCGCCGGTAAGTCGACCCTGTTCAAGATGATCACCGGCCAGGAAAAGCCCGACTCCGGCGAAATCGTAGTCGGCCCGACCGTGCAGCTGTCCTACGTGGACCAGAGCCGTGACGCGCTGGAGGGCAACCACAACGTGTTCCAGGAAATCGCCGGCGGCCTGGATATCCTCAACATCAATGGCGTGGAGATCCAGTCGCGCGCCTACATCGGCCGCTTCAACTTCAAGGGCCAGGACCAGCAGAAGATGGTCGGCTCGCTGTCCGGTGGTGAGCGCGGTCGTCTGCACATGGCCAAGACGCTGCTGCAGGGCGGCAACGTGCTGCTGCTCGACGAACCGTCCAACGACCTGGATATCGAAACGCTGCGTGCGCTGGAAGATGCGTTGCTGGAATTCCCGGGCAACACCTTCGTGATTTCGCATGATCGCTGGTTCCTCGACCGTATCGCCACGCACATCCTGTCGTTCGAAGGCGAGTCGCACGTGGAGTTCTTCCAGGGCAACTACCGCGAGTACGAAGAAGACAAGCGCCGCCGCATGGGCGATGACGCAGGTCCCAAGCGTCTGCGCTTCAAGGCGCTGAAGTAAGTACGACAAGGGCGCCGAAAGGCGCCCTTTTTACATCCCAGGTACAGTGCCGTCCCGCCTCGACCGTGCCGCCGCCGAAGATGAGACGCGCAGCGCGACCGCTGCGCTACAAGTCGTAGGACAACACGTCTTCGAAACCGAAGGTATCGAAATTTTCGATGCGCGAGGGATACAGGCGGCCAACCAGATGGTCGTATTCATGCTGTACCACGCGTGCGTGGAAGCCTTCGGCCTCGCGTTCGATCGGGCTGCCGTCGGGGGCGAAGCCGCGATAGCGGATATGGCGGTAACGCGGGATCACCGCGCGCAGGCCGGGAATCGACAGACAGCCTTCCCAGCCATTTTCCATCTCGTCCGACAGCGGCTCGATCTGCGCATTCGCCAAGGCCGTGCGCGGCACCGTGGGCGCGTCCGGATAACGTTCGCTGACTTCAAAACCGAACACCATCAATTGCAGGTCCACCGCGATCTGCGGAGCGGCCAGACCGACGCCCCGCGCGTCGTCCATGGTCTCGAACATGTCGGCCACCAAGGCATGCAAGTCGGCACTGCCCAGGTCGGTCACCGGTGGCGCCACGCGCAGCAGGCGCTTGTCGCCCATGCGGATAATCTCGCGAATCATGTCGATGCTCCTCAAAAACGATACGGCGATCTTAGAACGGCCACCACACGCTGGCGAGCGGCTGCCAGGCAGGTGTGCACCGCGCCGATCGGCGTGGACGAGTGCCACATGACGTCCCTGGCACCGGCCGCGCCTGACGGTGGTCGCACAGTCGCTTGGTTGGTCGCTTCCAGCGCGGTAGATACCGTGTGGTAGCGGTGCAATCCATGACTCCGATGACGTTGGCGCCAAGCGCCGATCCGCCCTGCCCGGTCATCGCGCGACGGCGTCATTGGATGCGCGCAGCGTGAAAGAGGCAGAACCGGTAGCGGCGCAGTGATGACTGCGATCGCTGCGGCGCTCAGGCGCCGATCCGTTGGCCGGTCTCGTCCAGCACGCGTTCGCCGTCTTCCTTGACGAACGCACCGGTGGCTGGTGGCAACAGGTCGAGCACCTGCTCGGATGGACGGCACAGGCGCGTACCCAGCGGGGTTTGCACGAACGGTCGATTGATCAGGATCGGATGCGCGAGCATCGCGCTCAGCAGCGCGGCGTCATCCAGCGCGGGATCGTCGAGTCCCAGCTCCAGATACGGCGTGCCCTTCTGGCGCAGGGCATCGCGCACCGACAGGCCGGCATCGGCAATCAGCGACTGCAGCGTCTGCCGGTCTGGCGGGTACCGCAGGTACTCGACGATCTGCGGTTCGATGCCGGTATGGCGGATCAGGGCGAGCGTGTTGCGCGACGTGCCGCAAGCGGGGTTGTGGTAGATGACGGCGTGCATGGGGACTTGGTGCGCGGAGTAGCCGAGACTTTAACGCGCCGAGATCCAATGGCACGCACTGCGTGCAGAAGCAGCACAAGTGACGCGCAGAAAGCGCTTACGCGGCTGCGGGTGCGGGCATCTCTCCAGCAGCGCACCAAGGCGCGGCTTGCGGGTGTTGGTGCAACCGCGCTGTTTGCGCGGACCGGGCCGCTGGCCGGGGTGGACTGCAACCCTTTCCCGTCGGGGTGAGAAGGCACGGTTTGCGCACCACTGGCGCGCGTGCCCTGGAGCGCCCGCGTCGCAAACGCGGGCTGGGGCGCGGAGCGGGGATTGGGGTGAGGGTACGGAGCGAAGCCCAGGCGTACCCGATCCCTGCTCTCAAGCTCCACCAGGCTTCGCACGTACCCTCATCCGCCCCTTCGGGGCACCTTCTCCCGATGGGAGAAGGAGTAAGTCGTCCGGACCTTGGCGGGCGTGCAACATAGCCCCTCTCCCCCCGGGAGAGGGGTTGGGGTGAGGGTGCAGGAGCGAAGCACAGGTGCACTCGCATCACTGCTCTCACCTGCCACTAGGCTTCGCTCGTACCCTCATCCGCCCCTTCGGGGCACCTTCTCCCGATGGGAGAAGGAGTAAGTCGTCCGGACCTTGGCGGGCGTGCAACATAGCCCCTCTCCCCCCGGGAGAGCAACTGTCTTGATCAACTG
>NZ_JPLE01000255.1 GCF_001010415.1 Xanthomonas pisi DSM 18956
CTACTCAACTTGCAGAGATTAACGACAAACGAGCGAATACTGGTAAGACTCTCATTGATGCTGGCGTCATCTCCCCTGATGAAGAGCGTGACCGCATCAAAGACGACAAAAACAGCGGCTACAACCGTTTGCCGGAAGATGCAGCAGAAGAAACACCAGGGATGTCTCCAGAGAATATGGCATTGCTTGGCAAGTCTGCTGGTGAAGTTCTGCAAGGTAAGGCCGATATTGAACAGGCCAAAGCTGACGTCGTCAAGATGGGCGGCCAGTTCTATAGTGAGACTGGTATCATGCCGGAAGGTGCCGCGCGCGGTGAGTTGACAGAAAACCCTGACAGGGCACCAGTTGAGATTAACATGGATGATACCGATGATGAATCAAGCCATCAGGTTGATGTCCTAACGCAACTGAAAGAAGGTCTGGAGGGTATTGCTGACTATTACCTTAAAGAAGGTCAGGATGTGGATTTTGACCCTCAAAAAGACGCAAGGTCTGTGCAGCCGTCTACCCTTCCAAGCGTAAAAGGCAATGTCGTCAACTTGCGCC
>NZ_JPLE01000256.1 GCF_001010415.1 Xanthomonas pisi DSM 18956
GAAGATGACACTAAATATTTAACTGTTGAAGAGCTTTTTGAACGTTCTGATATGACCGAATAAAATTCAACAAACTCTTGAGAACAGAGTATAATGCTCTCATGGATTACAAAAACATTAATCAATTGAGGAAATTAGCATGACCAAATATTTAACTCGTAAAGACCTTCTGGCAGTTGGCGGTGAAGTTGTTGCAGTAGTTCGTAATGGTGAATACGGTTCTGAAGTTTCTAAAGAGTTTCGTTCTCGTGAAGGTTTTTACTTCTTCGTTAAAGGTTCATCTGATTGGCGACAAGTAGCAGCACGATTCTTTGTAGGACGTCAACGTTCTAAACAAGGGTTGGATGCAATTCTTTCTC
>NZ_JPLE01000257.1 GCF_001010415.1 Xanthomonas pisi DSM 18956
CCGCCCGAGGTACACCCCTTGGCTCTTGACGGCCGCGTCCGACGTCATTCAGATCCACGTTTACCACTCCGCAAGCCCCCCAGCAGGCGTTCTGCTCAAGCGTCCGTTCGCAGTCGTCCGTATGACTGGTATTTAATTGCTGTGATTACACAGTAAAACACATGGGGCGTGGTCGAAAGGCTTCGCCCCATATCAATAGACCTCAAGGGCTGTAGGGGCTTATCTGAGGCTTATATAAATAGGACTACAAAATGTCAAAATACATCGTTTCAACTATGTCTATGTCAGTTAACTACACTTTCTATACGGAAGTGAAAGAAAACCCGAATGCAAAAGCTGGTTCAGGCGCTCTTCCAAATATCCGCAAACAAATTCTGATCAAGGGCGGTGCTGGTCTTACTTCAGCAACTTCCGGCTTTGGTGAAATGGCAAAAGGCGCTGATGGTGCGCCTTTGTGGACTCCTGAAGGAATCGTCACCGTTGTAAGCGATGCAGATTTTGAGCATCTTAAAGACCATCACGTGTTTAAGCAGCATCTTGAAAAAGGTTTGGTGAAAGTCGTAAATCACGACATTGTTGGCAATCACAAGGCCGTCGCTAAAGAAGTTCGCGGCATGTCAGACGACCCGTTTGCGCCTATGACGCGTGAAACTGCTGACAAGCGCATCAAGGT
>NZ_JPLE01000258.1 GCF_001010415.1 Xanthomonas pisi DSM 18956
GAATATTGCCCGTATCGAGTCAATTGAACGCTCATTGCTGACGCTGGACGTCCTGGCTGAGACAGCACCAAAACTTCGTGCTGACCGGGAAAGAATCAACGCCGCCAGAGATAAACTCAGAGCTGAAACCGATATTCTGACCAGCCAGCGTCGGGGCGTTGTTACGCCTGTCAGTGACATCGTGTCATCGCTGCATGAAATGAGTAATTCGGGGAGACTGGATGACATTCCGGAAGAATGAACCGCGATGTGATGAGCCGCCAGAAATGACCGAGGCTGAACAACGTCTGGTCATTAGGACAAAACTAAAAAATCCCCGGTGGCGGCCAAATCATCTCTACAAAATAAAGAACGAAAAAAGGGTGCCG
>NZ_JPLE01000259.1 GCF_001010415.1 Xanthomonas pisi DSM 18956
CCATTTCACACACCATTCGGTATAACGAACGACCTGCTTCTGGAGCGGATGCATAGCTCAAGTCAAAAAATCCGGTGTCAGTAATTCCAGTAACTTTATAACGTTTAGATACAGTAATTAAAGACTGAAGAATATCTTTATTAATTTCATCAGCCATTTCAGTAGCAAGCAAATCTTCTAAGAAGTTAGGGGCATCAAATCCATTCGCTTCCAAATCTTGCGCTAATTCAACCGTGAGACCGGTTTTAAGTTTACGAGATTTGACTGAAGTTTGCCATTTATTAATTTGGAATCTTGCATCAGAAATTTCGCTACCAGAGCTTTCAAATTTGCTTGTCACCGCTGCATCTGAAAATAACCGTACCTTTAAATGAACGACTGCAATCTGAAGAGCCAATTCTAGATCACTTTCTTGAATATCTGCAAATGGCGTATCTTCTAACACTTTATAGACGATATTATTATATTTGAAAAA
>NZ_JPLE01000260.1 GCF_001010415.1 Xanthomonas pisi DSM 18956
AAACAAAGACTTGCGGCAATACGGATGATACGTCATGATACGCTTCAACCAGCCAGCAGCGGCTAAGTCTTTGTTTTGCATAACAAGCGACAAAAGGGATGGATTTCTTTTATACGTATCAAACAGTACACCACGCACCACGGTCCGTTATCCATTCAGCACTGTGATTTGTGTACGTTTATAGCCATAATGAACATCAATCTGCACTTGAATATAATGTCCATCCATTGTATAATTCACACTATTAATTTGCACTATGGGATTTTGCACTATGAGTCAAGATTATGTAGCGATGCCTGAAGACTTTGAAGACCCGCGATTTGCAGAGCACAATCAGGCTTTATTCGATGAGTTCATTGACCTTGTTATTCAGGGCCATGACATGCGCGCAGCTTTTGCACTAGTATTTGGAATGGAAGTTGCAACGGATAACTACACTGGCCAGCGAATCCTTTGCGCGCAACGCAACCCATACTACAAAATGCGCTTCAAAAAGCGTATGGAAGAGATGCCACTCAAGGATTTGTGGAGCGTAAAAGGTGCAATTCACAATTTGGTCAAGCTTGTGCGTGATCCAGAAGTCGCGGCGTCAGCCAAACTTAATGCTATTCGTGAACTGAACATCATCTACGGCATCACGATGATTGATGAAAACGGCAATAGCAAGATGGGCCGTTCCATGGACGATTTCTACAAGGATTTCGGAGAGGCGGCCAAAGAAGGCGAAAAATTCCCCCGCCACTAGCCAATTTGCACTATAAAACGGCCCTAGAACACATCGTCTCCACTTCTAGGGCCATCGGTAATACGA
>NZ_JPLE01000261.1 GCF_001010415.1 Xanthomonas pisi DSM 18956
GGAAGCGTGGACCGTGTGGCATGGCGGTGAGAATCCAGTGCCTGGGAAGATGGTTGAGTTCAAAATGCGTAACGGCGAACGTGGTAATGATCAAATTCATTCTAGTGTTTTACATTGGGATCACAACGGAGAAGCTTGGGATGTTGTTGCTTATCGGGTCATTAAGGAGGGGTGATGGGTAATAAGCTTATCGCCGCTGGTTGGGCCATACCGAAGTGGGGCCATCGTGCGCATTACTTTGACGAAGGAGAAGTGCAAAGTCTTTGCGGTCGCGCAACATACTTCGGTGATGAGCGCGTCAGCGGCGATTACATCGACTCGCTTTTAGGCAAAGGTGATTGCAAGAAATGTCAGGATATATTAAG
>NZ_JPLE01000262.1 GCF_001010415.1 Xanthomonas pisi DSM 18956
CTCATGCACCACGCACCATGTACACAAACACACCACGGTACACGCTCCAACTCCTAGTGATTCCCTCTCCAATCCCACAGCACCACAGTACAATAATCTTCCAGATTCGCACACATATTCAAGACACAAAATTCACGTCACAATCCTCACTGCCCACGACCCTCTAATAGATTTGCACAAATCAATCGTTTTATCCGATAATAAAGCCTCACATACCACAGGCAAATAAAAAGGGCCAATCGGCCCTCTTAACATTAATCATAATTAAAATATAAAATTCTTCCCTCCAAGCCGTCTAAATTCCTTTCTTACCATTGCATTAAACTTCTTCAGCTTAGTTTTATTCATCCTTAATGGATTGTAAGTGAGCACCTCTTTTATTACTTCCTCCCGCATCTTTGAGCGCCTATTCGT
>NZ_JPLE01000263.1 GCF_001010415.1 Xanthomonas pisi DSM 18956
ACACTATGTCTGAACAATTAAATGAAGTGTTTGAATCTGAAGGCAGTCTTCCTGTCGTCAATTTGAACCCTAAAGCTAAAGTTCCACAAGTCTGGAAAATTGGTGATATCGATACAAACATCGTAGTTCGCTTATTCTCTTACCTTTCCGAAGGTGATGCTGTAAAACAAGTTAAACTGGGCGACAAATACGCTCATGTTGTTATTATGAGTCTGTCCGAAAAGGGTAATCTCGCCGAATGGAAAAATGGCCTTGGTC
>NZ_JPLE01000264.1 GCF_001010415.1 Xanthomonas pisi DSM 18956
CTATTCCGGCGACTGAGAAGGCTTTTTTTAAAACGTCAATTCCGTCAGGAAAAAGTTGTTTTTTCTTTATCAGAACAGAGAAGAAGGCCGATGTCATGTACACGCATGAACAGATTGATGGATATCATGCCTTAAGGCTTCATCAAATTGTCAGGGGAACGAATCCTGGTGTTACGACTGTTTATGCTTTTGCGAATATGGTTACTCAACCTTCTGAGTATGGTATCGCCATGTATAACCCGTCGGGTGAGATGATTTACCAT
>NZ_JPLE01000027.1 GCF_001010415.1 Xanthomonas pisi DSM 18956
CCAATCCCCAATCCCCAATCCCGAACCTCAGCCCTCAATCGGCAACGCCAGCGTCTCCTTCACTTCTTCCATCACGATGTAGCTCTTGGATTCGCGCACATGCGGCAAGGTGAGCAAGGTGCTGCCGAGCAACTTGCGATAGGACGCCATTTCGCTGATGCGGGCCTTGAGCAGGTAGTCGAAATCGCCCGAGACCAGGTGGCATTCCAGTACGTTGGGCAGCTTGAGTGCGGCGCGGCGGAATTCCTCGAAGATGTCGCCGGATTTGTAGGCCAGGCTGATCTCCACGAAGACCAGCAGGCTGGCCTTGAGATAGTGCGGGTCCAGCCGCGCGTAGTAGCCGGTGATGGCGCCATCGCGCTCCAGCCGGCGCACGCGCTCGGTGCATGGCGTGGTCGACAGGCCGACGCGTTCGCCCAGTTCGGTAAACGAAATCCGCCCCTCCTGCTGCAGGATGCGCAGGATCTTGCGGTCGATCTTGTCCAGCTCGCGGGCGCGGGTGGCCATGGGGTTTGTCTCCACAAGATTTGACAGGAAGTTTCACTGCGAAGGTGTGTCTATTCCAGAAATGACACTGCCTGGCTCGCAATATACTGCGTCTAACTGTCTCCCTCAGCGCGTGGTTGTGGGGGAATACCCTTTCAGGAGAGCGACATGCGGGTGCTCATTCTCGGTAGCGGCGTCATCGGCACCACCAGCGCGTGGTATCTGGCCCAGGCGGGCTGCGAGGTCACCGTGGTCGACCGCCAGCCGGCAGCCGCGCTGGAAACCAGCTATGCCAATGCCGGCCAGCTCTCGTTCGGCTACACCTCGCCGTGGGCCGCGCCAGGGGTGCCGGGCAAGGCAGTGAAGTGGCTGTTCGAGCAGCATGCGCCGCTGTCGATCCGCCCCACCCGCGACCTGCGCCAGCTGGCATGGCTCAGCCAGATGCTGCGCAACTGCACCGCCGAGCGCTACGCGGTGAACAAGGCGCGCATGGTGCGCATGTCCGACTACAGCCGCGACTGCCTGAACGCGCTGCGCGCCAGCACCGGTATCGAATTCGAAGGCCGCCAGCTCGGCACCACGCAGTTGTTCCGCACCCAGCAGCAACTGGATGCCGCCGCACAGGACATCCAGGTGCTGGCGCAGTATGGGGTGCCGTACGAGCTGCTGAGCCCGGCGCAGATTGCGCAATTCGAGCCCGGCCTGGCCGGCGGTGGCGCGCAGATGGCCGGCGCGCTGCGACTGCCCGAAGACCAGACCGGCGACTGCCGCCTGTTCACCCAGCGCCTGGCCGACCTGGCCGCGCAGGCGGGGGTCACGTTCCGCTACGGGCAGCAGATCGAGCGCCTGGAACATAGCGGTGGCCGCGTCACCGGCGTGCAGATCGATGGCCGCATCGAAACCGCCGACCGCTATGTGCTGGCGCTGGGCAGCTATTCGGCGGACCTGCTGCTGTCGCTCGGCCTGCATCTGCCGGTCTACCCGCTCAAGGGCTATTCGCTGACGATTCCGATCGTCGATGCCGCGCGCGCGCCGACCTCCACCGTGCTGGACGAGAGCTACAAGATCGCGCTGACCCGCTTCGACGACCGCATCCGCGTCGGCGGCATGGCCGAGGTGGCGGGCTTCGACCTGTCGTTGAACCCGCGCCGGCGTGCCACGTTGGAAATGGTGGTCAACGACCTGTACCCGGGCGGCGGCGATCTGGCCCAGGCCGAATTCTGGACCGGCCTGCGCCCGGCCACCCCGGACGGAACCCCGGTGGTGGGCGCCACCCCGTACGCCAACCTGTTCCTCAATACCGGGCATGGCACGCTGGGCTGGACCATGGCCTGTGGCTCCGGGCGGTACCTGGCCGACCTGATGCAGGGCCGCACGCCCGAGATCGATACCGAGGGCCTGGACGTGTTCCGTTATCTGTCCACGCGCAGTCAGCGCCCGCAGCGGGAGGCCGCGTAGTGCGTCCTGCGCAAGCGTCGATCGATCTGGATGCATTGCGTCACAACTACCGCCTGGCCAAGCAGCTGGGCGGCGGCAAGGCGCTGGCGGTGGTCAAGGCCGATGCCTACGGGCACGGCGCGGTGCGCTGCGCGCAGGCGCTGGAGCCGGAAGCCGACGGTTTTGCGGTGGCGTGCATCGAAGAAGCGCTGGAACTGCGCCAGGCCGGCATCCGCGCACCGATCCTGTTGCTGGAAGGCTTCTTCGAGCAGGACGAGCTGCGCCTGATCGCAGAGCACGCGTTGTGGACGGTGGTGGCCACGCCGCAACAGGTGCGCGCGCTGGCCGAGTTCCAGAGCCCGCGTCCGCTGCGCATCTGGTTGAAGCTGGACAGCGGCATGCACCGGCTGGGGCTGTCGCCGGAAGACTTCCGCGCCGCCTGGCTGCGCCTGCGCGGATTGCCGCAGATCGCCTCGCTGGTGTTGATGACGCATCTGGCGCGCGCCGACGAGCTGGACTGCAGCCGCACCGACGAGCAGGCGGTGGCGTTTGCGCTGACCGCTGGCGGCATGCGCGCGGAAACCAGCATCCGCAATTCGCCCGGCCTGCTGGGCTGGCCGGCGCTGCGCAACGATTGGTCGCGCCCGGGCCTGATGCTGTACGGCGCAAACCCGTTCCCGCAGGACACCGCGCTCACCACGCAGCTGCGCCCGGTGATGACGCTGCGCTCGCGCATCATCAGCGTGCGCGACCTGCCGGCCGGCGAGCCGGTGGGCTACGGCGCACGCTTCGTGGCCGAACGGCCGACGCGCGTGGGCGTGGTGGCGATGGGCTATGCCGATGGGTACCCCCAGTTCGCGCCCAACGGCACGCCGGTGCTGGTGAACGGCCAGGTCTGCCCGCTGATCGGCCGCGTGTCGATGGACATGCTCACCGTGGACCTCACCGACCACCCGCAGGCCGACATCGGTGCCAGCGTGCAACTGTGGGGCGATGCGCCACGCGTCAGCCCGCTGGCGACGCAGTGCAATGTCAGCGCGTATCAGCTGCTGTGCGGACTCAAGCGCGTGCCTCGCGTGTATGTGGGCGAAGCTGCAGCAGTTTGAGCGATCTGCAACAGGTTGAACGACACGAGTGCTTCGCCCGTACCCTCACCCCAACCCCGCCCTGCGCCCCAGCCCGCGTTTGCGACGCGGACGCTCCAAGGCACGCGCCAGTGGCGCGCAAACCCTGCCTTCTCGCCCCGAGGGGCGAGGAACTTGAGCGGCAGCTCCACCACGTGTCCTTCTCCCGCCAGCGGGAGAAGGTGGCGCGCAGCGCCGGATGAGGGTGCGCGCTAAGCCTCATGCAGTTTGAACGACACCAATGCTTCGCCCGTACCCTCACCCCAACCCCTCTCCCGAGGGGAGAGGGGCTTTAGCGGTAGCTCCACCACTTGCCCTTCTCCCGCAGGGCGGGAGAAGGTGGCGCGCAGCGCCGGATGAGGGGACGCGCGAAGCCTGATGTAGTTTGAACGACACGAACGCTTCGCCCGTACCCTCACCCCAACCCCTCTCCCGCAGGAGAGGGGCTAAGGCACACCCCTTCTCCCATCGGGAGAAGGTGCCCCGCAGGGGCGGATGAGGGTACGTGCGCAGCCTCGTGCAGCATGAGCGTCGGCGCGTAG
>NZ_JPLE01000265.1 GCF_001010415.1 Xanthomonas pisi DSM 18956
GATTTGCCGCTGGTTATTTCCCGCGATACTGTGCGGAAGGCCACCAATGGTGTGAAACATGTGGTGCCGATGGATGTTATCGAGAGACTACCGGAACTGATGCACGATCCGGATGCAATTTACCGCTCAGCGACAGAAAGAAATGCGGTTGTGATGCTGCTTGATGCCGTGGATAAAAATGGTGATCCGGTAGTGTCTGCGGTGCATATGAAGGCAACCCAAAAACTTCTGGAAGTTAACCGTATTGCTTCTGTTTACGGAACGGAAAACGGGAAAAAACTGAAGAGTATGGAAACGGCTGGCTTAACATTATACAGGAGAGAAAAACTAAACCCTGATGGTTCTCTGTACAGAGGGCTCCAATTGCCCAAAGATGAGCACTCCCGTCAGGGTTCTGCGGATAAAATACTCTATCCTGAAGATATTCGCAAGGGGCCGTATTACTCCCGTACCAGCAGTCTGACCCCGGAAGAGACAATTGCATCGCGTTTTGTGCGCCAGATGCAGGATAAATTCCAGGTGCTGAAAGCTGTTCAGGAG
>NZ_JPLE01000266.1 GCF_001010415.1 Xanthomonas pisi DSM 18956
TCAATAAGGAAACTGAACAGCGTGAGGAAATGAAGCAGGAGTTTCCCTCAACGCCACAGGAGGCGTTTCTGACGTCCGGACGACGTGTGTTCAGTGCCGAAAGTACGTTGCAGGCAGAATCATTCTGTTCGCCACCGATGATTGTTTATGACATTGAACCTGTTACAGGAGCGAAGACTAAAGCTCAGTCTCTGCGTGAAGGAAATAAAAACGAGTTGCAGCGGACGCTGATGAATTATCTGCTGGTATGGGAACTGCCGGATCCGGATGAAGAGTATGTTTGTGGGGCAGATACTGCCGAAGGGCTGGAGCACGGAGACCGCTCACCGCTGGATGTTGTCAAACGCAGGAATGCCGAGCAGGTGGCTCACTGGCTCCGGCATCTCGATGCTGAACTTTTTGCTCATCTCATTTCGCAGGTCGGTCGTCTGTCTAAC
>NZ_JPLE01000267.1 GCF_001010415.1 Xanthomonas pisi DSM 18956
CATAAAGCCTGTTATTCATTTCGTAAGTCTTGATGATAAACCAGTGGAGCGTCAACCCCTGGTGTCAATTCCTGTATTGGCAATCGGCGGCGGCGGCTTTGTAATCAATTTTCCTTTGAAAGAAGGTGATTTGGGCTGGATATTCGCTGGCGACCGAGAGTTGTCGACATTCCTTGAAGAATTGAAGCCGACCGCGCCTACCAATGGTCGCGTGAAAACTTTCGCTGATGGACTGTTCATACCGGATATATTCCGAAAATACACCATAAGCGGAGAGGATGCAGGCTCAATGGTAATTCAGCCACTCAGCGGCGCTGCACGAATTGCATTAAGTGATGACTCGATAAACATAACCGCATCAGCTGGGGTAAACGTGAAAACACCAATCACCACTATCGACCAACAACTGATAGTGAATGGAAAGGCAACATTCAATGGTGGTATAGAAGGGAAAGAAGGAACGACGGCAACGCTTCCGACTGGCACCACAATCGGCGGCACAAATGTATCCACTCACGGGCACATAGGTAACGGACCTGGAAACAGAACTGGGGATATGATAGAATGAGTGCGCAATATTCTTACATAGTAAGCACTGGTGTAATAACCATCGACACAGCCGATTTGCTGGCTGACGTTCAAAGCGAATGGATTGAGTCATTAGGGGTCGG
>NZ_JPLE01000268.1 GCF_001010415.1 Xanthomonas pisi DSM 18956
GTATTCAAGCAGTGCGTTTTTAATGTTGGCTGTTTCGTGGTATCCAATGTTGAACTTCTTACCAACTTGAGCCATTACTGAGCTGGCCTTAAGCGTGTTGATGTTGCCAAGCTTTGCAACGTTCATTTCGCCGTACTTCTCTTTAAGATAATCAAACACCATATAGCGTTTGGTATCTTCAAAGTCGATGTCGATGTCAGGAAGGTCGGCGCGGCTTACGTCGATGAATCGGGCAAACAGCAGCTTATACGGGATTGGGTCCACTTCCGTGATGCCGAGGCAATAGCAAACAAGTGAGCCAGCTGATGA
>NZ_JPLE01000269.1 GCF_001010415.1 Xanthomonas pisi DSM 18956
CATCCATTCCGGCGGTCTCACGCAATGCCGTGTTTTCCTGATAGCGTGAATAGCCGCCCTGCGCCGCATTAATCGCCCCCTGTTCCGTGGCATTTCTGACAATGCCGCTTTTAACGGTCTTCGCTGTGCCTCGTGTCACCAGATTAAACAGTTGTGCGTCACCCACGTTTGCCGCCATGGCATTCACAGCCACCAATTCAGGAACGGTTGCCAGCTGCGCGCGCACCTCATCGGCAACACGCTCTTTTGCCAGATCCATTTTCTGGCGACCAGAAAGCTGTGCATGCTGCGGGTCGGCGTCAATGGACAAAAACGTCTGCTGAAATTTCGGAGACTGCGCCAGCTCAGAGTAATCCGCAGTAAGAACAGCATCTGC
>NZ_JPLE01000270.1 GCF_001010415.1 Xanthomonas pisi DSM 18956
GAAAGAAATCACATCTGAACAAGTTTGCACTAAAAGTGCTGCTCCATCTAGTCAGATGAATATCCAAAATGCTACAGTGTTCATGGGCTCTCCAACAGAATTAATGGAAGAAGTAGGAGATGCTTACGAGGCTCAAGAAGCTCGTGAGAAGGTGATTAATGGAACAACAAATTAACGCATTGAATGATAATCACCCATTGAATGAAGGTGACAAAGTTGTTATTCTACCGCCTCATTTAGCTGAACGTAAAGAAGAAGATGGTATTCGTTGGATTAAATCCCAATGGGACGGTAAATGGTACCCTGAAAAATTTAGTGACTATCTACGTATAAACAAAATAGTTAAAATTCCTAATAACTCAGATAAGCCTGAATTATTTCAAACATACAAAGATAAGAATAATAAACGTACACGGTATATGGGT
>NZ_JPLE01000271.1 GCF_001010415.1 Xanthomonas pisi DSM 18956
ACCCAACGCTTCGCGCACGCGGGCCTTTACCTTGACACGATAACGACGATCACCGGCGGCCAGGGCACCGCCCAGGCCCATCATCAGCCCACCCAACCACATCCAGCGCACGAACGGCCTGATATGCACGCGCACTGCCCAGGCACCGTCGCCCAGCGGCTCGCCGAGGGCCACATAGAGGTCGCGAGTGAAGCCGGCGTCGATGCCCGCCTCGGTCATCGGCATCTGCTGCACGGTGTACAGGCGCTTCTCCGGATGCAGGGTGGCGATCTGCTTGTCACCGTCGAAAACCCGGATGGTGGCCTTGTCCGAGGTGAAGTTCGGCCCCTCGTGGTGCACCGCCCCCTCGAAGACGAACTCGTAGCCACCCAGCGACAGCGACTCGCCC
>NZ_JPLE01000272.1 GCF_001010415.1 Xanthomonas pisi DSM 18956
TAACTATACCAGTACAGCGCAGGCGGTTGGCATTGCTTCTCGCCTTTGCTGATTGATGAGGATTGAACAAGCCAAACAAACTAGCCTTAAAAGCAAACTGGTAATATTTGATTAAGGTACTAAGTGCTAACTCAATCCTGTCTAAATTAATCATAATATCACCTCGTCAGAAAAGCAAATATTTTGATGATAATTATCCTGGGGCCTGCATATTGCGTACATACTTCTGCTCTAATGAATAGATGAAGTCGGCGACAGTCAATCCCTTCGTGTGCCATTCATACATGGTGAAGCCTGTATTCAGGAAATAGCCGCGCACCTTGTCCATCGCTTCAGCTTCCTCCATTGAAGCCATCAGCGCGGCGACGTTGTCATAAGAAGGCACAAATCCCTTCTTGCGTAGCGCATTGCGCAAATCTTTAGTTCTGAATCCAATCTTGCAAGGGTCATCGCGACCAGTGGATGATGCAACCTTTGGAAGAGCAAGGAACCCTTTAAGG
>NZ_JPLE01000273.1 GCF_001010415.1 Xanthomonas pisi DSM 18956
CATGCAACCAGCGCAGCAATTCACAGACGAAGAAATCATCCTCCTCTGCTACATGCAACTACAGATGGAAAAAGCCCAGGAACTCAGCAAACACCTGTATCCGATCATGAAAGAGCTGAACTCCTCATACACGAACAAGCTGTATGACATTGCGTTTGAGACCATCTACATGGTGACGAAGAACAGAGATGTGCTACTGAGAGAGGCGGCACGGCTTGACCAGTCGAGTTTCGTAGTTCAGCGGGCCAGACCAATGCTGAAAAGCCTGCGGGCAAGGCAATTCGAATTCTAAAACCAAAGGAGCTTCGGCTCCTTTTTTCATGCCTGAAGGAAAGGAAAATGGCAGATATCATCGACAACGCCGCTGAAATCGAAGAATTGCAGCGCAATCTCTCCCTGCAAAAATACAAATCCGATAGTAATGCCCC
>NZ_JPLE01000274.1 GCF_001010415.1 Xanthomonas pisi DSM 18956
AACCACATCCTTGTGGTAATTATATCATAATTTACAGGATGAACAATCATCTGCTTTAGGTGTTTCTAACTCATAGTCATCTGTACCAGAACCATCTCGAGTGTTATGATAGTAGAGGTTTTTTCCGCCAAAGTACCAGAAGTAAAGCAGATCGTCAAGCATTACTGACATTGGCACTTTACCTTTCTCAAATACTGCAGGGTCATAGTAAGTATTAGCAGAAGCAGATTGGCACACCCATTTCAACATGATAGCAACTTGGGTCAAATAAGGTTTATTACCTTTCTTAGCAAGTTTCCACGCGTAGTCGTAAAGACTCATGTTATGTTCGATATTAGGAACAACCTGTCGGAAGTTGCCTTCTTTAGATTCTTTAATACTTACAGGTCCACGAGGTGGTTCTATACCGTTTGTGCTATTTGAGCCTTGACTGCTTGATTCACATGGCATGAGAGCAGACAACGTTGAGTTACGAATTCCATGTTCTTTGAGTTCAGCTCGTAGTT
>NZ_JPLE01000028.1 GCF_001010415.1 Xanthomonas pisi DSM 18956
AAGTGAACAGCATTACGGCATGCCGGGGCTTTTTTGTGCCGATCCGCTCGGCCAGCTGCGCATCGATGCGACGCCGTCGATGAGGTCGACGATCGGTGCGGGCTCGGTCAGCGGGCGCTGTGTCTCGACCAGCGCAGGCGTCTCGGCACCGACATGCACCCAGGTAGGCTGGCCGTGGGACGCGATCGGCGAGAGATCACGGCGATAGCGCGCAAGGCGCATTCCGCATCGATCGCGCGCACAGGGTTTCAGGCGTTTTTGCAATCCGCTGCATTGCACGCAGCAACGTCGTAGCGTTGCTGCCGCACCGGGACAGATGCGCACAGGGATGCCGGCGATGAGGTTGGCGCTTGGAAACGCCCGGACGTACGAAGGCCCCGGCATGCCGGGGCCTTGGCAGTCGCTGGCGTGACGCGGCCAGCGGATGCTGTCGCGTTACCACCGGCCATCGCTGGATCAGAACTGCCAGCGCAGACCGACGTTGGCGTTGATGCTGTTGGACTCGGAACGGCCACGCTCGGCACCCACATTGCCGTACAGCGAGAACGCGTCGTTGACCTGGTACCGCACGCCGACCGAGGCGCGCACGGCCTGCTTGGACACCGGCGTCCCGGCCACAGTGAAGCGCGCTTCCGGCAAGCCGGTGAACCAGGCGCTGAAGTCGGCGTTGGGGTTGCCCAGCAACGAGCGGTAGGCGACCAGACCATCGAAGCCCCACTTGCCGCGTGCCAGATGACCGCGCACGCCCACCTCGCCATACCCCGCGCGCAAGGTGTCGCTGCCGGCGCTCAGGCCCAGACCGGTCACCGACGCTTCGCTGAAGGCGTCCTGGGTCTGGCTGACCACACCTGCGGCCACGAAGGGCGACAGCCCGGCATGCGGCAGCAGGCCGACTTCCGCGCGCAGCGACCAGTTGGTGTCGTGGCGACGGTCCTGCAAGCGTTCGCCGACGCTGCCGGCCTGCACGTTGCGCTCGGTCTCCACATTGCTCATGCCATAGGAACCGATGCCCGACAGGTACGCCTGGCCGATCGGCTGGTACAGGTACGCGGTCATTGCGTAACGGTCCGAGCGCAGACGGCTGGCCGATGCGTCGATGTGCGCGCGGTCCTGACCGGAGGTCACCGCCGCGCCCACCACCGTGCCGGCACTGCCGATCGGCAGATCCACACCGAAGGTGGTGGCCTGCTGGGTGTAGTCGGCCGACGCAAACCCGCTGCGGCTCAGATCGCCATCCAGGTAGCTGCCCTGCATCCAGGTGGTCAGCGTGGTGGTGTCGGCCAGGTAGGGCAGGCGATCGGCAGCAACACGCGCATCGTTGAGTGCCGACTGGAAGCCCAGCGTGCGCTCGATGCCATGCACCTGGCCGGCCAGGGTCGGCAGCGATGCGGCAACCTGCGCATTGGATGCCGCCAGCAGCGAGCCGGTGGCGCTGATCAGGCCACCCAGATTTGCGGTGTCGCCGGATGCCACGCGGGTGTCCAGCACCTTGACCAGCGCATCGGCCTGGGCAGCGCCGTTGACCACTGCCTGCGGCGCACCCGCGGCCTGCGCGCTGGCGGCGGATGCATTACGGGTCAGGGTTGCGGTGACGGTGGTCGGGTCGTAGGCAAGCGACGCGGTCCAGAAGAAATTGTTGGCGTACTGCACACGGTCGAACGTGCCCTGCAGGACACCGGCACTGACGATCTTCTCGCTGCTGCCGACGCTGTAGCCGGACGCTTCCGGCAGCAACAGCAGATTGCCCTTCAGGCTGGCCACGCCGGTGACGGTCAGGCCCTTGCCCAATTGGATGGCGGTGGTGCCGGTGTTGTTGACCAGGCTGTAGCCGCCGTTGATCACGCCGCCGCGCGACTCGAAGGTGGCCGAGTTGGCCACCAGAAGATCCGAGCGCAGGCTGCCGGAGAGCGCCAGCACGCCGTCAGCAATCGTGGTGCCGCCGGTATAGCTGTTGTTGCCGCTCAGGGTGAGTTTGCCGCTGCCATTCTTGGTCAGGCTGCCGCTGCCGGAAATGTCGTTGCTGAAGGTGCTGTCGTAGCCGGCACCCACAGTGGCCGACCAGTTGCTGGCGAACCGGCCCGGTCCCCTGATCGCCTTGGCCGCGTTGACCAGGCCCCAGCCATACAGCGCATCCACCCCCGGGTCGCCTAGGTCGGTCGCGGTGGTCAGCAGGGTCTGCTGCAGGTTGGAGGCGCTCATCCACGGATACACGCCCAGTACCTGCGCCGCGACGCCGCTGACCGCAGCGGTGGAGAACGAGGTGCCGGCGATCTGGCCCTGCAATTCGGTGCCGGCCAGCGCCGGAGCGGTGAAGCTGCCCGGTGCCACCAGGCACCACTGCGCGGCGGCGCCGCAATGGTTGGAATAGCTGGTCAGACCAGCCGCATTGCCGGCACTGTCGACATTGATCGCGCCCACCGCCAGCCAGTTGTTGCGCACGCTGGCTTCCTGCACCGGTGTCGCCGCCGGATACGAGGCTTCGGCGGCGCCTTCGTTGCCTGTCGAGGCGACGATCAGCGCGTCTGTCTGCACCAGCGGGGTCAGCGCATATCGCCAGGCGGCTGCCGCGTTGGCGCTGCCGGCGGCGTCGGCATACGAGGCGCCCAGCGACAGGTTGGCGATGCGCACGCCGGAGGCCGCCAGATCCACCGCCGCGCGGCGGGCCTGCTGGGTACCGCAGGAATTCTCTGCGCAGATCCGTGCATAGAACAGGTCCGCATCCGGAGCGACGCCACCGGCAAAGCCGTCCTGCGCCGAGCCCAGCACCAGCGCCGAAACGATCGTGCCATGGCCGCGCAGCGCATTGGACGACGACTCGGGCGTACCCGGGCTAGCGGTGTAGTCGGTGAAACCATCGACCTTGCCGGCAATCGGCGCGTAACTCGGCACCAGGTTGTCGTCCAGCACAGCCAGCTTCACGCCCTGGCCGCGGGCACCGGCCTGCTGCGCCAGATCGGCATTGATCGGCACCAGCAGATTGCTGCCGACGCCTTGATAGCGGGCAGGCGCAGGCGTCGGAACCGGCGCGGTCTTGGGCAGCGGATCGGACGTGGTACCCGGGGTGGTCGGCGCGGTCGGCGTGGGTGCCGGCGCAATCACCGTACTCTGCGGCGGCTCACTGCGGACGTTGCCGCCACCGCCACCGCCGCCACATGCGGTCAGGACAAGACAGGAGGCGATGGTGGTTGCAAGTAGCGAGCGATTCATAAGCGTGGTCGATTCCGTTGTAGGCGCGCCGCTACTGCCGATTCTGAAATTTGGCGCAGAAGGTCCCAGCGCTGGCGGTCACCAACGAAGGCGTTTAATTTCACGTGTTATTCACTTCAACTGCAGCGGTCCATCCTCTCGGACTTGTGCTGCCGAAGCGCCCGGCAAATACGCTGATGCACTCGCCGTGTGCTTGCGGTTTGTTTAACGGCGCTAGCCATTAACTCTAAAGTCTGAATGGACAGTTGCTATTCAGAGAAAAAGATCGTGCGATAGGAAACACCGATTCACTTCATAGCGATATCGGATTAAAAGGCCGCTAACAGATGAAAATTCAGAAAACTGTCAGACCGAACGCAACAATACCCCGTCACATTTCGCAGAGGGCGGCTATCCTAAATGCGACGAAGAGCGCGAGGAATCAGGGAATGATGTCGAAGATGTGGGTAAATCCCTCACGCATTGTAGCGAATTCAACCGGAAGTTAGGCGTTCTAACGGACTCTGCTGTACGCGGCGGAATTTTGAATAGTTTGCTTGCGACGATTGTTTAAGCTGTCAGAAATCAGGATTGTCTCCCGATGTCATTGCGATAAAACGCCCTCTCGCGACGCCGAGCGACCTCGTCCGATTGTGCGAAATTCCACGTCAAAAGGCATCGATTACGCAATCGGTTGCATCGAAAATGAATGATTTGAATAATTTAGTTTATTTTTCGAGTTTTTTTAAGGCTGCCGTTTTTTGGGGCGCCTTGGAGTGATCTGGGTGTTATTTAATTATCCGACCTTTGAGTTCTGGCGAGCTTCTTCGGTGAATTTATGCGGGGGGCGGCGTGGACAAGCGTTTCGCATAGTCAGCCTTCGAAGCCTGCAGAGGTCCAGCCCGCTTGGCGCTCACGCCGGTGACCTCTGCCTCAGGTGTATCGCGCAAGGCGGTAAGTCGAGGCTGTGAAGGTTTGAGCGGTCTGCTCAGCCAGGGCGGGAAGTCTTCATGCACGGCACGGAGCGGAGACCGGCTCCTTACCTGCACTACCTGCACGGGCGGGCATGGGCGTTCACGTCGACAGACCGGTCGTGCGTCAGCAGGTTTTTGGGCAAATGCCACCGCTGAACGTCTGTAAGAGCGGCCCACCACGCGCATGCGGCTCGGAAGGTCCGGCGCGCTTAAACCAATGGCCAAGCCCCCGGTAGCTCCCGAATGGTCCATGGAGCGCTAGCGGTGCGCGGACAGGCAGCTCACCGAGGTAAACAGCGCGTGGTCGCAGTACAAGACACGCAGAGTTGGATTGACGGTTGAAGGTGCAGCCTTTGCAGCGCGCGTGGTGGCCGCTCTTTCCGCAACAATGCGTCCCGCAGCTTGCAAGTAGCGGGTGACGGCGCCGGCAGTGTCGGCGGCGCCTCGTTGATTGCCTGCCGACTCGCCGAACTGCAGGCCCTGTCGAGGATGCGTCAGATGAGGAGGCATTCGGGACTGTTGGCGAGCACCTGCGGCCTGGTCGATGCAGAGCGCGGCGCAGCTAGGCAGCAAGCCCGGCTTGGCAACAAATGGGCCTATTCCGCAGGCAAACACGCATGCCGCAGCAGCGGTTCCACCTGTGGCCAGGTCGCTCCCAGCCACGCAGCAGTACATCGGGCGAACCGCTTGCCCGGCGGCTGCATCAGCTTGTCAGCATCCTTACTGCGTCTTGGCCAGGGCGGCCTTGGCGCGGGTGCCGGCCGCCGCACCGACCCGTTTGTCCAGCACCTGCGCCAGCGCGTTGAGCTGCGCGCTGCTCATGCCGATGTTCATGCTGATCTTCAGATGCGACTGCAATTGCGAATCCACCCCCTCCAGCGCCGCGAGCATGCTCACCGTTGCCAGCTCGCGGCTGATCCAATCGAGGTTGTCGCGCGCAAAAATGTCGCCGAACAGGTGCGTCTTCAGGTAGGCATCGATGGCCGGCGCGAACTCGAACAGCGGCCCAGAGACCGCCGCCCCCACCAGCTGCGTCTGATTGGCGGTGCCCAACGCAAGCAGTTCCGGGCCGGTCGGCACCGGGCCAGGCAGCTCGCCCTGCGCGTCGGCAAGGCCGCGCTGTTGCCGCGCTTGCACCACCTGCATCAGCGCCGACAGCGCATTGAGGCTGCGCGGAAAGCCGGCATAGGCGTAGACCTGTACCAGCACTTCCTTGCATTCGTTGATGGTCAGACCGGTGTCCAGGCCTGCCTCCAATGCCGTGGTCAAACGGTCGATATCGCCAGTCGCCGCAAACGCGGCGATCGGTGCGATGGCTTGCTGTCGGGGCGACAGACTTTCCGAGATGGGCATACCGATGGACTCCGGGGAACGTGTTGCCGCGGGGGAGGGGGCAACCACACAGACAGCGACCGCGGCGAGGACGCAGGCCACCACGCGCGCGAGCACATGAGGCCGACGCACCGACGTGGTCTGTCTGTCAGATACAGATCTAGGGGTCGCTGCGCTGGAATCCAAGCGTTATCTCCTTGCGTGATGCGATAACCGCAGGCCTGGGTGGCTGCGCGATGGGTCATGCACGCACCGCGATGCGTCTGGACAGGACAGGGCGCCAGCATGCCGTATCCGCCTCGCCGTTCCAGCCGCGTGTACCGCATGCAGTGATGAGGTGCGCTCATTACCGCGTGGCGATAACGGTGTGATGCGATGAGATCGTTTGATGCGCCGACGCCATCTGTAGGCGGCTGGACGGCAACCAACGATCAGACAGGCAACGCACTACCCAGCGGCCGCCAGCACGTCAGCGCGTAGCGCTTTGCGTAGGCGCAAGACGCCTCCGGATGGAGACACCGTTTCCGCAGGAGTGATGCACTGCATGCCTCGGCGTCCTATGCTACGCGTCAGCCTGCAGCAGGGATGTCCTGCCTGAGCGCCAACGGAGCGGACGCGTTTGATCGATGCAGGAAGGCGGCACGCATGCGCGGGGTAAGACGCATGTTCTGGCTGATGCAGACCTTGGGATGGGCGCTGTTCCTGGCGATCGCCTACCTGGCGCGGCCGAGCGAAGAACGGGTGCCCGACGCGCTCCAGCTTGCTGCAGTGGTCGGTCTGAGCATGGGCGGGTTGCTGGGCAGCCTGGTGCTGCGTTGGCTGTATCGAAGGCTGCAGGCCGATGGGTATGGCGAGTTGCGCTGGCTGGGGCTGCTGTTCGTCGGCAGCCTGGCGATGGCGGTTGGCGTCGATCTTGCCGTGCACGGCGTGCTGTGGCTGTTGCGCGATCTGTCGCCTGCGACGATGGCATTGCATGACGCGCAGCCGATGATCTCCAGTACACCCTTGCTGTTTCCCGCCTATATCGCCTGGAGTCTGCTGTATCTGTCGATCAGCAGGCAGACGCGCCTGGCCGAGGCCACACGCCACCAGAACGACTTGCGCCTGGCGCTCAAGGAGGCGCAGTTGCAGCGGCTGCTCGGCCATATCAGCCCGCACTTCACCTTCAACACGCTCAACAACATCCGCGCGCTCATCCTGATGGACCCGGAGCTGGCGCGCGAACAGATCACGCGCTTTGCCAGCACGCTGCGCTACCAGTTCAGCGGCGGCGAAGAAGCCCTGGTCACGGTTGACGACGAAATGGCGGTGGTGCGCGATTATCTGGGCCTGGTCGGCATGCAGCTGGGCAAACGCCTGCGCTATACCGAACAGCTGGACCCGCGTGCGTTGCCGCGGCAGGTCCCGCGTTTTTGCGTGCAGCTGCTGGTGGAAAACGCCATCAAGCATGGCCTGGGGCCAAGCAGCAGCGGAGGCGAGCTGCATGTGCAGATCGCCTTGCAGGGCACGCGTCTGCAGATCGACGTGCGCAACAGCGGCCGCTTGCAGCACACCGGCAACGGCGGCACCGGCCTTGCGAATCTGCGGCAACGCCTGCAACTGTCGTTCGGCGCAGGCGCCGGCCTGGGCCTGCAGGGAGAGGGCGGGTGCGTGATTGCCCAGGTCTGGATCGGAGGTGGTGCGTGATCGATGCAGTGATCGTGGAGGATTCGGAGCTGGCCCGTTTCGAACTGGAGCATCAGCTCAAGGGCTACCCGCAGATACGCGTGCTGGGGCATGCCGGCGACGTGGATGCCGCGGTGGAGCTGATCGAATCGAGCGCACCGGCGCTGGTCTTTCTGGACATCGATCTGCCCGGCGGCAATGCGTTCGATGTGCTGGAGCGGCTGAGCCAGGTACCGCGCATCATCTTCACCACCGCATTCGACGCCCACGCACTCAAGGCCTTCGGCTACAACACCGTGGATTACCTGCTCAAGCCGATCGCGCCGCAGCGACTTGCGCAGGCCATCGCCAAGGTGGGCGAGGCTTTGCCCACCGCGCCGCTGAGGCGCTCGATGGACAGCGCCATCTTCATCAAGGATGGCGAACACTGCTTTCTGGTCAAGCCACGCGACATCCGTGCGATCGAGGCAGTGGGCAACTACAGCCGCGTGTACTTCCAGAACCACTCGCCGCTGCTGTATCGCCCACTGGGTGCGATCGAAACGCAGCTGGCGCCGGAGAAATTTTTCCGCGCTAGCCGCAAGTACATCGTCAATCTCGATTTCGTGGAGCAGGTGGCGCCGTGGAGCAATGGGGGGCTGATGCTCACCCTGCGCGGCGGGCTGGAAGTGGACATCTCACGTCGGCAGAGCGTGCGGTTCCGGGAGATGCTGAGCCTTTAGCGCGCAGCGCCTGCTGCCACTTCGCCGATGCCGCTGCTGTCGCCCAGCAAACGGTCGTGCAGCGTCATCACAGCCCGTCCGCTGCTGTCGACGGCAAAGCTCAACGCGTCCAGGGTGTCGCCCAGGTAGTAGCGTCCGTCGGCATGCGGCGTGACCGCAAGCGCATCCTCGCCTTCGCGTTGCAGCTGCAACGCGCCGTCCACGCTGGCCAGTATCCGTACGTCGTCCTTGGCAAAGCGGTAGCGGCCGAGCCACGCCCGGGCGTCGTTACGCGCCACAAGGGCCGGTGCATACGGTGTGCCTGCGGCGATGGCCGCTAGGCGCACGCTGAGCGTGGTCGGGTCCAGAAACTCCGCATTGGTCAACACGGTGACGAAGACGTCCGGTTGCTGCAGGCGCACCACGTAGCTGTTGAAGCCATTGATGAAACCACCGTGCTCGACATCGGCGATGCCATTGGCCTGGCCGATGATCCAGCCGAATCCGTAAGGCGAAGCGCTGCCATCGGCCAGTACGGTCTTGTGCATCGCCTGCGCCAGTAGCGATGCGGGCACCGGCACGCCATCGCGTAATGCACGGTGCCAGATGGCCAGGTCGTCCACGGTACTGATCAGGCCACCGGCGCCTTGCGGCTGCGTCATGCTGATGAAGTCCGCGTTCTGCAGTTCGCCCTTGCTGCGACGGTAGCCATGGGCCCGCTTGGCGATGATGGCCAGGTGGCTGTCATAGCGCGTGTGCTGCATGCCCAGGGGCTGGAACAGCGCCTGCTGCAGGTAGGCAGCGTAGGACTGACCGGAGAGACGTTCGATCAGATGGGTCAGCACGATGTAGTTGGAGTTGCTGTAACCGAACCGGGTGCCCGCAGCGAACTCCAGCGGCAGGTCCTTGAAGTAGTTCATCAGGCTCGGCGCATCGGTGTCGTCGCGCCGTGCTGCGCGCGAGGCCGCGATGCTGCTGACATTCTTGATGCCTGAGGTGTGGGTGAGCAGCTGCCGCACGGTCACCTGCGCCAGCGGGCCGCTCAGCGCCGGATCGAGCGACACCACCGTCGCGTCCAGGCTCAGCTTGCCTGCCTGGACCAGCTGCAACACGGCCACCGCGGTGAACTGCTTGCTCATCGACGCCAGCCGCAGCGCGGCATCCGGCTGCATCGCCAGCCCGTTTTCGATATCGGCCATGCCGTACGCCCGGCGCAGCAAGACCGTGTCGCCGCGTGTGACCAGCACCACGCCACCGGGTTGATTGCCCTTGAAAAATGCATCGGCCTCGCGTTCCAATTCTATGGTGGCGGGCGCAGTCACCGCAGGTGGTGCAGCACGCGCTACCCCGGCTGCGCTCAATACCGCTGCCAGCATCACTGCTCCGATCGTCTTCATCTGCCTGCTCCCTGAGTGGATGCGGCCAGCCTAAAAGCGCGTTCTCGCTGCACCGAGCACTCCATGACCTGTGGTCGGTGTGCCGGTCCAGCGGTCGTGTGGCGGGATGAGCGGCGAGCTGTCTGGTCGAACTGCGCGAGCGGGCACCGATGGATGCCGACAGCAGGACGGTGCCAGGTGGCCTTTGCGCATCGTCAGGCGCAATCGCGCAACGACCTGGCGCGTGCAACAGTGCGTTCATGGCATGAGCCAAGGCGGTGCACGCAAAATCGTCCTGCTCGTCACACGCCAGCTGGCAGCATCGGGACACGTTTCGCCATTGCCCCAACGAGTCCGCCATGAATGCAGCTGTCGTTTCGCCCCGTCGCTGGGCCATCCATCCGTTCCATGCAGCCGTGCTCGGCGGCGTGTGGCCCTTGTTCCTTGGCGCGCTATTGAGCGACTACGCCTACTGGAGCAGCTACCAGATCCAATGGAGCAACTTCGCGTCCTGGCTGTTGGTCGGGGCCATGGTGGTGACCACCATCGCGCTTGTGGCCGCCACCGTCGGGCTTGTGCGCGGCAGCCGCAACGTCATCTATGTGGTCGCCTTGGTGGCAACCTGGATCGTCGGATTCTTCGATGCGCTGCATCACGCGCGCGATGCCTGGGCCATCATGCCGGCGGCATTGACGCTGTCGGCAATCGCCACGCTGTTCGCGTTGATCGCTACCTGGGCGGGGCTGTCGGGTCTGCGCATGGGAGGTGCACGATGAGCCGCTACACACATGTGCTTGCAGTCTCCGTCCTTGCCGCTGCACTGGCCGCCTGCGGCAAAGCGCCTGAGCTCGATCAGCACGGCGCCACGCCGGAACTGCCGGCCCCGGATCGCGGGGTACTGCCCGACATGACGATTGCCGAGCCCACCGCATGGGGCGACCGCAAGCCGACTGTCCCGGCGGGGTATCGCATCACCGCCATCGCGACCGACCTCGGCATTCCGCGCCAGACGCTGGTGCTGCCGAATGGCGACATCCTGGTGGCCGAAGGCCGCGGCGGCTCTGCGCCAAACCTCAAGCCCAAGGACATCATCGCCGGCCCGATCAAGGCCAAGGGCACGTCCAAGGCCAAGAGCGGCAATCGCCTCACCTTGTTGCGCGATGCCGATGGCGATGGCACCTATGAACTGAAGACGGTTTTTGCCGACAAGCTCAACGCGCCCTACGGGCTTGCGCTGATCGGCAATGCGCTCTATGTCGCCAATCAGGACGCGCTGCTGCGCTTCGACTATCGCGAGGGTCAGACCAAGGCCAGCGGCGCACCGAGCAAGGTGACCGATCTGCCATCGGCGATCAATCACCACTGGACCAAGGCGCTCACCGCCAGTGCGGATGGTCGCTACCTGTATGTGGCGATCGGCTCCAACAGCAACATCACCGAGCGCGGCATGGTTGCCGAGGTCGATCGCGCGCAGGTCTGGCAGGTGGACGCGGCAACCGGCGCGCACAAGCCATACGCTACCGGCCTGCGTAACCCTACCGCACTGGCCATCCAGCCCGGGACCGGTGCGCTGTGGGCAGTGGTCAACGAGCGCGATGAAATCGGCCCGAACCTGGTACCGGACTATCTGACCTCGGTCCGCGAAGGCGGCTTCTACGGCTGGCCTTATAGCTACTGGGGCAAAAACGTCGACGAACGGGTGATGCCGCAGGATCCGCAGAAAGTGGCCTCCGCCATCACACCCGACTACGCGCTGGGCTCGCATGTGGCCGCACTGGGCGTGGCGTTCTCGTCGCCGGTGATGGGCGCGAAGTTTGCCGACGGCGCATTCGTCGGCGAACACGGCAGCTGGAACCGCGACCCGCCAGTGGGCTACAAGGTGGTGTTCGTACCGTTCCGCGACGGTCGCCCGGCGGGTCAGCCGATCGACTTCGTGTCCGACTTCCATGGCGATGACGGCAAGACGCGCGGTCGCCCGGTCGGTGTCACTGTCGATCCGCGCGGCGCGTTGATCGTGGCCGACGACCTGGCCAACATCATCTGGCGCGTGACGCCAGAGGCTGCCGCAACCACAGCTGCGCCACAGTAAGCCGCAGTGCGAGAACCCGCCCGCGCGCATCATGCGTCGGGCGGGTTTTCTTTTGTTGTTGTGATCATGCAAGGTGGCTAGACAGCCGGTTCTTTGCAGTGCGCCGAGTAGAGCAGGACGGGCACGCGACAACGCGAGGCATGTGACCTGTGTGACGTGAACGCTATGCCTGGGGTGAGCCGTCCATGGTGATGTATCGCATCGCCAGTTGATTGTCGCGCGCAAGCTGCAGGAGATAGCCATCCCCGCCGCATTCGCATACAGTGCCGGCCCTGCGTCGGCACTGCCGCGTGGACGTCAGGCGTCAGGACAGCGCCGGGCACTGCCATCCGGCCGAGAATGCATACACGGGAAGAACGCATGGACGACTTCTACCGCTCGCCAAGGGACGTTGTTGTCGATGTTGTTGAGATGGGTGTTGGGTGTTATTGGAGTCGCGCTCGTTCTGCCTGCCAGCGCAGCAGAGCTCGTCGGTCGGGCCACCGTCACCGATGGCGATACCATTACCGTGGCGCACCAGCGCATCCGGTTAGGGGGGATCGATGCGCCGGAAAGCGCACAGCAGTGCAAGGACCCGGATGGTGTTGCGTGGCCCTGCGGTCGTCGTTCGGCAGCGGCGCTGGACGCCTACCTGATGGACAAGACCGTGCGTTGTCGGCAAACCGATACCGACCGTTACGGACGGCTCGTTGCGGACTGCTTTGTACAAGGGCAATCGGTCAACGGCTGGATGGTGCGCAACGGTTGGGCGGTGGCGTATCGCCAATACGCCACCACGTTCATCGCCGATGAGCGCATCGCACAGCAGCAAAAACGCAATCTCTGGCAGGGCACCTTCCAGCAGCCTGCCGAGTACCGCCGCAGCAAGCGCCAGCAGGTTGCTGCGCGCGCGTCGGCAACGGTATCGGCAGCTGTGCCGGGCAAGTGCGTCATCAAGGGCAATATTTCGGGCAAGGGCAGCAAGATCTTCCACATGCCCGGTCAACGCGATTACGCGCGTACCAGCATCTCCACCGACAAGGGCGAGCGCTATTTCTGTACGGCCCAGGATGCGCTCAAGGCCGGTTGGCGACGTGCCGCCCGCTAGGTAGGAAACCGGATCGGTAGGCCGGGCATGAGATGCAAACAATGCAGCACGCGCACCGGCCGCGTTCGCTGCGCTGGGTTGCAGTGCTGCGCACCAGCCGCCATGCCGCGCCGATCACAACGCGTGGTTTGCTAGCATCGACCGCTCCACGACAACGCGGGCACCCCATGTCACTGCTCCACGTTCCCGAGCCCGATCTGTTCGTGCCTGGCCAAGGCGAGCCATCCCTGCGCTGGGGCGTGCTGGGGCCAGGCGTGATTGCAACCGCCTTCGTTCGCGCGTTACGCAGCAATACCCACCAACGCGCTGTCGCAGTTGCTTCGCGTAGCGGGGAGCGTGCGAACGCGTTTGCGAAGGCATGGGCGATCGAGCGGGCGTACGACAGCTATCAGGCGCTGGTCGAAGACCCGAACGTCGACATCGTCTACATCGCCACGCCGCATAGCGAGCATCTGGAGCAAGGCCTGCTGGCGCTACGTGCGGGCAAGCATGTGCTGATCGAAAAGCCCATCACCACCTGCGCCGACGACGCGCGCCTGCTGGTACAGCAAGCGCGTGCACGCGGTCTGTTCTTGATGGAAGCGATGTGGACCCGCTACCTGCCGCACACCTCGGTGATCCGCAAACTGCTTGCCGACGGCGCGCTTGGCGATGTGCGCCAGGTGTTTGCCGACCTGAGCCAGCGTGGGCCCAGCGACCCTGCACATCGGCAACGACGGCCCGACCTTGGCGGCGGCGCGCTGCTGGATCTGGGCGTCTACGCCGTGCAGTTTTCCTCGATGATCCTGTCCGCGCCCACCGCGATCACTGCCGTCGGCGAACTCACCGACACCGGCGTGGATGCCTTTTCCACCGTCGTGCTGTCGCATCGCTCGCATGCGCAGTCGACCTTGATCAGCTCCATCGTCGCGCGCAGCAGTTCAATGGCCTACGTCGCCGGCACCGAAGGACGCATCGACCTGGCCGGGGACTTCCACAATCCGTCCAGGCTGCGGATTGGCAGCAACGCCGACGCCGG
The DNA here is from genome assembly GCF_001010415.1 of Xanthomonas pisi DSM 18956. Classification (GTDB taxonomy): domain Bacteria; phylum Pseudomonadota; class Gammaproteobacteria; order Xanthomonadales; family Xanthomonadaceae; genus Xanthomonas; species Xanthomonas pisi. The sequence goes on from NZ_JPLE01000028.1 coordinate 13,429, forward strand.
AACGCCTGTCGAATGGACAGACCCCACCGGTATTCAGGGCTACGACGGGCTGTCATGGCAGGTCAACGCGGCCGCACGCTACATCGGAGAAGGCCGTCGCGAGTCGCCGCTGCATCCGCTCGACGAAGTAGTGCAAATCATGACAACGCTGGACGCGGCGCGCGTACAGCTGCGAGCTGCTGCAACGGCTGGCACCGATAACGCTTGACCCGCATCATCGTTGTCAGCGCAGCCGCATGTCCTGCGCTCCCGGCAAGCGCAGGCAGTGCCGTAGCCACTGGTCAATCGCTCTCGCGTCGTACCCGTGTGCGGTAGGCAGACACATTGTCGCCCTGGATCTGCGCGTTGCGCGTGCCGATGATCGTATCGACCTTGATGTCGCTACCGCTCACCGGCTTGGCATCGATCTTGGTTTCGCGCTCGAACGCATGCGATTGATCGGTGTTGCGGTAGTACCTGTCATTAATAGACCGGCAGCGTATCTGTCTTGCGTGCGCAACTCTATGCCCTGCAGCAGGTGCAGCGCGGCGCTGGCGGCGACACTGCAGCGCGATGTGCCGATCCAGCAACGGCGGCGACTGCAACGCACCACCGATGCGCGATCGCCATCAATGCAAAGCCCCGCGTCTGCGGGGCTTTGCATTGATGCATGCGGCGGCGCGGTACGGCGCGCTACGCCTGTCTGGTGATCACGGTAGATCGCACTTGATCTTGCCGTCCACGTAATACGGCTTGGGAACGTCGGGATTGGCGCTGGTCTTTTCGAACACCACCTCGAACGAGGTCATGTCGACCTTGCCCTGACGGGAGGTGCAGGCATCCTGAAGTTTCTTCTTCACCGCTGCGATTCCGGCCTCGCGGTTGGCGCCATCGGCGCTATTGGTCAGGTTGGCCACCTCGGCCCAGGCCTGGGTGCTCAGGCCAAGCAGGCACCCGGCGAACAGCATGCTGTGCAGCTTCTTCATACGATCTCCTTTGCAATGTCCATTGTGCAATGTCCCTGGATGCGCAGCAGATGGGCTGCGGCGCGTGGCAAGCATAGGCATGCCACGTTAAGAACCCGTGCGCGGCCTCGCGCATCGATGGCGCGCCGCGTCATGCGCGCTGTGTGTCCGGCAAGCTTGACGTCCCTGCCGCTACCGGACGAGCGTCAGCGTTGCCCATGCGAGCACGCCGTAACGCGTGGTCTTGGCGACCGCCACCAACGGCAGGAACACATGCAGCGGCTCACGCATGACCCCGGCCGCCAGCGTCAGCGGGTCGCCGATGATCGGCATCCAGCTCAAGAGCAGGGACCATTTACCGTAGCTGCCATACCAGGCTTGCGCGCGTGCCAAGGCCTGCGGCGTCACCGGAAACCAGCGTCGCCCCTGGAAGCGCACCAGCTCGCGTCCGATCCACCAATTGATCAGCGAGCCCAGCACGTTGCCCAGGCTCGCGGCGGCCACAAGCCCCACGACCGAACCGCCGTCCAGCAACAGCGCAACCAATGCCGCCTCCGACTGCGCAGGCAGCAGGGTGGCGGCAATCAACGACAGTGCGAACAGCGAGAGATAGCTCAAGCTCAGCCTACGGGTTGGTCATGGCGTTTTGAATTTGAAAGAACGAGGGAGAGCGTTGGCTAACGCATGCATGGGTGTACGAGCGACAGCCACATCCGCAGAAACGTCACCTGACAACTCGGTATGCGAATGATCCATCCGCCGTCATGCAGGCGATGGCCTGCTGCACCGTCGCCCAACCATAGGGCGCCCAGCATGCATTACAGCAAGGCCAGCTGTCCCACTGCGTTGCGCACGCTTTTCTTGGTCATGCGCACCACCGAACGATGGATCGTCATGCCTTCGATCAAGGCATCGATCGCACTGGCAGCGGGCTTGGAAAAATGCAGCTCCAGCGCCGCGCGGCTGCGTGCCATCCATTGCTCCATGATCGCCGTCATCTCCGGATGGCGGCGCGCAAACGCGTAAAGCTCGTAGCTCAGCAGCAGGATCCGCGGCGAGGCGGTGCTGTCGGCAAAGATGATGTTCACTACCGCATCGCAGGCCTGGTCGCGGTTGTTCGCAGCGCGGATCTCGGCAGCGAAGTTTTTCGACACCTCCTGCGAGAAGCGGGTGAATGCCGCGATCAGCAGCTCGTGCATGGAGCCGAAGTAGTACGTGGTCGCGCCCAACGGCACCTGCGCTTGTTCGGCAACCTTGCGAAAGGTCGTCCCGGCCACGCCATGGTCGACAACCACCTGCAAGGCGGCCTGCTCGATGTGTTCTTTTCGATGTGGGTCTTGCTGCCAGGTCCTGCCGCTCATCTGTCTTCGCGCACGTATCGACCAGGCGATGGTAATCCAGAGTTGACTTGCCAATTGGTACGGATGTACAAATTGACGCGGGCGGCTTTACGATGCCTGCGAGAAGGCACCGCAGAGCAGCTCCTTTTCGCCTTGAGGATTACGTATGACGGGTTCGAAAAAACACCAGGTCGATATCGGGCGCAGGGCGACACTGGGCGGTTTGGCTGCTGGTGGCGTGGTCATGGCAACCGGTGCCGGCGCGGCGCCATCAGCCAGCTGGCAGCAAGGCAGCTGGTTGAACGAGCCCAGATCGCACCGCATCGTGGACGGCGATGTGTTGGAGGTCGTGACCGACAAGGGCACCGACTTCTGGCGCGAGACCCATTACGGGTTCACGCGCGATAGCGGGCACTTTCTCGGCATCGCGGCGCCGGCTGCGTTTAGCTGCCAGCTGCGCGTCCGCGCCAAATTCGAGCAGCTCTACGATCAGGCCGGCCTGATGATCCGCGTTAATGAGCGCCAGTGGGTCAAGGCGGGCATCGAGCTCAGCGACGGTCGCGCGATGCTCAGCAGCGTTCTTACCGATGGCACGTCGGATTGGGCGACAGGTCCGTACGAAGCCGATCCGTCGGACTTCTGGATCCGCGCCACCGTCGACAAGGGCGTCCTGCGTTTGCAGGCGTCCAGGGACGGCGAGTACTGGCCGCTGGTGCGGCTATGCCCATTCCCGGTGGCTGCTCACTATCTGGTGGGCCCGATGACCTGCACGCCGGAACGCGAGGGCTTGAAGGTTCACTTTTCCGACTGGACGCTTGGCCCGGTGCTGGGCAAGGACCTGCACGATCTGTCCTGAGCGCTTGGCGCAGCCAACAAACAAGACAGCGCGCATCGCCAGGCTGAATCGGTCGGTGCGAGGTGCGACCTATGCCACGCGTACACTGCGTTGCCGAGTCCGCAGTCCACGGCGACCTGGTCACTATTAGCTGTATTTCCTGTTCGCTTCTTGCGTCGTCTGTTCACGGCAGGCGGTGTCCTTGCAGTTGGATCCTCGATGAGCTCTCGTGTTTCCCACCGTGCGCAACAGCACGCAACCCGCGCTGCGTTCTTCATTCCCGGATTCGCCGTGTCGATCTGGGCGCCGCTGGTTCCTTTCGCCAAGCACCAATCGGCATTGGACGAGGCGAGGCTTGGATTGGTCCTGCTGTGCCTGGGTGCCGGGTCGCTGATGGCGATGCCCGTCGCCGGGGTGTGGGCGTCACGTGCGGGCTGCAGGCGCGTGATGCTGGCAACCGTGGCCATGATGTGCGTTGCATTGCCGTTCTTGAGCGCGATGCAATCGGCGGCGGCATTGGGTGCGGTGTTGTTTCTGTTCGGTGCCGGCGTTGGCGCGATGGATTGCACGATGAACATGCAGGCAGTCGCGGTCGAGCGCGAGAGCGGCAGGGTGATGATGTCCGGCTTCCACGCCTTCTACAGCATCGGCGGCTTTGCCGGTGCCTTGCTGATGACGGTGCTGCTCAGCCTCGGCATCGCACCGCCGATCGCTTCGACGATCGCCATGCTCAGCATCGTGATCGTCGCTGCGCTGGCTGCGCCGCACTGGAGAGCGGAGCAGGGCACCCAGCAGGGCCCGCTGCTGGCCTGGCCGCGTGGCAGCGTGTTGTTGATCGGTATTCTGGCGTTTGTCGTGTTTCTCGCCGAAGGCACCATCCTGGATTGGAGCGCTGTCTTCCTGACCCAGGTTCGCAGTGTCGATACCGCCAAGGCCGGCGCGGGCTATGTGATCTTTGCACTGACCATGACCGCCATGCGGCTGTTTGGCGACGCACTGGTGGAACGCGTGGGCCGCGTCCGATCCATCATGCTAGGTGGACTGGCTGCATGCGTGGGCTTTGTGATTGCAGTATTGACGCCCTGGTGGCAGCTCTCGCTGCTGGGCTATGCGCTGATCGGAGTGGGATGCGCCAACATTGCGCCGGCATTGTTTTCGATGGCCGGTCAACAGCGTGCCATGCCCGAGGGCATGGCGATCACCGCGATGACGACATTGGGTTACGCCGGAGTATTAGCCGGCCCCGCCTTGATCGGCTTCGCCGCCCACGGTTGGGGGCTGACGACCGCGCTGATGCTCGTTGCCGCCGCCATGCTTGCGGTCGCGATCGCTGCCCGCTGGTTGCGGTCGGAGCACGCTGAGTAGGGAGAGGAAGGGCTGGGTCGGAGCCTTGTTCACTAGCGTGGTGGCGCGGGGTTTCTACAGCGGTCAGTCAGCGGACAAGCAGTGTCTGCGCTGACTGCAGCGCAGCCTTCCGTGCATTTGGTTCCGTCAACGCCGGCTCGCCGATGACGGTCAACGATCTGAGCCGCTGTGCGCCACGCATCTGCGCAACGCGTTGTTTGCGATAGTGTCGTTCGGCACGGTCATGTAGCCATATGAGATAGCGGTTGAAAGCAACAGCATCAGGGGGTGGGCATATCCACGACGGGCAAGCTCACCCCTAATCGGTGCCGAACCTCTGCCAGTGCGGCCGCATCCGCTTCTATGAGAACACGTAGTCCGCGAACGTATGCCGCCAGATCGGGACTGTCGGCATCAGGCCCAACGAAGCTTTGCCTTCTCAGGTCGCACGCGCATAGGGTTGGGTGACTGCCCGAAAGACGAAGCGTGGTACCAGGCTCGTTGGGTCCCTTTGGTGCATTGTTCAACTGGAATACTAGGTCGATCGTCCAAGTGCCGCCGGGATCCACCTGCCTGTCGCGGCCTGCCAAGCGGAATCCAGACTGCTCATAGGATTCGACGTAGGCACGTTCCAGGGCCTGCGGTGACATGCCGTCATGAGGCACTTCGCCAACGGGAGTAACCGCGGCGGATGGGTGGTTCATCAGTAGTCCCATGGTCAGGGTGGCGATCAGCATCAATCGACGGGCTTGCATATTGCGGTCTCCGGTCCTTGAGACATCTTGCCTCGATATGAATTTCAACGGCCGCCGCCCGGCAAGGCGGCCATCGCTCAGTCGCGCCGTACCACCAGACCTGTCTGCGCAACGAGCAGATCGATCCCCGAAATCTGGCCGCCCAGTAGTGCGGCCCATCCAGTGTTCGCCAATCCCGTCGGGTATGTTCCGGCCGCGGCCGTCCAGTAGATTACCGGTTGGCTGGACGTGCCCGGATTGACCACGATGTAGCCACCGCTCTGGACGCTTCCAACAGAGGCCGAAGCACCAAGACTCGACAGGTGCCGTCAACGCGCTAGGGGTTTTCCACGTTGCGGTTGGGCTGTGCAGTCCATTGGACGTTGGAGGGTCATGCCAGGATGAGGAAGTGAGCTTTCCAGACGGCCTGACTCAGTTAAGTCTTTGTCACTGCCGCCTGTTTATCCCCATGGCTGCCCAGGTATAGCGTGAATCTTAGAAGCAGTAGCGTCAGGGTATGGGCATATCCATGGCGGGTAAGCTCACTCCCAATCGTTGCCGGACCTTTGCCAACGCAGCCGTATCGGCCTTTACGAGAGCATGCTCTCCCCGAGCGACTGTCGGCCAGTCGGGACTATCGGCGTCGAATCCTCTGAAGCTTTGCCTGACCAGGGCGCATCCGCATCCGGGCGGCCGATCGCTCAAGATTCTCAGCGTGGTGCCGGGCGCGTCTGGTCCCTTCGGTGCACTCTTTAACTGGAAAACGAGATCGATCGTCAAGGAACCAAAGGAATTCGACTCCTCATGGCGGCTAGCCAACCGAAATCCGGATTGCTCATAGGATTCGATGTAGGCGCGTTCCAGAGCCTGCAGCGACATGCCGGTATGAGGCACATCGCTGGGTATTTGACCTTGTGCGGGGGATGGGTGGTTCATTAATAGCCCCAAGGTCAGGGTGGCGATCAATAGCAATCGACGGGCTTGCATGTAGTGTTCTCCGTTCTCTGGAACATCTTGCATCCGATATAAGTTTCAACTGCCGCCGCTCTTCGGGGCGGCCATCGCTCAGTCGCGCCGTACCACCAGACCTGTCTGCGCAACGAGCAGATCGATCCCCGACACCGTGCAGCCCAGCAGCGCGGCCCATCCAGTGTTCCCCAGCCCCGTTGGATACGCTCCCACCGTCGCGGTCCAGTCGATCACGGGCTGACTGGACGCTCCCAGGTTGACGACGATGTCGTCGTAACCCGATGGGAAGTGAACCTGCTCCCCGTTAGTTGAACCTGGACCGGTTAGTTTACCCCGTCAGTCAGGCCTAAATCTGTGTGCCGCGAGATGCGCCGTGGATGAGAAACGCCCGGGTCAGGTGGACGCCGGGATCATTCGGCGAGCGGCGATGCAGTGCTCTTGTGTGAGTCTGGGGGTGTGAGCTCGATAACGGGCAGGCTTACCCCCAACCGTTGCCTGACCTTTGCCAGCGCAGCGGTATCGGCTTTGATGAGAAGACGTTCTCCCCGTGCGGATGCTGCCAGATCGGAACTGCCGGTGTCAGCCCACCTGAAGTCTAGCCTGCTCACGGAGCATGCGCATCTGGCTGGCTGGGGGCTAGAGATGCGCAGTATGGTGCCAGGCGCGTCGGGTCCCTTCGGCGCACTCTTCAACTGAAACGTGAGTTCGATCAACCAGTTGCCTGGGGGCGGCGACACATCCCGCCTGGCCAGCCGGAATCCGGACTGCTCATAAGATTCGATGTAGGCTCGCTCCAGCGCCCGCATCGACATGCCAACATGAGACCAATCTGGGTTGATGGGCCGACCTTCCGGGATACCGGCATCAGGCACTGCGGTAACGGAGGGGCGACTTTGCGCCTCGGATGGGGCGTTCATCACTAGCCCTGCGGTCAGGGTGGCGATCAAAACCAATTGACGGGCTTGCATGCAGAGTTCCCGGATTCTTGTAAATAACGACGAGCAGCTTCACCTTGCAACGCGCACCTCTGGCCATATCGCAAGACCCCACGCCGGGGGTGATGCTGATATCGGCATCACCGTTACGCAAGTTTAGGCGGTAGCTTCGGATCTGCTTAGGAAGCGGGTGTGGCGGTGGTAGCTGCACCACGTTAGTAATGGAATTTGGTCGCCGTGTGCGGCACTTGCCCCGGCAAGCAGCGTGATTTCGCTTGTGGCATGCTTGTTCCGACGATGGTCGTGCTGGGGAGCAGAAGTCATGCGTTACCGCGTTGACGTTCCGCTGCCGTACGTCATTCGACTCCATGCCGCGCCGGTGGCGCCACTCACTCCGAAATCAATTTCATGAAAACTCTTTCGCACCTACCGGTCGCCATATTCGTTCTTTTATTTCCGCTCTGTTCCTTTGCCTGCCAGCCCATTGGCAAAGGCCCGTTCAACGAATTCACCGAAGAGGAAGAGGTCCAGCATTCCGACCTTGTCATCACCGGGAGAGTGATTGAAGCGAGAGAAGCGATGGACCTAAATCCGCAGGGCATGCAAAGGCCCTATACCTATCGCCTCAAGATTAGCGTGGAGCAATGGGTCAAAGGTGGTGGCAATAAAATCGTGGAAGTCATAGACAGTTTCGGAACGGACTGCGACGGTTTGAACGGAGTAACCCATATCGTCGATTCCCCCATTCTTCTCGGTTCCAAGGTGGAGGATATATATCAAAAGGTGGCACGGACAACTCTACGTTGGTAAGGCGCGCCCAGGCTAACCGGCGCGGTAAGTCGTGCCTTCCCGCGTTGCCGTCTTCGAAGACGATCCAGGGGAAGAGCCTTCCGTCTCCCAGCTTCTCGGCAGAGGTCTGGGTCACGCTGCGCAAAGGTGGGAAGCGTGGCCTGCGGCCTATTGGGGTCCACACAAACGTACCCGCGATGAAACAGCTGGGTTCCGAGGCAATGGTGTCATCGACCTTGGTGAGCACCTCGGCGAGCATCTTGCGGTAAAGGGGATCGCCGGAGAGCTTGTCGGAGAATTCCGCACGGATGTTCTCGCGGGAGGCCAGCACGAATTCTTCAAGGAACTCGCCGCGCAGCGTGCTGTCGACCAGGCTGTTCGCACCAGACGCGCGCAGCATCTGGCGTAACTGGTAGGCCTGTTCGAACTGGGCGGCAACAGGCAGCGAGGTATCGATCATCTCCGGCAAGCGCGCGATCTGCTGGGAGAACCAGGTCGAGGCATCGCTCAGAACAAGCGAACCTGCCTTCGGCGCAGTGAAGGCGACCTTGCCTGCCACGATGACCTTCGACCCGGGGCGAATATACGGAAGCGTGTTGTCGATGATCGTGCCGGTGCCGGAATTGCTGTTCGGTGAGTTCATGTCGATGGTGTCGGCTGCAGACCCGTTGGGGTCGTTCCGGCCAATCTTGCCCTGGACAGGGTCGCGTCCGCGACCCACCAACTCGCCAATACCGACAAACAACGCGCCTCCCGCTCCGCCGATGGGGGCGCCCACGGCAGCAGTGATACGCCCAGGGTTCCGCAGACACTCAAGGACCCTCGTTGCCATGCCGTCCTGGTCATCAACAGTTTCAGCGCGGCCGCAGGCGATCCAGCGCCCGCTACCACATGAACTTCATCTCACAGCCAATGTAGTTGCTGTCGTGACCGCCGGCGGCGCGCACAGTGTCACCGGCCTGGTAATGGACCGCTTCGATGGCGGTCTGCAGCTGTGGGTTGAGCTTCCAGTCACCGCGCAGCTGGAGATAGCGGCCCGTCCAGTGATTGCCGGTGCCTGCAGTGCCGGCCAGCGGGATATCCGGCTGCACATACACCGCATCGGCCGTGCTCTGCCGCCATAGCAGCCCCAGCGCGGCGGTGACGCTCAGGCGCGTGCTGGGACGCAGGGTGAGCATCGGTTTGACCAGCAGCAGGTTGCTATAGCCGGTGTAGCCTGCCAGGTTGATGTACGCGCCGTTCGGGAACAGCGGGTTGAAGGTTTCAAGCTGTCCATCGTTCGGATGCCGGTCGCCGGAGGCGGTATCGACTTGCAGCCCCAGACGTGGGGTCAGCGCAGTGTCCTGCAAGGTGTAGCCGGCCTTGAGGCCGAGCGCCCAGGCACGCGCGCGGCTGTTGCCGACCTTTCCACGTTGCCCCATCGCCTCGAGATCCCAGTCCAGGGCAGTATGCACCCCTGCGAAGCGGGCATCGAGGATGTCGCGTCGCTCGTTGCCGGCGGCGTCGAGAAAGCTGGCGTCGTCCTGCCGATAGCGCGCGTAATACAGCGACAGTTCGTCGCTGCCCAGGACGTGGCGTTCGACGCGCACGGTATCCAGGCGCAGATGCCGGTTGGAGAGATCGTCGAAATTGCGCACATCGGCGTACTGCACCGGCTGGCTGACAAACGCAATCCAGCGCCATGGGCCGGTCTCGTAGTCGACCCACACCGCATCGAAGGACTGGCGCACATTCGGGCCGTCACGCAGCGAGACGAACCGCTGCAGATCGAAGGCAAACTCCTGCCGGCCCATGCGCAGCTTGATCTGGCCAGCGCCCAGCGGCGCGGTGTAGGCGAGGAAGGCCATGCGCAGGTCGACGCGATTGGCATCGGCCGGGCCGATGCGGCGTTTGTCCACTGCGCGGACGTCTTCCAGTTGGGTGAAGAGCTGCACGTGCTCGCCGACCCGCACGTCCAGATGCGCCTGCAGCCGGTGCAACAGATAGCTGTCGCTGTCGCGCCCGATCCCCAGCGCAGGCGTGTGGTTGCTTTCGAAGCGTTCGCGCAGGTTGATGCCAAACGATGCATGGCCCGCCTCGCCAAGCGGCACATATTTCAGGCGATCGAATGGATGCGTACGCAGCGCCGGATCGACAAGTGGCGACCAGTCTTCCTGCCAGCGGTTCGACTTGATGGCAGGGCGCAGCGGTGTCGCGGCGGTGGCATCGATGGAAGACTGTGCCCATGCATCGATGCACGGGCACAGCAGCAACACCAGGGGCAGTGTGAGGCGTAACGACATATGCAATCAGGAGTGGATATCGGCGTGCAGCTCGGCGACATATCCACCAGGAAATTCCACCATCGCCGACTGTCGGCCCGACGCGGCCACGGTAGGCACCAACACCTTGGCGCCGGAAGCGGTGGCGCGGGCGAGCGTTGCTGCAAGGTCGTCGACGGCATATCCGGTGAGCTCGTGGCCGTATGGATAGGGCAGGTGGCCGTCGGTCACCAGCACCTGCAGCGCACCGAAGCCGGAGCTGATGACGATGCTCCGGTACGTCGCTCCAGGTCGGCCGATCAGCGTTGCGTCCGCATGGTGGTCGTCGTGCAGCAGCTTGCCATGCGAAAACCTCAGCCAGGCTTTGACAAACGCATCGGCGCGATCGGCCGAGACGTAGACGCGGTTCTCCGGAATCGTCGCCAGCGGTGCGTAATGCGGGGCGGTGTCGTGCCAGTACAGCTGCATGGTGACGCCGCCCGGCCAGGCGATCACCGCATCCATGCCGATCGGATCCTTGAACGGTGCAACCAGCACCTCCGCTCCGGCAGCGCGTGCGGCGGTGATTGCCTGCTGCATGTCGGTCACCAGGTAGCCGGTGCGCTCGCTGCCGAAGGGATGGGGCACTGGCGTGCGGAATCCGAACAACGACACGGTGCCTGCCGGCGTCTGTACCAGCTGCGAGCTGGTGCTGCTGGGCGTTGGCGTGACCGTGGCGATCACCTGGCGCGTGCTTTGCCCGCCGAAGGTTGCCGCGAAGCTGTGCGCGAACGCATCCACATCGGCAGGTGCCACATAGACGTGCGTGGTGTCGTATTGCGGACCGACCGACACCGGTGCTGCGGCGTCGGCAACGACCGGGAGGATCGCGCTCAACACCAGCGCAGCGGACAGGCTCAGGGAGAGTAACGGACGCATGTAAGTTCCTTCGGGAAAGGGGGAAGCGACGGCATTGCCAGCCATGGGCAATCGATGCCATTGCGGCAAGGGGTGTCTGTACGCGAAGCGTTCTTGCACGCCGTTTGAGCCAGGACGCCGCCTGCTACACGCCGCGTGTGGTGTCGGGTCTGGTCGATCGAGCCAGCGATCCGTTCAGTAGCTCGCGGCGCATCACCACTCGCAACAATCGGCTGATCGACGCGCCGTCTATGTGGGCTCCGAACAGCGAAGCAATCGGCCGTGCGCAGGCAGCATGCACCGTCAGGCCGCATGGACAAGCGCGCTTACGTAGCGCCGCCGTCGGTTCGCGCGGGTGGCGGCGATGGCGCTTGCGGTGCATCCGTCGATGCGCGTTTGCCCGCGGGCAGACGCCCAAACATATGCGGCTTGACCTGATGGCCGATCCATGAGGCTTCGGCCTGGCTGCGCGTTGTCAGCTGACGCACAAGGGGCGGCAATTGCTCGCCGACCAGGATGCCAAGCAAACCGACCAATGCAATGACCGGTGGCGCAGGCGAGCGCACGTTGAGCAGGCTGTAGATCATGCCGACCAGCAGGCCGGCGCCGAGCGAGAGCAAATAGGGCTTCATCGTGCGACTCTCCTGTTTGAAGCGCGCTCCGCGCACGCCTGCAGCAGATGACGTGTGCGAATCGCCGCCAGCCAACGTGCCTGGTCGCGAGGCGAGGGGAATAAACCGGGCGCGAGCGTCCGGCTCCGGCCCGACAAATCAGACATCGTCATGGACGCGACCTCTCTGGATGGGAATCGCTGGGTCATGGCGTTGCGTGGCGCCAGCGGTGTCGTCCATGCTGGACATATCGCGTCCAATCAAGAACACCGCGTTGGGGCAGGGTCCGATGACTCGATCGGGGGATGCGTGTGCACACGTCGCACGGCGCGTCGCCAACATGCGTCGTGGACCGCAGGCCGGATCGGGCGACACCCGCCAGCCTCGCAGATCGGCACCGGCGCCTGGCAGGAAATGACGCAACAGCGGCATTGTTGCCGCAGGGGGGCGGGCGAAGAATGCCCGCACTCCACCCAGCGACGGCAGCACCATGGCACCCGGCATCTTCCCTGGAGTGGTTCGGCACACCGCATTGGCTGCATGCGTATTACTCGCCGGGTGCGCTGGGCCGCCATCGAGGGCGACGCCACTTGCAGCCGGGACATCGAGAACGTCAACCACCGAGGATACGTCGAGCCCCGCCTATCGGGCGCGTCCCAACTGCTCGCGCGCAGTGATTGCGGTGGTGGGAGAGAACGCAGGCGTGGAAGTCAGTGATTTCCTGGTGCGGTTCGCGATCCTGTCCCGCGCCGCCGCCATGGATGTATCGGCGGTAACGCTCGAGGCGGGGCCGCTTTCCACATTCACCGATCTTGGCAGGCCCGGGTTCCGGATCGCGACCGAAACCACGGTGGCGCAATTCGATGCGATGCATCCACTGGGCGCCGACTACATCATCGTGCCGGCGCAGGCATCCACACCGCGCCTGCTTGCGTGGCTGAAGCGGCAGTCCCGGCAGGGAGCCACGATCGTCACCATCTGCAACGGCGCCCTGGTCGCCGCGCAGATGGGGATGCTCGACGGACGGCACGCCACCGCGCATTGGTCGACCGGCGCCGCGCGGACACGGCAGTATCCGGCAATACGCTGGACGCCGAATCGACGCTATGTTGCCGATGGAAACTGGATATCGACCGCGGGCGTCAGCGCCGCCATCCCGCATCCATCGCACTGGTGGAGGCCATCAGCGGGCCTGAGACGGCGCGGGACGTCGCCCGGGGCGTCGGTGCCGTGGCGTGGTCGGCGCAGCATGACAGCGATGCCTTTTCGCCGCGGTTGGGCACGACGGCGATGCCACTGTCAAAAGTGCCGTACACCAACCGATGGTTGCACGGCCGCGACCAGGTCGACGTACTGGGCAGGGCGGGAATCGATGAGGGCACCCTTGCATTGACGATCGATGCGTACTCGACGACGGGCCGCAGCCAGGCCTTTGTGGTGTCTGCCACTGGCGAGCCGTTTGTGACGCGTCACGGACTGCGTATCCTGCCCGATCGTGCGCGCAAGGCGGGCGGTGGCGCTGCGCTGGTGATCGCCGCCGATCTGACGCCGGTGGCGGCGCTGGAGACTGCGCTCGATGGCATCATGCAGCGATACGGTCGTGCGACGTCCAGGGGCGTCGCGCTGGCGTTCGAATATCCCGATTTCCCGCGTTGACTGCACAAGGCGCCCATGTCCGACTCTTCCCCATCGTGTCACGTCATGCTGCTCGCCCACGAGCAGATGAACGTGCTCGACCTCACCGGGCCGCTCCAGGCGCTGCACACCGCCAATCAGTGCGACAGTTGCGTCAGCCAGTCCGGCACCTGTCCCGCATCTCCATGAATGCGAATGACTTCGGGCAGGGCATGAACGATGTGCGGCCCTGATCCGCGGTCGTGACTGCTTCTCACATGGGTGATCCAACGTCTCCTCCATGTGAGGAGAAGGGATATCCGGCTCACTCGAGGTTGACGAGCCTTCGCCTAGGTTGGCCTATGCATCAACCCGCCTTCGCCCGCAATGACCTGCCGGGCACCTCTCCGACATCGTCAGATTCGGCGCTCGCGCAAAGCGTGCGCGAGCATGTGCGTTTGACGCCGCAGCTTCCCCATCCCGGCGCAGGACGCACGCGCGCACGCTGGCAGGCATTGAGCAGGCTCGGTGCCGAGAGCTTGCCGCTTGCCAAGGTGCTGGAAGCGCATTACGACGCGTTGTCCATCTTTTCCGAGGCCGGCCAGCCGTTGCCTTCGAATGGAGCTGTCTGGGCAGTGTGGGCAGCGGGTGGGCCGCACGACACCGCCGCGTATGAAGCGGACTCATGTACTGTCTCCGGTATCAAACCCTGGTGTAGCGCAGTGCCGGGCGTCGTGACACATGCATTGGTGACGGTGAGGAGCGCCGACCGGAATCCGCTCGCCGCAGTGACGTTGACGCAGGGCCACTTCGAGCTCGACGCAAGTCAGTGGCACGGTCCGGGCATGGTCGGTATTCCCACCGGTGACGGCCATTTCGCAGGTGCGCCGGCAAGGCTGCTGGGTGAGCCGGACTTCTATCTGCAACGGCCGGGGTTTTGGCACGGCGGTGCAGGCATTGCCGCCTGCTGGTATGGCGCCGCCACGGCCATTGCCGAGCAGGTCCGCCGTTCGCCAAGGGCGATGCACAACCCTTTTTCTGCAGCACACCTGGGTGCCATCGACGAACAACTGACGGGCGCGCGGCTGATGCTGCAGGACCTGGCAGCTGCGATCGACAACGCGCCGACCGACAGCCATCAGTTCGCTGTGATCCGCTTGCGTAGCCTGATGGACCGGGTCTGCCGGGACGTGATCGAACGCGCTGCATTGGCATTGGGACCCGTCTCGCTGTGTTGCGATGCCGAGCATGCGCAACGCTGCGCAGACCTGGCCGCCTTCATCCGCCAATCCCACGGCGAGAAGGACGAGCAGTGGATGGGGGAGCAGCTGCACGCGCGCGAGGTCAGTCCATGGCTGTTGTAAGAGGCGAGCACATCGAAGGCCAAGGCGTCAGCGAAGCGCGCTGGCGCGCATCGCGCCAGTTGATTGAGCTCCCCACCACCAGTCTGGAACAGCTGCTGGGCGCCACGACGCGTGTCGTGGTGGTTTCTCCGCATCCGGATGACGAGGTGCTGGGATGCGGCGGGCTGCTTGCGATGGCGCTCGAAGCAGGAAGGCAGGTACTGATCGTTTCCGTGACCGACGGTGAAGCAGCCTATCCGCAGGACGACGCATGGCCGCCGGCGCGGCTGGCGGTGGCGCGTCGTGACGAGTTGCGTGATGCGCTGGCATGCCTGGGCATCGATCCGTCCAACATCGTCAGGCTGAACGCGGGAGATGGCCAGGTGCGAGCGCGCATCACCGCACTTGGGGCACAGATCGCCGATCTGCTGCAGCCCGGCGACGCGGTGTTTGTCACGTATGCACGCGACGGCCACCCCGATCACGAAGCATGCGCAGATGCCGCGAGCAACGCAGTTGCACGATGCGGAGCGCGGTTAATCCAGTTCCCGGTGTGGGCGTGGCATTGGGACAGCCCTGACCATAGTCAGATGCTGGCATCGGCTACACGTCTCCAGCTTTCGCCCGCTGCTCATGCCGCCAAGATGCAGGCAATGTCAGCGTTCAAGACACAGACCGGTCATGTCACGCCTGCGCTGTCCAACCCCATCCTTCCCGATTGGGCGCTGGCCCGGTTTCGGCGCGACTTCGAGGTCTATCTCCCATGAATGCCCAGGCCAACGCAGACTATTTCGACGGTATCTACCAAAGCCACGATCCTTTCGGCTACGGGACGCGTTGGTACGAAAAACGCAAACGCGACATCCTGCTGGCAACGCTGCCTCGGATGGGATTTGCACGTGGATGGGAACTGGGATGTTCCAATGGCGAGGCCACACGCGGGCTCGCCGCCCGCTGCGAGCGCTTGCTGGCAACCGACATGTCGCAAGCTGCCGTGGAGCAAGCCAGGCAACGCGTGGGTGAGCGAAGCAACGTCGAGATCGTGCAGGCCTGCCATCCGCAGCAATGGCCGGTGGGACGTTTCGACCTGGTCGTGCTGAGCGAGGTCGGCTACTACTTCGCCGCCGCCGAACTCGACGACTTGGTCGCGCGTCTCCAGCTGGCGCTCACGCCGGACGGATTGTTGGTGGCCTGCCACTGGAAGCATCCGTTCGAACAGGCACAACAAGATGGCATCGCGGTCCACGCCTGTCTCGCCGGCCTGCTCAGCTTGCCGCTGAGTTATCGCTACGAAGACAGCGATTTCCTGCTGGAAGCATGGACAGCGCAGCCGCTTTCGGTGGCACAGCAGGAAGGCCTGCGGTGATCGCCGTGATCATTCCTGCGCATAACGAGGCCGAGTACCTGGCCGCCTGCCTTGCATCGGTTTTCCGCGCCAGATCGCATCCCGACCTGCACGAGCCAGTGGAAGTGATCGTCGCGGTGGACCGCTGCACGGATGCCACCGCCGAACTGGCGTTGGCGTTGGGCGCGCGCGTGGTCGACGTACCCACACCTGGTGGTGTCGGCATCGCAAGGGCTGCGGCCGCAGCCAAGGCCATCGAGCTGGGCGCCGACTGGCTGGCCGTCACCGATGCCGATTCGCGCGTGCCGGCCGATTGGCTGGTGGAACAACGCAGGGCAGGGGCCGGTGTGTTCTGCGGCGTGGTGGAAGTGGATGACTGGCTGGATTATTCCGACGAGGTACGCCGCAGGTTCGAACAGACCCAGGCAACCGGCGAAGGCCATGGGCGCGTTCACGGCGCCAACCTGGGCGTGAGTACTGCGCTGTATCAACAATGCGGTGGCTTCTCTGCGTTGACCTGCAGCGAAGACGTTGCGCTGGTCCACGCGCTGCAGGCGATCAAGGCCCCGATCGCGTGGTCGCCACGCTCGGTGGTGTGGACCAGTGCGCGCAGGCATGCACGGGCCCTTGGTGGCTTCTCGGATTTCTTGAAGCAGTTGGAAGTCTTGCCATGTGTGCCTGCATAACCGTTGTGTGGTCAGGGGGAGACATCGTTGAGAAGTGATGTCAGTACCACGCCCGCGCTTGTGTAACCCGGCCGGCGAATGCCTTGCATCAGAATTTGCTTCCATTGCTTTGGCAACTGCACGGTTGCTGTCTAGCTACACCAGCGACGTGGCATGTCTCTGCGGTTGAACATCGCCGCCTTTTAGGGACGGCAGTCAACCAGCCAACATCTGTCAGCGACTGACCGGCTTTCGACACCATCTGCACGAGGCGTGGACGAAGCGTGCGCCACCATGCCGAGCTGACGGATCAAGGTGCGACATGGCCAAACCAACGCTGTTCTTCCTACATGCCCTCGGAGGCAGCCGGCATGCGTGGAGCCGTGTCGTCGCGCAGTTGGGCGATCGCTTCGACTGTGTTGCCTTGGACATTCCGGGATTCGGCGATGCGGATCCGCCGGACCACTTCGACACCGAGGCGCTGGTCGACTGGTTTAGCGCTGAAGTCATCGATCGGCAACCATCCTGTTGGTTCGCGATCGGGCACAGCATGGGCGGAAAGATCGCGACGTTGACGGCCGCGCGGGCGCGCGATGGGGTGGCAGGCCTGGCCGGTCTGGCAGGCGTCGTGCTCGTTGCTGCGTCGCCCCCGGCACCCGAACCCATGGAAGAATCACGACGGCGCACGATGCTTGCCTGGTTCCAGACAGGGCAGCCTACGCGTGAGGAGGCAGGGCAGTTCGTGGATGCCAACTGCGCCGCTGTGCTGCCGGACGACTGCAGGAATGCTGCGATCGATGACGTCCTGCGCACCGCGCCCAGTGCATGGAGTGCATGGCTCACGCGCGGCAGTCGCGAAGACTGCACCGCGCAGGCCGGGTGCATCGGCGTGCCGGCAGTGATTGTCGCCGGCGGTCAGGATGGCGATCTGGGCGAGGCCGCGCAGCGGCGCTTGAATGCGCCGCATTATGCGCACGCGCAACTCGCCATCGTGGTCGATGCCGCGCATCTGATTTCCTATGAGCAGCCGCAGGAGTTGGCGCAGTTGATCGCGGCGCATGTGGACTGCTGCATTGCGCACTGCCTGCCTGAGGACTTCATCGCCCTGCTGAACTCAGAGCGCGTTGCGCCGCGCATGCGGGCGACGCTACTCGCACGGCACGCAGGCCCGCCCGCTGCGGGCAAGCGCGTGTTGAGCCCGCGCCAGTTGGACGTGCTCGCAGCGGTAGCCGCACGCGTGCTGGATGGCGCGGGAAATGCGCGGCAGATTGCGCGACGTATCGACATCGCGCTCGCCGAAGGCGGCGGAGATGGCTGGCGGTACGCTGACCTGCCGGAAGATCGCCTGGCACTCCCGCTAGGGCTGGATGCGCTCGATGCGCTGGCCGGCGGCTTTGCCGAACAGTCTGCCGATGGCCAGGACCGTTGGCTGCGGGACATCGCACACTCAGTGGTGGGCAACACCTCAACGTATGGCCTGGATGCCACGCAGCTGGCGCATTGGTTCGAGGATGTGCGCGCCGACGTGGTACGCACCTGGACCAGCCTTCCCGCCACCATGGCCGCGCTGGGCTACGACGGTTTTGCCGTGGGCAACGATACCGGCAACGGTCCCCTGGGCTATGCAGAAACCGCAGCGGATCGGCAGGAGCGCTGGCAGCTGCGTGTGACTGGGGTGGTGCGATGAGCGTCGCTGGCAGCCAAGACGTTGTCGATGCAGTGGTGGTCGGCAGCGGAGCGGGGGGCGGCCCGCTGGCGGCACGGCTTGCGCAAGCGGGCGTGTCGGTCGTGGTGCTGGAAGCGGGCGCGGCATTTACACCGGAATCCCACATCCCCGATGAGCTGACCACCGGCATCTACTGGATGGACGAGCGTCTGAGCGGTGGGCAGACGCCGACTGCGTTCGGGCCGAACAATTCGGGTTCCGGGCTAGGCGGTTCCACCCTGCATTGGGGCGCCTTCTGCCCACGGCCGGACAAGCGCGATCTCGGCCTTCTGACCCAGACCGGCCATGGCGCCGATTGGCCCATCGCGCACGAAGAGTTGCTGTCCTACATCCGTCGTGTGGAGACCTTCATCGGCGTCTCCGGCCCCACGCATTATCCATGGGACCCCGAGCGCAGCTATGCGTATCCGCCCCCCCAACGCAATGCGTCGGCCGCTGCCATGGAGCGTGGTTGCCACGCCCTCGGCATTCGAACAACCGATGCACCCGCCGCGTTGGTCACCAGACCGCATCAGCAGCCGCATTGGGGCCAACGCGCAGCGTGCAGCAACTGTGGCGCATGTCACCAGGGTTGCAGCAACGCCGCCAAGGTGAGCGTGGATACCACATGGCTTCCTCTGGCCAGGGCGCATGGTGCGCAGCTGCGTACCGACAGCCGGGTGATCGATCTTGAACGCGATGGCCGCGGTGCGCTTACCGCGGTGATCTACCGCAAGCATGGGCAGGAGTATCGCCAGCGTTGCAGCACTGTGTTCCTGTGCGGGGGCGGGGTGGAGACGCCGCGCTTGTTGCTCAATCTGGGGCTGGCCAACTCCAGCGGGCAGGTGGGCCGCAATTTCATGGCGCATGTGGCGACCCAGGTGTGGGGGGAGTTCGACGCAGACATGCGCATGAATCGAGGCTACCCGTCCTCGCTCATCACCGAGGACATGCTGCGTCCAGCCGATGCTGACTTCGTCGGCGGCTATCTAGTGCAAAGCCTGGGCGTGCAGCCGATCACGCTGGCCAACACGCTGGCGCGCGGTGCCGGCCTGTGGGGCAGGGAACTGGTCGACACCATGCTGCGCTACAACCGCCTGGCCGGTATCGGCATCAATGGCGAATGCCTGCCGCACGATGCCAATCGCCTGGTCTTGTCGGACGAACGGGACGCCTTCGGGCAGCGCAAGGCGCGCATCGATTTCAGTTACGGGCCGAACGAGCAGGCTATCGATGCCCATGCGCGCGCACGGCTTCAGGCGATCTGGCAAGCCGCTGGCGCCCGCAACATCTTCGCGGCTGCACGTTCGGCGCACACGCTCGGTACCTGCCGAATGGGTACCGATCCCGCGCAGGCCGTGGTCGATCCCGATGGCCGCGCCTTCGATGTGCCCAACCTCTACATCTGCGACAACTCGGTGTTTCCCAGTGCACTGGCGGCCAATCCGGCGCTGACCCAAATGGCACTCGCGCTGCGCACCGCAGAACGTTTCCTCGCGCGCTAGCGTACCTGCGCGCCAGCTTATTCAACGACCAGGAGCTCGACATGGACCTTGGAATCAGACAGCGGATCGCCCTCATCAGCGGCGGCGACTCTGGCATGGGCAAAGAGACTGCACGCCAGCTGCTCGAAGCAGGCGTACGCGTGGCGATCACCGATCTTCCCAACGGCACGCTCGATCAGGCCTTGGCCGAGCTGTCCGGCCTGGGAGAGATCATCGCCATCGAAGGTGACGTGACGCGGGAACAGGATGTCGCCGCCATCTGGACCCAGGTGCGCGCGCAACTGGGCGAACCGGATATCTATATCAACGCCGCGGGTGTCACCGGCGCGACCGGCGACTTCCTGGAGGTCAGCGACGCCGGCTGGCTGGAAACACTGGACATCAATCTGATGGGCGCGGTGCGCATGTGCCGCCAGGCCATTCCCGCCATGCGTCGCAGGCAGTGGGGGCGGATCGTGTTGTTCGCGTCCGAGGATGCGGTGCAGCCGTACGTGGACGAATTGGCCTACTGCGCGTCCAAGGCTGGAATCCTGAGCCTGGCCAAGGGACTCTCCAAGGCCTATGGCGCCGACAATGTGTTGGTCAACACGGTGTCGCCTGCCTTCATCGCAACGCCGATGACCGACAAGATGATGCAAAAACGCGCACAGGAGAACGGAACCAGTGTAGAGGAGGCCATCTCGTCGTTCCTGGACGAAGAACGCCCCGGCATGGTGCTCAAGCGGCGCGGCCGGCCAGAGGAAGTGGCCTCGGTGGTCGCGTTTCTGTGCTCGGAGCGCGCCAGCTTCATCAACGGTGCCGGCGTGCGCGTGGACTCGGGCTCGGTATTTACCATCGCGGGCTGAGCCTGGTGGCGCCAGATCCCGGCGAAAATAGAGGCGATTTTGCGACGTGTGCGGTGCGGTCCAGCGTTATCTGTAGACAACGCACTCTGAAAAAACGAACGACGTACCCCGACGCTGAGTAGTCCGCCAGTTTTGGGTCCAGTTGCCTGTCACAAGGAAACGGGACGTGAAGTCGCGTTTTTCTGAAGAGCAGAGCATCGGCTGCTGCACGAGACTCATGCGGGCGTGGCAACCAAGCACCTATGCCGGGCCCCGGCTTCAGCAGGGTCTCGCGCCATCTGTGGCGCAGCGAGTGCGGAGCTGATTCCCAACACTGCTGCATGCGCGCACCGAGATCGAGCGCTGGCGACGCGACCGACCCACGAAGGCAATCGGCGGCATGACCCCGGCCCGCTTATGCTGCATGTCTTGCCAGCACCGAGATCATTCGGGTCGGACTCCAAACTCGACCGCTTCCAGGTCCGGGGGGACGTCGGCAGATCAAGGAATATGCGGCTCTGGTTACATGGCGCGCTGATCGTAGTGCAGTCAAGCGCGCAGCAACCACCTGGCCAAGCGTCGGCCAGCAAAGGCTCTTGTCGGGTTGGCATCCGTGCCTAGCGCCGAGCGGCGCGCCTGGCGTGGCGGCAAGCAGATCAGCACGCATGGACTTCTTGCAAGCGTGGACTGCAACGACGAGCGCCAGACGCCGCGCCGGACCAGGGCGTCGCGTTCTACCACCAGCACGTCGGCGCACGCCCGCTTGAGTAGGCCGGCGATTTCACGGCGCGGGTTGCCGGCCGCCACATGGATGCGCACCCGCAGATCGTCATCTTGCAGCTGCAGGGCCAGATCGCCGAGCCAACTGGCCGCTGCGCTTTCCGTCAGCGGCTTGTCGTTGAACAGGCTGTCCACGAGCAACCCTTCGCTCAGCTCCGGCATGACATGCAGCAGGTGCAGATCGGCGCCACGGCGGCGTGCCAGTGCGGCAGCGTCACGCAACGATTCCAGGCTGGTTTCACGTCCGGTGATCCAGCAGGCCACATGGCCGCCCACCGCGCCGTCGCGCGGGATTGCATCGGCATAGGGCAAGGTCAGCATCGGGGTGGCGACGCGCTGAAGCACACGCGCGCGCAGCGAAACATGCAAGGGGCGGGGGAGCCCAATGCGCTCGGACGGGGGCATGATCAGCAAGGCGTCGTCTCGGCTGCGGCAGAAAGAAACGATGCCGGCGGCCGCAGGGCCGCTGGCAAGTGCACGTTCGCAGCCCGGATAGTTCGATGCCTCGGCGAAGAAGGCTTCCAGCGACTGCTGGGCCTGCACGCGCTTGCCCTTGGCATGGACGTGCAGGATGGTCAGGCGTGCGCGCAGGCGATCCACCAGTTGCGCCACCGTGGGGATGGCGGCGTGGCAGGTCTCGGAAAAATTGGTGGCGAAAATGAGGTGCGTGGGGGTGGTCTGCATGGCTGTCTCCACTATCAGTAAATGAAACCGTCGATGGCGCGGACTTCGCGCAGTGCGACGCGCTGGCCCAGCATTTCGCGCAGCGTCAGTTCGATGCCGCGCGAGAGGGCGGTCATCGGTGTGTCGTGCACGGTGTTCTCGAACGGGTCTTCGATGGCGCTGCTGGCGCTGTCGATGGCGATCAACGTGAAGCTGATCAACACCGAGGCGATTGGCATGGCCAAGCCCATGCCGGCGATGAGGCCCAGGGGAACGAGCCAGCAATACATGTTCACCAGCGTCCGGGGTAGCGACGAGAACTGCCGCGGAAGCGGAGTGTTCTTGATGCGTTCGCACGCGCCCTGGATGTTGGCCAGCGTGGTGAGGTTGGCATCCAGTGCCGACCATCGCAGACTGTCCAGCATTCCCCAGTCGCGCGCCTGTTGCAGTTGCTGGCCCAGGCGCAGGGTCAGCGCGTTGGGGATGTTGGCGTAGCCGCGCAGTTCGTCGGCACGTACCTGGCCGAGCAGCCCGGCCAGCTCGGGGAAAGGGTTCTGGCGTCGCAGATGGCAGCGCAACGCATGCACAAACGCCACCTGATGCACCACGATGTCGTCGCGCAGTCTGCTTTGACGCGGATCTGCTGGAGCTACATCCAATGCGGTCAGTGCCTGGCGCGCAATGGCGCGCGAGGTATTGACCAACGAGCCCCAGAGTTGTCTGGCTTCCCACCAGCGGCCGTACGCCGCGTTGGCGCGGAAGGCCAGAAAGATGGTGAGCGCCGAGCCGAGTTGTGCAAGAGGTAGCGCTTCGATCGACAGCCAATGCCAATCGAAGAAGGTGTAGAGGGCGGCCACGGCGCAATCGAAAGCCAGCAGCACCAGCAGTCGTTTGTAGGTCTTGGGCCAGATGCGTCGCAACGGAAACGTATCGCGCGTAATCATGGAGAGGCAACATTGACGTGGGGTAGGTGCATTACACCCAGCCTCTACGGTCGTGTCTGCCATCCTTGCGCCAGCGTCGGACAGTGCCGAGGCCGTCCGAACGATGTGGTCGGGCTATCTTTCGATAGGGTGAAATGTGCAGGCCGGGCCGCAATGCTGTGACCCAGCCAGGACGAGAACGGAGTGAAATCGCGGCGTGATTGCGCGGGTACGCAATGGATAGACTGAGACTGCCATTCAAGTGGCGCGGGCAGGTGGTCAAGCTCAATCGTGGCCCGACACTTTGGGCGTCCCTGGCAATGCTGGGGTCGCTGGTGTGGGCAGAATGGTACTCGCATCTTGGCGTGTCGCTCGGGCTGCTCTACATCCTGCCGGTCGTGTTGGCAGCCACCGTGCTGTCGCGACGGGACATCGTCATCGCCGCCATCGCCTGCGCGGTATTGCGCGGCCTGTTCGTCACCAACGAGACGGCGGTCGAACAGGCGCTGCGCTTCTTCATGGCGACCATCGCCTATGCGGGCTGTGGTCTGCTGGTCGCCGAGATCAGTCGCACCCGCCGGGTGATCCTGGCGCACTATGTGCAGTTGCGTGCCGAGCAGCGGCTGCGTCGACGCCTGGAACGGCAGCTGCGCATGCTGGCTGAAAGCAGCCCTGCGGCGCTGCTGACCGTGGCCGGCGACGGCCGCATCGTGGCAGCCAACCGGGCCGCCCACGAGATCCTGGACATGGGCGAAGACAATGGCCTGGAAGGTCGTGCGGTGCGCGAGTTTCTGCCGCTGCTGGACGATGCGCTCAGCATGAGCGCCAACCTGGACGGCATGCGCACCTCCGCCAGCACCTGGGGCTGCCGCAGCGATGGCTCCAGATTCCCCGCGACCACATGGTTCTCCGTCTACGACGACAGCGAAGAGCGCCACCTCGCCGCAATCCTGGTGGACACCAGCGAAGAAGTGCGTGCGCGGGAGTCGGCGCACTTCGACGATGTACTGAAGAACAATCGCCTACTGGCCGGTGCGGTCTCGCATGAAATCCGAAACCTCTGTTCGGCGGCCGGCGTGGTTACCTCCAACCTCGCCCGGCACCCGGATATCGGTGCAGACCCAGACCTGGCCGCATTGCGCAGCCTGGTGGCTGCATTGATGGAACTGGCCTCCTTCAACCTGCGGCGACAGCTGCCGGACGAAGTGCATGAAACCCGGTTGCAGACGCTCTATAGCGAGTTGGACGTCATCATCCGCTCGGATTGGGAGGACATCGAAGGCCAGCTGGTCATGCAGATTCCCGCCGACTTTCCCTCTGTGCAGGGCGACCGCCACGCGCTGCTGCAGGTCCTGCTCAATCTGGCGCGCAATTCGCTACGTGCGGTGCAAGGGCTGCCGCCGCAGCGCCGTCAGTTGATCGTGAGCGCGCGCCTCGAACAGGGGGGAGCCGTGATGAGCGTGCGCGATACCGGACCGGGAATTGCCGAGCCTGGTCGGCTATTCCAACCGTTCCGCAGCGACAGTGACGGCTCCGGGTTGGGGCTCTACATCTCACGGGCGCTGATGTCCAACCAGGGCGGCCTGCTACGCTATGCGCCCGGCGGAGACGGCGCCTGTTTCGAGTTGCATCTGCCACTCGCGCACGCATCGCATCGGGAGGCGCTGGATGGATGATTCACCACGGCAGCCGGTTCGGCTTTACCTGCTGGACGACCACACCTTGTTCCGTGAAGGGCTGCTGCGGCTGCTCGGCGCCGACGCGCGTTTCGACGTAGTGGGGCAATCGGGCACCTTGGCGCAGGCCATCGTGCAGATCGCCTCACTGGAGCCGGATGTGGTCATCCTCGACTACGACATGGGTGAGTACAACGCCCTGGATTACATGCGGCGCCAGGCCGAGCAGGCGCGCCGTCCTGCCACGCTGGTGGTGACTGCAGGCTTGCCCGAGCGGGACGCGCTGGCGTTGATCCGGTTGGGCGTCTCAGGTATCTGCCGCAAGGACGTGTCCACCGATGAGCTGATCGACAGCATCCACGCTGTGGCGATGGGGCGAGTGCTGATCGACCAGCGCTATCTCCAGTCGTTGGTGGCGCAGAGCACCCAGGAAAGCCGGCCCAGCTTCACGGACCGTGAGCGGGAGGTGCTGCGCGGCCTTCTGCGCGGGCAGTCCAACAAGCTGATCGCACGCCAGTTGGGTAGCTCGGAAAGCGCCATCAAGGCGAGCTTCCAGCAACTGTTCAACAAGCTCGACGTGCGTTCGCGCAGTCAGCTGGTGATGGTGATTCTGCAGGACTATCGCGACCTGGTCTGACACGGCCCCGGCTCGGTGGCGTCGGCAAGGCGAACCGATCGAGGTTCACACGATCGACAGTTGCGTGTCTGGGACGAGCGCATCGAGTGCTGCTTCCCGAAGGCTGAAACCGGTCTTGAACATCTGTCACTCGATCACGCTGACCGCGCCCGCGCTCGACACAGGGCACGTCGCCATCCAATGTCTGGCGTAGTCATACGCTGCGCTTCGATCAGTGAAGCCAACCCCGGAGATTGGCTGGCGTCGACGTGTGATGCCGCCGGGTCTGGGAATCGGGTGCTCTGGAAGGAGTTTCCCGCCAGCAGGGGAGAAGTGGGCGGTGAGCAGGTATTCGCCCACGTGCCGAAGTGCGGTAACGCCCAATAGTGTCGCTGCTCGGTGTGCTCACCACGTCAGTTCGTCTGACCCTATCGTCAGTAACCGGCTGTCGGGCCCGCTTGGTGACGCGCTATCGTGCAGGAGAATCGTCCAGGACGCTGTCGGCGATAGGCGGACCGGACTGTAGCTAATTCCTTCGGCTGCCCGAAACGTCATGAGAGGAAGTAGCGTCATCAGCGCACGACGGAGAGCCGCTGCGCACATCCGGGCCCGCCGAGAGAACACCTTCGCTGTGAAACATTCCCGGGCATCACCCAAGAACCAGACTCTATTGTTACTATGTAACAATAGAGTTGTCCTGGGGAGAGGTCACCTTGCGTTGTGGAGCTTTTGCGGTCACAGGAATGCTGTCGACGGGTCTGGCAGTGGCAATGCCAGCCTTCGCGGAAGAGACGGAAGCGAACCCGTCCATGCGGGTGGATAAAGAATTCGAGGTCATCACGGTTGGCAGCCGCTTTGGCGGTCGTTCCATGCTGCAGTCTGCAACGCCCGTAGATCTGATTTCCAGGGAAGAGATGGAGCGCAGCGGTCGCGTCGATCTGCTCCAGATGCTCAAGGCCGAGGTGCCCAGCTTCAACATCCCGCGGCCAATCGCATCGGGTGCTGGTGACTACCTGATGCCGCCCTCGCTGAGGGGACTGGGCCCAGGTGAGGTGCTGGTGCTGATCAATGGCAAGCGTCGCCACACGTCGGCGGATCTCAACGCAAGCAACGGCGTCGGACGAGGCGATATCTCCATCGATTTCAATGCCATCCCATCACTGGCGCTATCTCGCGTCGAAGTTCTCCGCGATGGTGCGGCGGCACAGTATGGGTCGGATGCGATCTCCGGCGTCATCAACCTCACCCTGGATCGGTCGCTTGAAACAACTGCCCACGCGACTTACGTCACGACAAGCAGGGGCGATGGGGAAACGCATGAGATCGCTGCTGCCACCGGCTTTAAGCTTGGCGAAGAGGGCGTGTTGCGCCTAACCGCGGCCACGCAAGACATCGGCGCCAGCAACCGAGCGCGTCCCGATACGCGGCAGCAGTATTTCGGCACCAACGCTGCGGGCGCGCCCGTCATGCCATCCGGCAACTACGGCTCCGGGACAGGGCTGACTCCGTCGAATGGCACGCTCGATGCGCGCGAGGCAGGCTTTGGCCGTGACGTGTTCTTCCAGGGCACCCAGCCAAGCACCAATCGGCAGCTGTTCTACAACTTGATAACGCCCCTGTCTGACGCAGTGGAGCTCTATTCCTTCGGCGGCCACAGCCGCCTGGATGGAGATATCACCTACTTCTTTCGGCGCGCCGGCCAGGACGAAACGCTGCGCGCCATTTATCCGGATGGTTACAGCCCAATGCTGGACACTCGCATCGATAACACGTCGGTCGCGATGGGCTTGCGAGGCCCTGACGTGGCGGGCTTCGGGTGGGACGTGTCGACTGTCTACGGGCGCAACACCCAGGACCTTTCCTACTTCGACAGCGTCAATGTCTCGCTCGGCGCCAGGTCACCGACGCGTTTCCATCGCAGTAGCGCAGACTTCGATCAGTGGACCACCAATCTCGATCTGAATCGCGAGATCGCCCTGGGCAGCTTCAACCCGCTGCGCTTGGCACTGGGCGCGGAGCATCGTTACGAACAGTATCGGCTGTGGTCCGGTGCCGAAGCCGGATACATCGACGGGGGCGTTCCCATCCTCGACGGGCCCAATGCGGGTCGGCCGGCGATTCCCGGCGCACAGCCAGGTCCAAGCAATGGCCCGGACGACCACGCGTTGCTGGACCGAAACAGTCAGGCGATCTACGTCGAAGCCGAGCAATCGCCAACTGACCGCCTGCTGCTCAGCGCTGCCGCTCGCTATGAGCGCTACTCCGACTTCGGCGATACGACCAACGTCAAGGTAGCGAGTCGTTTTCAGCTGAGCCAGCAATGGGCACTGCGGAGCTCCTACAACACTGGCTTCCGTGCTCCCGCGTTAGCGCAGTCTGGCTATAACGCGTCCAATACGCTGATCCTCAACGGCTCGCAGGCGATTGTGCGGGTTGCCGCAGTGGGAACCGATGCGGCGCAGTTGGCAGGAGCGACCGATCTCAAGCCCGAAACGTCCAACAACGTCTCGCTTGGCACGGTGTTTCAGGCGGGCAACTGGTCAGCATCGCTGGATGCCTACCAGATCAAGGTCCGCGACCGCATTGCGATCTCCTCAACGTTCCAGGATCCCCGCCTGACCAGCTACCTGGCCGCCAATGGGCAATCTGGTTTCGCAGCGATCTCCTTCTTGACCAACGCCGTGGATACCGTCACACGTGGCATGGATCTGGTCATCAACTATCGGCGTCAGCTTGAACGCGGTGGAGTGCTGACCGGTACTTTCGCCGGGAACTACAACACGACCGATTTCGACCGGATTGCTGGCACGCCGGCACCGATTGCTGCGCTGGGCATAACCACGCCGCTATTCGACCTGACCCAGCAGCTGCGCTACTCCGACAGCCAGCCTCGCGACAAGCTCATGTTCCATCTGAACTATGTGCATGGCCGCTTCTCGGCAAACCTGACCAACACCCGCTATGGCCAAGTCTCCAGCGTCGCCCTGACCGGCAGGAACGCAGCGCAGGTCGCAGTGCTCACGCCAGGCTACGACACGCGCCTGGTACCGGCGTCGGCCACCACATACGACATCATCCAGACCTTCTCGCCAAAGATCATCACCGATCTGGAACTGTCCGCGCAGGTGACACCGGCACTGCGGCTGAGCATTGGCGCGCAGAACCTGTTTGACGTCTATCCGGACGAGAACATCGCATCCACTGCGGCCAGTGTCGCAGTGGGAACCAATGGCTCGGACAACGCAGGCACGCATCCGTATAACGCCACATCGCCGTTCGGCTTTGCTGGGCGCGCATTGTTTATCCGGGCCGGGCTCACGTTCTAGGCGTGCTGTCACCCGTGTCGAAACCAAGCAATTGACGGAGGAAGAATGATGGGGAGCCGCAGGAACTTTCTGAAGGTGTCGGCATCGTTGGCGGCCACGTCGTTGGTGCCTGAGGGTGCGGTTGCAAAGAGCGAAGTCGGCATCCCATTCTCGGACAAGCCTCCGCAGGAACTTGCACGCGACGAAGCGCACTGGCATGCAGTCCGCAGACTCTACTCAACCCAGGACGAGATCATCAACCTCGAACACGGCTATTGGGGAAAGATGTCCACCTCCGTGGAGCAGGTCTTGGCGCACCACACGCACCGAGTCAACCGTGATCTATCGTGGTATGCACGCCGTGATTACGACCGCGATTTCATGGCTGCGCGGGCCGTGGTCGCCGAAGCGCTCGGCGCCAGCGTCAACGAGGTGATGCTTACGCGTAATGCGACGGAGTCTTTCGTCAATCTGATCACGCAGTACGATGGACTGTCGCCAGGTGATGCAATCGCCTGGGCCGATGTGGACTATCCGGAGTTCAAGCGCATGATGGCCTGGCTGGCCGACACGCGGCAGGTGCAGGGTTTTATGCTCGCGCTTCCCAGCACCGGCAACGATGACGACTACGTAAGGGCCTACGAACAGGCATTCGACACCTATCCACAGCTGAAGTTGCTGCTGCTGACCCATGTCAGCAATCAGCATGGGCTGGTACTGCCAGTACGGCGAATTGCGGCGCTTGCCAGACAACGCGGGATCCAGGTCATCTGCGATTGCGCCCAGTCCTGGGGGCTGCTCGATTTTACCGTTGACGCATTGGACGTGGATTGGGCAGTGTTCAACCTACACAAATGGATAGGCTCGCCTGTAGGCATCGGCGCCTTGTACATGCGGCAAGGCACGCTGGAGCAGGTCAGACCGTTTCCGGGCGAACCCGACGGCGATGCTGATGTCGCCAACCGCGTGCATCTGGCTACTTCCGACTTTGCAGCGTTCATGACGGTTCCCGCTGCCATGAGCTTCCATCAGTCGATCGGTGGCGCCAACAAGGCAGCGCGCCTGAGCTATTTACGCCATGTGTGGACCAGTCGGTTGCGCGCAGTGGAGGCGGTCGAGCTGCTGGGAGCGGCAAGCGATCACAATGCGTCCGGCATGGGGGCCTTCCGCTTCCGCGGCCGATCGTCGAAGTCAGACGTCACGGCGCTGCAACAACGGTTGCAGGATGAGTTCGGTATCTTCACTGTCGTTCGGAGCGACTTGCACAGCGGCTCGTGTATCCGAGTGACACCACAAATCTTCACCCCAGTAGGGGACATGCATCTGCTGGCGGATGCGATCGTTCGCATCGACCGAACCTCCTGAGCCTTTGGCACAGCAGTGCGGGTCCTACGAGCACGCAGCCCGATGTGTGCATGTGGGAATGACATGTTCTTGAGCAGGTGCTGCGCGTGAAAACTTCCATTGCAACGCCGTCCCCCTCCATGGTCTTCCCAGCCATTGAAATCCTGACGGCGTATTTGAAATCCGATCGACGGGCGCTGCTACGCGTCGTCGTCGTGGTGGTATTGGCCAGCGCCACAACCGTGGCTGCGCCCCTGCTGTTTTCGCGTCTCATCGATCGCTTGCCACAGGATGGCGCACCCGCCTTGATGTGGGCATTCGTGGCTTATGGTGCGCTGCTCGGACTGAGTGCAGCGCTGCAACAGATGGTGCAGTACCTGTCGTTCATGAGTTCGGAGAACCTCGGTTTCATTACGAGCACCCGCTACTTTGCAGCCATCCTCAAGAAAACCACCGCTTTCTTCATCGAGCATAATCCGGCAGAAATTCAGGCCGCCGGCGAGCGTGGGCGCAGCGGGCTGAAAATCCTGGTGCAGTTGGCGCTGGTCGCTTTCATTCCTGGCGTCTTGCAGATCCTGCTGAGCCTGTCGACGTTGGGCGCACTGATCGACCTGCAGCTTGTACTGGTCGTGGTGATCTATGGCGCTGCAGCCATTGGTCTATCGACAATCGCCACCCGGCGTGCGCGCGTCCACCTGGAGTCAGCCACCAACGCCGGGCAGGAGAATGCCCGCTTTGTCGGCAACGCCATGAACGCAATGGAGACGCTGCGCCAGTTCGGTAGCCACGCATGGATGACACAGCGGTTCGAGCAGCGTGCGCAAATGGTACGTGACCACTGGCGTGCCTACGTACTGCAGCGCCTGAGCTATATCGCGTTGCTGGGGCTCGGTTTGGCGATCCAGTTTGCTGTCACGTTCCAGTTGCTGCTCCCGCGCTATCACGCCGGTGCGGTCAGCGTGGGTGATCTGGTCCTGTTCAATTTATTGCTGTTGCAGCTCAACACGCCGTTCGAAGCGATTGCGCGGGCCATTGATGATGTCGCACGTGCCAGGGCAATGCTGGTCCCGCTGGTAACGCTGTGGGCCGCCCCCGAGGAGCCGCGCCTGCACGATGCGCAGCGTTTTATCCCGAGCGATGGACGTATCGTGTTCGATGCCGTCGACTATCATTACGCCACTGGGCGTGGTGTGGCGGGTGTAAGTTTCCACGCCGAGCGGGGTGGCATTACCTTCCTGATGGGCGATACGGGAGCAGGGAAGTCAACGCTCTTCAAGCTCGCACTGAAGAGCATCGAACCGGATGCAGGCCGCATCCTGATCGATGGGGTCGACCTCGCGTACATCGATCGTGCCAACTGGCATGCATGTGTGGCGGTCGTCCCACAGGATGTCGTGCTGCTCAACGAAACGCTGGCAGACAATATCCTGCTCGGTCGCCCACGGAATGAAGCCCGTCTGCGGGAGGTCGTTGCCAACGCCGCCATCCTGCCGCTCATCGACGCATTGCCACGTGGCCTGGACACCGCCGTTGGCGAACGCGGCCTCAAACTCTCCGGTGGCGAACGTCAGCGCATTGCAATCGCGCGCGCACTTTATGGAGACCCGGCGATCCTGCTGCTGGACGAAGCCAGTTCCGCACTGGACGAGGGGACGCAACAGGTGGTGATGGCGCACTTGCGTGCACTTGCTGGAAAAGTGACGGTACTTGCCATCACGCACCGACAGGGCGGGGTGGCACAGACCGATCGGGTGATCAGGCTGAATGGTGGAAGGAACACAGCGCCGCAGCCGGTCGACATCGCTTGAAGGGAAACTTGCGCGTGCTCTGTGATTCGCCTGCGCAACCGTTAGCGGGCGGACCGGTTCGGATGAGCGCGACCCAAGACACACCCAACTCATCCAAAATGCGCGAGCTCTCAGTCACTCGGAGAAGCGTACAAGGCACTGTCAACGTAATCGCTGCCAACGTGGCACACCTCCGCAATCGTGCCGCCACGAGATCCGCCATTCCACCTGCTTGCGCCTGTACGTCTGCGTCACGCGCTAGGCAGCCGGCACTGTCGTTCGCTTCAGATCCAGCTTTGCACGTAGCACATAGTTCTTCCTGACCACGGGCACGACCTGCGTCAGGCGCGCATCGCTGTAATCCTTGAATAACGGTGGCCGGGCCGCGCGCAGGTAGAACTCACGCTCCTGCTTGATCGCTGCAGGCAATAGAATGTCAGATATGTCGTTATCACTGGCGTCCGTCACCAGGCAGGGGATGTGGCGGATGCCAAGCGAGCGCAGCAGATGGGCGCGGTGGGAGCCATTTGTCAGGATGATGCGGTCGCCGAACCGGGTTGCGCTGATGACATTATCGCTGAAGCCAAGATAGATCACGATCGCATGGCTGGCTGCGCCGAATGGCTCGTAGGACGTAATCGCGGATGGGTCGAGCACTGCAACATCGAGAAAGCGCAGGTCGTTGGATGCCGAGGCAAACGCGTAGTCCCCGTCGGCCTGGGAATAGCGCACTGGCGGATGCGCACCAACTCCTTGGCCGGCGGCAAGCGCCATCACCTCGCGAGCGCTCGGAGCGGCAGGAAAAAACTCCCTCAGCGTCGCGAGATGACGAAGATTGAGGGAATCCTGGAAGACCACCATGCGATCCACCTCCACCATGCGCCATGCACGCGGCACCAAGCTGGTGATGCGGTGCATCGACGGTTGTCGCAAGGCTGCCGCCCCCAGAGCCTGCAAATCGTCCGGCAGCGCTTGCACGTCGATCGCATCGGCATAGCCCGCTTCGCTGGCAGCAAGCTCTAGTGCCACAGCGCGTGCGTCTCGCCATCGTTGAAGTTGCTCTGCTTCGTCCACATGCCCGGGTGGGCAGCGTTCGCGCACGAACCGAATCAGCCTGGACAAGGGGAACAGCCCATGCAGCACCAGCGTCGGGTCAAATGCATCGGTCGTGTCTTCAACATGCATGCCCGCTTCTGTTGCGGGGTTCTTGATGGGGGAGTTTCCGGCAGCTGCGTTGTGCTGTTCTGTGATTATTGTCACGCGGGGATTCCAGTTTCAAAGAATAAATCGGGACTTTCTCAATTGTTACCTTGTAACATTGGCTTGCCGCACACGCAATTGCAGAATCCGACGCAAGCTGCGGCTGTTTCATTCGCGTCCAACGACATCACCGTTGGACGCGCCCACTAAATGACCAGAGGAGATGTTCATGAACGCATTGATCGAACTCGGCTTGGCAGAACAGTCCATCCAGCAGGATCAGGATGCTGGCAGCGACCTCATCGAGCTGGGCGCCGTGGTGTCTGAAACAAAGGCGCACGGCCATGGAACGTTGTGGGACGGCATCTTTCCGACCACGTCTCCGTAACCGACACTGCTGAAGGTTAGGGCGGTGCATGTAGCCCATGCATCGCCCTTCTTGTAGAAGGAGATTGCATGCGCGCGATGGCCTCGCCACCGTCTTATCTGCTGTCCACAGATGCGCACGTGTGTGTTGCCGGCGGAATCATCGTGCTGCTGGACGTTGCCACCGGAAAGTATCTGTCCATCGGCAGGCAACAGGCGGCCTTGCTGGGCCGTCATATCCTGGGCTGGCCGGTGCAGGCGCAGGGTCAAGACATCTCTCCGGTCCTGCAAACATTGATCGAGCGACGTCTTGTGACCACCGATCCGGCGCTGGGCAAGCCTGCGACAGGCGCGACAATTGCGCTACCGGTGCGGTGGCTGCGCGAAGGCGAGCCGCGAGGCCGTCCGGACTTCGCGCTGCGCGATCTGCGCCGATTTGCGTTTTCGGCGGCCTTTGCCGGGTGCGCCAAGAAGTGCGCTTCACTCAAGACCATCGTAACCCGAGCGCAGCGACGATCGTTGCGCCAATCGCGACCCGACGCGCAACTGGATCAGCTAGCCGCGTTGGTCCGCATCTTCGATTGGCTGCGGCCGCTTGCGTTCAGAAAAACGGACGAATGCTTTCTGTATTGCTTCGCGCTAAGCGAATTTTTGTCCAGCTACGGGTTCTTCCCGACATGGGTGTTTGCGGTGAGAACATCCCCGTTCACGGCGCACTGCTGGTTGCAGTACGGCGACTATGTGCTGACCGATATTCCATTCAACCTGCGCCGGATGGTTCCCATCCTCGTGCTCTGACGCTGCGAGCCTATGTATCGCTATCTTGCTGTCTTCTGGAACGTGGAATCACCGGCATCGGTCGAGCAGGCAACCCGGGTCACCCAACGGATACAGGCGGTCCTTCCGGGCGTCTCATGCGCGCTGCACGAGCATGGTGCGGCGATGTATTGCCAGACCGACACCCCGAGCTTCTTCGAGTGCACCAGAGCACAGCACCTCGTCATCCTCGGCAAAGTGTTCCCCAAGTCCTTTGCTGACGGCGTGGTGCCGGAAAAGGCCTTGTTCGATGACAGCGCAGCGCATGCGGTATGCACGACGCAAGGTGGAATTCTGGTACAGCGCTACTGGGGACGCTACGTCGCCTTCGGCTACGACGCCGCAGCGCGTAGCTGGTTTGCCGTGCGTGATCCCACTGCAGAACTTCCATGCTTCATCACGGTGATCGGGGCGCTGACCATCGTGTTTTCCAGTATGGAGGATTGCCTGAAGTTGGAACTCAAGGAGTTCTCCATTCGCTGGTCCTACCTGACCTACTCGCTGTTGTTTCCATTCCGCGAAACGGCGCAGACCGCTTTTGAAGAGGTCCAGGCGCTCGAGGGCGGGGAGGGCATCACGATCCAGGCCGGAAGACCGATTGCACGGCAGTGTCACTGGGACGTGGTGAAGCAGGCCGTCGAGAACCCGATCACCGATTTGGACGAAGCCGTGCGGTTGGCGCGATCCACCTTGCTGGGATGCATCGGCGCCTTGGCCGGCGAGCATGCACAAGTGCAACTGCAGCTCTCCGGCGGCCTGGATTCTTCGATCATTCTCGCCGGGCTGCTCAATGCACCCTCGCATCCGCAAGTGCAGTGTGTCCATCACTACGATTCCGGTATTGGCGCAGACGAAAGGACATTTGCACGCATGGCCGTGGAGGGGGCGTGCGCGTCGTCGGGGCGCAGCTGCGAGTTCATCCAATACGAGCGCGCGCCGCAGTGCGCGCTGGAAGGCATCATGGCCTTTCCGGTGACGGCCAGGCCTGCGCATTGTTCGGGCTATCTGCTCCATCGGCGCACGGGATTGGGGAAGAACCCGGACCAGGAGCCAGTGCAATTCACCGGAGTCGGGGGCGATGGGGTCTTTCTCCGTTTCAAAGGCAACGCAGCCGCAATCGACTACGCCTGGCAGCGCGGAATCGATCGTAACTTCCTGCGTGTGGCGTTCGAGACCGCGCAGTCGGGCGATTCGTTCTATGGGGTGATCAAGGATGCGTTGCTTCACGGCATCCTCAAGCGGCCGGCACGCATCAACGAGAACTGGGGGAATCCGTGCGAGTGGGTGTTGGTGGACGCCAGCGCGCAGGCTGCCCCGCAGCCATCCTGGATGCGGCATGCGATTGCCCAGGGGCACCGCGTTTCGCCGTACAAGATGGCGCACATCGGCCGAATGGTGTTTCCCGTTAGCGTGCTGGACCCCTTCGAGGGTGCGGGGCAGTGGCATGGCGTGTCGCCGATCACCGCGCAGCCGGTGGTGGAGTTGTTCGCGCGCATCCCGCTGCATCTGCTCATGGCCGATGCGGAGGATCGAACGATCGCCCGCCGTGCCTTTGAAGGCTTGCTTCCGCCCGCGATCCTGTCGCGCAAGGTGAAGTGCTACCTGGACGATCATTCGGTTGCGGTCACCCGGCACCATAGGGACTTCATCCGACGCCTGTTGGTCGACGGGCGCCTGGCCCAACGCGGACTGATCGACAGCCAGCTGGCCGATGCGGGCATCTACCGCGTCAGCCCGGATCACTCGCTACAGGCGCTGGGAATCTTTGGTCCACAGTTGAATATCGAAGCCTGGCTACGTCGCTGGTCGGCGCATGCTGCAGGCGGCCAAGCCATCGTGGCCTAGCGGTGCCGGCTCATCTCCTCAAGGTAGAGCTGTTCCAGATCGTTAGCGGTCATGCTGCCTGCGTCGACCGTGCGGCGCAGGCGACCGGCCTGCATGAGGCCGATGGTGGTGGCCACTTCGCGTGCACGGAACAGGTCGTGGGTCGCCATCAGGATCGCTGCGCCACGGTCGCGCTGGCGCACGAGCAGGTCGTGGAACTCGGCAGACGCCTCAGGGTCCAGGCCTGAGGTGGGCTCGTCCAGCAACAAGGCCTTTGCCTGCTTGACGATAGCCAGCGCAATGCCGACCTTTTGCCGCATGCCCTTCGAATAATGGCCAACGCGGCGATCGAAGACGTTCGATTTCAATCCCGCCGCTGCAAGGGCCTCGCGCAGGCGTGCAGGCGAGCGGTCGGCCACCTGCGCCAACCGCGCGAAGTAATCGAGATTCTCGTAGCCGCTCAGCTCCTCGTAGAGCGCGACCGTCTCGGGGATGTAGAGCAGACGGCGCCGTACCGCCTGCGGCGCGCGTTGGGCATTGAGGCCGTCCACTTCGGCTGCGCCCGAGGTTGGCGTCATGAAGCCGAGAAACAGCTTGATCGTGGTTGACTTGCCGGCACCGTTGGCACCGAGCAGGCAATAGATTTCCCCGGGCGCGACGGTGAAGTTCACATCGTCCAGTGCCCGAAGCGCGCCGTGGTGCTTGGTCAAATGCGTTGCGCTAAGCATGCGGTATGTCCTCAGGGCGTTGTCAGTTGGCCACGCATGGCCCAGGTGGCGATCAGCAGCAACCCGATGGCAGTGAACAGGGCTCCCAGATCGGCCAGCACGCCGGCTTGCACGTGGCCGCCACCATCTTGGAATTCAAAGCGCGGCAGGGCGTCGTACTCGGCCAGCGTCTGGGGAGCATCGCGTTCCAGGTAGTGTTGGTGTTGCTGTCGACGTTGCTGCCAGAACCTGGTGACCTGGTCCTGGAAGGCAAGCGCGCGATCGGCATCCGCGCCAGCGAGACGGTCCAGCGCATCCTGTGCGGCCACCGACGGCAGCAGCAGACGCACGGTGTCCATTACGTCGCGGCGTGCGTCCCGGGCTCGCCGGTGATCGGCAAGCATCGGGGCCAGCTGCCGGTCGGTCGCAACCAGGTCGGCATAGCTGACGCGCACTTGATCTGGAATGCTGGGCGGCGGCGTCCGTACGCGCAGTGGATCGGCCAGATGATGCAGGCGTTGACGCTCGGCAATCTCGGTCATCCGCGCTTTCACATCAGTGGCAAGGCGCATTTCCGACGGGGGGGGCAGGCGCAGATCAATGCCGGCCAATGCCAGCGACGGCGCCATGACCACAAGCAACAGCCAGACCGCGCCTGCGGCGATCGCCGCTTCAGTGGAGCGCCGCGCGCGCAGACCGATCAGCACGGCTACGGCCAGCCAGAAGCCGCCGTAGCTGAGAACGATCACCGCCAGACAGGCCAGCCCGCGCGGATCCCGCGCACCGGCCCATGCGGCTGCGGCAACGATAATCGCCATGGCCGGCAGCAGCACGATCACGCCGCGCGCCAGCGCTTTCACGGCAATCAGTCCGCCCATCGCGACCGGTTGCGACACCACCATGGCCGCGACACCCCGTTCGCGCTCGCGCGACCATAGGTCGTAGCTGACTGCCAGAACCACGAGCGGCAACAAGAAGACGATGACAAAGGCCAGATCGAACGGTCCCGCTGCTCGGGCAGTGGGGCTGCCGATATCCGCCCAGACGTGTTTGAACAGGGCGGTAGCGTCGCCCAGCGCAACGACGTCGGCAGTAAAAGGATAGGCATCGGCCTGGCCGATCGACACCGCGGCCATCTGCCCCGGCGGCAGTACCGGCTGCACACGTGGCAGTACCGACGGCGCCCTCCCGACAAAGCTGCGTGCGCGCGTGAGCATCTGCTGCTCCTCAGCGGTCAGTAGCCTGATAGCTGTCGTGCGCTGGTCCACCCATGCGCGTCCGTTCCACGCGGCATAGGTGGCGAGTGCGGCAAGCAAGAGCAGCAAGCTGACCAGGGCGCGGTCGCGCAGCAGGCGGCGTATCTCGTAACCAGTGACTGCCAGGCTGCTCATACCAACCGCCCCAG
This sequence comes from Xanthomonas pisi DSM 18956, assembly GCF_001010415.1. Classification (GTDB taxonomy): domain Bacteria; phylum Pseudomonadota; class Gammaproteobacteria; order Xanthomonadales; family Xanthomonadaceae; genus Xanthomonas; species Xanthomonas pisi. Next base: position 51,501 of record NZ_JPLE01000028.1, read on the forward strand.
ACGTGCAGCAGAGATCATCGCCAGGCACAGGCTCAGTAGCGCCCAGCCCAGCAGGATGGCCAGATTCGGTGCCTGCGCGACAGCGGTGGTGGTCAGCGTCTGCACTTGCGGCGCGTAGACCACCGCACGCGTCAGCGTTGCGATATCGGCAAGATGGTGATGCTCGCCAGGTGCGGGCTTGTGGGTTTTGACTTCATGATTCAGTGCTTGAATCAGCCGGTAGCGGTAGTCTTCCACACCGCGCAGGTAGGCCAGGTGGGTGGCGAAGTCGGTCCCGGCAAAAGCGCGCGACCATGGCTGCAACGCGAGTGTCGGCGAGATGGCAGCCAAAGTGCGCTGCACCTGTTCCTGTTGCTGATACGCGGCGTAAAGGCGCTCGAAGTGCCGTGCATAGGTCTGCGTTGAGTTGCTCTCGGCAAATTCCAAGGCAACGCCCCTGAAGTTGACTGGCAGGTCCGTAACGTCCTTGACGTTATACCGGGCCAGCAGCGCAGCCCTGATGGCCTCCAGACGCTTGTCGGCCGGATCGTGCCCATCGGCTCCGCGTTCGGCCTCCTCGCTGACGGCCGCCCTGAAGGCCGGCGCAGAGGGTGTGGGTACCAGGCTTTCGGCGACCGCCGGCGCTATGCGCGGTGCAAGCAGGGTCGCCACCACCCAAAAACACAGCAGTACCACCAGGGACATGCGCGCCGAAGCGCACAGCCCCGAGATCGCAACTGTCAGCCCACAGAACGCCACCAGGTAGAGCAGGTAGCCGGCGCCAATGGCCAGCAGTGCGCTCAGCTCGGCACGGCCTGCGTCCTGCAGGACGATCGCTGGCAGACTGACGCTCAGCAGCGCGACGGCAAGCAAACCAGCCGTTGTCACCAGGGCGAGCAACCGTCCACCCACCAAGGCCGAGGTGGCGCCGCCGGCAGCAAGTTCCTGGCGCAGCCGTTCCCGTGCCACATCGCCGGACATGGTGGAAAAACCGGCAAGGATCAGCAGTAAAGGCGCGACGACCTGCAGCGCCCAGGCCGCCGAAAAACCGCCGAAGCGGCTCAGCGCCGCGCCTTCCTCGATCGGTCGATGGCGTGCCGGGTTCTGTGCATGGCCCTCGATGAACACCGAGGAGCCAACCACATTCGAGATCCCTGGATCGAAGCTCGCCAGTGGCCGTATCGGCGCCGGAATGGCGCGGCCAACGTGCGCGGCCGCATGCGGATCGATCGCGCCCTGGCTGTTCCAAAGCCGGGCTTCTTCGGCGGCAACTGCCTGCCGCTCTCGCGCCTGAGCCGACAGGTGCACAGCGTTGGTCACGATCGAGGTGCAGGCCAGAAACAGCACCCCGAGCGCCAGCCACAGCACGCGCCTTTCGCGCCACATCAGGACGAGTTGCGCTGCGGCGATGCCGACTGTTTGGGATAGCGCAGGCACCACGACGGTGTCATCGGCAACGCGAGCGGCCATGCAAGACTCCTGTGTCGATTACCACTGATGCGTCAGCGTCATGGACACAAAGCGTCCCAAGGCAGTGGCATTGGTGGGATCGAACCCGGTGTTGATACCGTTGATGACGAAGGGCGGATCCCGGTCAAAGAGGTTTTGCACAGTGAGGGCGAGGCGTGTCCCGTCCTGCGATCGTGTCGATACGCCAAAGCGGTACCCGATGTTCAGATCCACCGTAGTCCAGGACGCAACGTGCGGATCGACCCGGTTTGCCGGATCACGATAGCGGTCGGCGTAATTGACGAATACGCCGCCCGACAGCTGGCGCCGGGTCATGGCCAGCCCACCACGCAGCTTGAGATCGATTGGCAGATACACGGCGTTCAAAGCATCCACCTCCGGGGCAGTGCTGGTCACCCGACGCGTGGAATCGATGATGTACTGCCCAGCCAGGTTCAGCGCGATGTTGGTCTGGCCTGCATCAAACGCGTATGACGCATCCAGATCGACCCCGCGCTGCGCGGTGGAGGCGTTGTTGCGGAAGCGATTGTCGAGAATGACCTCGGTACTTGTTTCGTCCGTTCCGGGCGCGAGCGCGAACGGGCCGACCCGCGAGACGAACAGGCCCAGACCGGCCAGCCCGATCTGCCGGGCGCTCTGGATCTGCTCGGGCGTTGGCGCGAACGTCAGGATGTCGGCATAGGCTGCAGTAGGCCCCAGGAACAGCGAGGGAAAGCTGCCTGCGAACCCGCTATCGATGCGGTCTTCGTAGGTGATGCGATAGTAGCTGGCATCGATCTTCAACCCCGGAACAACAGCTGGTGCGAATGACAACCCGCCAGTCCAGGTCTTGGCACGTTCCGCACCCAGATCCGGGTTGCCGTTGGCCAGCATCAACAGCACCGTGCGCCCGGTGGGTGCATTCGGGTTGGGAATGTTTGCCACCACCGCCGTGTTGTTCGGCTGCATGTCCTGATACACCGGTGCCCGGTACGAGCGCCCATAGGTGCCGCGCAGGGTCAGCCCTTCAGTGGCTTCCCACAGCAGGCCAAGCTTGGGATTGAGGGTGGAGCCGAAGTCGCTGTAGTCGTCGTAACGCACTGCTGCTGTGAGTGACAGTTTGCGCAGCCCGGGAAGATCCTTCAGCAGCGGCACGTTCAACTCGCCAAAGGCCGAGGTGATGGTGCGGTGCACGTCGAACGGTTTTTCCAACCCGCGATAATCATAAAAATCATAGCTGTCGCGCCGGATGCTGGTTCCAAGCGCCGCGCGTGCAGCACCGGCGGGCAGGGTCACCAATTCGCCGTCTGCGATCAGTTCCAGATAGCGCGTATCAGAGCGCATCTCTGTGGGACGCGCCGTGATTGCAGAGGTGCCGGCGATCGTGGTGCGCTCGTAGCGCACCGTGTTTCTTCCATATCCGCCATTCAAGCGTGCCTGCCACTGGCGCGGCAGGTCCAGTGTCAATCCGGCGAAGAGATCGAACTGCCGTGTCTGCGGGAACAGATGGGTTTCATCGTTAGTTCCCGAGATGGTGGTGTCCATGTCGCGCTGGGCGAAGGAGCCGGTGACCGTCAGCAGCAGCGTGTCGGTGAGTTGTTGGGCACCATCGACATACAGGCTGTGGCGCCTGGACCCCGGGTACAGATCGTACGGTTTGACGGTGACATCCTTGGAAAAATCCCTGTCGGTTGCAGACAGGTTGTCTTGCTTCAGGAATTCATAGCTGGCCAGCAGATGGCCACCGTCCCATGCCCAACCGCCGGCTTGCGATGCCTGGTACTCGTGCATGCCACCCGCTGTGGTGGTCCCGGCACGGACCGCAGTTTCATACCCGGTGAAATCACGGCGCAAGATGATGTTGACGACGCCACCAACCGCGTCCGCGCCGTAAATGGCAGATGCGCCATCGGTGAGGATTTCAACGCGCTCCACCGCGCTGAGCGGAATTAGCGACACATCGACATATTGGTAGCGGTTGGACGAGGCGATACGGTGGCCATTGATCAGCGTCAGCGTCGTACCGGTGCCCAATCCCCGCAGATTGATTGAAGTGCCTTGACCGAAGTTGTTCCCGGTGTCGCGGTCCAGGCCCAAATTGGCGACATTGGCACCATTGGCGCCACCACCGAAATTCTGCGGCAGCTTTTCGAAGAATTGCTGCAGCGTCGCCACACCGACCCGCTCGATCGCTTCCTTCTCGAAAACGATGACTGGAGACGCACCGCCGGCCGCGGTCTCCCGGATATGGCTGCCGGTTACAAGCACCGGCGCAAGCGTCGTTGCGCGATAGCCGGAAACGGCCTCTGCGTTCTCCGCAAGATCGCCTGCCTCGGTGAGGGGGATTTGCTGCGCCTGCAGCGGCGGGGCGGCAGACAATAGGGCAATGATGCTCGCAGCCAGCAACGCTGGCGAACTGACAACAGAAAGGTTTTTCATACTGGCCGGTGATATGTAAGCGCGACTAATGGCCACGCCGTAGATCTGCGCATGGTCGAATTGTTACGGTGTATCCCCTTTTTGTTATCCTATAACAAAAGCGCGCGGATGCACAAATCTACGCTTCGACACTTGCGTACATGCATGAGCGCGCGCTTCGCGGGAAAGCTCGCGTTCGCTTGAGGTGGCGAGTTATCGCTGCGCAATGGGCTGCCGCGTCTGTTCTGCATGTCATCGCTTGCCGGTAGCAATGCCAATGGAGAGTGCAGGGGACCGCTGTGCACTTGCTCGACAGAGCAGGGGATATACTTCCGCCTCAATCGTGATCCAGTTTGAATTACAGCCCATGCGTTTCACTGCAGCCGCCAGCTCGCTTGTCGCTTTACTGACCATGTCGTCCACCGTCTCGGTATCTGCGGCGGAAATTGACATATTCGGCATCAAGTTAGGGGCACCACTAACGCTGCCCGTTTGCGAGCTCTCCTCACCCGCTCCAGCTGCCCGCAGGAGCAACATCGGGTTGGGGGCTAGGGCGTTCAACAAGCTGACGGCCCCGCCGCCGGAGCCGCTGAAGGCCACCCCGCCCGCAACAGGGTTGTGCGTCGCGCCCGGCACGACAAACATGGCGGTGGGCAATACCGAGTTTGGGCCAGGCGAGTACGGTTACCTGGTGTTCGCCACGGCTGAGTTCCCGGCGTGGGTTGCGCCGATCGGCATGTCAATCGGCGCGGGCGCAGGTGACGCTTTCTCTCTGGAAGGTGCGGGCGGCCTGGTGTTGCTGCATAACGGGCGTGTGATCGCCTTGCGCTTCAACACCACGGGGTTCGAGGCGCAGCCGCGTGTGATGGAGCTGCTCAAGCGCAAGTTCGGTTCGCCTGGTTCGCAGAAGGCCGTAACCTGGAACAACGACCTGGGCGGCAGTCGCGATTCGATTTCCGCGCAATGGCGCAAGCCCGATTTCTTTGCGGATTATTCTTCGGTCGTGCAACCGCAGGCTATGCGAGCACAGGGGCTGTCGGGCGGGATCGGGTTCCTCAACATCGGCAATGATCTAGGACAGCAAGTGCTGCAACCTGCTGCTACCAAGGAGGCGGAATTCTAGAGTACTGATGACCTGGCGGGAGGCAGTCGTTGGATCCCGGCAAGCGCATTGAGGCCTTGGGAGGAATGCTCTTGTAGGCGAAGGGATAACCTGACGATTAAATAATCTCGCATGACCTGAGCTATAGGGGCATAGCCCCTACGTATAACGCCTCATCAGCAAGGATCATGGGGCAGCTGTACCCACCCGTTGGAGACACGTTTGAACCGGCGCCCTTGTAAGCAGCGTTCGCCGTCGCTCACTGGTCTTCGCGGCTCATATTCGGGCACGTCCTGAGATGGCCTCTGTGCCGGGATACTTTGCGCAACTGAGCGCTGGATCTGTTGGGATGCACTCTTCGCTTCTTTCTGAAGCTGTGCGAGCGCCTGTCGCGTCTCATATCTGGTGTATAGCCCAACCACGATGCTGTGAGCTAACAGAGCGATGAATCCACCCAGTGCAATCTGCCACCACAGATCTGTTGATTCTGTTTCTCTGTACCTGCGTTCCATGCCGCCCCCGTTGTGTGAGCACGCATTGTAGAGCGGGGGTGTAGGGGCACAGCCCCTACAGATAATGCCTATCCCGCAATGCGCCCGAAGTGGCGGTCTCGCCATTCGCCAAGATCCACCACGACCACCTTGACCATCGACTGCCGAACCGCCTTGCGTTTGGCGTTCCGCCTGCGGACAGAATCCCGTATGTCGCTCGCATTGGCATGCCAGAGCAATCCGCGCAGCCGGCGTTCTGGTATCCGTTCGCCGCTGGGTGCAACGAGGTCGCGTCCAGCCAATTGCCAGCCAGCCCAAGGCCCGGTGAGCTCCACGTGGTTGGTGACGACACGGCGGTGTAGATCTTCTGCGCAGCTGTTCGGGCATTGCTCGCCAACAGGCCAGCACGGCGGGCGAAGGTCGAGGTTGTACGTGTCAGTCATGCCGCGATTTCCGTTTCGCTAGGGGAACGGTTGGGCAGGCAAGATTTGATCCAAAGCCAGATCCAGCGCAGCCGCACTCGGGCCGCCCGATACGTCATTTCGCATAATGTATAGCCTGGTAGGTGCTTTGAAGCCCTTTACCACCGCCTCTGCACGCACAGGTAGGGCGAGCGACACCCCTATGGCTAGCGTCATGGCAGTCGCAGCCAGCTTGCGCCATACGGCCTTTTCATCAGCGCTGATGGCGCGCGCTTCCCCGACGATTCCAAGCACCTTGGCAAGTGGTTCGCCTGTCCATCCCGCTATGGCAGCGCACGACACAGCATCAGGCGCAGACAGCCCGCTTCTCCACCTGCTTACAGCGGCGCGCCCGACGTTCATTTTCTTCGCCAACTGATTGTCTGATTCGACCCCGAGAACCGTTTTGCAGCGGTCCAGCAGGGTGTTGACGCTATCCATGTTTCAGCCCTATTGACATGTATGTTTCAGGGGACTATACATACGCCCGATGTTTCATGGCTTGAAACATTCCCGCCCCCTGGTACCCCCCAGGGGCACGGGTCAAGGGTAGGGGTACAGGGGATATATCGTGACGCATCACATTAACTTCGCCATCTTGGTGGTTCTGGTCGCATGTCTGTTCCTGCGCGCCGGCCTGGGCTATGTCCGCTACGCGCGTCTGCGCGTGTTCCAAGCCCTCGATTCCAATTACCGCGCCGCCGCCCTGGTCGCCAATGCAAAACGGCAGGTGCGTCGTGTTTGATCGTCCTTCTACTTCATCACTGCAAGACCAATACGGTCAGACCCTGCGCTATCTCCTCTCAGCTTCCGAATCGAGTCCGCCGTCACCTTCGCAACGTCACCGCGTAGCCAGTGAAGCGGATCTTCCGAATCGCTCATCGTCGCAATTCGGTCAAGTAATTGAAGCGCGGCATCGCTTTGTCCGCCCGAAGCAAGGGCATTGAACATGACCGCATTTACCGTAGCGAACCCATCTATTACTGCGGCAAGTTGTTCCATTGTCACTGCTTTTGCCTTGGGCATCTGCGCGTCTCTGCTTGAGTGTGCCCGGATCGTACATCAGGAGGCCTCTCATGGCTGACGGATCGCTCGCGGTGTCGGGACTCCCCTCGTCTAACAGGGGAGTCAGTGAATTCAGGAACAGCGATGGCACCCTAACGGTGATCATCGATTGGTTTTCCGCATCTGTAGATCTGTTCGCTGTTCTGCGTCAGGTCGGCTACCTCGACCGCGACGACGCCGAAGAGGTCCGCCAGTGGTCGGACGCATGCGCCGAAAACGCCATGGTCATCGCGATCAACCTGTTTACGTTCTTTTTCGCCGGCCTGGGCATGGAACTGGACAAGCAGGCAGGCCCCGGCAGCTTCTACACCTGGCGCGTGCGTGTGCTGGATCGTGAGGGCAAGCACGTTGGCATCATCGAGTTCGGCGGCGAAGAGTGCCGGCGCAAGGATGGCACCTACACCGCTCGCATCGAGTTGACCGGTGCCGGGTGTGGAATGGTGAGCGCAGCGCGCTGCGGCCATGCGAAGCGGTGGCTGGAGCTTCGAGCGAAGCTCGAAAGCTGCGCTGGACGATTGACCCGTGTCGATACTGCTGCTGACGATCTTTTGGGCAAATACCCGCTGAAACTCGCGCAGACGTGGTACTCCGATGGTGAGTTCGATAACCGTGGGCAGCGCCCCAAGGCTCAGCTGATCGATGACTACGACAGCGGCGATGGTAAGACGCTGTATGTCGGCAGCAAGAAATCAGAAAAGCAGCTGCGTGTGTACGAGAAGGGCAGGGAGAAGGGCGACAAGGAATCGCCGTGGGTTCGCTATGAGGCTCAATTCAAGGCCACGAACCGCAAAGATCTGTCGCTAGATATTCTCCGTGATCCAGCTGGCTATTTGCTTGGCGCGTATCCGGTGCTTAATTTTCTTCATTGCGTAGCGTTGCGCATCGATATCACCAAGGCCGCTATTGATGCGACTTGGAAGAGCGCACGCCGCAACATCAAGCGTCAATACGGGGCAACCCTGAATTTCATTGCACGGCAATGCAAGACGCCTGAGGCGTTGCACGCCGTGATTCACACCTGCACGTCGAACAAGCTGCCGGCGTGGGCAACACAGGAAGCAGCGGACCATTGGCCCGAAATCGCGGGCATCAATCAAACCTAAAAAGGGTTACATCATGAGCGGAATTAAAGTCACCGTATTGAGCGCGCAGGTCGAAGAGCGCGAAGGCACCTTCGTCGACGACGCAGGCAAAGAACGCAAGTACACCACGCGTAAGCAGAAGTGCCGCATCGAAGCCGGTGGCTTCGCCTATCCCTACGAGGCGCGCCTGGAGGACGGCGAGAAAGGCTATCTGCCTGGTGATTACGACCTCGATGTCGATGCGATGTTGCAGGTCAACAAGGGCAACATCCAGCTCGGCAAGTTTGCCAAGCTCAAGTCCCGTGCTGCCGCGCCCGCACGCGCTGCCTAAGCCATGGCCGACACCGATCCGGTAGTGCAAACACAGACGCTTGTACTCACGTGCAAGGTCGAAGATTTCGATGCATCGACCGGTCAGTGTTCGGCCCCCTTTTATAGTCATCCGCCAACGCTCTTTCCGTATCTGAGCGTGACGGATGGCTTGCAAATCGCGTTCGCCATTGTGGGGACGTGGACTGTCGGACTGGTCGCGCGGCTGATCATTCGGACCACACAGCTTGAAAGCCGCAACAACTCGTTTTAATCACCCACTGGAGAGAGTCACCATGAACATCGCACTGCGCAAGGCCCGCAACAACGTTGCTTCCTTCGCCGCCAAGTCCCGCGTCAATGCTGCTGCCGCACTGGCCTCCGTCGCTGCCTTCGCTTCGCCTGCCGCGTTCGCCCAGGTCGCCAGCGAAATCGGTGGCACCGCTCAGGCCGAATTGACCGGCGCACAGACCATCATCGTTGGCTTGCTCGGCACCCTGGTGCTGATCGCCATCGGCTTTGTGGTCTACAGCCTGATCAAGCGCGCCAAGTAATCCCGCCTGTTCCGCACCAACGGGGCAGGGTGATCCTGCCCCTTTTTTTTGGGGAAAATCTCATGATCGGTTACATCATCATCGTTGGCGTTCTTGGCGCGATTTGGCTTGCCTACGAGGGCGTGTGATGCGACTGCACTGGATCGCGCGCGTCTTCGCATCAGCCATAGCGCGCAGGCTTGCCTATGTCTGTGTCGCCATCTTGCTTGGCTGGTGCGGCATCAGTCGTGCCGAAGCCAAGGAGTACGCCACGCAGGGCGCCGCTTATGCCGGCTGCATCTCGGCCACTCAGGCGTATCTTGCAGCACGCAATACACCGAAGAGCGATAGCAATCCGCGCTGCGTGATCCTCGCCACAGGCAACAAGTTCTACCAGGGAATGTTCAGCTATAAGCCTTGCGACACTTGCACGGCCTACGATGTGGAAGTGGATCGGCATAGCTGGCTTGCCGGCTGCGACTCAGAGCCTAGCTATACGGGTGCTGGTCCCTGGGGTAGCTACATCGGAACTGCGCGCTCTGGCAGCATCGGCTGTCGCAACGGCTGCGACGGCGTGTGGTTCGGCAATGCGGACGATACTATGACCTGGCAGACCACAGGCGCCGTTTGCCCTGAAGATCCACCCAAGACCTGCGAGGGGATGAAGGGCTACGTCTGGAATCGCTACCTAGGCGTGTGTGAGCCTAAGCCCCCCGAGAAATGCCCCGAGGGCCAGTCCAAGAACGCCAAGGGCACCTGTGAGCCAAACGCTTGCCCTGAGGGCATGGTCTTGGGCCAGGACGGCACCTGTAAGCAGAAGGACAACGAGTGTCCTGCGGGACGGGTCAAGTCGCCTTCGGGCGGTTGCCTGCCCGGGGATGGGCAATGCGCCAAGGGAGAGATTCGTGGTAAAGACGGGACCTGTAAGCGCGATGGTGATGGCGATGGTGATCCCGATGATGGGGAAGATGACGGCACAGCCAAAGAGAATTTTTCCGGCGGTGACGATTGCAGCAGCCCGCCTTCGTGTAGCGGTAGCCTCATCATGTGTGGGCAGGCGCGCATTCAATGGCGCATCGACTGCAACACCCGCAAGAATCGCAACATCAGTGGCGGCGCATGCGCAGCCATGCCTGTCTGCACAGGTGAGAAGTGCGACGCCATGGAGTACTCCCAGCTGCTGATGCAGTGGCGCTCAGCATGTGCAGCCGAGAAGCTTCTCGCCAAGGGCGATGGCACCGGTTCTGGACAACCCGACTGGACGAAGGTGTCAGGCGATGGCACCGGTGGTGCTGGTGCCGATCCAGAAAAACCCCATCGCACCGTTGCCCTCGGCGTGGGCATGTTGGACAGCAGTGGTTTTTTGGGCGGTGGCGGTGCCTGCCCCAAGTTTGGCTCTGTCAGCCTCGGCAAATACGGCTCCATCGACCTCGATCAGTGGAACTGGATCTGCCAATTCTTCGCAGCCGTGCGCATGGTCTTTATCGCGCTCGGCTCTTTCATTGCATTCACCATTCTCGGTGGTAGGTCAATCTTCTGATGGACGCCATTCTTAGCAAGCTCACTGGTCTGTTGATCACCGCGCTTAAGCTCGGTGCCGCTGGAATCGTCGGCCGCATCATGGCCGGCATCGGTCTCACCTGGGTCAACTTCACCTACTCAATGCCTGCGGTGAAGCAGTGGGTAGCCGACAAGTTTTCTGGCATTCCTGACAACGTGTTGACCATCCTCTCAGCCTCAGGAATCGACGTCTTCATGACACTCATCATCAGCGCCATCGTCGCTCGTGTCGGCATGCGCGCATTCGTTACTTCTGTCTCCGCACTGGAAGGCATGATCGGAAAGGAGCAGGGCGCATGATCTACCAATTCACCGGCCAGCCTGGACACGGCAAGTCGCTCCACGCGCTCGACTTGGCGCTCAAATTCAAGGATGAGGGCAGGGTGGTCTATGCCGGCAATATCAGGCAGCTCGATTACCAAAAATGCGGCTTGATGCCGATCACCCCTGAGCAATTCAAGGATTGGCCGGCGTTTTTGCCCGATGGTGCTGTGTGCTTGATCGATGAGTGTTATGAGCACGACATGCTCCCCAAGCGTGGCCCAGGTTCCAAGGTGCCCCATTGGGTTGAGCAGCTCGCCAAGCATCGCCATCGCGGCCTAGATTTCATCTTCGTGTGCCAGTCCCCTGCAAAGCAGATGGATACCTTCGTGCACGACCTGATCGAGAAGCACACCCACGTGCGTCGTCGGTTCGGCATGAATTTCGTGCACCTTCGCATCTTCGACCGCTACGAGTCCCGGCCAGAGAAAGCGCACCCCCTGATGCTCAAGCGCGTGCGGCTTCCCAAGCGCCCCATGGGCATGTATCAGTCCACCGAGCTGGACACCACCAAGCGCGGCGTTCCTTGGTACTACTACGCTGCCGGCGTGCTGCTGGTCCTGATCATCGGCGGTGTGGTGTTCGTGGCGAATCGCATACACAACCAGCTTGACGGGGATCGCCTCAAAGAAGCGGCCAAGGCAACGCCAGGGAGTGACGGAGCGGCAGCGACGGCGCGCCCTGGCGGTGGATTGGTCGGATCACAACGCAACCTCGGAACGCGCACCGAGTATGCGAGGCTCCACGAACCCCGATTCGGCTCGATGCCCTGGACCGCACCTGCCTATGATCAGCGCGAAGTCACCGCCGACCCCGAGCTGTACTGCATGTCCTCGCTCGCTGGGCGCGATGCCGGTGGACGCCATCAGGAAGCCTCGTGCACCTGTTTTACCGAGCAGGGCACCCGCTATGAGCTGGATCAGCCCCAGTGTCGCACCGTGGCCCGTCACGGAGCGCCCTACAACCCATACGGCCGCAGGGGGCAGGGCAGCCAGCAGCAACAACAGGCGCAGCCCCAGCAGCAGCCCGTGGCGCAGCAGCAGGCAAGCCCCGGCGCTGTCGTCAGCAAGGCCATGCGCACGCAAGGCACGTTCCCCGAATCACCCCAGGCCAAGGGCGGAACGTTCACCGGGCCAACCACCTTGGAAATGTAGTTTCGTGACGCGTCACATAACTAACGGTCATTAGACTTTCGTGACGCGTCACGATACTATGGACACATCAGATCAAGGGGCAGGGCATGGACACCAAAGAGATTCTCGTCGCCATTCAAGTCGCCGTCCTTGTGGCTTTCGGCCTCTTTCGCTGGTTTGCCGCATCACGCCGTGATGCCGAAAACAAGGCTTAATGTGATGCGTGACGAAAAAGACCCCGGTACCCTTGAAATGCAGCTTCCACGCAAGCAGGGCAGGCCGCCCAAATACGGCGAGGCCATGAGTGCTGCCGAGCGTGCGAGGCACTATCGACGCAAGCGCAAGCAGGAATCCATGGCCTACCTCGGCCAGTCCCATAAAGAGGTTTCCATCGCCGCCACCATCGATTCGCTGCGGTATGCCTTCGCCAACGGTGAGGCAGACACCGCGCTGGCACTGTTGGCTGACTTGCGTATGCGCGCCCATGAGATGAAATCGTGAGCGAGGTTGCCTACCTATTCCTTGTTGCCTGCATGATCCTCGGCCTTGTCCTTGGCCTGATCGACAATTACATCCACCTTCGCAAGATACGTAACGCGGCACGAAACAAAGGGGTTTAGGGGCATAGCCCCTACGGATAATGAGTACCTACGGCGATCTATCCAAACCGCAGCGCGCCATTCTTCAGGAGTTGCTGCAGCAAACTGCCGTGTCGATCGACACGGCACATACATCGAGGTCGACATACCGCATCGCGCCTTTTTTGCGTTTGCGGCAACTCGGCTTGATTAGCTACCAGGCTTCGATGTGGTCATGGGTTGGCGTTAGCGCCTGGCTTACGCCGCAGGGCTTGTGCCTTATTCAATCCGTGCGTGCCAATGCATCCACATCGAGATACAGCCGCTTTCGGGGTGTAGGGGCATAGCGTCTACGGATAACTACCAACACTTAGCCCCAGGAACGTTTTCCCAGCCCCCCCCAGTTATCGGCCTGAAAACAGTTTCGCCGATGCATTTCCATCCCTCTCGTTGTCGCTGTTCCGCCTGCTTTAGGCGCATTTCTGCATCCTCCCGCTGCGCCCTTATAGTGGCTATTAGCCTTTTTCTTTCTTCTTCTGTATCAGCGCGCTTCGTTGCCACATGTTTCTCTGTGGAAGTCGTGTTTCGCGATACAACCCAGGTTTCTACAGTGTCCTTGTAGATCACTGCGCCACCTATCACTGCGCTCAGCAATGACACGCCAATCGTCGCAATCCAAGGAAACTCCCATCGCTTAGTCTCAATGGGTGGTAAGTACTTTGGTCGTTCGCGCTCCATGCTTTCCCCTGGCCGTGTCTATGCCGGCATTGTAGGGGTGTAGGGGCATAGCCCCTACGGACAACGCCTTATCCCGCGATGCGTCCGAAGTGGCGTTCTCGCCATTCGCCAAGATCCACCACGACGACCTTGACCATCGACTGCTGAACCGCCTTTCGTTTGGCGTTCCGCCTGCGTACCGAATCCCGGATGTCGCTGGCATTGGCATGCCATAGCAATCCACGCAGCCGGCGTTCTGGGATCCGTTCGCCGCTGGGTGCCACGAGGTCGCGTCCAGCCAAACGCCAGCCAGCCCACGGGCCTGTCAGTTCCACATGATTGGTAACGACCCGTCTATGCAGATCGGCCGCGCAGCTGTTGGGGCATTGGGTTCCTACCGGCCAGCACGGTGGTCGGCGGTCGAGATTGTAGGTGTCGCTCATGCTGCGAGTTCCGTTTCGCTAGGGGAACGGTTCGGCAGGCAAGATTTGATCCAAAGCCAGATCCAGCGAAGCCGCGCCCTGGCCGAACGCAATACGCCATTTCGCATAATGTATATTATGTCAAGCTGGCTTCTGTGGCTTCATATGCGTGCCGCCTCTATCGGTCTTCCTAATTGATGTCCTTTTGTTCCTAGATGGTGCCCCCTGTTGAATTTAAAGGATTTTTTGCTTACCGAAGCTGCCCCATAGACATCATTTAGAACAGAGTCCGGCTGATGTTCCTACCGATTCCCTCAGCACCAGCACCAAACCATCGCTTGCGAGGTATCAGGGAGTCGCTTTGCTTCGACTTCGCTTAGAGCGCACAGGTTTTGGATACTGCGGCTGACTCCGCCCCACATGCTGCTGCCAAGCTGCTTCGAGTGCTGCTGGCAGATCGTTCAATTTGATCAGTTGTGCTTTAAGCGCATCTGCGCGTGCCTGTTGGATCGTGAGGTCTTGGCGGAGCTCGGAAACATTGCCTTGTGCGCGCTCTAGCACTTCCTCAAATCCACGCTTAGCAAGCGCCGCCTCTCGCTGACTGGTAGCTAGCTGCTGCTTGGCCTGCTTTGATTCCTGACGCGCATGATCGATCTCCGCATGTGCCCGGTCCTCGGTAGCACGCATGTGTTGGTCAATGTGTCGCGCTCGGCACGCGAATTTCTGGAGGTGGATACGCAGCATTTCATTGGCGCTTTCAGCACTGATGGCACGCAAAACTGAAGCATCGCGATGCTGGCCAAGTTCGCGCAGCTGACGCTGCAACTGCTCGACAAGACGCTTCAGCTCGGAGGTCCGTGCCGCAGCGAGCTGTTCCGCTTGCTGAGCAGCGTGGGTCAAGCTTTCTAGCCGGGCCAGCTCGGCCTGCATAGCGTGCCGGTCTCGCTCCAACGTTTCTAGCGCCAACGTCCACCACTGCCCTGCCAGGGCCGCGACGGCTTCAGGAACGTTGGCCGTTGCGATCCGGACCTGACAGTCCGTTGCCAAGCGAGGCCCCAAACCTTGCCACCAAGTCTCCAGCCAGCGCACAACTGTGTTCGGTGACCCTGTACCCAGATGGGCGCGGATGCGCTCGACCGTTGGTCGTTCGCCATCTGCAACAAGTGCATCGGCAGCGCCGTGCACGTCGGATTCGGTGATGCCTCTGGCCATTGCAACTGTCTCCCGTACTGGCGCCTGCCCCGCTGTTGACGTACTCACGATAAGTTCAGAAAGTGCTGCGGGACCTCGCCCGAAAGAGGGAACTTCAGGACGTTCCTACTGATCGCTTCGCAACCCTGAGCATCCCTTCCGGCCACGATGGGGAGTAGCCCATCGATCGAACGTTTGGCCCCGCCCCGCGTACTCCGTGATGGCTAGGATCAGCACGATCCACGGCAAGGCATGAACCTTTGCCGCCAGCACCGAACACGAAGCGCCGGGCCAGCCAAGCCAAACGCGATGCCACGCCTGCTCCCGGCGATGTCGTGGGTAGGGTCCGGCTGCGCCTGAATTGAAATGATACTGACCGGTCTATATCATCCGCAGGGAATC
The DNA here is from genome assembly GCF_001010415.1 of Xanthomonas pisi DSM 18956. Taxonomy (GTDB): domain Bacteria; phylum Pseudomonadota; class Gammaproteobacteria; order Xanthomonadales; family Xanthomonadaceae; genus Xanthomonas; species Xanthomonas pisi. Next base: position 66,714 of record NZ_JPLE01000028.1, read on the forward strand.
CACCGCCGGAGTGATCATGAGCAAGGTTCGCGAGCGCATCCTGGATGTCGCCACCAATCTGTTCTATCGGCAGGGGATTCAGGCGGTCGGCGTGGACGCCATCATCAGCACCGCGGACGTCGCCCGCATGAGCTTCTATCGGCACTTTCAGTCGAAGGAAGGTCTGGCGTTGGCGGTGCTGGAGCGGCGCGACGAACGACTCTGCGCCTGGTTCGAGCAGGAGGTCGAGCGCTTGGCGCCCGATGCAAATCTGCGGCCGCTGGCAGTGTTCGACGCCTTGGCGATGCGCCTGGCCAGCCCCGACTACCGCGGTTGCGCCTTCCTCAACACCATCGCCGAGACGCCGCTGCCCAGCCACGCACTGCATCGGGCTGCGGCTGCGCACAAGCACCGCTTCGAGGCCTACTTCGCACGTTTGTTGCGAGCGGCCGGGCTGGACGAAAGCGCGGCCGGCGATCTCATGCTGCTGTTCGACGGGGCCGTGGTCACCGCGGTTCGCGAAGGAAACCCGACCCCCGCCACGCGGGCAAAAAACATGGCGGCGCGGGTGCTCGGCATCGCGCGGGCGAACTGAGTCAGTATCTTACTGAGAGAGTAGTTATGTCTGCGGAAGTTGTGTCGCAAGACCCGGTCGCTCGCGGCGAACGGTTGTTGCAATTGGATGTGCTGCGCGGCCTGGCCTTGTTCGGCGTGCTGCTGGTCAATATCGGTTACTTCTGCGGTGCCGATTTGGCGCAGGAAGCCGGGATCGCCTATCCGCTGGGAGACTTCGGTGGCTTGGCCGGCGACCTCGTTAGGGTGCTGTTGGAGAACAAGGCGGCGGCGCTGCTGTCGATCCTGTTCGGTGCTGGCCTCGCCATCCAGGCCGATCGTGCGTCCGACAGGGGTCAGTCGCGCTGGCCGTTTGCGCTGCGTCGCAGCGCGGTGCTCGCCCTGCTGGGCAGCGTGCACACGTTCTTGTTGTGGAACGTCGACATCCTGCTCGACTACGCACTGATCAGCTTGATGGTTCTGCCCTTCCTGCGGCTGTCGGCCGGCCGGGTGTTGTGGGCGATCCCGGTGGTGCTGATCGTCTCGGCGGTGATTGCCGGTCCGATGCAGGCGCTTGCAACGGATCTGCCGCCGGCGCAAGCCTACACCCTTGGTCTCCAGCACTACGGGCAAGGTGGGTGGCTCGACGCCCTGCAATACCGATGGTGGGAAACGCTGCATGTGATCGGCCCGATGCGTATCGCCAATCGCTTCGTCATCCTGGCGCCGTTCTTCATCGTCGGCGTTGCGGCCTGGAAGGGCGGATGGCTTTCAGCGCCGGACGCGCATCGGCGCCGGCTGCGGCAGGTCTTCGTGCTCTGCTTCAGCTTCGGGCTGGTGGCCAACGCGGTGCCGCAGGAGGCGCTGCATGCCTGGGTGAATCAGCTTGCGCTGCAGCCGCTGCGGGTCTTGATTAAGGTGACCTTCTTCTTCGCCAAGTTCGCGCTGACCCTGGGCTACGCGGCCGGCATCCTGTTGCTGCTGCAGCGATCGCGCTGGCGCGTGTGGCTGGGTGTGTTCGCGCCGCTCGGTCGCATGGCGCTGACCCAATACTTGCTGCAGTCGCTGGTCTGCACATGGATCTTCTACGGCTTCGGTCTGGGCCAGTACGGGCGGATGCCGCTCGACCTGGCGCTGGCGCTGGGCGTGCTGCTGTTCGCTATGCAGGTGATCAGCAGCCGCTGGTGGTTGGCGCGCTTCAGCATCGGCCCGGTGGAGTGGCTGTGGCGGCGATTGAGCTACGGCGGCATTCGCCAGCGCCCACCGGCGCTCGCAGCGGCCGGGGCGGAGGCTGAACAGGCCCGAAGCCGGTAGCGTGGATGATGCCGCGTCGCGGCAATAGCGCCGTGTTTTTCGCGACTTTCGGCGTGGTGGTGTGCAGGCGGATTCAGCGCCATGAGCGCGTCGCTGCGGCCGCCGGCGTCGACAAGACCCGGATATTGGGATGCCGTCAATCTACCTCACAGCCGCGCCGGCTGCGCGGCCTTCTTTGGCTGAGCGCTGGCAGAACTCCCAGGGCCGACTAAATTGGGAGGATTGCGTCGAACGAAGCTGACTTTGGTGGAGGCCGTAATGTCCGCTTCGGGTCGAAAGCTGCCGTCGGCGCTACGCCCGATAACGCGTTCTAATCCCCACCCCACTCAATGTCCCTTCCCGCCGATGGCCGACCAAACACGGGGATTGGCTCCCTCACTTGAGTGACGAGGCTTTTTTGTTTGTCCAGATCCTTAAGCCAGCCATCGACAGACACGTTCGGCGCGAGCACTCACCGGCTCTTGGCCGACCGGCAGCTGGCTGCGACACCAACATGTCCTTTACGTAGTTGCTCGCTACGGCAAGATGCTTTGGACCAGGCGCGCCTTGGCGCTGTCGTCCGACGCCGGGGTGTGCACGCACCCCGAATTGTCCAGCGTCTCGAAAAGACACCGCTTCTTCGGTGCGATGTCGAGCAAACGTTCTTGCGAGAATTCCTGTGGTTAATTTCTGCCTAGGCTGCACCCGATCCACTCTCTAAAAGTGGATGCTATCCAGGCCGGCAACGCCATACGCAAAATTAGACAATAGACTTCCTCAGAAAATCTCCGGCACTTATTGGAATGCCATCTCTGTGCGATTACTTACTGACGTCTTGTTGAATCGCTTCATCGGGCGATGGATACAGGAATTCAAGCCCCTTTTTTACAGATACCGAATGCCAAAGATCTTGCGCAATTTCGGCGGGATCGATAATTGGGATATCGAAACCTTCCGGTGCGCCCTCTTCTCCTGCTTCAACTAGTTGGTGGTAGGCGCTATCCTTTATCGTTGCGGAGATGCTTGCTATTGCCACATGGATACCCTCCGGCTGCAACTCACCATGCAGTGACTGCAAATAGTTGCGAACAGCTGCCTGGACAGGAGCTGGACCGCACATGCCGGACATGCCCTCAACCGCACTCCCGCCGTATGCGGCAAGTATCGCGCCACCGCCGCAGGCGCGCAGGTGAGGCAAAGTGGCTTGCACACTCGCCACAAACCCCAGGAAGAGAAAACCCAGCTGATCGGCAAACATCGCTGGAGTCATCTCACTGGCGGGCTGGAATATTGCGTCGGTAGTCGCTGGCGAATAGTAGATCGCGTCGATGCGGCCGTAATGTTGAACGATCTGCCGTACGACTTCGTGCACCTGCGGTTCATGAGCCAGGTCGGCTTGAAATGCCATGGCCGATACTCCATCGACTGCAAGTTCGGCAGCCAAGACGTTCAAAGGCTCCAATCGACGCGCTACCAGCGCCACGGCATACCCTTCCCTACCGAACCGACGGCCAACAGCCAGGCCTAGGCCAGTGCCTGCACCAAAAACGAGGATGACTTTTTGCATGTGAGCGCTACTCCTTAAATGGTGGACGGCATGAGATGAATGTTGATGGCCTGATTGAAGGGCGAATCCAGCTCGGGGAAGCGGCTGACAATGCTCGGACGCGGCAGTGATCGGTACCTGGGTCACCCCGGAGCACTCCAACTTCACTACCGACTCGTGCTGCCATCCGGCGTATTCCCACGCCGTGAGATGCCCGAATGCGGGGCTGTAAGGTCGCACCGTCGAATCGAGGTGCACGTAAGGGCTATGCAAAAGCGCTGGCTGGAAGGCATGAAGGCTCGGTTTGAACAGCTGACTGGCCGCAACACCCAAGTCGCTGCCTCGGCATAACTATACATTACATCCTGTATAGTTAAAGCTCTTCTTTTCGGAGATCATTCATGCGGTCTTCCCACAACACGCGCTGGTTGCTCCTGATCACCGTGGCCGCCGGGCTGCTGTTGATCACCCTGGACAACTCCGTGCTCTACACGGCACTGCCAACGCTTTCCCGCGAACTGGGGGCCTCCCCGGCCGAGGCACTATGGATCATCAACGCCTACCCGCTGGTCATGGCAGGCCTGCTGCTGGGGTCCGGCACCCTGGGTGATCGCGTTGGTCACCGGAGGATGTTCCTGGTCGGCCTGGCCATTTTCGGCGCTGCTTCACTGATGGCGGCCTTCGCGCCCACTGCCGCCCTCTTGATCGCGGCTCGGGGGGTGCTGGCCATCGGTGCGGCTGCGATGATGCCCGCCACCCTGGCGTTGATACGGCTGGCATTTGAAGACGAACGTGAGCGCAACCTCGCCATCGCTGTCTGGGGCTGCCTGTCGATTGTAGGAAGCGCGCTGGGGCCGATCATTGGTGGTTTATTGCTTGAGCACTTCTGGTGGGGTTCGGTCTTCCTCATCAACGTGCCCATCGTCGCCTTGGCGGCCTGTGGCGCGATGGCCTTCGCTCCTGAAGGAGCGCGTGACGCGTCCAAATCATGGGACCTGCCCTCCTCGCTGCTGGCACTGGGCGCGTTGTCGGGCTTGGTCTTTGCGATCAAGGCCCTAGCCCACGCACCGCCCTCATGGAGCCAAGCCATCGCTGCCCTAGCCGTCGCGGTGACGTCGGGAGCGCTGTTTGTGCGGCGTCAGTCGACGCTGGCCTATCCCATGCTCGAGTTCTCGATCTTCCGTCATCCTGCCTTCCTGTCCGGCACCTTGGCAGCTGCGTTTGCCATGTTCGCGATTGGCGGCCTCCAACTGCTCACGACACAGCGCTTCCAACTCGTTGGCAACTACAGTCCGATGGAAGCCGGTCTGCTGGTGTCAGCTGTAGCCCTGGGCAGTCTGCCCAGTGCGCTACTGGGAGGCGCCTATTTGCACAAGATTGGTTTGCGCCCGCTGATCAGCGGTGGCCTTGGCCTGGGAGCACTCGGTGTTGCAATCGTCTCGCTGAGCTTGGCGCAAAGCCTCGGCTGGCTCACCTTTGGCCTTGTCTTCACCGGGTTTGGCGTTGGTGCGGCGATGGCGGTGGCGTCAAGTGCAATCATCGGCAATGTGCCAGCTGACCGTGCCGGCATGGCTTCTTCTGTTGAGGAAGTCTCCTACGAATTCGGAAGCCTGATTGCCGTCGCGCTGCTTGGCAGTTTGGTGGCTGCGCTCTATGGTGCCTCACTGGAGCTGCCTGCCGGCATCGGCGATTCCGCAAGGACCGACGTAGCAGCCGCCATGGCGTTGGCGCATGCGCATGAACGTCATGACCTGGCACAGGCTGCTGCCACCGCTTACGATGCCGCCTACATCAACGTGCTTTACGTCATTGCGGCAGTGATGATGATTGGCGGAATCGTCACCGGCGTGCTCTTGCGCCGATACCGGCCCGGCTCCACGACCTCCATGGCTTCCCACTGATTCGATGAGACCCAGCAATCGCTCCAAGATCCTCGATGCCGCCATGCGCGTGATCGACCGCGACGGCGTCACTGCGGTGACCTTCGAATCGGTTTCTAGCGAAGCTGGCATCACCAGGGGTGGAATGCTTTACCACTTCCCCTCGCGCGAGGCATTGATCAACGCACTCCACATGCACCTGGCCGCCAACTGGGAAGCAAGCATGGAGGCGATTGCGGACAAGCCAGCTGCCGAGCTGACCGCACAAGAAAGACACATGGCTTATGCGCGTGCCTGTGCGCAAAGCGCCACACGTGCCGAGCTTCAGTTCATGCTGGAGTCCGCCACGGATCAAGCTTTAGCGGAACCATGGGGAGCCGTGTTGGAGCGCTGGGCGCCGCCTGTTCCGACCGACACGCAGGACGAGGCGGTTCTGGACGACTTCATCGCCCGTCTCGCTGCAGACGGGCTATGGGTCTACGAATCGCTTTCATCGACGCCTCTCGGCAAGGACTTGAAAGCCGCCATCGCCGAGCGACTTGCCAAGATGCTTAAAAGCGGTTCTGAGGCGCGCGGGCTGCGCGGCTGAGGCTGCACTGAAAGTCCGTGCCTCGCACCGAGACAAGCATTGGCTTGATCTGCTTGAGCAAGGTTTACCCGGTAAATACTTAGAACGGCTAACAAAGCGTAGCGAGCAGTCTTCAGGTGGGCGGCGCGGAGAAAGCGCAGTTTCCGAGCACCGGCCGCGCCCGCCTGGTGGCTGCGCAGTCGTTTTGTTAGTTGCGCTTACACAAAAAATGCGCGCTGCAGGGGCAATAGGCCAGCGCCGAGCATCACTGCGTCGCCACGCACGCCTGCGACCCGGAGCTCAGGCAGTGGCGGGGACAGGCCATGGCGGTTGGGCGCACGCGGCATCTGCAAACGCGCCACCAAGGCCTCGGCCACTGGGAACGGAAGCCGCCCGCCGATGACGATCATCTGCGGGTCCAGGCCGTAGGCCAGGATGCTGCAGAGTCGGGCGAACGGTTCACTGGCCATCGCCAGCCACGCTTCCACACCCGGTGTTGCCAAGGCCACGTCGGGAAGCAATTGCTCGACGGTGTCCATCTTCCCTCCCGCGGCGCGAACGTAGCGCAGTAAGGAATCAAGATTTGGATACTCCAGACCGGACACGGTCCAGATGCCGCCGAACTCGCCTGCATTGCCCCGATGGCCCCGGAACAGGCGCCCATTGCTGATGATGCCGCCGCCGAATCCGTTGGTCAGGTGCAGGTAAACGAAGTCGGGGCAGTCGCGACCGATGCCATACAGGCTCTCGGCGACCGCGGCCACTGCGCCGTCGTTCTCGACGATCGCCGCAACCCCGAGTGCCTGTTCGAACAGCGGCACCAGCTCCATGCCTGTCCAGTCTTCCAGTGCGGGGGGGCCCACCATCTCGCTCCCCTGCCCACTGAAAAACGCGGAGATACCCACGCCCACACCGAGAACGCGCGCGCGCGCAACACCTGCTTCTGCCAGCAGCTCATCGGCAAATTCACGCAACTGCGCCAGCACACGCGCGCGGTCCATCTGCGCCATCGCCTGCCGCCGTTGACCACGCACAGCGCCGCTCAGATCCAGCAGGGCAATCGCGAACGCGTCGCCCATCACGCTGACCCCGAAGGCAAAGGCATGGTCGGGGTTCAGGCGCACGTCCACGCTTGGATTGCCCGGCCCCTCCGGTGCCCGGGAGGAAACCCGCACGAGATCGCTCTGCACAAATCCCCGCAGCAAGCGTGCCACGGAGGGCTGTGAAAGGCCCAGCAGGCGCGGTAAGGCGGCCTGGCTCTGCACGCCGCACTTGAAGAGATGGTCGAGCAGCAGGCGCCCGCCGGTGCTCGGAACGCCAGAGGAAACGTCGATCATGAATACGCGGTGCGGCCGTGCATGGAGCGGACCACAAATCTAGCATGTAGACACAATAATTTCATACATGGTAAATAGTATTACCCCCACATTCTTCTACTGGGGTATTTGCATGCCGCGTTCTGCACCTTCTTTCACCGCCTTGGCGCTTGCCCTGGCGGCCGTCACGGCCAGCTCGGGGGCATCCGCCCAAGAGGCCGCTCCCGCCAATCGGCAAGCCGTCGACCTGGATGCTGTCGTTGTCACCGGGACACCCAAGGGGCGCTCCCAGAAGGACGCGCCGTTCGCCATCAGCGTGATCTCCGAACAGGCGTTGCAGCGCCGCTCGGCAACCAGCAGCGTGGACATGCTTCGCGCAGTGCCCGGCATCTCTGCCGAACCCTCCGGCGGACAAGGCGGCGGCCAGAACCTGTATGTGCGCGGTCTGCCCGCTGGCGGTTGGTTCTACATGCAATACCAGGAGGATGGCCTGACCCTGTTCGACGAACCGCAGGAAAGCTTCCTCAACATCGACAATCTTTTTTCGTTGGACATGATGACCGAGCGCCTGGAGGTGGTCCGCGGAGGCACCTCGCCACTGTTCGCCACCAATGCGCCCGGCGGCACCGTCAACGCGATCACGCGGCATGGCACCGCAACGCCGGAGGGTGCGGTTCGGCTGACCAATGGAAGCAATGGGCAGTGGCGCCAGGATGCCTACAGTGCCGGTCCACTGAGCGAGGCCGTGCTCTACAGCGTCGGCGGTTTCCATCGCACCGACGATGGCTTGCGCCGCACCGGCTACACGGCGGACAAGGGCGGCCAGCTGCGCGGCACCCTCACCTTCCTGCTGGGGGATGCGGTGCTGGATGTGGATGCGAAACTGCTCAACGACCGCACCGCGTTCTACAACCCGATCCCGTTGCGGGACCCACGCGCGCCCGATCGCTCGCTCTCGGCGCTGATCGATCCATTGGACGGCACCTTGCTGTCCAGCGATCTGCGACATACCACCGTGCCCACCTTCTTCGGCAACCAACTCCAACAGCGGAGTCTGGATCTTGCCGACGGCATCCACACCGATGTCAAACAATTCGGCACCCACCTGGAATGGGACCTTGGACATGGCCTCACGCTGGATAACCGCATGCGCTACCTCAGTGCACAGGTCGACTATACCTCGCTGTTCTCCGGCGCCGCCCCCGCGGATGCGGCAGGCTATCTAGCCACCCAACTGGGGCGCGCACGCACCGGGTTCGGCGGCAACGTTGCACGCACCGGTTACGTCATTGCCGCCGATGGCAGCCCTTACGACGCGGCTGACAGCAATGGTCTGGTATTGGAAAGCGGCTTGTGGAACAGCCGCACCCGCCTGCGCACGTTGTCCGACGACCTACGCCTGAGCAAGGCCTTCGATTCCACTGCAGCCGGACAACACACGCTGACTGCGGGCATCAATGTGCAGCACTTCGAATACGCACAAGATCGTCTACAGAACACCGTGCTGACAACACTGCGCAACAACCCACAGCGCCTGGACGTGCTGGCCTACGACGCGACCGGCAACGTCGTTGGCGCGGTGACGCAGAACGGCTTCGTGCGTTACGGCAACGGCGCCACGCGCGGCTTTGCAAGCGGCACCTACCTGTCGCCGTATCTTTGGGATTCGGTGAAGTTCGGACGCTTCAGTCTCGATGCCGGCATGCGCTATACGCGCTATACCGCCGATGGCGGCGTCTACGCCAACACCAATCGAAATCTTGGCGATCCAGCAACATTGGCGGACGACAGCGTCGGCGGCCTCAGCGGCACGTTCAACGCACGCGATGATCGTCGGCATGCCTTGCAATGGACTGTCGGCGGCGAATTTGCGGTGAGCCCCACGCTACAGGCCTTCGCGCGCTATACCGCCTCACAGCGACTGCCGCGCCTGCAAAACGTCTACCAGACCCAGAATGCAGCAGTCACCGACATCGACCAGGCCGAGGTCGGTCTGCGCGGCACAGTCGGCGACGATCTTTCGTTCTCCAGCGTCGCGTTCTGGAGCCGCTTCAACGATCTTTCGATCAGCGCGATCGTGTTGGATGGAACAGGCGCGGTGCAGAACCTCAATCTGGTCGGCAGCACGCAGACGCTTGGCTTGGAATCAGAGTTCACATGGCGCCCGGCCGATCTATTCGGCATGACCGGCTCTGTGACCCTGCAAGATCCGCAGACCAAAAGCCTGACCAACGCGACCACCAACAGCGCAGTTCCTGGTTTGAACGGTAACCAGATCTCGCGCATCCCGAAATACATCGTCTCGCTAAGCCCGACGCTGTACTTCGATATCGCTGGCAAGCCCACCGAGCTGACTGCAACGGCCTATCGCATCGGACAGCGCTACGTCGACTACACCAACGCCACCGCATTGCCCGCCTACACAAGCTACGACCTTGGCCTGTCCACCTATCTGAGCCAGCGCCTGGAGTTGCAGCTGCATGCAGCCAACGTCAGCAACGTCGTTGGCTTGACCGAAGGCAACGCGCGCGTAGATACCTTGTCTGGTCAAGGCACCGCCGAGGCGATCTATGCGCGACCGATCTTTGGGCGCAACTACACCGCATCGCTGACCTGGAGGTGGTGAGCATGCGTGTACATTTGATGGTTGCAGTCCTGATGCTGTTGCTGCCAACGTTCCACGTCGCCGCCTCAACCCCAGAAAAAACGACGTTGCCCGAACGCTTGCGCGACCCCAATGCTGGCACCATTGTGGTCTCGCATCGAGCCTGCTGGATGCTGGCCGCGGAGAACACGTTGGCCGGTATCAATGCATGCGTGGCGCGCGGCATCGACATGGTAGAGATCGACATCCGCACAACGCGTGATGGGCAACTTGTCCTCATGCACGACGCTAGCGTCGACCGGACCACCAACGGTCACGGCGCTGTGGCCGATCTCACCGCCGCGCAGATCGCGCGCATGCGCATCCGCACCAAAGGCGGTGGACCAGATGCTTCATTGAGCGAGTGGCACCCCCCCACTTTTGCACAAGCCCTTGCTGTGGCGCACGGAAAAACCTTGATCAACCTAGATGTCAAGGATGCTTCGCTGAGCCAGATCATGGATGCTGTTGAAGCGGCCAATGCACAGCGCGACGTCCTGCTGAACGTGCCGATGGATGTGCCCAGCGAAATTATCGAACGCGCGCATCGCTCCGGCATCGCATTGCAGGTGTTGTATACGGAACGCGATACCAAGCTAGCGGCAGCAGAGGCTTTCCACCACGCTGCGACGTTGCGGCCTGCAGCGCTACAACTCATGTTCGACGACGCTTCGCTCATCGAGACGGCACGTCACGTTTGCAAAGGGAAGATCCGGCTCTTCGTCAATACAATGACGAACGACATTGCCAGCGGGCACCCGATGAACCTTTCGGGCGACTACACCGATGCAAACGCGCTGAAGGATCCGGCGAAGGTCTGGGGAGTCTTACGCGACCGCGGTGTCAGCATGATGCAGACCGATCAACCCTTTGCCCTACAGAGCTACCTGCAACACGGGCGCTGACGACTTCAGATGGTCACCACATCGCCCTACAAACTTCGCTGATCGATTTGATGCTCTGCGCCGATAAAAGGCCGTATGGGCAAGGGAACTGGCGGCCTTTTCATAACCATGGTCGCTGTTCCCAAGCGCTAAATCATCACCACGATCTTCACGCCGCTCAAGAACTCACGGGCGCCGTGAGATGCAAGGCTGTTCGTAATCGCGCCACTCACCCCCAACTCTCCTGGAGAATCATCGTGAAACGCTCCACACATCCCTGGAAGAAGACGATCTGCGCTCTTGCCTGTGTGGCTATTGCCGCGCTTTCCGGCGCGGCATCGGCTGCAAACAACTGGAACCCTCAACATATCCTCGGCGCGCTCAAACGACCGCATCAGATCAGTGGCGTCAGCATCGCCGTCATTGCACATCGTGGCGTTGTGAGTGCGGGCTGTCCGGAAAATTCGTCTTGCTCGATCCTTGCCACCTACAACAACAACGTTGAGGCGATCGAGCTGGACGTCAAGCAGTCCGCCGACGGAACGCCTTGGCTTTTCCACGACCAGAACGTGGGACGCCTCCTGGAACACAGCCCAAATTTCAATATCTTTCAGGCTGCCAGCAATCCGACCGGGTGGAACCCCGACGTGCGCACGTTGAGCAATGCCGAGCTCAATGCTGCGTTGCTCCGCGATCGAGATTTTGCCAAGACAGGCTACCACCCGGTCACGCTGACTCGTGCGCTCACCACGATTCGCGACTCGGCCAATCACATGGTCATCGTGCTTGATCTGAAGACACTGGATGCAGTATCGCGCGCTGCAGATCTTGCACGGGCGTATGGCATGGAGAACCAGGTCGTCCTGAAGTTCAGTGCTTCGCTACTTGCGCACAATCCAGACAGCATCACCAATTACACCAAGGGTGTCGCATTTGCACCAACGATTTATGCTGGCGATATGGATAACCTCGCCGATGGCGGCTACGTCGGCCTATGCGGCACGATCAGCAGCAACACGCCGTTCTGCCGAGTCAACGCCTGGATCAATGAGGCCAGAGGCAAGCAGAACTTCGCCTGGCTGGAAATTGGCAACAAGCAACCGCGCCGTGGTGATCCCACCGCCGAGCTGCTAGCGGACAATCAAGCGCGTAAGGAAGCCCTTGGTGCGTTCTCGCCGGTGTCGGAGTATCGCATCAGCTCGCACGATGGCTATCACTTCGTCCGCAGCAATGGCACCTGCTGCGCTGCATTGAGCGACTACCTGACGCACACCAAGCACTTCGGCAATGAAACCGCCGATGAGCGCCCCAACTACCTGCTGCAGGTGGTTGCCGGCTTCACCAGCATCATCACCGATGACCCGCTTGGCGTCATTCGTTCTTCCATCAAACGCGACACGACTCGCTACCTCTGATTTCAAAGGGGCCGGCGAAGGCCGGCCTCTTCCATCGCGGTTCGAAGACAAGCCTAATCCAGTCCGGGTCACCTCATGCGCCTCGCAAGCCGTTGGAAGTCCATCCTCATTGTTGGTGCAATCGCTGCCCTCGCCTGGTTCTCGTTGCGCCAGCCCGACAGTTCCAAGAGTGCATCAACGTCGACGAATACACCTTCTCAGATGCAGAAGCACCCGTCAGCTAGCGAAAGCGCTGTGACTCCTGCGCAAGCCCGGCAGGACAGACCGTCCGCCCAGGAGGTCATCACCGCTGCAGCGGCACTCCCTCCGGATTTTCAGGCCGATGTGCTTTTGCGAGTGGCCGGGTCCGACGATGTCCCTGTACCGAACAACCACGGCGATCGCGACAGCGCGGTCGTAGGCCTCGGCGAGCAGGCCTACGCCCTTGCTCAACATGCCACGCGAAAACTTCCAGGTCTTGCCACTGTCGGCTATGCGGGCGAGGAGAATGAAGACGAGCTGCGTAGCGCACGGACCGCCGGCCTGGACCAACTGACGTTGCAGACGCGCGCGATCTCCATCATGAAAAGCCGTTCACCCGGCCGCGCCGTAGCGCTATTGCCGGGGTTGCCCAGGCCTGCTGTCGCCACCTGCGAGAGCGACTATGTGGACGACCCGACGCCGATCTACACGCTCCTCCCGACACTCTCTGTCAACGATGCCTCCCGGAGCGCCGATTTGCTCCTTGGGCAGGTTGATCGCGCCCGGAGCGAAGCTGAAATCGCACCTGCGCTGAAGTCGGTGATTGCATTACCGCTGGGATCCACGGCGACGGAAGCTGCGATTGCGCAGCGCCTGACGAAGATGCTGCTGCGCGCGCGCGGCGATGACGCCAGTTTCACCGCAACCGAGCTGAGCGTCGCGTCGGATATCCAACTGGCACTTCAACGTATTGAAAGCATCCCGGGGGTCCACTCGCAGCTGCGGTCAAGCTATCGCGACTATGTGGAGGCGCACTTGTCCGCCCCTCGTTGCGCAGCCAGCTTGGCTGGCAATCATCGGCTGCTTGAACAGCGTTTCGTCGCGGAGCTACCCAATGATCGGATAAGCGAGCCCGCATCTCCAGCTCCATCGAACGAGCCGGAAGTGGATGCAGCGGTGTCTCTCATTCGGCAAGCGGGCTATAACGTCCGGACCCAGCTGCTCGGGTATGTCGGTCAGGAACCACTACGTGACACCGCGCTAGCCGCTGCTTCCAAGGAATTCCTCGATCAAATCGAGACCGGCCCGCTGCGCGAGGCGGCGGCCTCCGATGGCACCGGCCGTATCCAACGTGCACAATTGATAGAAACGCTCAGATACCTTGAGTACGCCCCCGCCGGGGGCTCGCGTGAACGTGGCTTTGCGTTACTCGATGGACTGCTCGACGGAGCGCACTACCGGCGCGACCATGACGTCTGGTTCGGCGATCTCAAACGCGTTGCGGATCAATCCATGCGTTGGCATGACCGAGAGCTAAGGCTGCGCCATTTATCAGCCAGCACCATCCCTGTGATCCGCGTCTACGCAATGCTGATGCAGCGCAAGCAGTTTCCATAGCCGCCTTGGAGCGTGTTATGAGCCTTGAAAGCGCATAGGCGGCACTTGAAGCATCAGGGTCTTGAAGCCACAGGCCATCCGACCGGACCATAAAACTTACTGTGGCGGGCTTGTAGAACCTTCTTGATAAGCAGGAACCGCACCGCACAAGAATCATTGTCCGTCGCTCCCGATGTTGAGTAGCGCCGCAGTTTGGAGTCCAGCTCTCTGGCCTGAGGAGATTGGACGTGAGGAAGCGCGTTATCGAGAAACAGATCATCGGCTTCCTACACGAGGCGTGAGCGGGCGTGGCAAGCAAGGACGGGTGCCGGCGCCCTACCCCATGGCTCGCGTCCTCACACACGGCGCTGTCGAACGAAGTGCAGACCAGCGGGCACATCGCTAGCGACTGTTACCGATCGTCATCTTATTCGCACTCCCTATGCTCCTTTGACGAACTTTAGTGACCTGCAGAGGTATTGCTAGCGCTTGCTTGATCCAATGCGCGCATTGATCGGCAATGCGGCATCGTCATAAAAGCATTTCAAAAACGTCATTTGTTGCGCTTAAGGTCGCACCCAGCGGCGAGGTCCTCGCCGCATCTTGGGGGCGCCTTTCATATGGAATTGCGAGGTTTCGCGATGCTGGGAGCGCTGGCTGTCAGCGCACCGGACGCTACTGCCACGGAACAGGCGGGACAGGCGCATTTCGACATCCTGGCATACCAGGTTGTGGGCAATACACAGTTGCAGAACGTGCAGGTCGAGCGTGCGGTCTACCCATTTCTGGGTCCGCAGCGCACCGCCGCCGACGTCGAACAGGCGCGTGCTGCATTGCAAGGCGTTTACGAGGCCGCGGGACTGGCGACGGTGGCGGTCAGCGTTCCCGAGCAGGATGCGGCCAGTGGTTTGGTCACGCTGCAGGTCACCGAGCAACGCGTCGGACGGGTGCGCGTGGTCGGAGCGGACTACTATTCACCAGACGAGGTGATCCGCGGTGCGCCATCGCTTGCCGAAGGCAGCGTGCCCAATTTCAAGGACGTGCAGCGCGATATCGTTGCGCTGAACCAATTGCCAGACCGGCGCGTGACGCCCCAGGTACAGGCGGGTGCGCAGCCGGGTACCGTCGATGTCGATCTGGCCGTCGACGACACGCTGCCGCTGCACGGTTCGCTTGAACTCAATAACCGCAAGAGCGCCAACACGTCCGAACTGCGGCTCAGTGCGGCAGTGCATTACGACAATCTATGGCAGCGCGGTCATAGCCTGAATCTTTCCGCACAGACCGCACCGCAGAATCCGGACGATGCGCGGGTGTACTCCGCGTCCTATCTGGCGCGCTTTGCCGGCTCGCCGTTGTCGCTGCTTGCCTACAGCGTGCGCAGCGACAGCGAAGTGGCCGCGATCAACAGCTACAACGTCATCGGCAACGGGTCGCTGTCCGGGTTGCGCCTGATCCGTACGCTCCCCAACGGCAATGGATTCTTCCATTCGTTGAGCCTGGGGGTGGACTACAAGGACTTCGAGGAAGATACGGTATTCGGTAGCGACCGTAGCTCGGCGCCGATCCGGTATGCGCCGTTGAGCGCGGCCTACAACGCGAGCTGGGTACGTGCGCGCAGCACCAGCGCGCTGACCTTCACTGCCACCGCCAATATGCGCGGGGTGGGCGATGATGCGCGACAGTTCGATGCGAAGCGTTACCGCGCACGTCCCAACTTCATGCACCTGCGTGCAGACGGATCGCAGACGCGGACGCTGGGCGAAGACGTTCAGCTCTACGCGCATGTGCAGACGCAGCTCGCTGCGGAGCCGTTGATCAGCAACGAGCAATTCAGCCTGGGCGGTCTGGACAGCGTACGCGGCTACGACGAAAGCCAGGCCTTGGGCGATTTTGGCGCAGCCGCCCAGCTGGAGCTGCGCAGCCCCTCGTTCGGGTCGGCCGCCGCAAGGCTGGTGCAGGACGCGCGCGTGTATGCGTTCGTCGATGGCGGCTACGCACGTATCCGCGATCCGTTGCCCGAGCAGCGGGTCAGCGAGACGCTGATCAGCACCGGTCTGGGGTTCACCTTCAAAGCGGTGTCGTATCTCAACGGCGCGGTGGATGTCGCCGCGCCGCTGTCGCGCCCGGATGGGCGCAAGCCCGACGACCTCAATGTGCTGTTTCGGCTCTGGGGCGAGTTTTAAGCCGAAGGCAATCAACTTTTTCAGTGGGGTAACGCGTGAGCAGATTACGGCTGTATGCATTCGTCGGTTTGATGTTGGCCGCATTGCCTGCCATGGCGGACACATGGTGGGACGGAAAGTGGAGTTATCGCGCCAAGGTTTCGCTCAATACCACATCGACCGGCGCTGCCGTCGAGCAGGCTCCCGGCCGTGTCCAGGTGCTGGTGCGTCTGCATTCGGGAAATTTCAATTTCACCGATGCCAAGCCGGACGGCAGCGATATCCGCTTTGTCGCGGGCGACGATCGCACGCCGTTGAAATACCACTTCGAGAAATACGACGGCCTGGTCGATCAGGTTGCGCTGGCATGGGTGGACCTGCCTGCCCTGCCCGCCAATGCGACGACGCCACTGTTCGTGTATTTCGGCAATCCTGAAGCGGGTACCGGCGCGGATGCGAAGAACTCGTACGACGCCGACACGCTGGCGGTGTACCACTTTGCCGATGCACAAGGCGCAGGTCAGGACACCACCGCCTATGCCAACCAACTGGCCGCACCGGTGGCACTGGCCGATACGGCACTCATCGGCTCGGGCTTGCGCCTGGATGGCGCCGCCCCGGTATCGGCGCCGGCTTCCGCGTCGTTGACGTTGCCTGCCAACGCTGCATTCACGCTCTCTGCCTGGATCAAGCCGGCCACGCCCAACGCATCGGGGGTGCTGCTGGCGTTGCCGGGGGCCTTAACCGTCTTGCTGGAAAACGGCAGCGTGGTGGTGGAGTCGAGCAACGGCGGGCGGCTGGCAAGCGCAACGCCGTTGACCGGCGATGCCTGGGCGCATCTGGCCGTGCGCGCCGATGGCAAGCAATTGGCCTTGTACCTCAATGGAAAGAACGTGGGCGAAACCGCCGCGACGGTTCCGGCGGCAACCGCCGGGCTGATGCTTGGCGGCGAGCCGGGCGCGGCGCGCTCCAACTTCATCGGCTTGCTCGACGAGGTCGAACTGAGCAAGGTGGCGCGCCCGGTCGGCGCAATCGAGGCGGCGGCGCGCAGCCAGGGCATTGATGCACGTCTATTGACGTTCGAACCGGTGGAGCAGCGCGCTGGTGAAGGCGGACATGGCTACTTCGGCATCCTGCTCAACGCACTGACCCCCGACGCCTGGGCAGTGATCTGCATTCTGGCGGTCATGGCATTGATCAGCTGGTGGGTGATGGTCAGCAAGGGGCTCTACCTCAGTGCGACCGCGACGGCCAACGCGCGTTTTCTCGGCGCATTCCGCCAGCACGTGGCGCAGCAGCCCTTGCATGCGCCCAGCTGGCAACAGCTGCATGCCAGCGGCCCGTTGAACGGCGCCCGATCCAATCTTGCGCGCTTGTTGAATATCGGACTGGAAGAACTGCGCGGGCGTCTTGCAGCCAGCGGCACCTCGGTGGTGCGCACGCAGTCGATCGCGGCAATTCGCTCAGCACTGGATGCTGCGGTGGTGCGCGAAGGACAACGCATCCACAAGGGCATGGTCTTGCTGACCATCGCCATTTCCGGTGGACCGTTTCTTGGTCTGCTGGGGACCGTGGTCGGAGTGATGATCACCTTTGCCGCGGTGGCTGCCGCCGGCGACGTCAACATCAATGCCATCGCACCCGGTATCGCGGCAGCATTGCTGGCCACGGTGGCAGGGTTGGCCGTGGCCATCCCCGCACTGTTTGGCTACAACTACCTGCTCAGCCAGGCCGATGCGGTTGCGGCGGACATGCAGGTGTTCGTCGACGAGCTCGAAAAACGCATCGCCGAAGATTACGCCGGCGATGCACCCGCACGTGCGCAGGGAGGCTGAGCGCGATGAAGGTCCAGGGGCGCAAGCCATACGACGACATCAACATCACGCCGATGCTCGATCTGGCGTACGTGCTGTTGGTGATCTTCATCATCATGACGACCGCAGCGGTGCAAGGCATCAAGGTGGACCTGCCGAAGGCCAGCGCGGCCAAGCCGTTATCCGAACCCAAGACCAAGGTGATCGCGATCGACACCAACGGCCAGGTCAGCCTGGACGCGGTGCCGGTCAGCATGGACGAGCTGGAGCAGCAGCTACGCAACGCGGTGGCCAACGATGCCGAGCTGCCGGTGATCCTGCGCGGCGACCGCACCGTGCAGTACGAAAAAATCATGGCGGTGCTGGACCTGTGCAGCAAGCTGGGGATCGGCTCGATCGGTCTGGCGTCGCAACGCCAGCCCGCGGGCTGAGCACGCGGCGATGGATGCCCTGGATCCCACCTCACCGCTGCAGCAGCCGACCGGCGTCGGACGCTGGCGCAAGCTGGCCATCGTGCTGGCAGTGCTGGCGCTGTTGGGGTGGTTGGTCTCGCTGGCTTTGCGTCCTTCCACCGCGCCGTCGCCGCGCGCGCAACCGCCGCGTATCACCCATGTAACGC
>NZ_JPLE01000275.1 GCF_001010415.1 Xanthomonas pisi DSM 18956
ACAACTCAGTCCTTACCAGGACAAAATTCACAAACACATACTACGTGATCGCTTCCTGTCCAGCTTCAAGCAGCCTGGCCGATTCCGGGCTGAGTTGGAAAAAGTGAAGCTGATGCAGAAGGAGAAAGGTCATGAGTAACATATCTAATCTAGCCGAAGCCAGAGAGGCCAGAAGGCTACAACAACCGCATCAAAGCAGCGGTAAGGGGTATGCCTTGCTGCACCGTAAAATTATGGATGTGCCGTTTTACAAGGACGCAGAAGCTGCGCATCTGTGGGTTCACTTAATCCTCAAAGCAAAGCATACGCCTGAGTATGTAATGACTGACGCAGGAGAAATTCTGGTAGGCAGAGGGAAGCTACTTGGCGGTAGAAACTCTCTGGAG
>NZ_JPLE01000276.1 GCF_001010415.1 Xanthomonas pisi DSM 18956
CCCTGCCGGTGGAGGTGCGCATCGATGACCTGATCCGCCTGGAGCTGGTGGACGCCTTCGAGCGCGACGAGCCGGCGAAGAACATCGCCAAGCGCCTGAGCAAGGCCGGCATCGTCGAGCACTTCAATCACAAGCACGAGATCTTCACGCTGACGCGCCTGACCAATGGCGACTGCCTCTATCTGGACCGCAAGACGCGTCTGTGCACGGTCTATGCCAAGCGTCCGGATACCTGCCGCAACCACCCGCGCATCGGGCCGCGCCCCGGTTACTGCGCCTATCGCAGCAAGACCAACGGCTAGCGCCGCACCAGCGAACGTCACCGCCAACCGCCACGGCACCGGCCCGGGGCACGCAGGG
>NZ_JPLE01000277.1 GCF_001010415.1 Xanthomonas pisi DSM 18956
ACACATTGAGTCCGTCCTGAAGAAGTACCGCTGTTTGATGATCATTGATGAATCGACGCGTATCAAAAATAACACAGCCAAACGCTCCATCAAGGTTGTGGAATTGGGACGGCTGGCAAAGGCCCGTCGAATCCTTTCCGGTACGCCGCTGCCACGCTCGCCTGCTGATATTTACATGCAGTATCACTTCCTTGAAGCTGGCTTGCTTGGCACCAAATCGTTCCGTGCATTAAACTCTGAATTCACGGTGCTACTTGAAACGCACGACCCAGAGATGCAGGCCATTCACAAGAAAATCGGCGGGAACGGTTCTAGCAGTCCGCAGGTGGCCCGGAAAAACA
>NZ_JPLE01000278.1 GCF_001010415.1 Xanthomonas pisi DSM 18956
TCGTCATACACTGGCGACAAGCCCGTACTCTTCATACCGCAACCCTGTACGCAGGCAGAGGTTTTACTGATGACGACGATTACAGAAATCATCGGACGTGTGAATACACAACTGGTTGACCCGATGATGGTTCGCTGGCCCCTGCAGGAATTGTGCGATTATTACAATGATGCTGTGAGGGCAGTGATTCTGGCGAGACCGGATGCTGGCGCAAGCCTGGAAACAATCCGTTGTGTTCCAGGTGC
>NZ_JPLE01000279.1 GCF_001010415.1 Xanthomonas pisi DSM 18956
CGCTGTACTTGCTACTAAATACACTGGCACCCTGACTGGCCCTTTGTCATTTATCGCAATAGTCAAAAACAACACGGTTAACGGTCAAAAACTTTTTGTAACTGTACCGGATGGGATGGGTGGCTATATTCCTAAATTCTACAACATAGGCGCAGGTGATTTGCAACGTATCGAAATTGACCTTGGCGCTGAGATTGTTGAAGGCGCTGCCTGGGATGGATCAACAGGCGGCATCAGCATCGGTTTGATATCAGGGAAAGACTTGCCGACCGAAGTTGGTACGACTCTTGAACT
>NZ_JPLE01000280.1 GCF_001010415.1 Xanthomonas pisi DSM 18956
CCTCTACACGATGTATTTAATTTTTGATAAAAGGGTCGATGCCCAATCACCAGTTAAGTCAGTTATGTTCATGCTTGAAACATAACCACCAGCAGCACTTCTCGGAAAGTTTACTGTTGCTACAACATCACCATTAGAAGCAATCAATTGAACTCCAGTGGCAAGTGATCCTGGGTTTTTGATGTATATAGAAGTCGCAGTTTTCTTTGCGAAATCTTCGCTTGTTGAAATTGCAAGCGCATTCATCGTATTACCAGACACAAGCATCAAGCTTAAAATATCAAGTTCAAGAGTCGTACCAACTT
>NZ_JPLE01000281.1 GCF_001010415.1 Xanthomonas pisi DSM 18956
CTGGTTATTAATTCCTCAATATATGATTAGCGTAAGAAAAACTTTAATAGTGTAAAACGAAAGCGTTCCTTTCAGACATCGCATCCTTTAATTCAGAGAAATACTTAAAATGAAAAGTATCATGAAATTTTTTGCGTGTGCAGTTCTGGTGATGAGTTGCTTAACTGCACAGGTAAATGCAGCATCAGGCGATAGTACGGTATCTCTCGGGTTTGCACACATACGCTTCCCCGGGCTGAACGATTTTGTTAGAGACGCGGGTGTTTATAACCGGGATACGTTCAGGAATGTTGTAAACGTAAACCATTTTAATTCATCAGGTGAATACGAAAATGCTATTGCCCG
>NZ_JPLE01000282.1 GCF_001010415.1 Xanthomonas pisi DSM 18956
GGGCGAGATGGTGGGCATGGAGGAACTGCTGGCCCGCGCAGACATTGGGTCGTTGCAGTGCCCTTTGACACCGGACACCCAGCATCTGATCAACGACACCTCACTGGGGCGGATGAAGCCCCGCGCGATGCTGGGCAATACCTCCCGCGGCGGGCTGGTCGATACCCATGCGGTGATCCGCGCGCTGAAGTCGCGCCGGCTGGGTCATCTGGCCATCGATGTGTACGAGCAGGAGAGCCCGCTGTTCTACCAGGACCTGTCCGGAGAGATCATCGACGACGAGGCCTTCCAGCGGTTGATGACCTTCCACAACGTGCTGGTGACCGGCCACCAGGGCGTCTTCTCCATAG
>NZ_JPLE01000283.1 GCF_001010415.1 Xanthomonas pisi DSM 18956
CCATCACGGTATGCCGTGGTGTGGTTACCTTCCTTTTCATCCAGAAACTGGTCGAGGATTTCAGGCGCAGAAGCACCTGCGGCAATCAGCGCCAGAACTACCGCTGATAAACCATAGCGGAATTTCCTGCTCATCAGCTTACTCTCCCCGCGCCGCCTTACGCCGGTCTTCTTTAATCTTGAAATACAGGTTCGTCAGGTACGTCAGCAGACCAAACAGCAGACTCCCCAGCACGCCTATTGCCGCCCACTGAGACGGGGAAACCCTGTCCAGCAACTGCAGGAACCAGTAGCCCGTTCCCACCGCTGACGTGGTGTATGACACACCTGTTGTGATTTTTTCCATCTGGTACATACCCCGTCTCCCGCAATCCGGA
>NZ_JPLE01000284.1 GCF_001010415.1 Xanthomonas pisi DSM 18956
TTCGCGAATAGCGGCTTCAATAGGAGATTCGCCAGGTTCGACACGGCCTTTAGGAATATCCCACCGATGAGCTAAAGAACCTTTAGGACGAGAACCAGTTACACGGCCCATGAATAATTCTTTATCTTCGGTAAGGAAAATAATACCGGCTGATAGTTCTTTCACTTTATTTTTCTTACTCATCATCTCGGTCCCATGATTTGGCCATTAATTCAGACATAAATTCTTCAATGCGCGTTTCTTTAGATGGACTTTCACTATTAGAGACCGCAAGTTTGTAATCTGCAATAGGACGGAACAAATCAAGGTCCATATTAAGGTCGTCTTTAATTTTTTCTTCTGACACATCTTTATCGTATGTGTACAGA
>NZ_JPLE01000029.1 GCF_001010415.1 Xanthomonas pisi DSM 18956
GCCCCACACGTCCCGCCCCACCATGAACGTCACCAGCCACCGTAGCGCCTGCCCCGCCGCACCGGCAGACCCGCTGTCATTCGCGTGTAAAATGCGCGGTCTTTGACCGGAACAATGGCGAAGTCTGCTCCACGGGCGCCCCTCTCGGGCCCGGCGTTCATTCGCCTGCTCGCACGCCTCAGCGATGTCCGCGTCGCCCAGTCCAACCATGCGCTGGCCGACCGGCTGAGCCAGTGGATCGACTGGACACGCGCGGTGGCCGTGTCCAAGGCGCTGGATGGCAAGTTGCCCGACATCGACGACCTTCCAGAACCGCGTCCGCTCGATGCCGACGCCTGCGCCCGCGTGCGCGCGGGTCTGGCGACCAGCAGCGTGGCCGATCTGGATGCGCTGGTTGCGCGGCTGCGCAGCCAGGCAGGTGACGTCACCGACACGGATGCAGCGCTGCCGGTGCCCGACTACGCGCCGTTCCGGCAGCATTACCTGGCGATGCAGCGTGCCATGCGCACTGCCACCGGCGATCTGCGCGGGCGGCTGCGCGACCTGCTGACGCTGGTGTCCAGCGACATGGCACGGCTGGCCGAAGTGGATGCGGTGATGGAGCTGACCCTGAGCCCGCGCGAACAAAGCTTGTTGAACACCGTGCCAGGCCTGCTGGGCACGCATTTCGAACGCCTGCGCGAGGCCGCGTACGCGCACGGCGCGCCAACCGAACAGGAGATCGCGCCGCGCGCGGTGTCCGATGGTTGGCTGGATGTATTTCGCAAAGACATGCAGAGCGTGTTGCTCGCCGAACTGGATGTTCGTTTTCACCCGATCGAAGGCCTGCTTGCAGCGCTTCGTACCCGCTAACTGGGACGTCATGTTCAAAACTCTTGTACACGTGTGTGTGTTTCTCGTCGGCCTGTTGGCGGTTTGCTGGGTCGGGTTCGGCTATCTGGGCAACAATCCGCTGGGCGCCTGCGTCGCAGCGGTGATCGGCGCGTGTTACCTCGCCGGTGCGCTGGAGCTGTATCGCTACCGCCAGGCCAGCGCCACGCTGGACAGCGCAGTGACCGGGCTCACCGCTGCGCCATCGGCGCTGGACGCGTGGCTGGAGCAGGTGCACCCGAGCCTGCGCAATGCGGTGCGTCTGCGCATCCAGGGGGCGCGCGTGGCGCTGCCGGCCCCGGTGCTGACGCCGTATCTGGTTGGTCTGCTGGTGCTGCTGGGCATGCTCGGCACCCTGCTCGGCATGATGGCCACGCTCAAGGGCACCGGGTTTGCGCTGCAAAGCGCCACCGACCTGCAGACAATTCGCGGTTCGCTGGCCGCACCGGTGGAAGGGCTGGCATTCGCCTTCGGCACCTCCATCGCCGGCGTCGCCACCTCGGCCATGCTGGGCCTGTTGTCGGCGCTGTGCCGCCGCGAGCGACTGCAGGCCGTGCAGCGGCTGGACCTGAAGATCGCATCCGAATTGCACACGCACTCGGATGCGCACCAACGCAGCGAAGCATTCAAGCTGCAGCAGCAACAAAGCGCGTTGATGCCGGCGCTGATCGATCGCCTGCAGGCCTTGATGGGCAGCATCGAGCAGCAGAGCATCGCCGCCGACGAACGTCTGGCCACGCAGCAGGCCGAGTTCCACGCCAGAACCGAAGCGGCGTATGCGCGGCTGGCCGCCTCGATGGAGCAATCGCTGCAGGCCGGCGTTGCAGACAGTGCGCGCGCGGTTGGCGCGGCGTTGCAGCCGGCGATGGAGGCCACCATGGCCAGCATCGCGCGCGACACCGCCACGCTGCACGCACAGCTCACCCAGGCCGTGCAGCAGCAGCTGGACGGCATCAGCAGCGGGTTCGATCGCAGTGCCAACAGCGCCGCGCAACAGTGGACCACCGCGCTCACCGCGCAGGAACAGGCACAGCAGGCGCTCAGCACGCAGCTGCAGACCACGCTGGAGCAGATCGCCCGGCACACCGCTGCATTGCAGGAGGGCGTGAGCACCGCCGTGCAGCAGCAACTGCGTGGACTCGACGCCGGCTTCAAGGACAGCGCACGTACCGCCGCCGACCACTGGCAGGCGGCGCTGGCCGCACAGGAGCGCGCGCAGCAGGCGCTCAGCGAGCAGATACAGGCCATGCTGGCGCAGGTCGAGCAACGCAGCAGCGCCCTGCAGGACAGCGTCGGCGCCGCCGTGCAGCACCAATTGCATGCACTCGATGACGGCTTTGCGCGCAGCACCGCCGCCAACGCCGAGACCTGGGCCTCGGTGCTTGCCGAACAACAACGCGCTACCCACTCGCTCGGCACGCAGTTGCAGGCCACGCTGGAACAGCTGGCCCGGCAGACCACCGCCTTGCAGGACGGCGTGCAACAGGCCGTGCAACAGCAGCTGGACGGGGTGACCAGCGGATTGGAGGCCAGCACCGCCGCCACGGCAGCCAGCTGGAGCGCTGCGGTGGCCGAACAGCAACGCGCCAACCACACCCTCACCCACGACCTGCAGAACGCACTGACGCAGTTCGCCAGCACCTTCGATGCGCGCTCCAACGCACTGGTGGATGCGGTATCCAAGCGCATGGAGCAATCCAGCAGGCAAACCGCCACTGCCTGGAGCGACGCGCTCGCACAGCAGCAACACGCCAGCGCCGCGTTGACCACCCAGCACCAGGATGCGCTGGCCGCAGCAACCGCCAGCTTCGACACGCATGCCGCAGGCCTGGTCGGCACCCTGCAGCAATCGCATACCGAGCTGCAGGCCGCACTGGAAGCGCGCGATGCACAGCGTCTTGCGCTGTGGAGCGAGCGCTTTGCCGCGATGAGCGCCACGTTGGCCGCGCAATGGGAACAGACCGGCGAACGCGTCACCCAGCAGCAACAGGCCATCTGCGACACGCTGGCCACGACGGCCGGCGAACTGTCCACCCAGGCGCAGGCGCAGACCAGCGCCACGATTGCCGAGATCTCGCGCCTGATGCAGATCGCCTCCGAAGCTCCCAAGGCGGCGGCCGATGTGGTGGCCGAGCTGCGCCAGAGCCTGTCGGAAAGCATGGTGCGCGACACCGCCATGCTGGAAGAACGCAGCCGCCTGCTGGCCACGCTGGATACCTTGCTCAACGCGGTCAATCACGCCTCCACCGAACAACGCCAAGCCGTCGACGCACTGGTCACCACCTCGGCGGACCTGCTGCAGCGGGTGGGCAGCCAGCTCACCGAACAGATCGGCAGCGAAACCGGCAAGCTCGGCGCAGTTGCCGCGCACGTCAGCGGCAGCGCCGTGGAAGTGGCCAGCCTGGGCGAAGCCTTCGGCATGGCGGTGCAGTTGTTTAGCACCTCCACCGGCGAGCTCAACGAACGCCTGCAACACGTAGCCACCGCGCTGGATGCGTCGCTGGCACGCAGCGACGACCAGTTGGCGTATTACGTGGCGCAGGCGCGTGAGGTGGTCGACCTCAGCATGCTGTCGCAGAAGCAGATCATCGAAGAACTGCGTCAGCTCGATGGCCGGCGTGGCGATGCCGGCGCAGCGGAGCCGGCATGAGCGACGAGATCGAAAGCGATGGCGAATCGGGCACGCCGGTCTGGGCCGCATTCGGCGACCTGATGTCGGTGCTGCTGGGCGCGTTCGTGCTGATCCTGGTCGGGGTGATCGGCGTGCAGCTGCAGCTGTCCAGCCGTCTGGAGCAGGAGGTCAAACAACGCCAGGCAGAGGCGCAGCGCCGCAAGACGCTGGAACAGGCGCTGGCCGCACCGCTGGCCGCCGGCCGCGTGACGTTGGTCGATGGCCGCATCGGCATTCGCGGCAACGTGCTGTTTGCCTTCAATTCCGATGAGCTGCAGCCGGAAGGACGCGAGGTCTTGAAGTCGCTCGCTGCGCCGTTGGCGCAGTACCTGAGCGCGCGCGAGGAACTGCTGATGGTCAGCGGCTTTACCGACGACCGTCCGGTACTGGGCGGCAACCGCCGGTATGCCGACAACTGGGAGCTGTCCGCGCAGCGCGCGCTCACCGTGACCCGCGCGCTGATCGCCGAAGGCGTGCCGGCCGCATCGGTGTTCGCTGCGGCGTTCGGCTCGCAGCAACCGGTGGATTCCAACGCTGACGACGCGCGCCGCGCCAAGAATCGCCGGGTGGAAATCGCCCCGATCGCACGCCCGTCCGGCGCGCAGCGCACAGCCCCCGCGCAGGCCGCGGCCACGCGATGAGCACGCCGGCTTCCGCACGCGCGCGCCTGGAGCGTTGGCGCAGCCAGGGCGCCGACCGGCTGGACCCGGTGCGCTTCCATCTGATGCAGACGCTGGCCACGCGTGCCGAAACGCAGGCCGACGCGGTACGTGCGGTGCTGGAAGAAAAGCTTGCCGGCCTGGTCGATGCGTATGCGGCCACCATCAAGAAAACTGCGCGCGGTACGCGTACCGGCGTCGCATCGCCCGCAGTGCAGCGCAGCCCGCTCGGCGCCCTGACCGATCAGTTGGCAGGCCACGCCGCGCTGATGGAAGTGGACAGCAGAAAGACCGCGGCCGCCGATACGCAGCTGTTTCCGGAGCTGCCGGCGCTGGACGATTTCCGTCGTACCTGGACCACCGTGCGCACCGCCAGCCAGGTGCGTCAGTCGCTGCAGGACGCGCCCAAGGATGCCGGGCCACTCAATTCCAGCGTGCTGGTGCATCGCTGCATCACCCTGATGCGCGAGCGCTCGCCCGGCTATCTGCAGCACTTCCTCGGCTATGTCGATGCGTTGTCGTGGCTGGAGCAGATGCAGCACGGCGGCGTACTGGCCGACGAAACGGCCGCACCGCTGGCCGCCGGCAAGAAGCGCAGCCGTAGCGGCACATCGAAGCGGCGTGGCACGGGGTGATTGCAGGTGCGCGTATCAGCCGGTGCAGGCGACACTTGCGACCACGGCGCGTCATGGGATGCATAGGACTCAGCGCCAGAACCTGTGATCGATGCGCTGACGCTTGCGACGTCCTTAACTGATAGAGACGCCGACCGATCGAAAGATCGGAACGAACTGCAGCGTGACGTCCGCGCATAAGCTGCGCAACACGCAATGCTTGCACACAGCGCAGCCGAACACACAGCGCGGCTGAAAGCAGCGCGCCGTCCTCGACTCAGCGTGGATGGCGCACCCAACATCAGAACGTACGCGTGATGCGTGATGCCTGCCGCGCCGAGCAGCGACCGCACCGCCCTGATGGTGAACGCAGTCGTTTCGTCCGCCGCGCTTAGCTGCCCTGCAGCGCCGGCGTTGCGGCAGCATCGAAACGTGGCGCACGCTGGAAGTCGTCGCCTGTAAACGGCCGGTCGCGGAACAGGTATCCGTAGTAGAACGCACGCAATGCCTGGTGATAGGCGCGAATGCGATCCTGATAGGCCAGCTGCGCCTGCAGGTCGGTGCGTGCCAGGTGCGTGAGTGCGGCCTGCACTGCCACCGGCGGCAACACACTGGCCACGCGCCGGGCAAGCCTTTCCCGGCGCAGCAAACCCTGGCGATAGGCAGCCACCTGCGGGGCGACCTGCTGATCGCCGTTCTCATGGAAGGCGAAATACCATTTGTAGTGAAACGCATCGGTCAGCGGGGGCGAATCTGCCCACTGCCGATTGCTCGCATAGAACCGCTGCATGGTGGCCTGGCGCGGAATATCCCAGGCGTGGTTCACCGCCTCGCGTTGCAGCCGGGCGATCTCGGCACCCTGATTGACCGGCACGGCCTGATTGATCGCCACATGTGCCAGGGCTGGCGCCACCAGTGCCAGCACCACCCAACAGGTGGCCAACGCGGTGGCATGCGCGGCAGGTCGCCAATGGAGACGGCCCACCGCCACTGCCAGCAGCACCCAGAACAGCAGATACAGGCAGGTCAGCGCCAGCACCGCCAGTTGCTGCAGCAGCGGCACCGCATTGAACGTCGCGGCCAGCGCGAACGGCACGCCCAGACACGCCAGCACCGCAACCGCACGCACCACGACGCGGCGCACCAGCAATGCGGTGCCGGCGCCCGGTAACGCGGCCAGCATGCGCGCACGCCCGGCCTCGCGCTCGCCGGAGCGCAGGTCGAACAGCAGCGCGATCACGAACAGCGGCAGCAGGAACACCAGCACGAAGGCGTAGTCGAAGCGTCCGGCCAGCGCCAGCTCGGGGTTATAGCTGTCGCCATCGTAGATTTGCGCCTCCAGGCCCAGCGCGCTTATCCGCAGGATGTAGGGCGCCACATCGCGCATGCCCACTGCGGCGAAGGCCAATGGCGATGGCGTGTCCCAGGTCGGGTGGAAACTGTAGTACGCCGCGCTGCCGGCATCGTTGGAGCGCGCGACATAGGCTTGCACTGCCGCACTGTCTTCCTGCTGCAGCGGCGCGATGCGCGCGATATTGGCGCGTTGCGCATCGATGACGTGTTGCCCTGAGAGCAGGCTGCACACCGTCAGCAGCGTGAGCAGCAGCAACCCCGCCACGGCCGCGCGTGCGCGTAGCAACAACAGCAGTTCGTATTTCCACAGCACCATCAGCGTGCCACTCCCACGCGCCGACCGGCGGCCAGCAACATGCACCAGGCGGCCAGCATCCATGCCGCGATCAGACCCAGCGGCACAGCTGCCGCGCGCACGACCTCGGCATTGGACGCCGGAGTAAAGCGAAACACCGGGATGCGCTGCCAATGCGCCGCAGAGATGCGCTTGCGCTGGTCCGCACCGGCATCCTGCGCGGTGTCGTCGGCCATGCTCACCGCATCGGCCTGCAACTGGTTGAGCCGTTGTACCAGCATGTACCGGTACCGCTCCGCCTGCGCCAGAAAGCGTTCGTGTGCGCGCAGGTCGGTTTCTGCCAGAGTCATCGAGACCTCGCGCAATGCCACTGTCGGGCTCAGCGCGGCAAACATGCGGACCAGCAGATTCTGTTGCTGCTGAATGCCTGCATCGCGCGCCGCATAGCGCTCGAACAGGCTGGCGGTGAGCCGCTCGCCTTCCAGCGCCAGCAGGCCCTTGTAATTGACCGGCAGGTCTTCCACGCGTTGCACGCGGTAACGCGCCAGCACCTGTTGCTTGAACTGCGCAAAGTGCGGGTCGTCCGGATTGTGGCTGTCGCCTAGCGTGCGCAGATCGCGCTGGATGGCCACGTCGGTCTCCAGCCGCGTGGGCAGCCGGTACGCCGCACTGGCCACATCCGGCGCCACGCGCGGCACCAGCAGGGCCAGCCACACCCACAGCGCCAGCGACACCAGCAGCGCATCGCGGCCGCGCCGGCACAGCATCGACACCATCAGTACCAGGCCACACCACACCAGCAGATACACGCCATAGGCCAGCACCAGCAGCGCCACCAGCACTGCCTGGCCCGGCAACAACGCGATCGGGATCAGGCCGACCAGGGCCGGCAACAGGCAGACACCGGCCACGGCGGCCAACGCGAGATATTTGCCGCCGAGCAGTTGCCGACGCGTGGCGCCCTGCAGCAGCAACACGCGCAGCGTGCCGGTCTCCTGTTCGCGGGCCACGGCGCCATAGCCCAGAAACACCAGCATCAGCGGTGCCAGCACCTGCAGCACGAAGGCCGGTGTCAGTTGACCGAAACGCACCAGCAGCGAACTCTGACGGACATCGCCAAAATTGGCGGTGTTCTGACGATGGCCTTCCAGAAACATGCTGTTGCCGGTGAAGGCATCCACGCCGGAGTCGAACGCAGCCAGGGCCGGCAACGGGCGATAGATGAAATGCCCGTAATGCACCACCCGATGCGGATGACGGTCCGGCTGCGCATCGAAAGCCTGCTGCGCAGCCTGTTGCTGGCGCGTACGGAACTCGGTGACCTCACGCTGGTGATGCGCAGCGGTCAACGCCGCCACCAGGGTCAACAGCATCAGCAACACCACGCCGATGGCAGCGGAGCGATTGCGTGCCATGAAGCGCAGTTCTTCGCGCGCGACCAGCCACACAGCACTCATGCATGCACGCTCATGCAGCGCGCTCGGGCGGTCGTGCAAAGCGCGCGTGCAGGCTGCGCACATCGAAGCCGCCGTCGCCGGCGCCGATGTCTTCGACGATGCGCCCGTCTTCGAGAAATCCGATCCGGTCGGCCACGTCCACGGCACCCAGCAGATCGTGCGTGACCATCAGCACCGCGCCGCCGCGCGCGCGCACGCCGTTGACCAACTGGTTGAAGTCGGCAATGGCGCGCGGGTCGAGCCCGGAGGTGGGCTCATCCAGCAGGAGCACCGGCACCTGGCGCAGCGTGGCCACGGCAATGGCCACCTTCTGGCGCATCCCCTTGGAAAAACCGGCAAGGCGCTGGCTCCATGCCTCGCGCTGCAACCCTGCGGCTGCGAAGGCCTGGCCGATGTCGGCCTGGCTGCAGCGCTGCCCGGCGAGCGCGAGCAGGTAGTCGGCATTTTCCAGCGCGCTCAGATGCTCGTAGAGCGCGACGTTCTCCGGCAGATAGGCCAATCGTGCGCGTGCCCTGCCGGGCGCGACGACCGGGTCGATGCCGTCGACCCGCACGCTGCCGGACGTGGGTTTGACGAAGCCCAGCAGCGCCGACAGCGTGGAGGATTTGCCCGCTCCGTTGCCACCGAGCAGCGCGTACACGCTGCCGGGCGCGATGTGCAGGCTCAACCCCTTCAACACGGTGCGGCCGTGGTAGGCCACATGCAGGTCGGAAATTGCAATCGCGCAAGGCGCGGGAACGCTGAGGGACATGACGGCAAAGATGGTGACAAATTGATACGTTATCACATTGCTTGCGCAGCCCGGATCTGGTGAGGCAAGCAGCGGCGCCCAAGATGCAGCGGCGATGCATGTACTCGAAGGTACGACGTCGTGCCGACAGAAGCGCCGACAGAAGCACCCTCGCGTAAATGTTATTCTATTACGTATCTCCGCCTGTACCTGTGGCGGCCCTCCGGGCCGACGTTCCGCTCAGGCCGTCCCTGCGCACAGGTGCTCAGCACCTCCGTGGCATCCGTGCCCCATCCGGAACCCAGTGCGCCGGCGCTGCACTCCGGTATCGGTACAGACCACTGCCCTTCCACTCGAGATCCTCACGCCCTACATGACTTCCGCTACGCGCCACGTTCGCCCGCACGACGCGCTTCCTGCGTTGCACCGACACGCTCCCGACAACGCCACTGCCCACCGCACATCGCGCAGCGCCGGACGCGCTGCCGCCACCTTATTGGCCGCAACGCTGTTGAGCGCCACACAGCTCGGCGCGCAGCCGATCGACACCGCCGCGCTGCTGCCGCCGGTACGCGCATGGCACGGCAAGAGCGAGGCAGTGATCGCCGCGCCGGGCGACCCCTGGCGCACGCCGGTGGAACGCAGCGATTTTGCGAGCACGCCCAGCTATGCGCAGACACGCGCATGGCTGGAGCGCCTGGTCGCCGCCTCGCCGGTGTTATCGCTGGAAGTGTTCGGCACGACCGGCGAAGGACGCGAGTTGCTGCTGGTCCGTGCGCACAAGGGCAGGCCCGGCAAGCCGGTGGTGCTGGCGCAGGCGGGCATCCACGGCGGCGAGATCGACGGCAAGGATGCCGGGCTGATGCTGTTGCGGGATATCGCACAGCGTGGCAAGGACCATCTGCTCGACGAGGTGGATTTTGTCTTCGTGCCGATCCTCAATATCGACGGGCACGAACAACGCGGCCCACTGATCGGCGCGGCACTGCGCGGCCCGCAGCAGATGGGCTGGAACAGCACGACGCGCGGCATCAACCTCAATCGCGATTACCTTGCTCTGGAAGCGCCGGAAACCCGCGCAATGGTGGCACTGCTGCACGCGCTCGATCCGGCGCTGTATGTGGATCTGCATGTCAGCGACGGGCTGGATCATCAATACGACATCACCTTCACCTACGCCGGTTGGGGCACCTATGCGCGCTCGCGCGCCACCGCCGACTGGTTGCAGCAGCGTTTTACCCCGGTCGTCAGCGACGCACTGCGCAAGCAGGGGCACTCCCCGGCGATCTATCCCAGCCTGATCG
Organism: Xanthomonas pisi DSM 18956; assembly: GCF_001010415.1. Taxonomy (GTDB): domain Bacteria; phylum Pseudomonadota; class Gammaproteobacteria; order Xanthomonadales; family Xanthomonadaceae; genus Xanthomonas; species Xanthomonas pisi. Next base: position 9,954 of record NZ_JPLE01000029.1, read on the forward strand.
ACAAGGACGACCCGCGCGCCGGGCTACGCTACGCGCCGGAAGGCCCGCGCTACTCCACCGGCTATGGCGACTTTGCCGGCATCCCCACCGTGCTGGTGGAAAATCACCATCTGAAGTCCTACCGGCAACGCGTGCTCGGCGATTACGTGCTGCTGGAAGCAGCGCTGCAGTTGGTCGGCCGCGATGCGCAAACCATCGACGCAGCCAAGCGGACAGATCGCGCGGCACGGCCGCAGGCGCTGATGGTGGCGTGGGAACGCCTGCCGCAGCCGATTGCGCAGGTGCCGTTCAAGGGCGTGACCTATACCCGTGCGCTGTCGCCGGTGTCCGGTCGCCAGGAGCTGCGCTGGGAAGGCCGCGACGAAACCTGGACGATGCCGGTGATCGGATACCGGCAAACGCAGGCGGTGCAGTATCCGCTGGCATGGTGGATTCCACCGGGCAACGACGACGTGGTGGACCTGCTCAAGGCGCACGGCATCGCTTACGAGCGTCTGTCGCAGTCGCGCACGCGCCTGGTGCAGCAGATCCGCATCGTCGCCGACGCCTGTATGCAGCAGCCGCATGCCTACCGCGTGGAAGAAACCTTCCCGGCCGGGAGCATCCGCGTGCCGGCAGATCAACCGATGCGCATGCTGGCCGCCGCATTGCTCGAACCGCGCAGCAGCGACTCGCTGCTCGCCAGCGGACGCTTCCGCAATGCCGGCAGTCCCGACAGCGGGTTATCCGGCACCGAGCTGGTGACCTTCACCGAAGGCCTGCTGCAACACGATGCCGCGCTGCGTGCCGAGTTCGAACGCAAGCTTGCCAGCGATGGCGCCTTCCGCGCCGACGGCGATGCCCGTCTGCAATGGATCTACGCACGCTCGCCGTTCGCGGCGATCAGCGGCTGGCGCTATCCGGTCCGGCGCGAACCGGCAGAGTGAGGCGATGGGATCGGTCGTGCACTGAACGCGCCGCGGCGTGCGCGCCAAACCCAGCGCGCGCCGGTCAACGCAGCGTCGGGGGCGCCACATGCACATGTGCGGCCATCAGCTCGATCACCCAATCGATGAAGACGCGCAGTTTGGCGCTGACATGCCGATTGGGCGCAAACGCGATCGACAAGGGGATCGGCTCCAGCTGCCAGTCTTCGAACACCGGTACCAGCTCGCCGCTGGCCACGTGCGCGGCAGCCATGTACACCGGCAGCCACAACACGCCCATGCCGGCCAGCCCCGCCGCAAGATAGGCATTGCCGTCGTCGGCGGCGACGACATGTCGGCCGTGCACGGTGACCGCTTCGGCGCCACGCCGCATCGCGTAGGGCACCGTGGTAGTGGTGCCCCAACGCATGAAACCGACGCAGCGGTGCCGGGTATTTTCCAGCTCCGACGGATGCGAAGGCGTGCCGAGCCGTTGCAGGTAACTCCGCGCCGCATACACACCGGTCTTCAGGTCGCCCACCCGGCGCGCGATCAACGATTGATCGGCGATGGTGCCGCCGCGCACCACGCAATCCACGTTCTCGCCGATCAGATCCACACGCCGGTCGCTGACGCCCATATCCAGCTGGATATCCGGATACCGCGCATGAAACGCCGGCACCGCCGGCATCAGGATCAGGCGCGCAAACGGGCTGGGCACATCCACCCGCAAGCGGCCGCGCGGCAACGACGCCGCAGCCGACAGGCTGGTTTCGGCATCGTCCATGTCCGCCAGCAGGCGCACCACGCGTTCGTAATAGGCAGCGCCGTCGGCGGTCACCTGCACCCGGCGGGTGGTGCGGTTGAGCAGCCTCACCCGCAGCCGCGCCTCGAGTTGCTGCACCAGTTGCGTCACGCTGGCACGGCTCATCTCCAGCGTGTCGGCCGCCCTGGTGAAGCTGCCGGTCTCAACCACACGCGCAAATGCCTGCATCGCATCGAACCGGTCCATCGCCCCTCCTGCGCCAAGATTGTTTGGATTCTACAAATAGTGTTGGTCGCGCCTGCGGATTTATCCCGCACGCCCGGGCGCTTAGGGTGGACGTCCGTTCCTGTCGCACCCTCAAGGAGAGTTCCATGGCCACACGTGACGTTGTTTTTCCGCAGGCCCGCCATGCGCTGTACGAACGCCACCGGTATTCGCCGGCGGTGCGTGCCGATGGCCTGATGTTTGTCGCCGGCCAGGTCGGCAGCCGCGACGACGGCTCGCCCGAGCCGGAACTGGACGCGGAGATCGCCCGTGCCTTCGTCAATCTCGACGCCATCCTCAGCGCCGCCGGCTGCACATCGCAGGATGTCGTGGACGTCACCTTGTTCATGGTCGACCCCGAGGTCGTATTCGACGCTGCGTGGGAGCGGTGGGCCAGCTACTGGGGCCCGGCGCCTTACCCCACCGTCACTGCCGTCGGCGTGACCTGGCTGGCCGGTTTCCGCTTCGAGATCAAGGTGGTGGTCAAATTGCCCAGCGCCGATCGGTGATCGCGGCATCACCTGCCGCCCGCACGGCAGCCGGGGCAGCAGCCATCGCGCTCGCTCGATGGCCCCGGCAACGCCAGCGAAAACGGATGAGTACCGTGGGTCGCTTCGCGGGACCAGATCGCCACGTCCGGCTTGCCTGGACGTGGCGATGTTGCTGACGACGTCCAACCCCGGGACGCGGATGCAGCGCGCTTGTGCTGCATCGAAAGCGCGATCTGTTTGTTTTGCATGCACTTCGCGGCGGACGTCGATCGGTCAACACCAGCGGACATTGCTGTCCGTCGCAAGCCGGAAAACGACGTTCGCGCGTCTTTATGAATCGGCGCGATAGCGCCCATCTATCGTTCATTTGCATACTTTTCCAGCAACTTAACCGTTTCATCGGTTTGTAAAAATCTCGCTAAAGCGAGGACACAGGCGGCCGCTACCGGGAATCAGCGCGACGAGACGCGCATCACCGTTCTGCCCGCTGCGCCCCGGCGCTGCGTCCATCCTCTTTTTAGTCGAGACCGCAATGAAATTGACCGTCAAACTGCTCAGTGGCGCCATCGCCCTGGCCTCGTCGACCTGCGCCTATGCGCAGGAGGATTCGATGTTCACCTTCAGCGGCTTCGGCACGCTGGGCGTGGTCCACTCGACCGAAGATCAAGCCGATTTCACCCCGGACATCCAGACCGTGGAAGGCGCCGGCGCAAGCCACTCCACCTCGGCACGTCCGGATTCGCGCATCGCCGGCCAGGTCAATGCCAAGTTCACCGATGCCTTCACCGGCGTGCTGCAGGTGACCAGCGAATACGCCGAGCGTGGCGATTACGATCCCAAGGTCACCCTGGCGCATGTGAAGTATCAGTTCGGCCCGCAGTTCGCCGCCCGCCTGGGCCGCATCACTGCACCGCTGTACATGCTCTCCGAATACCAGCGTGTGGGCTACGCCACCCCGTGGGTGCGTCCGCCGTACGAGGTCTACAACTATCTGTTGCCGATGGACGGCGTCGAAGGCGTGTACACCATCAACGCCGGTGAGAGTGTGGTCAGCGTGCAGGGCTTCTACGGCCGCATCAATTCCAAGAAGGCCGATGTGTACGCCATGCGCGGCCTGGCGCTGGGCCTGGAATCCGGTGCGTCCACGTTCCGCGCTGCCTACATCGTGGGCACCACCGATTTCGCCACACCGCAGCTGGAGCGTCTGTTCTCGGTCTATCAGCGCGTCAACCCGGCACTGGCCGACCGCCTGACCACCTACGGCGTGGACGGCAGCTTTGCCAGCGTGGGCTATGCCTACGATCCGGGCAGCTGGTTCCTGCGCAGCGAAGTGATTCGTGCCGATTATTCGCCTTCGCTCAACGGCAAGACCACCTCCGGATACCTCAGCGTCGGCGGCCGGTTCGGCACGCTGACCCCGTCGATCACCTATGCCAACGTCGACCGCAAGGGCCCGACCATCGCAGCGGGTCAGGATCGGCTTGGCGTGATGACGCGTGCACTGGCACAGACCGAAAGCGGCCGTCACAGCTTCACCGCATCGCTGCGTTGGGACGCGCGCGAGAGCATGGCGTTCAAGTTGCAGGCCAGCCACATCAACAACAACGCGGGCTCGTTCGGATCGTTGAACAACATCCAGCCGGGCTTCCGTCCGGGCGGCAGCTACAACCTGCTGTCGGCGTCCGTCGACTTCGTGTTCTAAGAGAGCCCCCATGAAACTTTCCAAATGTTCCGCAGGTTGCCTGCTTGTGCTGTTGTCGTCGCTTGCGTTCTCGGCCAATGCCGATGTGGTGGTGGTGATGTCCGCCAAGGGCGGCCCCGACAGCCTGAGCGCGGCACAGGTGTCGCAGATCTTTCTGGCCAAGTCCAACAGCCTGCCCGGCGGCGGCGCAGCCGTGCCGATCGATCAGGAAGAAGGCGTTGCAGTGCGCGATGAGTTCTACAAGAAGGTCGCCTCGCGCGATTCGGCGCAGCTGAAGTCGTACTGGTCGCAGTTGATGTTCACCGGCAAGGCGCAGCGTCCGAAGCGTGTGAGCGGCGACGATGCAGTCAAGAAGGCCGTGGCCGCCACGCCGGGCGCGATCGGTTACATCAGTGCCGCCGCCGTGGATGCCAGCGTCAAGGTCGTCCTGAAGCCGTGATCCGCCCCTTGCTCGAGAGCCACATCATGCGCCGCATTCTGTCGTTACCGTTGTTCTGGAAAATCCTGATGCCGGCAGCGGTGGCAATCATTTGCCTATCGGGCTATGTGGCTTTCAGCACGCTGGTGTTTCATCGCAACAACGATCGCCTGGAAGCGGTGCGCGACGTGCATTTTCCGATGCTCGATGCGATGACCCGCAATGTCGCCGCGCTGGACAAGCTCATCAATGGGCTCAACGGCGCGGCCGCCGCAGGCGATGCCGACATGTTGGCGGCCACCAAACCGGTGGCCGACGACATCCACACCTCGTACGTGAAATTGCAGAAGGCCGACCCGGCCAATGCGAAGGAACTGGCGCAGCTGGGCAAGCAGTTCGACGATTACTACCGCCTGGCCCATGGCGTGGCGGCAGCCTTCGTGGAGCAGCGCGAACCCGATGCGCAACAGATGAGTGCCATGGCACCGGCGCTGGAGACCTATCGCACCACGCTGACTGCCATGCAGAAGCGCGCCGACGCGCGTTTCCGCGGCACCGTGCAGGAAGCGGTGGACAGCTCGGTCGCCGCCAGCATCGGCGGCCTGGTGCTGGGCCTGGTCGGCGCAGTGGTATGCATCGGATTCGGCTGGATCGTGGCACGCGCCATCACCCAGCCGCTCAATCGCGCCGTGGGCATCGCGCATGCGGTGTCGTCGGGCAAGTTGGACAACGCCATCTCGATCGACCGCAACGACGAGGTCGGCCAGTTGCTGCAGGCAATGGACAGCATGCAGCGCCAGCTGCGTCGGGTGATCCAGGCGCAGACCGAGATGGGCGACAAGCACCAGGCCGGCATCGTCAGCCACCGTATCGCCGAGCAGGAATTCCCCGGCGAATTCGGCACCATGGTGCGCGCCAGCAACACGCTGGTGTCCAGCCATATCGCGGTGACCATGCAGATCGTGGCCTTGACCGAACGCTACGCCGCCGGCGATCTGTCGCAGCAGCTGGAGCCCTTGCCGGGCGAAAAAGCGGTGATCAGCCAGTCGATCAACGATGTGCGCGCCAGCCTGTTGTCGGTCAACGGCGAGATCAAGCGCCTTGCCGCGGCCGCAGCGGCCGGCGACTTCAGCGCACGCGGCGATGAAACCGCGTACGAGCACGACTTCCGCCAGATCGTGGTCGACCTCAATCAGCTGATGAGCACCGCCGACAAGAACCTGGGCGAGTTGTCGCAGTTGTTGCGGGCCATTGCCGGCGGCGATCTGACCACGCGCATGCACGGACGCGCCGCAGGCGTGTTTGCCCGCATGCGCGAAGATGCCAACACCACGGTGGACCGTCTGACCGACATCGTCGGCCGCATCCAGTATTCGTCGGCGGAGATCGATACCGCTGCCGGCGAAATCGCGGCCGGCAACCAGGATCTGTCGCGGCGTACCGAACAGCAGGCAGCCAATCTGGAAGAAACCGCCGCCTCGATGGAAGAACTCACCTCCACGGTCAAGCAGAATGCCGAACACGCCCTGCAGGCCAACGCACTGGCACGCAGCGCCGCCGATGTCGCGTCCAAGGGCGGCGAGGTGGTCAGCCAGGTGGTCGGCACCATGAGCGGCATCGAAGCCTCATCCAAGAAGATCGCCGAGATCATCAGCGTCATCGACGGCATCGCGTTCCAGACCAACATCCTTGCGTTGAATGCGGCGGTGGAAGCGGCGCGTGCCGGCGAGCAGGGCCGCGGATTTGCCGTGGTGGCCTCGGAGGTGCGCACGCTGGCACAGCGCTCGTCCGGTGCGGCCAAGGAGATCAAGGAATTGATCGATGCCTCGGTGGGCAAGGTTGCCGAAGGCTCGGTGCTGGTGCACAAGGCCGGCACCACCATGACCGAGATCGTGGCCAGCGTGAACCGGGTCACCGACATCATGGGGCAGATCACCGCCGCCTCCACCGAGCAGTCGGCCGGCATCGAGCAGGTCAACCAGACGGTCATCCAGATGGACGAAACCACCCAGCAAAACGCCGCGTTGGTGGAAGAAGCCATGGCCGCAGCGCGTGCGATGGAAAAGCAGTCCAGCACCCTGACCCAACTGGTATCGCTGTTCCAGCTGGAGCCCGCAAGCGCACAGCAGCTGGACAGAGACGTCGCATAGTCGAGCCATCGGCTCATCGCCAACCGCCTGCCCCCCCCCTTCCGCACGGACTGCGGATGGGGGGTTTTTGTATCCGCTGTCGGCAAGCGCAGCGGAGATCGGCAGTGATGTTCGGGCTCACCTGGCATGCGTCTGGCGTCGACGGCCATTCCCATCGCGCTCCCCCGGTTGCGGCTCCAGTCTCCAGGCCGATACTGCCTCCGCCCGGCCGCCAAGGGTGGCGATGTCCGGTAGCAGCAACTACCGCTCTGCCGCTGCCGCGGCAGTGCACGCTTGCAACACCTGTGACCTGCAGCCGCATTCGCGCGCGCCAGCCATAACCTTGCGCTTATCGCGCAGCGGCCGCGCCAGACGAATCTGCGAAATGCACCACATTTTTATCGAAAAAAATGGTGCGGCCGCACATTCCTCACGCATACGTCACCAACACGCAACATTTGCATGCGATAGCTGTCGCGCTCGCTACACACCGAGCCAACTGTCCCCCTTCCAGCGCGCGTTCCGCTGAGCGTCGATCTGCCAACAAGCAGCCGGCGGTGGCGTCGTGCGTCCGATTGATTTCCAGGAGATTCACTCCCATGCGCTTCCGGACCTTGTTTGCCGTTCTGCTTCTTGCCGCTGTCAGTGCCACTGCCAATGCCCAGATCGTCACCCTCAACAAGGGCGGCTACACGCTGCGCTACGACTGCACCAACCACACCGCGCTGCGCTACGAGTACGTGCTGCAGGCCGATACCGGATCGGCTGCGCGCCCTTCAAGCTTCAACCTGGACACCGAGCTGCCCAGCGGCTGCGGCGGCCAGACCTCCACCGCGTCGTATGCGAGCGTACGCAGCGGTTACGACCGCGGCCATCTGGTGACCTCCAACCACATGGATTACAACGCGACCTATATCCGTCGCGCCAACCTGATGTCCAACATCGTGCCGCAGGTATCGAGCTTCAACCAGGGCATCTGGGTGCGTGCGGAAAACGTGGCCGAGTGCTACCGCGATATCGCCAGCGTGCAGGTCTATGGCGGCGTGATCTACAGCGACACCAGCAACGACTATTTCCTGAGCAGCCACGGCATTCGCACCCCGGATTTCTTCTGGAAGACCATCATCACCGCCAACCCGGGCGGCGGCACGCGCGCCATCAGCTGGCTGATTCCCAACAGCGCCAACCTGGGGTCGCTGGACAGCTACATCGTCAGCATCGACGAGCTTGAAGACCTGTACGGCGCCAGCACCATCGGCATCACCGCACCGGCCGCCGTCAAGGCCATGCTGCCCGCCACCACCTGGCCGCAGCCGAGCAACTGCGACCTGGGCTGAGTCGCGTTACGCAGGCAGCAACGGCCCAGCCCGGCGGCGTCGGGCTGGGCCGTTGCAACTGGTCGCGGGTGTCCATGCGGCAACTTGCGTACTGAGTCATCGGATTCCTGCAGGGTTGCGCGATGCGGATATGCACACTGCATCGCGGCGCCGCATCTGTTGTCGATCGATCTCTAAGAGTGGCTAACAAAACGTAGCGAGCAGTCGTCAGGCGGGTGTGGACGGCGCGCAGGANNCGGCCGCGCCCGCCTGGCGGATGCGCAGTAGTTTTGTTAGCCACTCTAAATCATGGCGCTGAGCGCACGCTAATGCGCGGCGTTCAGACCAGCAAACCACCCGGCGTAGGGTGTGTTCTTGACCAGATGCCGATTGAAGTCCTTGGTGCCGTCACTCCACCACACCGGGCCGCGTTCTCCCAACGCGATCTTGGCCGCATCGACCTTGGCGCGTGCGCTCGCCAGCTGTTGCGCATCATCGTGGCGCCTGGCCGCCTTGACCGCACGGCGTGCATCCATCGGCTCGCCGACCAGGGCCGCTCGCACCTCTGCGCTCACATGCGGATTGGACGTGCGCCACAGCCGGCCACGTACGACGAGATAGCGCCCATCTGGCGTGGTGAGCGGCGGTTTGGCGGTGCTCATGGCCGCTTATCGAACACCTGCATCACCCCCAGCGCTGGTCACGCCACAGGCGCAAAGCGCGGCCGTCTCACGCCATCCACGTCCACCGACTCCACGAACATGCCGTAAGGCCGCACCCACAGGCCGATTTCGCTGTCCAGCGGCCGATACAGCACCAGCGGCTCCAGGGTTTCGCTGCTGCGCACGACGCCCAGCACCTCGTAGCGGCCGCCTTTGAAGTGGCGATACTCGCCCAGCGCAATGACCGGTAAGGGTGGCAACGTATCCATGGCATTCAACCGTCTCGGCGGCTGTGCAGTGTAGGACGGGCCTTGTCTTGTGACGAGCCGGGCGCGTGCGGATCTGCCGCATCTGCGTCCCTACACGTTGCACGGCGGCGCCGCGCCGTACGGCAGACGGGTGCAGGCCAATGGCGACGGCTGGACGATCGACGCCTACCCGGCGGCGACAGCCTGCCTCGGCCTCGGCGCAGCATTGCTGATGCCTCATGCATCTGACTGCACGTGCGCACGCAGCCGTGTCTGCCGGGGCTAGTGGTCGTCGTCGATCTCGCCCTCGATACTGTCGTCGTCATCGATCTCGCTGTCCTGCGCCGGGCCATCCTGCAGCAGGTCTTCGTTCTTGCCGGGTGCCTTGACCCCGTCGGGCGGGCTGGGGTCGTCGATCCGCTCGTTGCCGTTTTCCTGGATGCGCATGCTCATCTCCTGCGGCAGAAGGCCGCCTGGCCACCCTCCTCCCGATACCGTGATGTGCACGTGTGGCCTGCGTCACCGGCGTGCATCGTCATCACCGCACGGACAACACGCTGAAGCTGCGGTCGGTTGGCGGGAGGCAAGGCGAAAGGGACCCACGCCGAGTGGCGGTGGCGACCCGCGCATTTGGCGGCGACCTGCCACGCGGGGTGGTTAGGTAACTGAGTCAGCCTGCAGCATAGCGGCCGTGCATCCGCACGCTGTCTGCCGCCGTAAGTACGGCAAGCCCATCGAGAAACGCCCATGCCGAGCCTGCTCTGCGATCTGGAAGACCTGCTCGACGCCTGGAAGGCGGAAGCGCACACCTTCGACGCCTGCAACATGCCTGCGTCCGCGCTCGCCGTGCGCGATTGCCACCGACGGCTCACCGCCCTGCTGGGCGCGCATGCGCTTGCACCAAACGCATCCGGTACCGCCCCGAGCACCAACGACAAAGCCGACTCGGAAGCTGCCGTGTAGTGGCACGCGCATCGCCTCACGTGCGTCGCGGTGACGTCGCCGGCCGGCGCATGCGGCGTATCGCTCCACCGGTCCATGCCCCGTTGGCAACATGTGGCACACCGCCTCCGGAGAGACGGCCTCAGTCGTCGCCGCTGGTCCGCTCGCCCATCAGTTCGCGCTCGCGCTTTTCCAGTTCTTCGGCGTAGCGCTTGCGCACGAATCCTTCCGACAACACGCCCAGCACCCGGCGGTCGGTATCGATCACCGCCAGCTCGTCGGCCTGCGTCGCATCGAAGACCTTCATGATGGCCACGATGTCGGTGTCTGCCAGCAATGCCGCATCGCGATGTTTGGCGTAGTCGCTCACCGGCGCATCCGGCTGCACGTTGTCGGCATACAGCGTTGCCAGCGGCACCACGCCGGCGTAGTGGCCGGCCGCATCCTCCAGCACCACGCGCTGGGTCGACCCTAGCGGGAAACGGCGCCGGAACTCGCCCACGCTGATGTCCTGCGCGGTGTGGTTGGCATCCTTGCGCATCATCTTGCCGGCCGACAGCGTGCGCACCCAGCCCACATCGCGTGCGCTGCGGATGTTTTCGCCACGCAGATGCAGCCGCCAGGTCGAGAACGAATAGCCGAACACCTGCCGTACCACCGTATTGGCCACCAGCACCGCCGCCATCACGGCGCTGGCCAGCACAAAGTCGTGCGTGCCTTCCAGGATCAGCATCGCCATGGTCATCGGTGCACCCACGATCGCCGCCGCCAGTGCGGCCATACCCACCAGCGATGCGCTGGTGGCATCCACCACCGCCGCGCCCACCAACAGGTTCACGCACACGGCGAACAGGCTGCCGACCAACGAGCCCATGAACAGGGACGCGAAGAACAACCCGCCACGGAAGCCGAAACCCAGCGAAATGCCCGAGGCAATGCACTTGAGCACCAACAGGGTGGCCAGCACCTGCAAGGTGGTGCTGCTGGTCATATCCAGGTGCAGGGCGCCGTGGCCGGACGACAGCACCTGCGGCGAATACATCGCCAACGGAATCAGCAGCAACCCGCCGATGACCGGGCGGCCCCATAGCGGCAGATTGATGCGCCCCACGCCGCGTTCGATGCCGGCCACCAGGCGCATCACGGCAATGCCGATCAACGCACACACCAGCCCCAGCGCGACGTAGATCGCGTAGTCGCGCGGCTGCAACTGGTACGCCACCGCCGCCGGCAACGAATACGGCGCTGCGCCAAGCGCGCTGGCCATGAACGCGCCGGCCAATGCCGCAGCCGCCACCGGTGCCAACGCCGACGGCGTGTAGGCGCCGATCACGATCTCGAACGCGTAGAACGCACCCGCCAGCGGTGCACCGAAGGCGCCGGCGATGGCGCCTGCCGCACCGGCGCCGACCAGCGTGCGCATATCCGCACGGCGCACCCGCAACAGACGACCGAGCTGCGAGCCGGCGCCGGACCCCATCTGCGTATACGTCGCCTCCAACCCGACCGATGCGCCGAAGCCGTTGGACAGCAAGGTCTGTACCGCAACGATCAGGTTGTCGCGCATCGACATGCGCCCCCCGTGCAACGCATTGGCTTCCACCGCATCCACCAGCGGCCGCTTGCGCCGCCGCGCCATCAATGCCACCAGACCCACCAGCAGCCCACCCAGCGGAAGCACCAGCAATTGCGTGGGAGTGATCGACGTTGCCGTGCTGAGCCGCGCATCCGGCCCCAACCGGTACAACCAGGCCTGCAACCCATGCGCGATGCCGGCCTGCAGCACCATCAACGCGGCGGCGACCAACCCGACCAGCGCAGCCAGACCGATAAACCACAGGTCGTTGGCACGCAACTGCCGACGCAACCAGTCGACCGGGCGGCGCAACTGCGCGGCAGTGGACGGCTGCGCAGGAAGGACATTGTGAGACGGTGGCTGCATGGCACTAAGGGGGGACTGGATCAGCTTGCCGCGAAGTGGCGGCGTCGGCTGTGGTCCCTAGTGTGCATCAGCGCTGCTGACCTGACCCAATCCGCCAGCGACAACGCTGCCGTCTGCGGCGCGCTGGATGCTTGACGGCCCTGCGCCGCACGCCTGATTGCTAGAGTCGGCGCTGGCCTCGCGTGGCGATAGTCCATGCCGATGCCCTGCAGCAGTGTTCGCCAGACAACAAGGAGCCTCGATGTTCAAGCTGCTGCTGGTCGTGATGGTGATCGAAGGGGTTCTGTCGATCAGCTGGAACCGCAGGTACTTCGGATGGGGACTGCCGGTGTTCCGGCGCCGGATTCCGGCAAGCCGTGAGGCGCTGGACTGTTTTTCACTGGCGCAGGTGGAACAGGCGCTCGCGCAATCGCGCTGGCCGGAACTGAGATTCCATCCGTTATCCGAGCACGTCTACGCGTTTCGCGAGACGTTTCTGGTGATCGTCGGCCCGGTGTACCCACCGATCATGCGCGGGCGTATCGCGGTCGACCGCAGACACCGCCAGATCACGATCACCGGCCACTGCAACTGGACCGTGGTGTATGTGGTGGTTGGAATTCTGGTTCCCGCAGCCATCGTCATGCCGGGCGTGACACTGATGTTCGCGGCCCTGCTCGGGGCGGCCTATCTGCTCCAACGCAGGCGTTTCATCGGTGTCGAAACCGCCGTACAGACGCTGCTGCTGACCAATACCACTGCGCTCATCCCACGCGCGCCTGACGCGTCCAGGCGCGTATCGCGGCAATGACAGCTGCCGCGCGCAGCGCGTTGTCGTGCATCACTCCACCGGGCACAGCGGCGTTTCGTCGGGCCGTAGCGTGAGCACACGCACGCCGCTGCGCGTCACTGCCACCGTGTGCTCGAACTGCGCAGACAACTTGCCATCGCGGGTGTACACCGGCCACTGGTCAGGCTGCGAACGGATCGCCGCACGGCCCTGATTGATCATCGGTTCGATGGTGAACACCATGCCTTCCTGCAACGCCAGGCCGGTTCCCGCATGGCCGTAATGCAGAACCTGCGGCTCTTCGTGCATCTCGCGCCCGATGCCGTGCCCGCAGTACTCCTTGACCACGCTATAGCCGTGATCGCGCGCATGCCGCGCTATCGCATGCCCGATATCGCCCAGGCGCGCACCGGGCCGCACCGCAGCGATCCCTTTCCACATCGCCCGATAGGCGGTGTGCACCAGCCGCCGCGCCGGGTAGGCTACCTCGCCCACCAGATACGTCGTGCTGGAATCGGCGATGAAGCCGTTCTTTTCCAGCGTGATATCCAGATTGACGATCTGTCCGCTGCGCAGCACATCGTCCGCCGACGGCACACCGTGGCAAACCACGTCGTCGATCGAGGCATTGAGCACGAACTCGAACCCATATTGCCCCTTGCTCGCGGGCCGTGCGGCGAGCTCATCGACAATCATGCGTTCGACAAAGGCATTGAGCTCGAGCGTGCTGCGCCCTTCCAGCGGCAGCCGATCCAGCGCATGGAACACCTGCGCAAGGAGCCGCCCGGAGACCGCCATCAATGCGATCTCATCCGGCTGCTTGATCATGCGCGCCCTGGTTTTGCGCTATGCGGCCTCAAGGCTTGCGGCCTCACCCCCGCCGCACGCAGCTCCTGCGCCACGATGTCCTGGAACGAGCAGTCCGGATGCATCTCGCACAACATGCCCACCTTGATCCAGAAACTGGCCTGCGCATTGATCGACCGGCTGGTGACGGTACAGGCGCGCCGCAGTTGATCGTGCAGGTCGTCATCGATATTGACGATGCCCATGGTGGCTCCTGGCCTGTTACGGAATATACACATCGTATACGAATCGTATATTAGACGACAAGCCAGCCGATAGCACACGCAGGCGGCGCAGCCTGCTGGCGCCGCTCCGGCCACACACTGCGCGCTGGCAGATTGGTCGATGTGCGCTCTGCCGGATGTTTCAGGCTCGCAGCCTTCCATGCATCAAGGGTTGCAACAACGCCACGAGGTCGCCCGCATCGATGGACGGCGCCGTGGCGTTACGCAAACGGCCGACTCAGGGCTTGGCGAGCGGGCAGCCAGCGGCAATCTCCCGCATGCTCATTGCCACGCCATCCTTGGGTTGCGTCACCGCGACGGCCTCCACCGGCACCGACTCGCCCCACTCGCGCAAGGCGTCGAAGACGCCGCGCAGCCCCTCACCCAATGGCGTAAGTTCGTAGACCACGCGGGGCGGCGTCTGCGCATAAGCGGTGCGCACCACCAGACCGGAGGCCTCAAACTGCCGCAGACGGCTGGTCAGTGTATGGGCACTGATGCCCTGCAATGCCTGCCGGAGTTCGGTGAACCGGCGCGGCCCCGCAAGCAGCTCGCGCACGATCAGCGACGCCCATGGTCCCTCCAGCAGCTGGAAAAACCGCGCCACACCACAACACGGAGTTTTTGACGTTTCCATTGGTCACCTGATCCTGGTCGTGAGCCGCCGATGGCGGCATCGCACGTGGTGGTGCTGTCGCATTGGTGTCCCACTGGCGCGATTTAGAGCAGCTAAAAACAAACTACAGCGCTCCCCCCGCCAGGCAGGCGCGGCCGGTACTCGGTGCGGCATGTCCCACTCTTACACTGCGGTTCCTCCGTGCCGTCCACGCCCACCTGACGACTGCTCGCTACGTTTGGTTAGTCACTCTTAGTGCATATGCTGGTCATGCGATTCGGCATCGGGCGCCGATGCGCCCATCGGACGAACGTCGAAATGCACCTCGACGCGCGGCGCATGCTCGAACACCAGCGTGGCCACCACCGGCTTGCCTTGTTCGAATGGCGCAGCCGGTGCGATGAACATCAAATGCGTCCCGCCGGTCCCCAGCACCACGTCCTTGCCCGGCGGCAAGACCAGCCCCTGCTCGAGATGGCGCATCTTCATGACGCCAGCATCCATCGTCATCTCATGGATTTCCACCTGTGCACTGGCCGGCGATTCCACCGCCACCAGACGATCCGGCGTTGCCGCCTGATTCCGCAAGGTGAGGTAGCCGCCCGCCACCGGCGCGCCCGGCGGGGTTGCGCGCGACCACGCCCCGCTCGCCACCACCACAGGGGCAGTAGCCGGTGCAGCGGTCGCAGCAGATGCCGGGGCAGCCGGCGCCGGGTTGGCCTCGGGCGCAGGCGCGCGCTCGCAAGCCACCATCGACAAGGCAGACAACGCACTCACCAGCAGCAGATGCAATTTCATTTCGTTCTCCTTGGGTCGAGCCGTGCGGGCGCCACGGCGCCGTGCATAGCGGTCATCGACGTTGATCATCGGGAAGCCGGCAGCGCGCTCTTGCGTCAGTTAGAGCACTTGCCGGATATCGTGCACAACCGAGTCCACTGTCTGCTCGTGTGCCAGGCCCACGCGCAGCTGTCCATCGGGATCGAAGAGAAAACTGCGCGTGGAGTGATCGATGGTGTAGGTCGGCCCCATGGGCACCTTCGCATAGCTCACTTTTAAATTTCCCGCCGCCACCCGGATATCTCCTTCGCTACCGGTCAAGCCGATAAAGTCCGGGTCGAACGCCTTTACGTAGGTCCTGAGCACGTTGGGTGTATCGCGTTGCGGGTCCAGCGTCGCGAACGCGAACTGCACCTTGGCTGCATCCGCACCTAGCTTGCGCTTGACCTGCGCCGCACGCGCCAGTGTCGTCGGGCACACATCCGGGCAATGGGTGAAACCGAAGAACAGCACCAGGGCCTTGCCACGGAAACTGCGTAACGGCCGCGGCGCGCCTTCGGTGTCGTAGAGGTAAAAATCCATTCCGCGCGCCATCGGACTGAGGTCTGCGCCATCGGGAGCGAACCCGCTGCCCCATTGCCCACACCCGGCCAGGATGCAGACCAGGCACCCCAGCATCGCCTGCAACAGTCGTCGCTTCCATACAGATCGCAGCGTTTGCATGCTGATTCCCATCCTTCCGCGCGGAGCGGCCTTGCGTCTGCCGTTCACCGCTGATCCTGCAGTTGTACGCCAACGGCCTGATCGCAGCTGTCCAGGTTCGATGCGGCGTCGCTCGCAGCGGCTCGACACCGGTGTTGCGGTTCGTCCGCAGCAAGCCCGCGCATCTGCGTGGGAGTCATCAGCGCCAATGTCGGCACCAGCGTCACAAGGGCAAGGCAAGGCGTCGCCACCGCGCGGGGCGGCAAGGCAAAGTACGTCATCTAACACGCTCCAGAACATCTAAGGTCACACCCGCTGACGGGTGCGGCTCCACACACGATGTTTCAGGCCGATCGCGGTGGACCGCGGGGCGCGTGTGCCCACCAGCGTGCCGCGATGGGAGACGCAGCGGCAAGACGCGCGACCGCAAGCCGGCCCCGACTCAGCGTCCATAGCAGGCAGGCCATCAGCAGCCAGGGCAGCAGCCGCGCGGCGAGCAGGCAGTAATCGCAGACGAACGCATGACCACCGTCGGCCTGCCGCTGATCCTGCCTGTCGCCCAACCATCGCTCGGCTGTAGCGGTCAGCGCGTCTGCCGGGCGATGCGCGTCGCGTGCCTTGCCACCCATCGCATCCAGCGCCTGGCCAGCTTGCCAGGGCTGGCTATGACAAAGCGGCCCGTCCAGAACGCCAGCGGCGTTCCCGAGCGTGCGACTGACCAGCGGCGCGGCCAGCAACAGCAGCACCGCCAGGCAAGCCAGGCGCTGCATCATGCTGAACAAGGGGGAGGAAGGTAAGCGCACACGGCAAAGTGTAATGAAAAAACGCCACGCCACCTGCGACCCTTCGTCGCAGCCCGACACCCGGGTTCGTGCGCTGCAGCGCGCTGCATGCACCGCGCACCGCATCCGGCCCAACGGCTCACTCCGCGGCAATCGGCGTGCGCCATTGTCACTGGGCGCCGCATACGCGCCGCTGTCTCACTGGCCCTGCAGATACGCCTGTGTCGATCGCACCGTCGCATAGCCGAACTGAAACGCCGCCATCATCGTCGCGTGCACGTGGGCCGCCGGCACCTTGCTGCCTTCGAAATCCAGGTCCATCGTGGCGCAGGCATCGTGCAGCACCGTCACCGTATAGCCCAGGTCGGCGGCAGCGCGCACGCAGGCATCCACGCACATGTGGCTCATCGCGCCGACAATCGTCACGTCCGTGACACCGTGCTGCTGCAGCTGCTGCGCAAGCGGCGTCTCGCGGAAGGCGTTGACGTGCTGCTTGACGATGACCACTTCGCCCTGCTGTGGCGCAACCGCAGCATGGATCTGCGCGCCTTGCGAGCCGGCCGCCAGGAACGGGGCATCCGCAGCCGCCTCGTGACGCACATGCAATAGCGCAACGCCGGTGTCGCGCGCATTGGCGATCACCGCCGACGCATTGGCTGCGGCCGGCTCGATGCCGGTCAACGGCAGTTTCCCGCCGGGGAAATAATCGTTCTGCAGATCGATGACGATGACGGCCTTGGCCATGCTGCTTCTCGCGTTGAATGCCGTGCGTCAGCATGCGCCGGCGCTGTCGTCACGACGAGTGGCGCCGCCGACATCACCGGTGCGGTAGCGACATTCCGCCGCCACGGGGCGTGTCGGAGGCGTTCCGGAAACGCAGATGACCGGCAAGTTCAGCTCACCCCGGCACCGCTTGCACCCGCAAAGCGCTGCCGATAGTCGCTGGGCGACAGCCCAAGAATGCGCTTGAATACCTTACGGAAAGCCGCCGCATCCTGGTAGCCGACCTCCCAGGCAATCGCGTCGATGGTCATGGCAGTGGCTTCCAGTAACGTACGCGCCCGGCCGACACGAAGCCGCTGGCCATACTCGGTGCTGGTCATGCCGGTGGCCTTCTGGAAGCGACGCAAAAAGGTGCGTGCTTCCAACCCCGCCTGTGCCGCCAGACTGCGCAGCGCCACCTCCTGCGCACCGGTCTCCTGCAGCCAGTGCTGTACCCGCAGGATGGCCGCATCGCCATGCGTCAAACGCGGCGAAAACACGCTGTAGTAGCGCTGCTGCCGACCCGGCGGGTCGACCAGTAGCACCCGAGCGGTTTCCAGCATGATCGCCGGCCCCAGCAGGCGGTCCACCAACCGCAGGCCCAGATCGGTCCACGACATCACGCCACCGGCGGACACGACATCGCCGGCATCGATCAGCATCTCGTCCGAATCCACCTGGACCGCCGGAAAGCGTTGCTGCAGCGCCGCGGCATGCAGCCAGTGGGTGGTCATGCGACGTCCGTCCATGACGCCGGTGCCGGCCAGCAGAAACGCCCCCGCGCAGACCGAGCACAGCATCGCGCCCTGGGCATGCCGTACCCGCAGCCAGTCGATCAGGCTGGCGTTGCGCTCCTGGTCCGGCGCATCGCCCAGGCTTGGCGGCAGGATCAACGCACACAGGCGCGCACCGGCGTGCGTATCGCTCTCGAACACACGCGACGGCACAGCGGTGGGCGTTGCCTGCTGCCAATGCGTGACCCGGATCGCCGCGCCCTCCGCTATACCGCCAGCGTCTGCGAGCCGGTTGGCCACCGCGAACAGATCGGTCAGGCCAAGCACCGCCGCCTGCTGCGCATCGGCATACAGCACCACGCCCACCTCGATCCCCTGCCTGGCCCTCATCTCGTTCTCCACGCCCATTTGCATTCAGCGACATGCCATTAGTGCAGTTGAAGTAACCGAAGCACGCCACCCATGCTCCTGCGCCTCAGCTTCCCTCTCACCTCCACAGGAGTATGCCAATGACCTACATCATCCATGGTGCCACCGGCGCACAAGGCGCCCCGCTGCTCAACGTGCTGTCGCAGGCCGGCAAAAATGCGGTAGCCGCAGTACGCAACGCCGATGCAGCCGCCGGCCCCTCGGTGCAGATCGACAACGGCTCGGTCCAGTCGTTGACCGACGCCTATCGCGGCGCGCGTGGC
This sequence comes from Xanthomonas pisi DSM 18956, assembly GCF_001010415.1. Classification (GTDB taxonomy): domain Bacteria; phylum Pseudomonadota; class Gammaproteobacteria; order Xanthomonadales; family Xanthomonadaceae; genus Xanthomonas; species Xanthomonas pisi. The sequence continues at coordinate 28,643 of NZ_JPLE01000029.1, forward strand.
GTCTTCGTGCACCTGCCTCAGGCGCCCGAAGAGATGCGCGTGGCCTACGCCACCCACATCGTCCAGGCCATTGCCGCCGCAAAACCCGCGCGCGTGCTGATTTCCACCAGCGGCAGCATCGTCGACGACCCGGGCAACCCGCTGCAGGCAGCCCCCGACGCGGCCATCGCCGTGCTGATCGATGGCGTGCAGCGCAGTGGCGTCTCCAGCGCCGTCATCGCCCCGCGTCTGTACCTGGAAAACCTGCTGCTGCCGATGGTCATCGGCGGTGTGCACGCCGATGGCGTCCTCGGTTACCCGGTCCGGGAAGATTTCCCCGTGTCCTGGAGCTCGCACCTGGACATCGCCGACGTCGCTGCGCAGCTGTTCGATCGGCCGGCCATCACCGGCGTGGTCGGCGTCGGCCAGTTACCGGGCCTGCTGGGCGCAGACCTCGCCGCTGCAATGACCCACCACTTCCAGCGCGATGTGCAGTTTCAGCGCGTGCAACCCGAAGCCTTCGGCGAGCAACTGCAACCCTTGCTCGGCCCCGCCGCCATGGCCGTCGCCGGGTTCTACCAGGCCCTTTGGCAAGCCTCTGCCAATACCATCAACCCCGCCACCAGCGCCCAGCAATTGCTTGGCAGCACACCACGCAGCGTTGAGCAGTGGTTAAAGGATGTTGCCATCGGCTGATCTGGCTCTGCGGAGCCTATCTTTGAGCGATATCCAGCTTGACCCATCACGCCTTGCAATCGCACTCAACGCAACGGTTGCCGAGCAAAGGAACACTTCCAGCTCGCTATTCAGCGGGTGCTCTCGGCCTGATCGGAAGCGCCTGCGGACTGACGCCAATGCGCGGATCAAGGTCATCTCCTGCGCGGCTGCGCTCGCGGCTGCGCTTCTGGGCTGCTCCACCATCTTGCCGATGGAAGCATGATGGTCGCGGCGCAGGTGATCGGTATCGTACCGCGCGATAGGAGCGACCAGGCCCTGCGCGTCGCCGAACGTCAGTTGCATGGATCGCTCCTGAAGGTGAGCAGATAGCGTCTCGCATCTGCGGTGCATCGCTCGATCGCTCGGAGGTTTGCTGCACCGCGGCCAAAATGTCGCGCATCAGCGCGACACCTGCCCGGCCTTGTTCTTCGCAATCCACTGCCGTACGCGCGGCTGCAACAGCGCCAGCGGCATCGCGCCATCGCCCAGCACCGCGGTATGGAACGCACGGATATCGAAGCGATCGCCAAGCTCCCTTTCGGCCTCCTCACGCAGTGTGATGAATTGCAGCTGGCCCACCTTGTAGCCCAGCACCTGGCCTGGCCATGCGATGTAGCGATCCGTTTCGGCCTGCATGCTGGACTCGTCGTCGGACGGATGCGCGTGAAAGAAGTCCATCATTTGCTGACGATTCCAGCGTTTGTAATGCACGCCCGTCTCCAGAATCAGTCGATTGGCGCGCAATAGATCAGCCGACAGCCTGCCGTAGTCGCTGTACGGGTCCTTATACAAGCCCACGTCCTTGCCCAGCCGCTCGGCATACATTGCCCACCCTTCGCCATAGGCGTTGTAGTCGCCTTGCTGACGGAATGGCGGCAATGGCAGCGTCTGCCCAAGCGAGACCTCCAGGTGATGACTCGGCACGCCCTCGTGATACGCGATGACCTCGATGTTGATCAGGGTGCGTTGAGCGAAGTCACTGGTGTTGACACTTACGGTGCCCGGCTTGTTGCTTTCCGGGCTGCTCTGCAAATAAACGGCCGGGGGATATTTACCCCGATACCCCGGCATCGCTTCCACGTTCAGGGACTTCTTTGGCAACTGCTCGAACAACTTGGGGAGCTCGCGTTGCATACCCGCAACATAATGCCGGTACCGCTCCAGCATCTGCTCGGCGGACGTAGCGAAGTGGCGCTTGTCGGTCGACACCGCCTTGCGGAAGCTGGCGAGATCCGCATACCCCTGCGCCTTGGCGATGACGGTCATCTCGCTTTCAACGCGCGCCACCTCGTTCAAACCGATCCGATGAATCTCCTCAGGCGACATATCGGTGGTGGTCTGGGTGCGGACGACATAGCGGTAGAGTCGCTCGCCGTCGGGAAGCGACCACAGTCCCTCCTGCAGGCGGCCTTGCGGGGCATATTCGTCACGGACGAAGCCCGACAGCTTGGCCTAGGCCGGGCGGACCTGCTGGTCGATGGCTGCCAACAGTTGCGTCCTTAGTGCCTCGCGCTGGCCGGCCGGCACCACGGCATCGAAATGCTTCAGCGGCGAGGCAAACGGGCTTTTCTCCCCGGCCTGGGAGGCAATCGCATCGAGTTGACCGGGCACGCGCTCGAGCAGGTAACGCGGCTGTATCAAACCATCCTTTGCACCCCGGCGCGAGACATCGATGATCTGGTCGACAAGCACGGGAAGCGTCTGCAATCGCTTGAGGTAGTCCTGATAATCCTTGACGGTCTCGAAGGGAAAACTATCCCCGTACCCAGCCAGTGTCAGGTGGATGCCGACGACCGGATCCAGCGGCATCTCATAGAGCTTCAGATCGATGCCTTCCAGCGTATCGCGCAACTGGCCCAGCATCATCTGCAGACTGAGTCGGCGCTGTTCGTCCAGCACCTTGGCATCCACCGCCTCGAACCGCCTGAGCAGATCCGCCGCGTCACGGCGTTCTTGCGCCACCGCCTGCGGCGAATAGTCGCTCCAGCGGTCGTTATAGCGTCTTTCACCGATGGTACTGGCGAACTCGGGGGCTTGTTTCAGATGCTGCTGCCACTGCATGTCCAGCAACGCATCGAAGGACTTGGCAGCTTGCTCGGCAGTGGCCGCAGGTGTTGCGGTGGCGGCCTTGTCCTGGGCAGGCAGCGCCGGCTTGCAGGCAGTGAACGACGCCGCGGCGAGCAGACCGATGGCAAGGGGGCGCACAAGCTTCATGTCGTCATTCCAATCGAGAAAAAAGGGCTGGATCGAGTCGTGCATTGCGGCAGCTTCGCTCATCTCAGAGGATCTATCCCCGTCCACTTCGCTGGAGCGGTCTCCAGAAAGGCAGGCATTGCGACGCGTTATGCACGATCCATCAGCAGCCAGATGCAGTCCACGACCGTCAACATGAAATTCTGGCGCGCAGACAGTGCACTCTCCGGATCCACGCAACGCAGATCTGCCTGACACACACGCTTCAGTCACACGCGCGAACCAACGCCGCACGGCGTGCTTTATCCAGTGGCCGGAGCATATATGCTTCGCCATCGTGTGACCGGTCGTCTTAGGCGCAGCTTCGCGTTTAGCGCCATCGACCGCAAAAGCGCGTCACTTCGGCACGCTCACTGCCGATGTCCACTTTTCGCACTGCTCACTGGTACGACGTCGATCCCTGGTCAGCGGCGAGTTCCGCATATTCGGCGACCGGGATTGACATCCCGGGTTCTGACACGCACCAGCCCCATCGATCGCTGCATGGCGCTTTCTGCATGTCTGCATGTCTGAGAACCCAGCAATCGATGTCTTCACTTGGTTGCGCAAGCAAGCGCACCGCGATGAAGCGTCACGATGACTACCGCACACGCAATCGCTTGTCCAGAAGACGCCAACTCCGCGATCAGCGAAGACGAAGACGTGTCTCGATAGTTTCCCGAGGCCACAAAAAAGGCACTTCGACGTGCGTCCAAGTGCCTCTCTTGTAGTGGTGGGCCCACCAGGATTCGAACCTGGAACCAAAGGATTATGAGTCCTCTGCTCTAACCGTTGAGCTATAGGCCCGGCAGGGTGGGTGGCGAGATGCGGGGCATGTCGGACCGTCCAGCTGAGGCGAAAGTTTACCTGTCCGCGCGCGTCGCTGTCTGCTGACATCAGGCATCGATGAGGAGAAGCACCCGCACCCACCCGTGCCTGTGCATGCCCACAAAAAAAGCCCGGCGCGAGCCAGGCTTCTAAATTTGTATGCGATCAGTGCGCTTTGCGCACCATTCGCGGTAGACGACCCGGATCGACAAGCACCTCAGCAATCCCGAATCCCCACTCCCCAATCCC
>NZ_JPLE01000285.1 GCF_001010415.1 Xanthomonas pisi DSM 18956
GCATCCAGCACGCCGACCCGCGCCCCCTCACGGGCCAGCGCCAGCGCCAGATTAGCCGCCGTGGTGGACTTGCCGACGCCACCCTTTCCGGACGCCACCGCGATGATGTTCTTCACATTGGCCAGTGCCGGCACCTGATCCTGCGCCTTGTGCGCACGGATCACGCAGTCCACCTGCACATCGGCACGGTTGACGCCCTCGAGCCCTTCAATGGCCATCGCCAGCATCTGCGCCCAACCGCTGCGAAACAGCCCGGCG
>NZ_JPLE01000286.1 GCF_001010415.1 Xanthomonas pisi DSM 18956
GACCAGGAGAGTGCGCTGTCATGCTGGGGTACCGACAGGCAACCAGAATAGTTTGCTGAAAAAGGACGTTGGCCAACCCGGGCAGATAACACGAAATCCTGCGAACTGGCAAAATGTAAGTGAATAAAGTCAACAAGATTGTTTCATGAAGAGGCACCGTAATGGTGCCTTTGTCATTTCTGCGCTTCGCACAAGCGTAAATAAACCAAAGAACCTTTCAGGATGAGCCCTGGTGGATAACCGGCAGTGGTCTGGTTAACCCTCTTTGGGCTGGTTATTCCTGTGCGCAGGGTTCATCACTAAAAGGAAATAACCGATGAATATGATGACCGTGCCGTTTCACGGCGATTCTCTTTATGTGGTTAACCATAATGGCGAACCGTATGTTCCAA
>NZ_JPLE01000287.1 GCF_001010415.1 Xanthomonas pisi DSM 18956
GTATAAGAGACAGCGTTGCAGCCTCCTGATCGCCAGCCTCAATTGCTTTTCCAAGCGCTTCCATTAGTGGCTGGCTATGGGCAATCATATCGTTATACTCAAGCCGTCGCTGGTTGTATTTCTGCAACTGGAGTCGTTGCTGTTCCATCCCCAGCGACGCATTCCGGTAATTCTGGTTGGCGTTAAACTCCCTTTCCTGCAGTGCGTAATTGCGGTCATCAACTTTGGCTCTGTAATCAAAGTTCCGCTGATCAACGTCTTTATTATGTTCAAACTGAGACTGCGCAAATTCAAAATCGCGCTCGTTATTTTTCTGTTGCTGAGCAAGCTGTGCTTCTCGCAAACCAAGCTCCTTACGACGGGTCATTGCCTGGTCAACAGTGCTGAATCCGGCAAGTAACCCCTGTGCAAATCCGCTCATTCACCACTCCTTAAAACAAAGAACCAGCAATGCCGCCAATTACTGCACCAGCAACAGCGCCAACAGGACCACCAACGGATGCGCCAATAGCCGCCCCCGTACCAATGCCCGTACCGATATTCTGCTTGTTC
>NZ_JPLE01000288.1 GCF_001010415.1 Xanthomonas pisi DSM 18956
AGCTAGGAGTTCATTATAACTAATCATTTGAGAAGCGTAAACAGCATAAATTCAGTTAAGGCTTTTGCATCTTATTTCCTTAACCAATTCCATAGCTTCTTCATATTCATACTTTTTAACAGCTTCATCATACTGAGCTTGGGCTTTTGCGCACTGAACTTTCCATTCTCTTAATCGGGCTCTATAATGACGTCCTTGGTACCAATATCCTACCCAATTAATAGGCATCAATAAAAATGGCACAATAAACGACCCGGCTATAATAAGTAAAAACACTGCATCAGATGATATAACTTCACTAGAATCTAAAACGGCTCCTATAATCATAAAGATTAAAAATGCTAAAGCTAAAATAGGGCCAAATAGTACTTCATTTGGGATTAATTTACGCTTGTATTCATACGCCCAGGGCTTACTTGGCATGTATAGGGTTGGCTTTGACATATTCTCTACATTCCATAATAAATTGCTCAAGGATTAAATTGTTAGTGAAATTAGGACTAACAAC
>NZ_JPLE01000289.1 GCF_001010415.1 Xanthomonas pisi DSM 18956
ATGCAAGTACTTTTTAAATTTTATTTCCGATATAGTCCGGTCTATTCTTTTCGGTCATACGCTTTGCTAATGGTTGCATATGGCTTATTGCGTTTAATGGGTCTTCCTCCAGGGATGAATCAACATAATCAGGATCATTCTTCACCTTGCAATGATTATGATAGCGTAGAACAGCCAGTACTTTTTTAACTTCTTCAACTGTCATAATAAGTATTCCACTTCGTTAGCTTTCAGGTTAGTATCAATCATCAGTGGATTTTTGTAGTTCACAAAACGATCAGTTTTCTCGATAGCGAATCCCATATAATCCAGCTTGCTTACAGTACATTCATTCTTAAAAACTTCTTTCGCTGCATTGATGGCTGATTGCATGGTTAACCGACCATCTAAGTTAATGTTTCCAAATGATCCACCAGCAGCAGTAGGATTACCGTTCATATCTTTAATGATCATAGTAGCGGAGTAGCTGGACATAATTTTGTTTCCTTTTAGTATCGGGGAGAACTATTCTCCCTATAGG
>NZ_JPLE01000290.1 GCF_001010415.1 Xanthomonas pisi DSM 18956
TGACGAAGGTGTTACTATTTCTCCTAGCCTGGTGCGTACCGCTATGCATGCGCCAGAACAAATTCGTGTTAATGTTGGATGGGCTATTGATGGCGCTCATAAAGTTAACGTGATTTATCCAGGCCAGTTGAGTAATCACCCTAATGAGCAAGAAATTATTTTGCCTAGAGGCATTCTCTTGCAGATAAATAAAATTACAGATGCGTCATCTGACACTGGTGCAGGTTTAGAATCCAACCTTAAATTTATTCAAGCTGAAGTCATGTCCTCAGACCAGTTAGATGAAGCTGTCATTTACGATGGTGATGTTCTCATGGAAACAGGCGAGGTGGTTGCTATGACGGGTGAAATCGAATCAGTTGAGCCGGTATCGTTCTCCTCATTTGTAGAAAAAACTAGTGCACCTAAAGGTTTGAAATTGTTAGCATCTTTAATGGATTTAGAATCAGTTCCGTTTAAATTTGTCCAAGGATAGTTTACAAACACATGGATGTGTGATACTATCATCCCATCAACAACATGAGGAAAACGTTATGAAATCTATGCTTCGCTTTAATGGTCAAGAACTAGT
>NZ_JPLE01000291.1 GCF_001010415.1 Xanthomonas pisi DSM 18956
GATTGTTCCACTGAGCCCGCCGCTTGCATCAGGGTATAACTCAGTAGGTCAATTCTTTATGATTGGCAATGATGGCGATTCGACCAGCAAGCCTAACCTGACATTGTCTGTGCCTAAGATGAACATCACAGACGTTCAAACTGGCTTGACTGCATCAACAATCACCATTGCTTTTGGTGAAGCAGTGATCATAGGTATGGAGTCTGGAGGGTCGAAAAACGCTGTCGCAGTCAAAGTTGTGAAAACCAGCGGCAACCAATACACGTTACCAGCGGCAACAGCTTCCGTTCTTGGTGGCGTCAAAATAGGCACCGGAATAAGCGTAGCAGGTGATGGTACAATCAGCGTCACCCAATACTCATTGCCGATTGCCTCAGCATCTACTTTAGGCGGCGTAAAGGTCGGTACAACTCT
>NZ_JPLE01000292.1 GCF_001010415.1 Xanthomonas pisi DSM 18956
GACGAAGAGTTTACCGTGGTGCAAGGTTATGACGTCATCGGATGGTCAAGAACGTATTCAACATCAGCAACGACGACTGTGCCAGGCACGCAATACATGGGCGACGGAGCGTTAAAGGCCGCTCGCGTTAAGCGTCTTTACCAACAGGGCATTGCATCGCTTGGTGCCATTCGCGCTCGTGCCATGTCGGTCGACGGCGTGGAATCTGTGATGGTCGTGGAGAACGACACGGGATTGCCTGGAACGGTACGCGGC
>NZ_JPLE01000293.1 GCF_001010415.1 Xanthomonas pisi DSM 18956
TTGCCTTTGAACTGAGTTCTGCGTGTCATATAGACCTCCTGATGAACTTTGGTGGTGTGGTAGGTGGGAGACCCATTTCGACCTGTTTCGGCCTACTTCAATTCGGCAATAGTCCCGCAGGCCTCGCCGCTTTACGTGCGACATATTCCCGTCCATGAACCCTTCACCACACCCCAAAGTTCACTTTGGTTATTGCGCTTTGTCAGCGCCGTAGATTCATATTCGAATCGTTGTATATTCACCGCCCTGGT
>NZ_JPLE01000294.1 GCF_001010415.1 Xanthomonas pisi DSM 18956
AACTGAAGTTTGATTTGTTCGATATCATCAGGGTTGTCTACTACCGAAAATCTAATCTCTACTATAACCGTATAGTCGTCATATACTGGCGTTACACTTACAGAAAGTTTGTCGATGCGTGGCTCATAGCTACGAACAGCTGCCTGGATATTACGCTCAATCGTATCGGCTGTAAGTGGTGTCATATTCTCGAAAAGTTCATCAACCAAATCGCATCCAAATTCAGGGTCGAAGGGGCGTGAGCCTTTTCTAGTTGTCACTATGCCAAGAAGACTATTTTTAATAGAACGAAGTCCTACAGAACGAGCAACGTCCTTGTTCCAATCCATACGCATTTCTGGGTCGATATCTGAATAAAGTTTATTGATATTAGACATTATAGTAACTCAAAGAATTCTTTGCGGCCTCGTATCTGTCTC
>NZ_JPLE01000003.1 GCF_001010415.1 Xanthomonas pisi DSM 18956
GCGCTACACCGGCTTTGCCTTCGGTCTGGGCGTGGAGCGCTTTGCGATGCTGCGCTATGGCGTGAACGACCTGCGCGCCTTCTTCGAAAACGACGTGCGCTTTCTCAGGCAGTTCGCCTGACGGCGGGGATTGGGGATTCGGGATTGGGGATGCGCAACGTCGCCCCGGTCCGCCCCGGACTCCGTCGACGCGTTTTAGCTAATCCCCAATCCCGAATCCCCAATCCCGGCCCCTCATGAAATTCTCTGAAAATTGGCTGCGTAGCCACGTTCCGATCCAGGCCTCGCGCGAGGAACTGGCCGCCACGCTGACGGCGATCGGCCTGGAAGTCGAAGACGTCACGCCGTTGGGCGAGGCGCTTGGTCAGGTGGTGGTGGCGCGCATCGTCGAAGCCGTGCGACACCCGGAAGCCGATCGCCTGCAGGTCTGCAGTGTCGATGCCGGGCAGGGCGAGTTGCTGCAGATCGTGTGTGGCGCGCCCAATGCGCGTGCCGGTCTGTTGGCGCCGCTGGCGCTGGTTGGCGCGCAGATTGGTGAGCTGACGATCAAGGCCGCAACCCTGCGCGGCGTGCCGTCCAACGGCATGCTGTGTTCGGCCAAGGAGCTGGGCCTGGATGGCGATGCGTCCGGGCTGTTCGAGTTGCCCGACGATGCGCCGGTAGGGCAGGCCCTGGCGGACTACCTGGGCTTGCCGGATGCCAGCATCGAAATCAAGCTCACCCCCAATCGCGCCGACTGTTTCAGCGTGCGTGGCATCGCCTTCGACGTGGCCGCAGCGTGCGCCAGCGAAGTGGTGGCATTCGATGCCGGGGCCGTTGCGTCGGTGTCCACGCGCACGCTCGCGGTGGAATTGAATGCCGGCAAGGAAGCGCCGCGCTACTGCGGGCGGGTGATCGAAGGCATCGACCCGCTGGCGAAGACGCCGGTGTGGCTGGCCGAGCGGCTGCGTCGCAGCGGCGTGCGCCCGGTGTCGTTGCTGGTGGATATCACCCAGTACGTGATGCTGGAACTGGGCCAGCCGATGCATGCGTTCGATCTGGATACCTTGCAGGGACCGATCGGGGTGCGTCGTTCGCGCAGTGGCGAGCAGTTGGCGCTGCTGGATGGGCGCCAGGTCACGCTGGACGACAGCTTCCTGACCATCACCGATGCCGACCGCCCGGTGGCGTTGGCCGGGCTGATGGGCGGGCTGGACACGCGCGTCACCGACGTCACGCGCAATGTCTTTCTGGAGTCGGCGTATTTCGATCCGGCCGCCATCATGGGCCGCGGCCGCAAGTTCGGCCTGCATACCGATGCGGGCCATCGCTTCGAGCGCGGCGTGGACCCGGCGTTGCCCGTGCAGGCGATCGAGGTCGCCACGCGTCTGGTGCTGGAACTGGCTGGCGGCACGCCGGGCCCGGTGGTGCACGCGCAATTGCCGGAGCATCTGCCGCAGCCGGCACGCATTGTGCTGCGTCGCGCACGCATCGCGCGCGTGCTCGGCATCCACATCGACGACGCCGATGTCGTGCGGATTCTGAGCGCGCTCGGCATGCAGCTCGATGCGGTGTCCGAAGGCTGGCGGGTCGTCGCGCCGAGCCGCCGGTTCGACATCGCCATCGAGGAAGACCTGATCGAAGAGCTGGCGCGCATCCACGGCTACGACCGGGTGCCGACCACGCTACCGGGTGGCGCAAGCCGGATCGCGATGCCCAGCGAAACCCAACTGGACGAGTTGAGCGTGCGCCGTCAGCTGGTGGCGCGCGAGCTGCAGGAGACCATCAATTACGCCTTTGTCGATGCCACCTTGCTGGAGCGCTGGCAGTTGACCGACGGCCTGGTGCCGTTGGCCAATCCGCTCAGTGCCGAGCTGGCCATCATGCGCCCGCGCCTGTTGCCTGGCCTGGTCGCCACATTGGGCCGCAACGCTGCCCGTCAGGCAGGCCGAGTGCGGCTGTTCGAGCTGGGCAAGGTGTTCGCCGCCGCCGCGCAGGCAGGCGCTGCTCCTCGCGAATCCCAGCATGTCGCCGCCGCGGTCTGTGGCGATGCGCTGGCGCTGCAATGGGGCGAGCCGGCGCGCAAGGTGGACTTCCACGATGTGAAAGGCGACCTGATGGCACTGGCAGCAGCCAGCGGCGCGGTGCTGGAGTTCCAGCCGTCGACGCAGCCGTTCGGGCATCCAGGCCGGTCGGCCGATATCTATCGCGATGGCGTGTGCATCGGCTGGATCGGCCAGGTGCATCCGCGCCTGACCAAGGCGCTGGAGATCGACGTGGACGTGATCGCGTTCGAACTGCAGCTGGAGCCGCTGGTGCGGCGGGCGCTGCCGCGTGCCGGCGAGCTGTCGCGGTACCCGTCGGTGCGTCGCGATCTGGCCTTCCTGGTGCCGGAAGCGGTCAGCTGGGCGGCGCTGTCGACCAGCGTGCAGGCCACGGTCGGCCCCTTGCTGCGCGAGGTGCAGCTGTTCGATCGCTACGTCGGGCAGGGGGTCGAGCCAGGTTTCAAGAGTCTGGCTATGGGCTTGATTTTGCAGGATAACTCGCGCACTCTCACCGACCGGGACGTGGACGCGGTCGTGACCGATGTGGTGGCCGTGATCGAGCGCGAGCACCGCGCCCGGATCCGGAGTTGAGGCGGTAACCAGGGGATTGGCATGGCATTGACGAAAGCGGAGATGGCCGAGCGTCTGTTCGACGAGGTCGGTCTGAACAAGCGCGAGGCGAAGGAATTTGTCGACGCGTTTTTCGATGTGCTGCGCGATGCGCTGGAGCAGGGGCGTCAGGTCAAGTTGTCGGGTTTCGGCAACTTCGATTTGCGGCGCAAGAACCAACGGCCCGGTCGCAATCCCAAGACCGGCGAGGAAATTCCGATCTCGGCCCGGACGGTGGTGACCTTCCGCCCTGGCCAGAAGCTCAAGGAACGGGTGGAGGCTTATGCTGGATCCGGGCAGTAATCGCGAACTACCGCCGATTCCGGCCAAGCGCTATTTCACCATTGGTGAGGTCAGCGAGCTGTGCGACGTCAAGCCGCATGTGCTGCGGTACTGGGAAACGGAATTTCCGAGCCTGGAGCCGGTCAAGCGGCGCGGCAACCGCCGTTACTACCAGCGCCACGATGTGCTGATGGTGCGGCAGATCCGCGGCCTGCTCTACGAGCAGGGCTATACCATCGGCGGTGCGCGTCTGCGCTTGGAGGGCGATGGCGCCAAAAGCGAGTCGGCGCTGAGCAATCAGATCATCAAGCAGGTGCGCATGGAGCTGGAAGAAGTGCTGCAGCTGCTGCGCCGCTAGGAAAACGTTTCACAAAGCCGCTATAATCGCAGGCCGTCCTCGCGACGGAATGCAGCATCTTCGGGGTATAGCGCAGCCTGGTAGCGCACTAGTCTGGGGGACTAGTGGTCGTCGGTTCGAATCCGGCTACCCCGACCAAACATCAAGCCCATGTCGGTTCGACATGGGCTTTTTTGTTGCGTCGCAGCATTGCATTTTTGTGTCCTGGCAGCGTTCGCTCGATATGCAGATCGGCATATCGCAGTGCAGCATGAACCGAAGGCTAGCGCCTGCTTTTTTCGGTTCAGTTCGCTATGGACGACGGTCACACAACGATGCTAAGTATCCGGAAACGCTCCAAATCATTAGTGATGGACTAGAACGTGGATCACGGTTTGTTAACGCGGTAACGACGAACTTGAATCAATAGGCCAACGCCGTCAAAAAAATGGCGTGCCGCGTCTTGCGATGCGATCGTTCTGTGCCATAGTGCAGTGCAACACGTCATACCTGTCGTGATCCCGATGTTCCTGGGATGAATCCTCTGTCGTACGTTCGTGCTGGCGTGTTGGCCGGTTGAATGCTGCGCGAGCTCCTGTCCCACCCAACCGAGGCAGCCAGCCACACGCATGAAGAAACTGATCGGACGATTTTGCCAAGGCCTCAGCCTGGCGTTGATCTGCTCGATGGCCCTGGGTGCCTGCAGCACCGGGAAGGACATGGCATCGTCACTGCCGCTTCCCGACCCGCTGGCAATGTCCGCGGTGCAGCCCGAGTATCGACTCTCCCCAGGCGACCTGTTGCTGGTGAAGGTGTTTCAGGTCGACGATCTGGAACGGCAGGTCCGCATCGATCAGAACGGCCACATCTCGCTGCCGTTGATCGGCGACGTCAACGCCGCCGGCATGGGTGTCGGCGAGCTGGAAAAGATGGTTGCCGATCGCTACCGCAGCGGCTACCTGCAAAATCCGCAGGTGTCGGTGTTCGTGCAGGAATCCAATGGCCGTCGCGTGACCGTGACCGGCGCCGTCACCGAGCCCGGCATCTATCCGGTGATCGGTGCCAATCTGACGCTGCAGCAGGCCGTGGCGCAGGCCAAGGGCGTCAGCACCGTGGCAAGCCGCGGCAACGTCATCGTGTTCCGCATGGTCAACGGCCAGAAGATGATCGCGCGCTTCGACCTGACCGAGATCGAGAAGGGCGCCAATCCGGACCCTGAGATCTACGGTGGCGATATCGTCGTGGTGTATCGCTCGGACGCGCGCGTCTGGTTGCGCACCATGCTGGAACTGACCCCCTTAGTGATGGTGTGGCGCGCTTACCGATGAGTATGAATTCCGACAATCGTTCCTCGCCGTCGCAGCGTCACGGGCATCTCGAACTGGCCGATGTGAGCTTGCTCGACTACTGGCGTGCCCTGGTGTCGCAGCGCTGGCTGATCATCATGATCACGATCGCCGCCGTGCTGTTGGCGCTGGTGATCACCTTCCTGATGCCGGAAAAGTATCGCGCCACCAGCACGCTGCAGATCGAACGCGATTCGCTCAATGTGGTGAACGTCGATAACCTGATGCCGGTCGAGTCGCCGCAGGATCGCGACTTCTACCAGACCCAGTATCAGCTGCTGCAGAGTCGTTCGCTGGCGCGTGCGGTGATTCGCGAGGCCAAGCTCGATCAGGAGCCGGCGTTCAAGCAGCAGGTCGAGGAAGCGCTGGAAAAGGCGGCGGCCAAGAATCCGGAAGCGGGCAAGTCGGTGGATTCGCGTCAGGCGATCATCGAGCGCAGCCTGACCGACACCTTGCTGGCAGGCCTGGTGGTCGAGCCGATCCTCAATTCGCGCCTGGTCTACGTCAACTACGATTCGCCGGACCCGGTGCTTGCGGCCAAGATCGCCAACACCTATCCGAAGGTGTTCATCGTGAGCACGCAGGAGCGCCGCATGAAGGCGTCTTCGTTCGCGACCAAGTTCCTCGCCGAGCGCCTGGAGCAGTTGCGCGACAAGGTGGAAGATTCGGAAAAGACGCTGGTTGCTTATTCCACCGATGAGCAGATCGTATCGGTGGGCGACGACAAGCCGTCGTTGCCGGCGCAGAACCTGACCGACCTCAACGCGATGCTGGCGTCGGCGCAGGACGCACGCATCAAGGCCGAGGCCGCCTGGCGTCAGGCCGCCACCGGCGATGCCATGTCGTTGCCTCAGGTGTTGAGCAGCCCGCTGATCCAGACCTTGCGCGGCGAGCAGGTGCGTTTGACCAGCGAATATCAGCAGAAGCTGTCGACCTTCAAGCCGGATTACCCGGAAATGCAGCGCCTGAAGGCGCAGATCGAAGAGTCGCGCCGCCAGATCAATGGTGAGGTGGTCAACGTCCGCCAGTCGCTCAAGGCGACCTATGACGCGTCGGTGCATCAGGAGCAGTTGCTCAACGAACGCATCGCCGGTCTGCGTACCAACGAGCTCGACCTGCAGAGCCGCAGCATTCGCTACAACATGCTCAAGCGCGACGTCGATACCAACCGTCAGCTCTACGATGCGCTCCTGCAGCGCTACAAGGAAATCGGTGTGGCGAGCAATGTCGGCGCCAACAACGTGACCATCGTCGACACTGCAGATGTGCCTACGTCGAAGACTTCGCCGAAACTCAAATTGAACCTCGCTTTGGGCTTCATCTTTGGCGTATTCCTTGGGTTGGCTGTGGCGCTTGTGCGTTACTTCCTGCGGGGTACTGGGCCGGAAACACGATTGAACTGACATCGTGATGTTGCAAAACAGTGGTTAATTAAAGTGACAACCGATTCAGCGTAGAAAAAGTGGGATCCCGTATGTTTCGGGCTCCCTCGTTTTGAAAGTTTGTCTCTGTTGAAACAAAGGGCTGTCGAGCGATCTGGGGTCGGTAGGTATTACCGCGGTGATCGTTCGACGGAGATGATTGAAAGCTCGCGTGCGATTCGTATGTTCCCCCGCATGCGCCGTATCGAGTTTGGAGGACATCCCCATGCTTTTGGCAGACTTGAGTAGCGCGACGTACACGACATCCTCGCCGCGATTGTTGTCCAAGTACTCGGCGGCCGCCGACCTGGTGCTGCGCGTGTTCGACCTGACCATGGTGGTCGTATCGGGCCTGATCGCCTACCGTATCGTGTTCGGCTCCTGGGTGCCTGCAGCGCCGTATCGGGTCGCGATCGCCACGACGCTGTTGTATTCGGTCATCTGCTTCGCGCTGTTCCCGCTGTATCGCAGCTGGCGCGGTCGCGGACTGTTGAGCGAGTTGATGGTGCTGGGTGGTGCCTTCGGCGGCGTATTTGCGCTGTTTGCGGTGCATGCACTGATCGTGCAGGTGGGCGAGCAGGTCTCGCGCGGCTGGATCGGCTTGTGGTTCGTCGGCGGACTGGCTTCGCTGGTCGCTGCACGTACGCTGCTGCGCGGCTTCCTGAACCACCTGCGTGCGCAGGGCGTGGACGTCCAGCGTGTGGTGGTCGTCGGCTTGCGTCATCCGGTGATGAAGATCAATCACTACCTGAGCCGCAATCCGTGGGTCGGCATGAATCTGGTCGGCTACTTCCGCACGCCGTACGACATCGCCGTGACCGAGCAGCGCCAGTCGCTGCCGTGCCTGGGCGAGCCGGACGCGCTGATCGACTACCTGAAGGAGAACCAGGTCGAGCAGGTGTGGATTTCGCTGCCGCTGGGCGAGCGCGATCACATCAAGCAGCTGCTGCAGCGTCTGGATCGTTACCCGATCAACGTGAAGCTGGTGCCCGACCTGTTCGACTTCGGCTTGTTGAACCAGTCCGGTGAGCAGATCGGCAATACGCCGGTGATCAACCTGCGCCAGGGCGGCGTCGACCGCGACAACTACTTCGTGGTGGCCAAGGCGCTGCAGGACAAGATCCTGGCCGTGATAGCGCTGATGGGCCTGTGGCCGCTGATGGCTGCGATTGCCGTCGGCGTCAAGATGAGCTCGCCGGGCCCGGTGTTCTTCCGCCAGCGTCGTCACGGCCTGGGCGGTCGCGAGTTCTACATGTTCAAGTTCCGCTCGATGCGCGTACATGACGATCATGGCACCACCATCCAGCAGGCGACCAAGAACGACACCCGCATTACCCGTTTCGGTGCGTTCCTGCGTCGTAGCAGCCTGGATGAGTTGCCGCAGATCTTCAATGTGTTGGGCGGCAGCATGTCGATCGTGGGCCCGCGCCCGCACGCTGCGCAGCACAACACGCACTATGAAAAGCTGATCAACCACTACATGCAGCGTCACTACGTCAAGCCGGGCATCACCGGTTGGGCGCAGGTCAATGGCTTCCGTGGCGAGACCCCGGAGCTGCGGACGATGAAGAAGCGTATCCAGTACGACCTGGATTACATCCGTCGCTGGTCGCTGTGGTTGGATATCCGCATCATCGTGCTCACTGCAGTGCGCGTGCTCGGACAGAAGACCGCGTACTGATGATGGCGGGGAGCGTGCGACCTGGCGCGTCAGGCGTCGCGGGCGGCTGCATTGCAGCCGCCCTTCTCAGGCAGGCGTGTGCATGCTGATTCGAATGAGCGAGGAAACCCGCGTTCGCTGGCATAACCTGCTGATCGAACTGACGCTGCTGGTCGGCGTGGGCTACAACCTGGTGCTGGCACTGATCAATGCGAATGTGTTCACCGTCCGTCCGGTGATCACCTACGCAGTCGAGTTCATCGTCTACGCGGCCTGCTTCGTACTGGGCCTCGGTTCGCTGAGCCGCAAGCGCATTGCCCTGATCGTCAGCGGGCTTGGGTTGATCGTCCTGCTGATGTTCGTGCGTTTCCTGGTGAACTGGCAGATCGATCCGAAATTCTTCCGCGATGCCCTGGTGGTGTTCGCGTTTGTGGTGCTGGGCTCCGCCTATACCGGGTCGGTGCCCAAGTTGTTCATCCGCATGACCATCATCGTCTCGCTGGTTGCCGCCTTCGAGCTGGCAATGCCAAGCGCCTATGGCGATCTGGTCAACCCGAAAAGCTTCTTCGTCAACGCACGCGGCATGAGCGCCGAAGGGTTCTGGAACGAAGACAGCAACCTGTTCGTCAGCGCCACGCGGCCGGGCGAGCGTAACTTCCTGCCCGGTTCCAATCTCCCGCGTGCCTCCTCGATGTTCATCGAGCCGGTGACGATGGGTAACTACATCTGCTTTTTCACCGCCATCTTGCTGGTGTTCTGGCGTTGGATGCGGCCGGCCGCGCTGATCCTGTCGGTGGGCCTGATCGGCTTCATGATCGTCGCCTCGGATGGGCGATTGGCGGCGGGCACCTGCGTGCTGATGGTCTTGCTGACGCCGCTATTGAAACGCCTGGATCAGCGATTGGCGTTTCTGGTGTTCCTGCTGGTGATCATGAGTGCGTGGCTGCTGGTGTGGATCACCGGAATCACGGCATACCAGGACACCACCATGGGCCGGGTGTTCTTCACCGTTTATTCGATGAACAACCTCTCGTTCGAGTCCTGGCTGGGGCTGGATTTTGCGCAGGCCTACCGTTACTTCGACAGCGGCATTTCGTACTTCATCGCCTCGCAGTCGATCGTCGGGGTGCTGGCATTCCTGTTGTCGTATTCCTTCCTGTTGCTGATGCCGAGCAAGGAAGGGCAGCTGTTCAAGAACCTGGCCATCTTTGCGTTTGCGCTGAGCCTGTTGGTGTCCAACGGCTACTTCTCGATCAAGACCTCGGCGCTGTGGTGGTTCGTGTGCGGCTGCCTGTGGCACATGCGTCCGACCTGGTCCGCGTCGACGGTCGCCACTGCTTCGATCAAGGATGATCCCACGGCTGATGGCGCGCAGTTGCCATTGCCTGCGGGAGCGGCGCGATGAGCTCGGCGACGGCAGCGCCGTCGTCGGTCGTGTCTGACGCGGGCGTGCGGATTGCCGCCGGTGGGAAGGCGCGCGATCCACGGATCGATGCGGCCAAGGCGATCGCGATCTTGCTGGTGGTGTTCTGCCATGCCAAGGGCGTGCCGCATGGCGTGACCTTGTTTGCCTACAGCTTCCACGTGCCGCTGTTTTTCCTGGTCTCGGGGTGGTTGGCCGCCGGCTATGCGTCGCGAACCACCAGCATCGCGCAGACGATCACCAAGCAGGCGCGCAGCCTGCTGTTGCCGTATGTCACGTTCTACCTGCTGGGCTATGCGTACTGGCTGTTGACCCGCAATATCGGCGAGAAGGCCGCGCGCTGGGGAAGTCATCCATGGTGGGAGCCGATCGTCTCGCTGTTCACCGGGATCGGTCCGGACCTGTATGTGCAGCCACCGCTGTGGTTCCTGCCCGTGATGCTGGTGACCGTGGTGAGCTATGTGTTGCTGCGACGCGTACTGCCGCCGTTGGCGATTGCGGCGGCGGCACTGGTGCTGGCGTGGTTCTGGATGAACTGGTTCCCGGCGCAGGGAGTGCGGCTTTTTTTCGGACTCGATGTGCTACCGGTGTCGTTATGCTTCTATGCGCTCGGTGCCTTGTTGATTTACGTGTCGCCGCGTCTACCGACCTCATTGCCGGTCAGTGCGTTGGTGACCGTTGCATTGGCGGTCGCGGTTGCGTGGTTGGCACAACGTAACGGGCGTATCGACGTCAACATGCTCGGCTTCGGCCGCGACCATGCGCTGTTCCTGCTCAGTGCGGTGCTGGGGTCGTTGATGGTGATCTGTGCGGCGCGGCTGGTGCAGAGCTGGGCGTGGGTGCAGTGGATCGGCCGCAACACCTTGCTGATCCTGTGCACGCACATGCTGGTGTTCTTCGTTCTGTCTGGCGTTGCGGCAGTAGCGGGCGGATTCGGTGCAGGGCGGCCGGGCCTGGGTTGGGCAGTGTTTGTGACGGTCTTCGCGCTGGTCGCCTGCGTGCCCATGCGCTGGGTATTGATGCGTTTCGCCCCCTGGGCTCTGGGTGCGCGCACGGTGGCGGCATGACCGGCGCCGCGGCATGACAACTGCTCCTTCTTTCCCGCACGCCGAGCACGACGAGCACGTGGCAACGCCCGGTCGGGCGCCGGCGCTGGCCCGCGATTGGCAGATCGATGCGGCAAAGGCGCTGGCCATCGTGCTGGTGGTGCTGGGGCACGCAAGCGGCATGCCGCCGGCCTACAAACTGTTTGCCTACAGTTTCCATGTCCCGTTGTTTTTCGTGCTCTCCGGCTGGGTCGGCGAACGTTTCGGGCGTCGCGGGTTGAATGTGTCGACGGTGAAAAAGCTGGCGCGGACGCTGTTGATCCCGTACCTGGCGTTTTTCCTGGTGGCCTATGGGCTATGGCTGCTGATGGCCGTGCTCAATCATGCATTTGGGCAGCCCGGCGCGCGCGCGTGGTGGGACCCGTTGCTTGGCGTGTTGTGGGCCAACGGCACGCGTCTCTACGTGTTGCCAGCGTTGTGGTTCTTGCCGGCCTTGTTTGTCACAACGCTGGCCTACATCGCACTGCGTGCGCGTTTGAGCACGACGGTGGTCGCCGCGCTCAGCTTGCCGATCGCATTGGCATGGGCGGGATGGTTTCCTTCGTTGCAGTTGCGCTTGCCGCTTGCGTTGGACGTGTTGCCGATCGCCCTGTTCTTCATCGCGGTGGGTGGCTGGCTGTCGCGCCTTGCCGATACCCTGCGCGCGCTCGGGGCATGGGTGTGGGCATTGGGTCTGCCCGTCGTCGCAACGGCATGGTGGCTGCTGGCCTCGGCGAACGGGCAGGTGGACGTGAACAACCTGCTGTTCGGGCAATCGGCCGCGCTGTTCCTGCTGGTGAGCCTGCTGGGGACTGCGATGACGCTGTGCGTCGCGTACTTCGTGCAGAACTGGCAGTGGGTGCAATGGATCGGCACCAACACCTTGCTGATTCTGTGTACGCATACGCTGGTGTTTCTGGTGGTCACCAGCGTGGTTGCACGCACCGGTGTGATCGATCGCGGCCTGATCGGAACCCCACTGTGGGCGATGGGGCTCAGCGCAGTTGCGATCGCCTGCGCGGTGCCGATGCGCGCGGTGCTGGTGCGTAGCGCGCCATGGATGTTGGGGTTGAAGAGTCAATGACGCAGTTCAAGAATCATCAGCTGTCGCGGCTCCTGCGTGCGCGCGGCTGGTACAGGAGATTGGCGTAATGAAAGTGGTGCATGTCGTCCGCCAATTCCATCCCTCGATCGGAGGCATGGAAGAGGTCGTTCTCAACGTTGCCCGCCAGCATCAGGCCAATAGCGCCGATACGGTGGAAGTAGTGACGCTGGATCGGGTGTTCACCGATCCGGATGCGCAGCTTGCGCCGCAGGAGATCCATCAAGGTCTGCCGATCCGGCGGATCGGCTATCGCGGTTCGTCGCGCTATCCGTTTGCGCCGTCGGTGCTGGGCGCGATTGGTTCGGCAGATGTGGTGCATCTGCACGGGATCGATTTTTTCTACGATTATCTGGCGTTGACCAAGCCGCTGCACGGCAAGCCGATGGTGGTGTCCACGCACGGTGGGTTCTTCCACACCGCGTATGCGTCGCGCATGAAACAGCTGTGGTTCCAGACCCTCACGCGTACCTCTGCATTGGCGTATGCGCGGGTGATCGCGACCAGCGAAAACGATGGCGACCTGTTTGCCAAGGTGGTATCGCCGGCCCGCTTGCGGGTGATCGAAAACGGTGTGGACGTGCAGAAATATGCGGGGCAGGGTGCAGCCACGCCGGGGCGGACGATGCTGTACTTCGGACGCTGGTCGGTCAACAAGGGGCTGATCGAGACGCTGGAGCTGCTGAAGGCCATGCGCGCGCGCGATCCGCAGTGGCAGCTGATCATCGCCGGCCGCGAATACGATTTGAACGAAGCCGACTTGCGCAAGGCGATCGCCGAGCGCGGGTTGCAGGACAAGGTGCAGCTGAGCATGTCGCCGTCGCAGGAACAGCTGCGCGCGTTGATGCAGCAGGCGCAGTTCTTCGTCTGTCTGTCGCGCCATGAAGGGTTTGGCATTGCTGCGGTGGAGGCGATGAGCGCGGGCCTGATTCCGATCCTCAGCGATATCCCGCCGTTCGTGCGGCTGGCCAGCGAGTCGGGGCAGGGGGTGATCGTCAACCGCGACAGGATCGAGGCGGCGGCCGACCAGGTGCAGGCGCTCGCACTGACGGCCGATGGCGACTTCGCAGCGCGTCGTGCGGCATCGATGGCCTATGTGAGCCGCTACGACTGGAAGCATGTGGTGGGTCGCTACATCGACGAGTACCACAGTGCACTTGGCACGCCGCGCCCGCAGGAGACGCTGCGATGAGCGCGCTTGCATCCGCACCGATGGCACGTGCGGCGGCCAAGCCGCAGGTCACGGTGTTGTTCTCCACCGAAAAACCCAATGCCAGCACCAACCCGTACCTGACCCAGCTCTACGATGCGCTGCCCGATGCGGTGCACCCGCGCTTCTTCTCGATGCGCGATGCCTTGCTGTCGCGCTACGACGTGCTGCATCTGCACTGGCCCGAATATCTTCTGCGCCATCCCAGCGCCTTAGGCACGCTGGCCAAGCAGCTTTGCGCGGCGTTGCTGCTGTTGAAGTTGCAGGTCACCGGCACGCCGGTGGTGCGCACCTTGCACAACCTGGCTCCGCACGAAGATCGCGGTTGGCGTGAGCGCAGCCTGTTGCGCTGGGTCGATCGCCTGACGCGTCGCTGGATCCGTATCAACGCCACCACGCCGGCGCGCCCCCCGTTTACCGACACCATCCTGCACGGCCACTACCGCGACTGGTTCGCGACGATGCCGCAAGGCACCACGGTACCGGGGCGGCTGCTGCACTTCGGGCTGATCCGTCCGTACAAGGGCGTGGAAACGCTGCTGGAGGTCATGCGCGAGGTCAGCGACCCACGCCTGAACCTGCGCATCGTCGGTAACCCGGCCACGCCGCAGATGCGCACGCTGGTCGAAGAGGCCAGCGCGCAGGATCCGCGTATCAGCGCATTGCTCGCCTATGTCGAAGAGCCGGTGCTGGCACGCGAGGTCAGCGAAGCCGAGCTGGTGGTGCTGCCATACCGGCAGATGCACAACTCCGGCACGCTGCTGCTGGCGTTGTCGTTGGCACGCCCGGTGCTGGCGCCGTGGAGCGAATCCAACGCGGCGATTGCCGAAGAAGTGGGGCCAGGCTGGGTGTTTCTCTACGAAGACGAGTTCGACGCGGCGCTGTTGACCGGCATGCTGGATAGGGTGCGCTGCGCACCGCGCGGGCCGGCGCCGGATCTGTCGCAACGCGATTGGCCGCGCATCGGGCAGCTGCATTACCGCACCTACCTCGAAGCGCTGGGCAGGGATGGGGACGCTGCACTGTGACCGCACAGACCCCCACCACGTCCTCTCCGACGCCGCCTCCGCAGCGCAGCCTCGGCTCGCGCGCTGCCGGCGGGGCAGCGGTGACCATGCTCGGCCAGTCGGCCAAGATGGTCGTGCAGTTCGGCGGCATCATCCTGCTGGCGCGGCTGCTGACGCCATACGACTACGGCTTGATGGCGATGGTCACCGCGATTGTCGGTGCCGCCGAGATCCTGCGCGATTTTGGTCTGTCCGCCGCCGCCGTGCAGGCCAAGCACGTCAGCCGCGAACAGCGCGACAACCTGTTCTGGATCAATAGCGGTATCGGCCTGGCGTTGTCGGTGTTGGTGTTCGCATCGGCGCATCTGATCGCCAACTTCTACAAAGAGCCGGCACTGGTCACGATCTCGCAAGCGCTTGCAGTGACGTTCCTGATCAACGGCATGACCACCCAATACCGCGCGCATCTGAGCCGTGGGCTGCGCTTTGGGCAGGTGGCACTGAGCGATGTGGGCTCGCAGGTGTTGGGGCTGGGTGCGGCCGTCGCCGCCGCACTGCTGGGCTGGGGTTATTGGGCGCTGGTGGTGCAACAAGTTGTGCAGGCGTTGGTCAACCTGGTGATCGCCGGCAGCTGCGCACGCTGGCTGCCCGGCGGCTATCAACGTTCCGCACCGATGCGCGATTTCATGAGTTTCGGCTGGAACCTGATGGCGGCGCAGTTGCTGGGATATGCCAGCCGCAATGTGGGGCAGGTGATCATCGGCTGGCGCACCGGGCCCGATGCGCTGGGTCTGTACAACCGCGCATTCCAACTGCTGATGATGCCGTTGAACCAGATCAACGCACCGGCGACCAGCGTGGCGTTGCCGGTGCTGTCGCAGTTGCAGGACGACCGCGAGCGTTTCAGTGCGTTTCTGCTGCGCGGGCAGACGGTGATGGTGCATCTGATCGTGGCGCTGTTCTCGTTCGCCTGTGCGGTGGCGATGCCGTTGATCGTACTGGTGCTGGGCGAACAATGGCGCGAGGCAGTGCCCTTGTTCCAGGTGCTTGCGTTGGGCGGTATTTTCCAGACTGCGTCCTACGCCACGTATTGGGTGTTCCTGGCGCGCGGTTTGATGCGCGAGCAGCTGCTGTTCTCGCTGGTCAGCCGCATCGTGCTGATCGCCTGCATCTTCGTCGGTTCGCGCTGGGGGGCGATGGGGGTGGCCATCGGTTATTCGTTCGGGCTGCTGGTGACCTGGCCGATGTCGCTGGTCTGGGTCGGCAAGATTTCCGATACACCGGTGGGCATGCTGTTCACCAACGCAGTACGCGCGATGGTGGCGTATGGCGTCGCCGGCGGCTGCGCGTATTACGCCTCGATCACCGTCGGCGGGCCGCTATGGCAGCAACTGGCCGCAGGAGCAGCGGCGATGGCTGCAGTTTGCCTGCTGATGCTGGGTATCTGGCCGTCCTTCCGTCGCGACGTGATCTCCATCGTCAACATCCGCAAATTGCTCAGTCAGGCCAAGGCGCGTCGATGAGATCGACATCGTCTTCGCCTGCATTCGGGCATGCTCTCTCTCACTCATCCATAGGACACGGCCCATGAGCGACACACCCGCCGCCGCTGCTTCCGGCATTCGCCGGCCTTGCTATCTGGTCTTGTCCGCACACGATTACCGCACGCCGCGCCGCGCCAACATCCACTTCATCACCGATCAGCTTGCGTTGCGCGGGACGACGCGATTCTTTTCGTTGCGTTACAGCCGGCTGTCGCGGATGAAGGGCGATATGCGGCTGCCGCTGGACGACACCGCCAACACCGTGGTGTCGCATAAGGGTGTGGAGTGCTATCTCTGGCGCACCACGGTGCATCCGTTCAATACGCGTCGGGCGTGGCTGCAGTCTGTCGAAGACGCGATGTTCCGCTGGTATGCCGCACATCCGCCCAAGCAGCTGCTGGACTGGATGCGCGAGGCGGATGTCATCGTGTTCGAAAGCGGCATTGCCGTGGCCTTCATCGAACTGGCCAAGCGCACCAATCCAAACGCCAAGCTGGTGTATCGCGCTTCCGATGGATTGAGCACGATCAATGTTGCCTCCTATATCGAACGCGAGTTCGACCGGGTTGCTCCCACCCTTGACGTCATCGCGCTGGTGTCGCCGGCCATGGCCGAAGAGATCGCAAGCCGCGATAACGTCTATCACGTCGGGCATGGCGTGGATCACAACCTGGATCAGCTGGGCGATCCGTCGCCGTATGGCGAAGGAATCCACGCGGTGGCGGTGGGGTCGATGCTGTTCGACCCGGAATTCTTCGTCGTTGCCAGCAAGGCGTTTCCACAGGTCACGTTTCATGTGATTGGGTCGGGCATGGGGCGCCACCCGGGCTATGGCGACAATGTCGTCGTCTATGGTGAAATGAAGCACGTCGAGACGATCGGCTATATCAAGCACGCGCGGTTCGGCATCGCGCCCTATGCGTCGGAACAGGTTCCGGTATATCTGGCCGATAGCTCGATGAAGCTGTTGCAGTACGACTTTTTCGGGTTGCCTGCGGTGTGTCCGAATGCAGTTGTCGGGCCGTACCAGCAGTCGCGCTTTGGTTACACGCCCGGCAATGCCGATTCGATCGTCGCTGCAATCGGGCAGGCGCTGGACGCGCCGCATGTGCGTTACCGCCAGTGTCTGAACTGGTCCGACACCACGGACCGTGTACTGGATCCAGCCGCGTATCCGGAAACCCGTTTGTATCCGCAGCACACCGGCGCAGCCGCGCGTGCTTCCTCGGAGGCCGCGCTCTCGCATTGATGCAGCGCACCTCGCCCGTTCAAGACAGGAGACCCCCTTTATGGCCAACGCTTTGCTGCAGAAGTGGATAGAACACGCAGAACGTCGCGCATTGTTCTGGTGGCAGCCGAAGAACGCTGGCGTCAACATGGGGGATCACCTGTCCAAGGTGATCGTGTCCTGTGTGCTTTCCCTGCAGGACAAGACGCTGATCGAGAAGCGCGATCTCAGCAAGAAGCTGATCGCGATCGGTTCGGTGCTGCACTTTGCCAAGGATGGCGACACCGTCTGGGGCAGCGGCATCAACGGCAAGATCCCGGCTGAGCGCAATACCTTCAGCACGCTCGACGTGCGGGCTGTGCGCGGGCCCAAGACGCGTCAGTTTCTGCTGGACCGTGGCATCGCGGTACCGGAAGTCTATGGCGACCCGGGTCTGCTGACCCCGATGTTTTTCCCGGCCGAGGCATTGGGCACGGTCGAAAAGCGTCCGTTCGCCATCGTTCCGCATTTCAACGAACCGGTCGAGAAGTACAGCGCCTACGCAGATCACCTGGTGTTTCCCAACGTCAAGCCGGCAACCTTCATGAGCCAGCTGCTGGGTGCCGAGCTGGTGGTCAGCAGTTCGCTGCACGGCCTCATTCTTGCCGAGGCGTACGGCATCCCGGCGGTGTATCTGGACTGGGGCAATGGCGAAGACCGTTTCAAGTACGACGATTACTACCACGGGACCGGGCGCATGCAGTGGCATGCGGGCAACAACGTCGAAGAATGTCTGGCACTGGGCGGCAACGGCGCATTCGATCTGGAAAAACTGCAGGCCGGTCTGCTGGCTGCATTCCCCTACGACCTTTGGTGATTCGATGATGCAGGGCCAGCACTTGGACAGCGAAACGGCGACCGTCGCCGCTGTCGACACACCGCCGGGCGTGGTGATTCCGCTGGGCGGGTTCCCGGTGTTGTCCACCACCCAGGAAGCATTCGCGCTGGATCTGTTCCACGCACTGGCAGCGCGACAGCCGCGTCGGGTGTTCTTCGCCAACACCAACTTCGTGGTGCAGTGTCAGGCGCTGCGGATGCGCATGCGCGAACCCAGCGTGCGCATCGTCAACGACGGCATCGGGATGGACCTGGCGGCACGGCTGATTCATGGGCGCCGCTTTGCCGGCAATCTCAACGGCACCGACCTGATTCCGTATCTGTGCCGGCACAGCGCGCAACCGCTCAAGTTCTTCCTGCTTGGCGGGCGGCCCGGCGTGGGCAAGACCGCCGCTGCCACCTTGACCGGCACGTTGGGGCAGCAGGTGGTGGGCATGTGCGACGGCTACGGCGAATTTGCCGCCGCAGGCGACGGCCTTGCCGAGCGCATCAACCGCTCCGGGGCCGATGTACTGCTGGTGGCGTTCGGCAACCCGTTGCAGGAGCGCTGGATTCTCGATCACAGCCAGGCGCTGCGCGTGCCATTGGTATTCGGTGTTGGTGCGTTGCTCGATTTTCTGTCGGGCACCGCCAAGCGTGCGCCGGACTGGGTACGCCGGCTGCATCTGGAATGGATGTATCGCCTGCTCAACGAGCCGCGTCGCCTTCTGAAGCGCTATAGCTGGGACCTGCTGGTGTTCTTCCGCACCTGTCTGCGCGCGGGCAAACACCTGCCCTGATGCGCAGAGGCGGCCTCCGGGATTAGCATGCACGCATGCATCCGACTGCCGCCGCCCTGATTCGCTCGCTCGACCTGTTGCCACATCCGGAGGGCGGGCACTTCCGCCGCGTGTATGCGTCCGAGCGTCAGGTCAGCGACAACAGCCTGATCCGCCCGGCGCTGACCGTCATTCGTTTTTTGCTCGCCGCCGGCGAATGCAGCGCCTGGCATCGCGTCGATGCCGAGGAAAGCTGGCATTGGCAACAAGGCGATGCGCTGGAATTGCTGATCTACGACGAAGCCAGCGGGCAACTGCAACGGCTGCTCCTGGACGCCGCCGAACGCGGCGAGCCAATGCATGTGGTGCCCGCAGGACAGTGGCAGGCGGCCCGTTCACTGGGCGACTTCACCCTGGTCGGTTGCACGGTGTCGCCGGGATTCGTATGGGAGGGATTCGCGCTGCTCGACCCCGCCTCGCCATTGGCCGATCACTTGGCAACGCTCGCCCCACGCTGATCGATCGCCGCCGAACGCTTCCCTAACGCGGCACTTGCGGGCTTGGCGTACTGTCCGCATCAAACAGGGGGCAACACGTGATGCGATACACGGCAACGTTATGGGGCGCCGGCTTGATGCTGGCATCGATGCTGGCGGCCGCCAGCGAGAGCGCGCCGCAGAAAGCGGCCGCACCACCGCCGGTGGTCGACCTGGAGGCGATGGTCGTGCGCGGCGTGCAGCCCGGCCCGGGCTTGTGGAAGGTCAGCAAGGGCGACCATGTGTTGTGGATCCTGGGCACCTTGTCGCCATTGCCCAAACGGCTGCAATGGCAATCGACCGAGGTGGAAACCATCATCGGCCAGTCCCAGCAGGTATTGATGGCGCCAACCGTGCAGATCGATGCGGACATGGGTTTCTTCGGCAAGCTGACCTTGCTGCCATCGGCAATGAAGGCGATGAAGAACGAAGACGGCCGCGAACTGCGCGAGGTGTTGCCTGCCGATCTGTATGCGCGTTGGAGCGTGGCCAAGGCGCGCTACATCGGCAGCGACCGTGGCGTGGAGCGCAAACGCCCGATGCTGGCGGCCGGCGAGTTGTATCAGGCCGCGATCAAGCGTTCCGGCCTTGCCCGTTCGCCGGTGATCTGGTCGGTGGTCGAACGCGCGGCCAAGCGCGCAGGCATCAAGCCCACGCCAACCGCGCTGGACTACAAGATCAAGGACCCGCGACAGGCGCTCAAGGAGTTCCGTACCGGCGGCATGGACGACGCCGCCTGTTTTCGCAGCATCCTGGTGACGGTGGAGCGTGATCTGCCGACCATGGTCGAGCGCGCCAATGCCTGGTCGGTGGGCGATATCGAGGCCTTGCGTCAATTGCCGCGCGAAGATCCGCAAGCGGCCTGCATGGGCGCGATGGCCAGCTCCGGCGCCGCCAGAAAGCGCGGCATCGACGATCTGGAGCGCCGCATGCGCGAGCATTGGCTCGGTATCGCCACCACTGCGCTGCAACGCAATCGCAGCACCTTCGCGGTGCTGCCGATCAGCCGCATGACCACGCCGGATGGCTATCTGGCGCGCTTGCAGGCGCTGGGATACGAGGTGGAGGCGCCTTGAGCGCATGAGCGCTTCGTCGGGTCGCCGGGGAGAGAATCAGCGAACGCGCGTGCCTCGCCGATGGCACCGCAGCCCCGTTGGCAGTTGCCAGGCAGCATGCGAGCGAGCAACTGTTTCGATCACCGATCACGCGCGCTGGCCGGCATCGCATCGCTGCGGCTCGGGTTAGGCCAGCCCAGGCTGCCACGGTATGCTGCGCGCCTTGTTCACTGAGAGCTCCGCGTTGAACGCATTGCCGCTGCGCATCCTCGGTACCGGACGCCACGTTCCGGCCAGGGAAGTCACTTCGCACGCGCTGGACGCGCGCTGGCAGTTGCCGGCCGGCACCACCTTTGCGCGCCTGGGTGTTGCCACGCGCCACTACGTGGGCGAGGGCGAAACCGCCTCGTCGATGGGGGCCTCGGCCGCGCAGCAGGCATTGGCCAACGCGGGCATCGACAGCAGCCAGATCGATTGCCTGATCTCTGCCTGCAGCGTGATGGAGCAGCCGATTCCTTGCCAGGCGGTGCTGATCCAGCGCGCCCTGGGGTTGGGCGATTCGGGCATTCCCGCGTTCGACGTCAATGCGACCTGCCTGAGTTTTGTGGTTGCGCTGGACATGGCCGCCAACGCACTGGCGCTGGGCCGCTATCAACGTGTGTTGATCGTCTCCAGCGAAGTGGCCTCGGCCGGGCTGGACGAGGCCGTACCGGCCACCGCCGGTCTGTTCGGCGATGGCGCCGCAGCCGTGGTGGTCGGGCGCAGCAGCGCCGATGACGGCTCGGCATTGCTGTGCAGTCGCCTGGCCAGCTACGGCAGCGGGGCGGAGGTGTGCCGCATTCGCGGCGGCGGCACCCGCGCAGCGCATGACAAGGACAGCGCAGCCGACGCGTCGCGCGCGTTCTGGATGGATGGGCGCAGCGCCTATCGCTTTGCAGCGCGCCATCTGCCGGCGTTCTGGGAACACTTGCTGCACGATGCCGGCCTCACCGCGGCGCAGCTGCGCTACCTGGTGCCGCATCAGGCTTCCGGCGGCGGCCTGGATCACGTGGTGCAGGCGCTGGGGCTACGCAGTGAGCAGGTCGTGCGCATCCTGCACGCCACCGGCAACCAGGTAGCCGCCTCGCTCCCGCATGCCTTGCATCACGCCTGTGTCGATCGGCAACTGCAGCGCGGCGACCTGGTCGCACTCCTTGGCACCGGCGCCGGTCTGGCGATCGGTGGCATGGTGTTGCGCTACTGATGCGCGTGCGCGTTTCTCTCGAGCTGTTGCGGGTCGGCCACTGCCGCCATTGCGAGCGCATGGTGCGTGCAGACGGCCATTGGCATGCGGTGGAGTTTCCCGCGTTGAGCGTGTTGATCCGGCACCCGCAGCGTGGAGCGATGCTCTACGACACCGGCTACGCCACGCATTTTTTCCGGGCCACCGATCCCTGGCCGGAGCGGCTGTATCGCTGGACCACCCCGGTGACCCTGCCTGCGCATGAAACCCTGCGCGCGCAGCTGGCACGTCGCGACGTGCAGCTGGACGAGATCGGTTGGTGCCTGATTTCGCATTTCCATGCCGACCATGTGGGCGGCCTGCGCGACCTGCCGAACGCGCGCTTCAGCTGTCTGCGTGCGGACTACGAGCAACTGCGCAATAGCTCGCGCCTGGGTGGATTGCGCCGTGCCTTGCTGCCGCAACTGCTTCCGGCGGATTTCGATCGACGCCTGCACTTTGCCGAACAGGCGCCGCAGCGCGAGCTGAGCGGCGCCTGGAAGGGCCTGGGTACGGCGTACGACCTGTTCGACGATGGCAGCGTGCTCGCGGTGCCGCTGCCGGGCCACGTACCCGGGCAAATGGGCGTGTGGTTACGCGACCAGCATGACCGCGAGGTGCTGCTCTGCGCAGATGCGGTGTGGTCGTCGGCCACCTGGGCACGGCTGCAGTGGCCGGCGTGGCCCACGCGCTTGCTGATGCACGATTGGAACGCATTCCAGCGCACCGTGCAGCAGTTGCACGGCTTGTCGCAGGCGCACCCGGAGCTGGCGATCCTGCCCTCGCACTGCCAACCCAGTCTTGACCGTTACCAACCGGAGTGGCGATGAGCCTGCGCATTCTCGTGACCGGCGCATCCGGTTTTGTGGGCGGCGCGTTCCTGCGCCGGTTCCAGGGGCAAGCCGGGGTGGAGATTCACGGCATCGGGCGTCGTGCCAGCGAGTTACCCAACTATCACCGCATCGATCTGAGCCAACCGTTTTCGCTGGATTGGCGGCCGGATGTGGTCATCCACGCGGCGGCATTGGCATCCCCGTGGGGGAGCCGTGCGCAGTTCCAGCTGCACAACGTGCAGGCCACCGCCAATGTCATCGATTTCTGCGTGCGCAACGGCTGCCCTCGCTTGCTGTATGTGTCTTCCAGCTCGGTGTTCTATCGCGAGGCGCATCAATACGATCTGGATGAAGACAGCCCCATCGGCCCGGGCTTCGTCAACACGTACGCGCACACAAAATACCTCGGCGAAACCTTGCTGGAACGCTATCCGGGGCAGGCATCGGTGCTGCGGCCGCGCGCGGTGTTCGGGCCGGGCGATACGGTATTGTTCCCGCGGGTGATCGCCGCTGCGCGCAAGGGTGCGTTGCCGCGCTTTGTCGGCCAGACCCAGCCGGTGATCGGCGATCTGATCTATATCGACACGCTCTGCGATTACCTCTACCGCGCGGCCACCGCACCGCAGCTGCAACGCGCCTACAACCTCACCAACGCGCAGCCGGTGGATCTGCAGCAGCTGTTACTGGACCTGCTCACGCGTCTGCAGCTGCCGTTGCCGCAGCGCGAGGTGCGCATCGCCACTGCGCTGCGCATGGCCAGCGTGGTGGAGGGTCTTTATCGTGTGCTGCGGTTGCGCGGCGAGCCGCCGATCACGCGGTTTGGTGTCGGCGCGTTTGCCTACTCCAAGACCTTCAACCCGCAGCGCACGCTTGCCGATCTGGGCGCGCCCAGCGTTGGCGTGGAAGAGGGCGTCGAGGCCTTCGTGCGCTGGCAGGCGGCGCAGTGGGCGTAGCCGTGCCGGCCCTGGCGGCGCTGTATCTGAGCCTGCTGCTGTTCAAGGCGGCTGCGGTGCTGTGGGTCATGCGCGAGGCGCGCGCGCGGCCAGCACCCACTCCTGCCGGTGGCCCGGCCGAGGTGGCGATCCTGCAGCCGATCCTTGGCGGTGACGCGCATTTGCACAGCGTGCTGGCGGCCAATCTGCAGGCGCTGGGACATGCGCATTTCTGGTGGCTGCTGGACGCGGACGATGCGGCGGGGAACGCGGTCGCAGACACGCTGGTGATGCAGTATCCGCAGGGGCGCATCACACGCATGCTGGTGCCTGCGGCGCCGGCCAACATCAATCCCAAGGCATGGAAGCTCGAGTACGCCCTGGCCCAGGTGCAGGCGCCGATCTGTCTGATCCTGGATGACGATGCGCAGTTGAGCGAACCGGCACTGTCGCAGCTGCTGCAGGAGCTGAGCCACGCCGACGTGGTGACCGCATTACCTTACTACTGCGATGGCGACACCTTCGCTGGCCGCCTGCTGTCGCAGTTCGTCAACAACAATGCAGCGCTCACCTATCTTGGCTGGCTGCCCTTCGCGGCGCCGTTGACCATCAACGGCATGTGCTACGCGGTACGCACCGAACAACTGCGCGCCTGGGGCGGTTTTGCGTCGTTGCTGGAACAGCTGACCGACGATCTGGCGTTCGCAACACTGGTGCGTGAGCGCGGTGGGCGCGTGTGCCAATCCACTGCACCGGTGGCGATGCGTACCGCGATGCCGGATCTTGTCAGTTACCTGCGTCAGATGCATCGGTGGATGTTGTTCGCGCTGATTCTGCTGCGCCGTCAGACATTGGGCGTGCGCAGCGCAATCTTTGTGTCGCAAGGGCTGCCGCCGCTGTTGCTGATGGCCTTGCTGCTGTCTGTCTGCGTGCAGCCAACGTGGCTGGCAATGGCGTGTGCGCTGACCACCGTGCTGCTGCGTGCCTTGCTGCTGTGCCTGGCGCAATGGCGCGTCACCGGGGCACTTCGCCACCGTGCATTGCTGTCGGTGTGCGCGGAGTGTCTGCAGCCGCTGCATCTGCTGCATGCAGCATTGGCGCGCACGATCCGCTGGCGCACCCGGCGTTACCGCGTGCTGCCGGACGGCCGTTTTCGTGCCGATTGACAGCGCCGCGCTGCAGATTGCCTTCCTCACCGGGCAAAGTGATCCGGAGCGCTGTGCATTGAGTGTGGAACAGCAGCACTTTCTGCAGCAACTGCAAGGCCCGGGCCGGCGGCTGATCGACTGCAATTATCCGTACCGCCCCGATGGAGCTGCGTATCGGCACACGCCGCTGTGGCGTGCCAGTGTGTCCAATCTGCGGCAGTACCTGGCAGCGCGCGCCGCACGCGTTGTGGATGCCGATCGCACGCGGGTTGTGGCGCTATTGGAGCAAGCGCCGATGACGGTGCTGTTGGCCGGCAGCTGCGGTCTGCAACTACTCACTGCGTTGCAGCTTCCGCAGGCGCTATGTGCACGTCTGGCGGTGTTCGCCTACGGCCCCGTCTGCACCGTGCCTGCGTCGTTCGGCCAGCTGCGGGTGCTGCAAGGACGGCGCGACTGGATTTCGCGCGCGCTGTTCGGCGCTGCGGTCGATCTGAGGCCTGCATGCGGGCATATGGATTACCTGGGTGATGCGGTGGTAGTTGCCGATTGCCGGGTCTTCATCGCGCAGCTCGAACACACCTTGCAGGGGAGGGCAGATGCGCATCGATCTGATCGCACCGCCGTATAGCGGGCACCTGCATCCGATCCTGGCGATCGCCAGTCAGCTGGCGCCGCATCATCAGGTGCAGGTCATCAGTACGCCGGCAGCGCAGGCGCGCATCCGTGCATGCGGGCTGATGGCAGTCAGCGTGCTGGATGCGCAAGCCGACCGGCTGTTGCTGGAGATCGCCAACCCGCCGCATGCGGTGGGCCACAACCCGTTGCGCCTGCGTCGACAACTGCACAATGCGCTTGGCTTGATGGCGCGAGTGGGGGATGCGCTGAAAGCGCGCTGGCGCGAGCGAAGGCCGGATCTGGTGATCGTCGATTTCACCTTGCCCAGCGCGGGACTGGCGGCGCAGGCGATGGGCATCGCGTGGTGGACCAGCATGCCGTCGCCGTGCGTGATCGAAACGGTCGACGGGCCTCCCGCATATTTCGGCGGTCTGCTCCCCGCATCAAGTGCAACGCAGCGCATCTGGCATGCACTGGCGCGGCGGCTGACGCGTGGCTTCAAACGCAGCTTGCACATGTGCTATCGGCGCCAGATGCGTGTTTGCGACTTGCCGGCGATGTATCGCAGCGATCGCAGCGAGGCGGTGTATTCGCCGCACTGCATTCTTGCCTTGGGTCTGCCGTCGTTCGAGTTGGCGCGGCGCTGGCCTGCGGCGATGCGCTTCGTCGGCCCGCAGCTGTGTACGCCGCCATCGACCGTTGCGCCGCCTGCGTTTGTCGCCGGGCGGCGGCATGTGCTGGTGACCCTAGGCACGCATCTGCACTGGGTCAAGCAACGCATGGATGCGGTACTGCGCGCGCTGGCGCCGCAGTTTCCGCAGGTGATTTTCCATTTCAGCGATGGCGATACCGCAGCGCCGCGGCAGCAGGCGCACGGCAACTATCAGCGGCTGCCGTATGTGGACTATGCGCAGCACCTGCAGCGTTATGCGCTGGTGGTGCACCACGGCGGCGCCGGCATTCTGTATGCCTGCCTGGCCGCAGGCTTGCCATCGATCGTGTACCCGCTGGACTACGACCAGTTCGACCACGCCGCGCGTCTGCAGGTTGCTGGCGCGGCGTGGTGGTTGCGCGAGCTGGATGGCTTGCCGGCACTGCTGCGCGAAGCGCTCGGCACGAGCGAGCTGCCGTCAGGCGTGCGTCGATTGCAGACGGAGCTGCACGCCATCGATGCGCAGGCGCGCATCGTGCGGCTGGTGGATGCGTTTGCGCAGACCGGTGCGGTGCCGCAGGTCTAGTGCGTGGCGCGCGAGATCGGTCGCGTGTTGCGTCAGGGCATCTACGTCAACAGAGCGCGTGAGTCAGCGTTGATACGGGCAGGCGATTCTCCAATCGCCTGCCACAACTACCGCCGCGTCTAACTACCGCGAGCCTCAGCCCGCAGCCGCATTCAACGACGGTGCCTTGCCGGCCATCAGCTGCGGCCAACGCTTGAGCACGGCGGCGCGGATGCCTGCATGGTCGATGCCGGCTTCGGCCAGCAGGTCTTCGCGGCTGGCGTGGTGCTGGAAGCTGTCCGGCAGGCCCAGGTGCAGCATGGGCATGGTGATGGCTTCGGCATTGAGCAGTTCGGCCACGCCCGAGCCGGCGCCACCGGCAACGACGTTGTCTTCGATGGTGACGAAGCCTTCGTGGCTGTTGGCCAGTTCCAGCAGCATGGCCTTGTCGAGCGGTTTGACGAAGCGCATGTTGACGACGGTCAGGCCAAGCTCGCGGCCGACCGCTTCTGCCGCATCCACGCTTGCGCCAAAACCCAGCAGTGCGATGCGTGTGCCGTCATGACGTAGCTGCGCCTTGCCGATCGGCAAGGCGGTGAGCGATGCGTCGAGCGCGCTGCCCGGGCCGGTGCCGCGTGGATAGCGCACTGCCGCCGGACCTTCGTAGCGCACGCCGGTGCTCAGCATCTGACGGCATTCGGCTTCGTCGGCCGGCGCCATCACCACCATGTGCGGCACGCAGCGCAGGAAGCTCAGATCCAGGTTTCCGGCGTGGGTGGCGCCATCGGGGCCGACCACGCCACCGCGGTCGATCGCGAACAGCACGTCGAGCTTCTGCACCGCCACGTCGTGCACCAGCTGGTCGTAGCCGCGTTGCAGGAAGGTGGAATAGATCGCCACCACGGGCTTGGCGCCCTGGGTCGCCATGCCGGCCGCCAACGTCACCGCGTGCTGCTCGGCGATCGCCACATCGAAGTAACGCTGCGGGTATTCCTTGCTGAAACGCACCAAGCCCGAACCTTCGCGCATTGCCGGGGTGATCACCAGCAGCTTGGGCTCGACGGCGGCCATGTCGCAGACCCAGTCGCTGAAGACATCGGTATAGGTTGGCTTCTTGGCGCCGGTCTTGGCCACCAGGCCCTTGCTCGGATCGAACGGGCCGACCGCGTGGTAACCGATCTGGTCGCCTTCGGCCAGCTCGTAGCCCTTGCCCTTGGTGGTGATGACGTGCAGCAGCTGCGGACCCTTGAGGGTCTTCAGGGTCTTGAGTGCGCCGACCAGACCGGGCAGGTCGTGGCCA
The DNA here is from genome assembly GCF_001010415.1 of Xanthomonas pisi DSM 18956. Taxonomy (GTDB): domain Bacteria; phylum Pseudomonadota; class Gammaproteobacteria; order Xanthomonadales; family Xanthomonadaceae; genus Xanthomonas; species Xanthomonas pisi. The sequence continues at coordinate 26,810 of NZ_JPLE01000003.1, forward strand.
TCGATGGGGCCGGTGTAATGGAAGCCCATTTCCTCGAACAGCGTGGACGGCACGAACATGCCTTTCCAGTGTTCTTCCCAGCGCCGCACGAAGCGCGCAGTCGGGTTGTTCTTCTTGTCGCCGAGGATCTTCTTGCCGCCTTCGCGGATGGCGTTGAGGGTGCGGCTGCCGCTGGCGCGGCCGAGCATCTTGGTCAGCCCGCCCACCGCTTCGGAGATCGACATGCGGTTGTCGTTGAGGATCACCAGCAGGTTCGGTTCCGGGTCCATGCCACCGGCGTGGTTGAGCGCTTCGTAGACCATGCCGGCAGTCATCGCGCCATCGCCGATCACCGCCACGACCTTGCGATCGTCGCCATTGCGCTGCGCGGCAATGGCCATGCCGAGCGCGGCCGAGATCGAGGTGGACGAATGGCCCACGCCGAAAGTGTCGTAGATGCTTTCTTCGCGCTTGGGAAACGGCGCCACGCCGTCCCTCTGCTTGACCGTGTGGATCTGGTCGCGGCGCCCGGTCAGGATCTTGTGCGGATAGGTCTGATGGCCGACGTCCCACACCAGCTGATCGACCGGGGTCTGATACAGGTAGTGCAGGGCGACGGTGAGTTCGATCACGCCCAGGCCGGCTGCGAAGTGCCCGCCGCTTTTGCCGACCGATTCGATGAGATAGGCACGCAGCTCCTCGGCGATTGCCGCAAGCTCGGCTTCATCGAAGCTGCGCAGGTCGTCGGGGGTCTGGATGCGGGACAGACGCGGGTAGCGGGTGGAGTCGATCATCATCGTGTCAATGTTCTGAAGCCATATTGTCCTCCCCATGCGAAGGCCCGGCAAGCAAACCGGTTCAGCTGTCAGCGGGCGGTGATGGCCGGACGCGCCGTCGCTGCTGGCCTGCGCAGGCATTGCCGGGGCCTGCGGCAATCTGCCGCACCCTGGAGGCGGGATGTTCGGGTACCGCATCCAGTCCACCGGCGGCACATCGTGGGGATTGCTGATGCCGTCGTCGCCTCACGCGCTGGCCGGATGGGCGAGCGCGGGAGCGTGCTGTCGGTGGAAGCGGCGGCTTTTCGCTTGGTGGCGTGATCGGCGAAGGCGCCGCAGGTGGAATGCAAGGCAAGCCAGGTCAGGCGAGTCTTCGACTGATGACCACACCGGTCGCAGGCGCGTAAGTCGCTTGCCCGATCACGCAGCCATCAGCGCAGCGGCTGGCGTTGCGGGCGTGGTTCAGTGCGTCGTCGTGGGTGGCCGCACCCAGCCAGCCTTACAGCGACAACTTCGAACGCTTGGGCAATTGTGCGCGCAGGAAGGCCATCTGATCGGACAGGATGTTGCGGTTGGACAGGATCAGGTGCTCGATCCAACTCGGCCGGTAGGGTACTGCCAGCAGCGGCATGTGCGCCTGCTGCGGCGTGCGGTTGGCCTTGCGCGAGTTGCACTGGAAGCAGGCGGTGACCACGTTTTCCCAGCTGTCGCGCCCGCCCTTGGAGACCGGCATGACGTGGTCGCGGGTCAGATGCGGGCGGCTGAAGTGCTGGCCGCAATACATGCACAGCTGCGAATCGCGTGCGAACAACGCCGTGTTGCTGAGGGTTGGGGTCGGGTCCAGCGCACGCGAGCGGGCGTGGCCACGTGCGGCGATGATCGGGTGCAGTTCCAGCGTGCTGCGCTCGCCGGTCAGCCGCGAAATGCCGCCGTGGATCTGCATGCAGGGCTCGCCCAGCGTCCAGGACACCGCATCGCGTGCGTAGAGGCAGGCGGCATCTTGCCAGTTGATCCAGTCCAGCACGCGACCGTGCGCGTCGAGGGACAGCAGGCGCAAGGTGGGAAGTTGCTGGATCGCAGCGACAGCGCTGCCCGCGACCGGGGCAGAGATGCCTCCGGGGACGATCACATCACCTACGTGCGTGTCTGTCTCCATCGGGAAAACAGCTTATACCCGATCGTTGACAGTTTGTGTATCGCAGCGAACGGCTTTGGCGTGCGTCTTGCAATCAATGGGTCAGCAAGGCCCGGTTGGGCCGCGATACCGCCGTGCTGCGTGCGCAATCTTCGGGCGCGTCGAAGGCCTTGTTGTCCTGTAGGAGCGCATCTGGGCGCGACGTCTTGCTGGCCCGGTACTGCCTTGTCGCGGCCAGGTCCGCTCCTACGACAGTGGCGGAATCCCGCGATGTTTATCTGTAGGAGCGCACCTGGGCGCGACGTCTTGCTGATCGGTACTGCCTTGTCGCGGCCAGGTCCGCTCCTACGACAGTGGCGGAATCCCGCGATGTTTATCCGTAGGAGCGCACCTGGGCGCGACGTCTTGCTGATCGGTACTGCCTTGTCGCGGCCAGGTCCGCTCCTACGACAGTGGCGGAATCCTGCGATGTTTATCCGTAGGAGCGCACCTGGGCGCGACGCCTTGCTGGTCGGTACTGCCTTGTCGCGGCCAGGTCCGCTCCTGCGGTAGTTGCAGCCAGCGGTGATGGCGCTGGCTCAGGCGTCGCCGAACAACTCCGCTTCCAGCGTCATCAGCGGGGCGGCACCGCTGCGGATGGTGGCGGCGTGGGTCAATGTGCGCGGCAGGATGCGGGCGAAGTAGAAACGTGCGGTTTCGCGTTTGGCGCGCTTGAAATCGTCGCCATGTGCGGATGCATCCGCCGCCGCGACGCTGCGCGCCCACCAGTAAGCCAGCACCACGTAGCCGGAATAAAACAGATAGTCGTAGCTGGCGGCGCCCAGTTCGTCCGGATTGCGTGCGGCGCGGTCCAGTACATCGCGGGTCAACATGGCCCATTCGCTGCACTTGTCGCGCAAGGGCTTGATGAACTCGGCCAGTGCGGCATTGCCTTCCTGCGCATTGGCGAAGGTTTCCACATCGGCCAGGAACAGCTTGAGTCCGGCGGCCTGGCTGGCGGCGGTCTTGCGGCCGATCAGGTCCAGCGCCTGGATGCCGGTGGTGCCTTCATAAATGGTGGTGATGCGCGCGTCGCGGGCCAGCTGCTCCATGCCGTATTCGCGGATATAGCCGTGGCCGCCGAAGCACTGCAGCGCGTGGTAGGTGTTTTCGATCGACCATTCGGTCTGGCAGGCCTTGGAGATCGGGGTGAGGAAGCTCACCAGGGTCTCTGCATCGGCGCGTTCCTGTTCGCTGCCACCGCGGTGCGACACGTCGACCAGGCTGGCCGCGTGCAGCGCCAGCAGGCGGCTGCCTTCGGTCAGCGACTTGATGGTCAGCAGCATGCGGCGCACGTCCGGGTGCACGATGATCGGGTCGGCCGGCTTGTCGGGGAATTTGGCACCGCTGAGCGCGCGCGATTGCAGGCGCTCGCGGGTGTAGCGCAGGGCGTTCTGATAGGCACGCTCGGACAGGCCGATGCCCTGCAGGCCCACGCTCAGACGCGCGGTATTCATCATCGTAAACATCGCCTGCAGGCCCTTGTGCGGCTGGCCGACCAGGTAGCCCTGCGCGCCTTCGAAGTTCATCACGCAGGTCACCGAGCCCTTGATGCCCATCTTGTGCTCGATCGAGCCGCAGTGCAGCGTGTTGCGCTCGCCCACAGTGCCGTCGCGATCCACCTTGAACTTGGGGGTGACGAACAGCGAGATGCCCTTGGCGCCGGCAGGCGCGTCGGGCAGCTTGGCCAGCACCAGATGCACGATGTTGTCGGTGAGGTCGTGCTCGCCGGCGGTGATGAAGATCTTGGTGCCAGTGATGGCGTAGCTGCCGTCGGCATTGGGTTCGGCGCGGGTCTTGAGCAGGCCCAGGTCGGTGCCGCAATGCGGCTCGGTCAGGCACATGGTGCCGGTCCAGCGGCCGTCGGTCAGCGGCTTGAGGAACGCTTCCTGCTGCCACGCCTCGCCATGCTGGCGCAGCGCTTCGCTGGCGCCGTGCGAGAGCAGCGGGAAGTTGCCCCACGCCAGGTTGGCCGAGTTGATCATCTCGCTCAGCGGCACGCCCAGGGTGTGCGGCATGCCCTGGCCGCCGAACTCCGGCTCGGCGGTCAGGCCGTTCCAGCCGCCTGCCACGAACTGGTCGTAGGCCGCACGAAACCCCGGTGGGGTGGTGACCGCATGGGTGCTCTTGTCGAAGGCGCAGCCGATCTCATCGCCCACGCTGTTGAGCGGTGCCAGCACCTGGGTGGTGAAGCGGCCGGCTTCTTCGAGCACGGCGTCGACGATGTCGGCGCTGGCGTCGGCGTAGCCGAGCCGGGCGAACAAGGCTTCGGCGCCGAGCACATCGTGCAGGGCGAAGCGGAAGTCGGTCAGTGGGGCGCTGTAGCTGCTCATGCGGGATCCTTGCGAAGATGGTGCAGAAGGCGTGCGCGTCAGCGCAGCACGCCGTTGAGGCCGGGGGCCGGGCTGAGCGTGTTGCGCGATTGCACCGCGAACTCGCGTTGTTTCTTGTCCTGCGGGGTGGCCCACACCGTGCCCTTGAGCGTGTACGGCAGCGAGCGGCCGCCGGCAAGCACATCGGCCACGGTGATGCGGCCCAGCGAGGTGGGCTGCAGGGTGACGGTCACCATGTCGGCGGTTTCCGGGCCGATCGACATCCCCACCGCCTGGTCGAGCTTGCCGGCCACCTCTTCGCCGGCAGAAATTTCCAGCGCCACGCGCTCGAACTGCATCGGGATGCTGCTGTAGTTCTGCAGGCGCAAATCCACCGACCAGGAGCCGTCGGCACGCACGGTGAGCTGCTGGATGCTGGCCGCCGGCTCGGACACGCGGCGGACCGCGCCGCCGCAGGCGCTCAGCAGCAGGCCACAGGCCAGCGACACGATCAGAAGGCGATAGGCACGCATGTAAGTGGTCCTTGGCAGGTGTCAGGCGGCGCCAAGAATACTACGCAGTACGGACGCTGCCTTGCCGCCGCCGCCGCCGCTGCGCTGCCGGTCAGCCGATGCCCGGACTCACGGCAAGGGCGCTGCCACGATCAGGGGCGACAGGTCATAGCCCATCTGCGTGGCCTGCGCCTTGAGCTGCTCGAGCTGCGCGCGCGGCATCTGTGGCGAGCGCGACAGGATCCACAGGTATTTGCGATCCGGCTCGCCGACCACCGCCCACTGATAGTCAGGGTCGAGGGCGATCACCCAGTAGTCCGCCCAGACCAGCGGCAACCAACTCAACCATTCCGGCGCAAAGCGCACCTGCAACTGCCCGGCGTGGCCGGCGACCGGCTTCGCCACTCCCTCGGCCTGCGCCATGGTGCCATCGGCGGTGCGGCAGCCATTGCGCACGCCGATCAGTCCGTCGTCGCGCAAGGTGTAGCTGGCGGTGATGTCGCTGCGGCACTTCTTCTGGAACGACACCGGCAGGTGCGCGATTTCATGCCATTGCCCGGCATAGCGCGAGAGGTCCAGCTGCGTCACCGCACGCACCGGTTGCTGCGCAGACGCAGCAACCGGCAGCAGGACGAGGAACGACAACAGCAGGCGGGGCAGGCGCATGACGATCTCCGGTTGACGCGCGCAGGCTAGGCCATCGCCCCCGCCGCGCGGCGTGAACCGGCGCAAGAAATGCAGGCCCTGACGCCAGGCTGCAACAAAGTTCGTCACAACGCTTGCCCAAATTGCGCCTGCTCGCTATGATGCGCGTCCTCGCAACGCTGGCAGCAGTGTTGGGTTAGTGGCCGAGTAGCTCAGTTGGTAGAGCAGGGGATTGAAAATCCCCGTGTCGGCGGTTCGATTCCGTCCTCGGCCACCATTTCTTCAGTCTCGCAGCGCAAGTGGGTTGTTCCTTCGCGCTGATGACGACGGCAACATCTCCCTTCGATCTGATTGACTCTGCACTGGTTGCCAGTGCTTGCAGCTGGCTGTGCCGGTTGCTGTCTGTTTCGACGCCATGCGATGCGACTACCGGGAGGGGTTTCTGGCCTCTTTTTACGCGTCGTGCAGCGACAGGCGCATTGAGATGCGCAGGGCGGTCGGCGCGTGTTTCCACGTCACCTTCAACTCGGCATGGCGATACTTTGCGCATGACGCACAAGACACTTCGACGCACATTGATCCACGGGTATTGCGGCGAGTTCCGCGTGGAGACGATGGAAAGTCAGGCGCCCGGGCAGACGCGCTGGTCGTCGACCGCATTCGTCTATCACCGCGACCGCGCCGCACCGATCGCCACCATCGAAGGGGCGGGCGAGGGCGACTATCGCGGCGATGCGCGCGAACAGGCATTGCGCGTGGGGTCCTGTCTGGCGGATTTTCTCGACCCGAAGGAATACCGCGCCTGCGAACTGGATGGGCAGTAACGCCTTGTCGGTCGGCGCGTCGATGGCCCCCAGCCGTCCCTGCAGTCCGTCGCTTACCGTTCCGCTGGAGCAGCACCACGCAATGCAGTTGCATTTGCAGTCCTTCGCGCAGGATGCGGTCGCTGTCGCGGCCGACACGCCAGGCACGATCGTGAGCTTGCGCGCAGCCGGCAGCGACGTGCTGCTGCCCAGATAACGCCGCATCGCGCAGCACGCGGGCCTGGGTCGGATGCGCCGAGTTCCTCCAGCGCCACCGCACCGGCAGTGGCCGCACCGCCGCTCGAGATGTTGCAGCGCCGCGCGCAGGTGTTCTTCTTGCTGGCATGCAATGCATTCTGGTTTACGTCATGCCGTCATTGATTGATTGGCCTGCGCGCTTTTGCATGGCTGGGTTGCAATATGCTCACTTACTTGGACGCGATCGCAACCGCGCCAAGACAACCGCGCCAACAACGCAGTCAGCAAAGCTCTGGCAGTCGCTGGGCAGTTGTAGCCGCGCCATTGCCTTGCCATCGCCACTGGAGTGGCTGCATCCGGCGATCGATGCAACGCGGCATGATCGCAATCAGCGCTGATGTATTCACAGGCCTGCGGTGGAGCGGCGGAGAATCACTTGGTCAATCCGGCCGCGACCAAGCCGCGCAGCAATAGACCCTGACCGCCATCGTTCAAGTCCGCCGCATCGATCGCAAGCGGCACATCAAGCACGACGCCGATGGACTGGGTCGCGAACGGGTGCGTTCGGCTCGGGCGAAAACCGTCTGCCGCCACGCGATCAACGAGCGTCGCTTCGTCCATCTCGCCAACGCGCAGATCTTCCGTCGGATCGAAAATATAAAAACTCTCGCTGACAAGCGCGCGATATCCGGAATCGCCCAACGCCACACCCTGGCTTTCCGAATCCCGGCCGCCGCCGGCACCGATGGTGCGCTCGCCCATGATCGTGGCGCCGCTGGCCCATAGGTAGGTGGCCAACAATTCGCCGGCCGATCGGGTGCCTGCATCCACCAGCACGATGAGCGGCTTGTGCGAAGCGACGCTGCCGCAGCTGGCATCGTCCTGCAGCGCTTCCAGGCGCACGCTTCCCGGCGTTCCCGAGGCGCGCATCTCGTACGTCTTCACTGGCTTGCGTCCAGTGAGCGCCCAGGAAAATCCGCGAACTTCGCGGGCGAACCCACCCATGTTTCCGCGCAAGTCGATCAGCATGACATCCGAGCGCGCGGCAATGGCATCGTAGCGACCGATCAGTTCCCGGGTGACCGCACAAAACCCGGCCAACATGGCGGCGTCCGGGTCGTTGGTCTGCGGCGTTGCGGTCTCCCTGGCGTCCGCCGCCTGGGTGAACGTGGCGTTGTACTGCGGCGCAAACGCGCCCAGGCGAATGCTGCCCACCCTGGTGTTGCCGATTTGCGCAACCTCCGGCAGATCGGGCACGTCGACCGCCGATGCCAGCGTGCGCGCAAGCTCCTGGGTCATGGGCTGATAGTGCAGCGCCACCTGGCGCGGCGCCTGCGCAAACCTCTGCACGCGCAGTGCAACCGTCTTGCCGGCACCGGCCACCTGATGCGCCGCTGGCGTGCCCAGTGCGAGCGACAGGGCGGCTTCGGCTTGTCGCGCGCGCGTGTTGCCGCCGAACGTCAGGTCTGCCGCGCTTTTCAGCCATGCCGCCGTAGGTGTTCCGTTGATTTGCAGAACCGTGTCGCCTTGCGCGAGGCCGGTGATGCGCGCATCGAGGATGCGCCACACGATCATGTGACCATCGCTCGAGGTCCTGAACAGAACGCCCAGGGCCTCGGTCTTGCCGGCCTTGGCCCCGGTGAGCGCGACGTGCTGGTCCGCGAGGCCGACAAGGCGCCGCGAAACAGTGCTGGCTGTCGTTTCGGGCGCAAGTCTGGCGCTTGCAGCCCATGCGTCAGCGCTGCCCAGCACGTCTTCCGGATACGTGGCGCGGTAGCGCTCGACGTATCTCAACGAGGGGTAGTGGGTGCGCAGATACGCCCCGAGCTCTTCGGCCGACGCTGTGGCGCAAAGGCAGCATGTGGCGAGTACGAGACAGGCGATGAATCGTTTCATGGAGTTCCAAGAAGTGCGGTGCAGGGCTGTTGCCCGGTGGGGCGATGCGGGCTTGGCGCGCCTGCAGCGCGGCTTCGCCTGCGTCGATGATAAGTCGCGGTTGCGTGGTGATGGGGTGCTATACGGCACGGTGACCTCTGGCGCACGATGTCGAAAGCATCCACCGAGCGAGGCCGTGCAAGAGCGCGACTGAGCGCTGTCGTGCGGTAGGGGCGCCGTCTGTAGTTGGGTGGGTGGACTTACTGTCCGCTCCTGAGCGGCGCCCAGGTCGGCATCGTCATCGAGCGTGTGGTCGAGCCGCAGGCATCGCGCAACTGCAAGGATGGCCGGCTATGCTTGCGCGCTCGACGCAGACCAGATGAGGGAACGGCCATGACAATGCGATGCTGGTGGTGGACGGCGGCAATGGCAATGGCAATGGCGCTGCCAGCTGGCGCCGCCACGCTGCCCGCAGCCGCTGCCAACGTATTGCCTGCCGGTCAGTCGGTGATGCGTGTCGCCAGCGCAGATCTCACTGGCGATGGCCGGCAGGATTATGTGGTCGCATTGCGTGCATCCGCAGAACAGACGTTGCGTGCGGATGGCCGCGCGGCGCCGGCGCGGACCTTGCTGGTTCTGGTTGCGACCGCGGACGGTGGCGTTGTCGAAGCCGCACGCAACACGCGGGTGATCTTCAAGGCCGACGAGGGCGGGCAGTGCGATCCGTTTCTGGATGACGAACACGGCCTGGTGGCCAAGGGCGCCTACTTCACCGTGCAAAATGGCGTGGCCTGCGGCCAGCACTGGACCGACTACATCACCTTCCGCTACGACCGCACACGCCATGCATTCCTGTTCCACAAGCGCGTGATCGAAGCCTGGGAACTGAATACCGACGACACGCCCGACGCCGATGCGCTGCGCCTGAGCGAGCACAAGGAAATCAAGGCCGATCCGCGCAAGCCGGTGCTGCTCTCCGATTACACGCCTGCGCCCTGAGGCAAAGCATCCTCAGCTGCCTGCCGGCTACCAGTTGTCCATCTTGCGGCGATAGACGAACAGGCGCGGGGCCTTGGCCACCTGTGCCGAGGCCTGGCGTTCGCCGGCGATCAGCGAAAACCCGATATCGGCCAGCATGCGCGAAAGCGCATTGGCGTTGCCGCGGCCAGGGTCGCTGACCACGATCTCGCATGCCGGCTTGGCCAACCCCGGGATCAGCTTGGCCAGCATGGTGGCGTGGCGGGTTTCGTAGAGCACGTCGCTGGCGATGATCATGTCGAACTGGCCCATGTTCGAGGCGCACGCGTCCCAGTCGAGGCGGCGGTACGGCACCGAGTCCAGCGCGTTCAGCGCGGCGTTGTACGCCAGAAAGACCTCTGCCAGCGGATGGTGATCGCTGGCCACCACGTCGGCGCCGCGTTTGCGCAATACCAGGCTCGCCAGGCCCAGGCCGCAGCCCAGCTCGAGAATGCGCCTGCCTTCCACCGGCCGCGTCGCCATCGCTTCGGCCAGCAACCGGCCTGCCGGCCATACCTGGCCGAACAGGCTCCATTGCGCCGAGGAAATGCCGGCGTCGGCGGCTGCGTCGTCCGGGTCGGCAAATTGCTGCTTGTCCGTCAACGCGCGGATGACGTAGGTCTGCTGCCCGAAGGTCAGCTCGTGGATCTGGGTCTGATAGCCCGGCATGGTGGCGTCGCCTGGTCGCCAGGCGCGCACGCCGGCGTGGGGGAAGGCGCGCGCGACGCAACCGACACGGCGGGACGACGGCGCAGGAGCTGCGAACTGCATGGGCATGCTACGGCAAAGCCGCCTGGGCGCGCGCACGGGCCGGGCGGCACCGGCGTGCTGCGTTAAGCAGCTGCGTTGCCCGCACTGCGCGGCGACCCCGGAATGCGCCACTACGCAGGGCCGCTGCATTTGGTTGCATTGGCGCGCGCAGCCGTACCGGAAAGGCTCATCGATGTGAGGGATCAGCTCACCGCAGCCAATTAAACTGTCGCCACGGGGATGGCCCCGCGGAGAACATCACTTGAACGATACCCGTCACGGAGAGCTACGGGCGCCTCATATCAGCGAATCTCGCAGCCTGCCTGTGGAGAAGCATCGCTCGGATATCTTTTTTGCCGCGGTGGAAACCACGCGGATGCCGATGACGGTCACCGACCCGCACCTGCCCGACAATCCGATCGTGTTCGCCAACCGGGCGTTCCTGGAGATGACCGGGTATTCGGCCGAGGAGATCATCGGCAACAACTGCCGTTTCCTGCAGGGCCCGGAAACCGATCCGGCCAGCGTGCAGGACGTGCGCGAGTCCATCGAGCAACGCCGCGAATTTGCCACCGAGGTGCTGAATTACCGCAAGGATGGCTCGTCGTTCTGGAACGCGCTGTTCGTCTCGCCGGTGTTCGACGAGCAAGGCAACCTGGTCTACTTCTTCGGTTCGCAGCTGGATGTGAGCCGTCGCCGCGATGCCGAGGACGCCTTGCGCCAGGCGCAGAAGATGGAAGCGCTGGGGCAGTTGACCGGTGGCATCGCGCACGATTTCAACAATCTGCTGCAGGTGATGTCCGGGCATCTGGAAGTGATCCAGATGATGGTCTCCGGCGATGCCGCCAGGAATGCCGAACGCATCGCCTTCAGCGCCGAACATGCCGCAACCGCTGCGGCCAAGGCGGCCACCCTGACCCAGCAATTGCTGGCGTTTTCGCGCAAGCAGAAATTGCGGGGCCGGGTGGTCAATCTCAATGGCCTGGTGTCGGGCATGAACAACATGGCCGAGCGCACGCTGGGGGGCGGCATCAGCCTGCGGCAGTCGCTGGAAGAGGGGTTGTGGAACTGCCAGATCGACACCACCCAGGCCGAAGTGGCGCTGTTGAACGTGCTGATCAATGCGCGCGATGCGATGGCGCAGTCCGAGCGCAAGGAAGTGACCGTGCAGACCCAGAACGTGGAAATCACCAGCCACGATCTGGCCATGCATCACCAGTTGGCGCCGGGCCGCTACGTGAGCATTGCCGTCAGCGACACCGGCTCGGGCATGCCGCCGGAGGTGGCCAGCCGCGTCATGGAGCCGTTCTTTACCACCAAGGACGAGGGCCAGGGGACGGGGCTGGGTCTGTCGATGGTGTACGGCTTCGTCAAGCAGTCCGGCGGCACCGTGCGCATCTACAGCGAAGTGGGCGAAGGAACGACGGTGCGGCTGTATTTCCCCGCATCCAGCGAGTTCGAGAACGACCTGCAGGCCGTCAAGAGCCGTGCCATCGACAAGGGCGGCAGCGAAACCATCCTGGTGGTGGAAGACAAGCAGGACGTGGCGGTGGTGGCCAGGATGTTCCTGGAAAACGCCGGTTACCGCATCCTCTCTGCTGCCAGTGGGCGCGAGGCGATCGAGTTACTCGAGCAGCATCCGGAAGTGGATGCGCTGTTCACCGATCTGATCATGCCCGGCGGCATGAACGGCGTGGTGCTCGCGCGCGAAGCACGCCGCCTGCTGCCCAGGATCAAGGTGTTGCTCACGACCGGCTATGCCGACGCCAGCATCCAGCGCACCGACGTGGGCGGGGCCGAATTCGACGTGGTCAACAAGCCCTACACGCAAAAGGAATTGCTCAAGCGCATCCGCATGTTGCTGGACGGGCCGACCGGGGTGGGCTGAGGACGTCGTCATACCCGGTAACGCCGCCGCGCTGCGGTGGCGTTACCGATGCGGCCGGTATGGCCGCTTGGCTGCCGCTGCAAGACCGCACTGCTCGCGCAGCGTGACCGTGGAAGCACCATGGTCATCGGTACACCTGCGTTGGATCGCGTGCGCGAATGCACGCAAGCCTTGGCCGTGGTCTGCACTGCCGATGACCGGCGATGCAGTTGCGGCGGTTAGCGGCGCGATCTGCAATGCGGATCAGGTTCGGCGCGCCGTCGATACAGCAGGTGCAGCCGCATGCCGATCAGCATCGCCAACACGAACACCAGACTGGACGGCTGCAGTGCAGCCGCGCCCAGCAGTGCCGGCGCCGGGCATAGCCCCACCAATCCCCAGCCGATGCCGAACAGCGCGCTGCCCCATAGCAGTGGGCCGTCGATCTGCCGATGGCTGGGGAGCTGCAGCGATGCACCACGCAGTGTTCGACCACGCCGCCGCGCCCACCGGAACGCAGGCGCTGCGACGCCGATGGCGCCGAGCATCACCAACCCAAGCGATGGGTCCCAACGTCCGGCGACATCGAGAAAACCCAGGACCTTGGTCGGATCGGCCATGCCTGAGAGCAACAGGCCGGTCCCGAAGATCAGCCCGGCGATCGCGCTGCTGAGAACCCGATTCACCCAACGCCCCGCAACGTGGCGAGCAGGGCATGGGTGGCGATCGCCGCGCCCATGAACACGGCGGTGGCGACCAGCGAGCGGCGTGCGCCACGCGCGATGCCGCATACCCCATGCCCGCTGGTGCAGCCGCCGCCCATGCGCGCACCGAATCCCACCAGCACCCCTGCGCCGATCAACCACCACAATGTGGCTTGCGACTGCATGGAAGGCAGGGGCCGTACGACGGCCCACAGTGGCACGGCACCGAGCAACCCGAGCACGAACGCGCCCCGCCAATTGCGTTCATCGCGGCCCTGGCGCTGCAGCAAGCCGCCGACGATGCCACTGACGCCGGCAATGCGTCCCTCAAAGACCAATAGCCACGCGGCGGCAAGGCCGATCAAGCCGCCCCCGGCCAATGCGCTCAACGGGGTGAAACTGCTCCAGTCGACGACCATGTCAGTCTGGCTCCGCTGTGCCGCATACGCTGGCATACAGGGCCTGCATCACCGCAAGCACGTCGGCGCTGGCGAGGTGGTAATAGATGTATTTGCCCGCGCGACGGGTACCGACCAGGCCTTCGTCGCGCAGCACGCCCAGTTGCTGCGACAGCGTGGGCTGCACGATGGCCGTGGCCGCCTGCAGTTCGCCGACATTGCGCTCGCCCTGGGCCAGTTGGCAGAGCAACAGCAGGCGATCCTCGTTGGCCATGGCCTTGAGCAGGCTACAGGCGCGCCCGGCCGACGCGCGCAGGCGCTGCATGCTGGCAGGGTCGGCGCGAAATCGTGGCAGTGCGGGCGTGGCATGGGTCGGCATGCCTTTCAATCTACTTAAAAATAGAATGTGCTGCAATGGAGTGTGAGAGGCCGAGGGTGTGGCCGGCAGCCACCGGAACCTCACCCCCCGAGCTGCCACACCAGCAGAGATCGCAAGGCACGCAGGCGCTCGATCGCCGCTCGGCACGCGCGCAGCGCAGCGGGCGAATGCGCTGTGCCGCAACTCGGGCCTGGGGATCTGACACGGCCAGACAGCGCCGCGAGCAGTCGTCAGGCAGATGCGGGCGGTGCGCAGGACCGGGTGCGCGTGCGGGACATGCCGTACTGCGCGTCGGGCGCACTGTCTGGCGGTGAGCGTAGTCGTGTTGTCAGCCGCTCTTGGACGCTTGAAGTCGCGCGCTGTACGACGCAGTGGCCAAAGCGGATGCTTCAGCGGGGGTGTGGCGCGTGCGTGGCAAGGCGCACCTCGCCATGTCGCCAGTCGGTCATATCGCCCGCAGCCTCGAGCCGACCGCTGCGAACAAGGCCGGCAATACGCTGCGCAACCTGGTCGGCCGCATCCTCAACGTCGGCCAGATTCAACCGCTCGTCGGTGAGGGCTTTCGCAATCAGCATCGCGACCTTTTGCCACCGCGCGTCGACAGCACCGGTGATAAACGCATCGATTGCGCCCGGCTCACTGCCGGATGGGCCAGTGCTCGTCATCGTGCATCACCATTGCCTATTCCCGGGGCATGGCCACAGGATGCGCGCTCCCGCGTTGCAGCGACCGACTCCCGGCCTCGCTGCCACTCCGCACCCGCAACATCCCAGTGCGTGCGCCAACTATTCCTCGCCAAGCGGCGCCACATAGCCCTCGGGCTTATCGGCATTGCGCTCGAACAGGAACTTCTGCAGTTCGGCCTCGAGAAAGGCGCGATGCTTGGGGTCGCGCGGCGATAGCCGGTTTTCGTTGATCAGCATGGTCTGGTGCGCCAGCCATGCCTGCCACGCGCTCTTGCCGATCTGCGCAAAGATGCGCTGGCCGAGTTCGCCGGGATACGGCACAAAATCCAGGCCGTCGGTATCGCATTGCTGGTACTGGCAGAACACGGTGCGGGACATGCGAATTCCTTTGAGGCGTGCTTAGAGCGTGTCGAGCAACTTGCGGATCGGCGCCGGCAGGCCCAGCGCTCCGAGATCGGCGCGGGCGACCCAACGCAGATCGTCATTGTCGCGCACCGCCGCGCGCAGTGCGACCTTGCGCAGGCGCAACGGCTGCAGATGCAGGCGATAGTGGCTGAAGGTGTGCACGATCGGCGGCATCGCATCGGCGCGTTCGTAGCTGCCATCGATATGTTCGTCGAACCAGGCGCGCATGCTGCTGTCGGTGTCGGCCTGCGGCAGCGTCCACAGCGCGGCCCAGATGCCGGTGGGGGGGCGGCGCTGCAGCAGGATCTCGCCTTGGGCGTTTTCCAGCAGCAGCGCGGTCGCTTCGCGCTCGGGCAGGACCTTGCCCGGTTTGGGCGTCGGCAGCGCATCCACCAGGCCCTCGCGGCGGGCGACGCAGGTATCCTGCAGCGGGCACAGCACGCACGCCGGTTTGGCGCGGGTGCACAGGGTGGCGCCGAAATCCATCTGCGCCTGCGTGTAGTCGGCCAGGCGGCCGTCGGGCACATGCGCGACATGGGTTGTCGCCAGCTGCCACAGCTGCTTTTCGACGGCCGGCAGACCGGGATAGCCGGCAATGCCATGGAAACGCGTCATGACGCGTTTGACGTTGCCATCCATGATGGGGAAACGGTCGTTCCACGCCTGGCTCAGGATCGCACCGGCGGTGCTGCGGCCGATGCCGGGCAGCGCGAGCAATGCATCGAGGTCGCGTGGCAGCTCGCCATCGTGCAAGGCAACGCATTGCCTGGCGGCCGCATGCAGATTGCGTGCGCGTGCGTAGTAGCCCAGCCCGGCCCAGTGCGCCATCACCGTGTCGTTGTCGGCTGCCGCCAGATCGGCAAGTGCCGGAAAGCGTGCAACGAACTTCTGGAAGTACGGAATGACCACTGCAACTTGCGTCTGTTGCAGCATGATTTCCGACAGCCAGACGCGATACGGCGCGCGCGGATGCTGCCAGGGCAGGTCATGACGGCCGTGGCCGTCGAACCAGTGCAGCAACGGGGCGACAAAGGCGTCAGCGGATGAAGCGGCGAGATCTGCGGGCATGAGGTCTGCTGGCGGTAAAGGAGGGCGGTGCCGGTCACAGGCGCGATGTTGCGGTGGCGGGCTCAGCGCAGTGGAAACGCCATGCCGGCCAGGCACTGCTGGCAGAACAGGTCTCCGGCGCCAGCCCAGTGCGGCGCCTGAGGTGCGTGGTACCAAGACACCGCCGCATTGCTGCACTGTGTTGCACGTAGCGAGGCGGGCATGGGGCGCGCGAACTCCAGCACGCGTTTGGCATGCGACCGGCCGTGCGATACCTGCTGCACCGTGCGCCCGGCCTGCAGCAAGCTTGCTGACAGGGACTGCAGGTGCGGGCAGGCGTCAGCCACTCAGCTGCCCAAGGCTTCCGGCAGCAAGGCGTCGACGAAGGCGACCGGGTCGAACACGCGCAGATCTTCCGGGCGTTCGCCGATGCCGGCAAACCGGATCGGGATATTGAACTCGCGGGCCAGTGCGAACACCACGCCGCCCTTGGCGGTGCCATCGAGCTTGGTCACCACCAGGCCGGTGACGCCCACCGCAGCATGGAACTGGCGCAGCTGCGAGATGGCGTTCTGGCCGGTGGTGCCGTCGATGACCATCAGTACCTCGTGCGGTGCGGCAGCATCGATCTTGCCGAGCACGCGGCGGATCTTGCCCAGCTCGTTCATCAGCCCGGTCTGGGTATGCAGGCGGCCGGCGGTGTCGGCGATCAACACGTCGGTGCCGCGCGCCTTGGCGGCCTGCAAGGCGTCGAACGCCACCGAGGCGGCATCGGCGTTCTGCCCTTGCGCGATCACCGCCACGCCATTGCGATCGCCCCAGGCCTGCAGCTGCGCCACGGCGGCGGCGCGGAAGGTGTCGCCGGCGGCCAGCATCAGGCTATTGCCCTCATCCTTGAAGCGCTTGGCCAGCTTGCCGATGGTGGTGGTCTTGCCGACGCCGTTGACGCCGACGGTGAGCACCACGAACGGCTTGAGCGAGCGGTCGATCACCAGCGGTTTCGACACCGGCTGCAACAACGCGATGAGGTCGCTGCGCAGGGCCTTGAACATGGCCTGTGCGTCGACGAATTCGCGCGACCTCATGCGCTTGCGCAGGCCTTCGATCAAGGCGGTGGTGGCGCCGATGCCGACGTCGGCGGTGATCAGCGCGGTTTCGATTTCGTCGAGCAGATCGTCGTCGAGCTTGGGGTTACGCGAAAACAGGCCGCCGAAGCTGCGTGCGAAGGTGCTGTTGCGCAGCCGCTCGCGCCAGCCCGGTTTGCCGGCCGGTGCGGCAGGCAGCGCGTCGTGCTGGCCGACGATGCTGTCGGTGTCCTGCGTCGCAGGCGTCGGGTGGCCGACGCTGACCGGTGCGGTCACGGTCGGTGTCGCGCTTGCGGCAGGGACTGCGGCGGGCGGAGTGGACGCGGTCGGCGTTGCGGCAGGCGGCACCACCGCCGGCGGTGCGGCGACCGGCGCGGCAATCACCGGTGCCGACACCGACGGCGGGGTCGCCTGCGATGGCGTTGCAGGTTGTGCGGGGGGAGCGACAGGCGCGCTCGGCCCGCTTTGAGGCTGCACTACGACAGGCGCCACCACCACCGGGGTCGGCGCGGTGGGTGGGGCAGCCTGGGCCGGGTCCGGCAATGCCTGCAACGCAGACGGTGCGGCAGGTGTGGGTGTGGGGGGCGCACTCGGCACCGCGGCGATGCTCTGCGCCTGGCCGGTGCGGGCTGCAATGTCGCGTGCAAGCGCATCGGCCGGTGCCGCCGGCGCGGTAGTTTCTGCTGCCGGGGCAGGCGTGATGGGCGGCGCTGCGGCAGGCACTGTGCCGGGCTGCGCAGGCGGCATGGCCTCGACCGGCGCTGCGGGCGTGGCGGCCGAGGGTGCGGTGGGGAATGCGGCTGCCAGTTCTTCCAGGCTATAGCGCGAGGTGCGCGAGCTGTCGGGCGCGGTGGGCTTGTTGCGGCGGAAAAAACTGGCCATTGGCAACGCAGTAGGGGAAACCCGGAATTCTACCATCCGGGTCTCGGCCCACCTTGACGCGTCCTTCAGCGCCGTACTGATCCAAGGCGACCCGAACGCACTGCGACGGCGCTGCCAATCCTGCCGAATTCGGCATTTGTGCCAGCTATGTGTCAGGCTCCGATCGCAGCCTGCAACCAGCGCTTCACAGCTGACCCTTGAGCGCACGGTAATCGCGCGGGGTCATGCCGACGGTGGCCTTGAACTGGCGGGCAAACGCGCTCTGGTCGGCGAACCCGCAGCGCTGGCCGATGCTGGCGATGCTGTCGTCGCCGTACAGCAGGCGCATGGCCGACTCGATGCGCAGCTTGGTCAGCAGTTGCTGCGGGGTGACCTGGAACACGCGACGGAAGTGCCGCTCCAGCTGCGCGACCGAGAGCCCGGCCAGATCGGCCAGCGCCTGCACGCGCAGGTTGTCGCCGAAGTTGGACTGCATGTGGTCCATGACCTGGCTCAGCCGCTCATACGCCGAATGCCGGCTATCGGGCTGGCCCAGATCGCGCGAGATACCCACCACGCCGATCACCTCGTCCGCCTCGCACAGCGGGCGTTTGAAGGTCAGGCACCAGCCCGGCAAGCGGTTGGGATACAGATGCACCTCCAGCTGGTTGTCGATGAGCTCGCCCTGCAGCACGCGACGGTCCTGCATCATGTAGCTGCCGCCCAGCGGCAACGGAAATACTTCCAGCGGCGAGCGGCCGATGATCTCGCTGCGCAGCTTGCGCCCGAGCCGGCGCACCAGGGTGAGGTTGCAATGGGTGTAGCGGCCCTCGCTGTCCTTGATGAAGAACACCACGTCCGGCAGTGCATCGAACAGCGTCTGCATTTCCAGTGCGGGAAGGTTGAGGTCCATCAGGGTCATGGTAGAGGTCACGATTTGACGGCTGCACGGTGGTGCAACCCAGGCTTGATCCTAGCGTAAACGCGCGGCTGTGAAGCGGGTCGGCGATTGTGCAGATTTCCGCATTTTCACTTCGCATTGAACGCTAGTCGTCCGCGGCCGGCAATGGGAGCATGAGCCATGCACACCATCGACGTCATCGACTCTCATACGGCCGGCGAACCTACCCGCGTGGTCCTGGCCGGTTTCCCCGATCTGGGCGATGGCGACCTGGCGCAGTGCCGCGAACGCTTCCGGCAGGACTTCGACCACTGGCGCAGCGCAGTCGCCTGCGAACCGCGCGGCTCGGACACCATGGTCGGCGCCTTGCTGCTGCCGGCGCGCGACCCTGCCGCCTGCACCGGGGTGATCTTCTTCAATAACGTCGGCTACCTGGGCATGTGCGGGCACGGCACCATCGGCGTGGTGCGCACGCTGGCCGAGCTGGGGCGCATCGCGCCTGGCCAGCACCGTATCGAAACCCCGGTGGGCACCGTTGGAGTGGAACTGGCCGACGATGGCACGGTGTCGGTGGACAACGTCGAGAGTTACCGCGCGGCCGCCGCTGTGGAAGTGGACGTGCCGGGCCATGGCCGGGTGCGCGGCGATGTGGCCTGGGGCGGCAACTGGTTTTTCATCACCGAGCAGGCGCCGTGCCCGCTCGACCTGGCGCATCAGCGCGAGCTCACTGCCTATACCGAAGCGATCCGGCTGGCGCTGGAAGCGGCCGGCATCACCGGCGAGGCCGGCGGTGAAATCGACCATATCGAAGTCAATGGCGCCGCCCCCGACGGCAGCGGCGTGGCGCGCAACTTCGTGCTATGCCCCGGGCTGGCGTACGATCGCTCGCCCTGCGGCACCGGCACCAGCGCCAAGCTGGCCTGCCTGGCCGCGGACGGCAAGCTGGGCGAAGGCGAGCGCTGGGTGCAGCAAGGCATTCTGGGCAGCGCGTTCGAGGGCAGTTATCGCCTGAGCGGCCGCGGCATCGCGCCACGCATCAGCGGGCAGGCGTACATCACCGCGCGCTCGCAGCTGATCGTCGATCCGGCCGATCCGTTCGCCTGGGGCATCGTGGCCTGATGCAGGCGTCGCCGCCCGCCCCGGATGCGTTGGCTGCGCCGTCGAGCGGTTCTGCGGCGGCTGCATCGCATCGCGCTGCCAGCGCGGAGGCGACACCATCTGCCGCCTCCACGCGGCGCAGCTACGACCTGATCGTGATCGGCGCCGGCATCGTCGGCGCGGCCTGTGCCGAAGCCGCGGCAGGCGAGGGCCTGCGCGTGGCGATCATCGAGCCGGGACCGATCGGCGGCGGTTCGACCGCCGCGGCGATGGGGCATCTGGTGGCGATGGACGACGACCCGGCCGAGCTGGCGTTATCGGCGTATTCGCTGCGCTTGTGGGAGCGCTTCGCGCAATTGAGCGAGGCCGAATTCAGTCGCTGCGGCACGCTGTGGGTGGCACGCGATGCGCGCGAACTGGCAGCGGTGCCGGCCAAGATCGCGCGGCTGGCGGCGGCCGACCTGCACGCAGAAGCCATCGATGCGCAGCAGCTGTATGCCCTGGAACCGCAGCTGGTGGCCGGGCTGGCCGGCGGCATGCGGGTGCCCGACGAGGCGGTGGTGTATCCGCCGCGGGTGGCGCGGCACCTGGTGAGCCTGGCCTGCAAGGCCGGTACGCAGCTGTTTGCCGGCCGTCGGGTGACGCAGCTGCAAACCCGGGGCGTGTGCCTGGACGATGGCCAGCTGCTGTCCGGGCCGGTGCTGGTCGCCAGCGGTGTCGCCTTGCCGGGGTTGCTGCCCGAGCTGGCGTTGCGCCCGCGCAAGGGCCATCTGGTCATCACCGACCGGCATCCGGGCTTGATCCGGCATCAACTGCTGGAGCTGGGCTATGCCGATTCGGCGCATGGCGCCGACGACACCAGCGTGGCCTTCAATGTGCAGCCGCGGCCGACCGGGCAGATCCTGATCGGCTCCTCGCGCCAGTTCGGCGAACACGATCGCGCGCTGTCGATGCCGGTGCTGCAGCGGATGTTGCAGCGGGCATTTGCGTATCTGCCGGTGTTGCGCGAGCTGCAGGCGATCCGGGTATGGACGGGTCTGCGTCCGGCCACCCCGGACGGGCGCCCGTATCTCGGGGCGGTGCCCGGCCGGGCCGACGTGTGGGTGGCAGCGGGGCATGAAGGGCTGGGGGTCACCACGGCGCTGGGGAGCGCACGGGTGATCGTGGACAGCCTGCTCGGGCGCACGCCGGCCATCGACCCGGCGCCGTATGCGCCGGCGCGCGCCATGCAGGGGGCTGCGGCATGAGCGCCATGGTTCGCCTGTACGTGGATGCGCAGCCGGTGGACGTGCCGGCCGGCGCCAGCGTGGCCGCCGCGGTGGCGCAGGCGACGCTGCAGTTTCGCCAGTCCAGCAGTGGCCAGCCGCGGTCGCCGTTATGCGGCATGGGCGTGTGTTTTGAATGCCGCGTCCGCATCGACGGTATTGCGCAGCAACGCGCCTGCCTGGTGGATGCGCACGAGGGCATGCAGGTGCGCACCGATGGCTGAGCGCGTGCTGCATTTCGATGTGCTGGTGATCGGTGCCGGACCGGCCGGTCTGGCGGCGGC
Organism: Xanthomonas pisi DSM 18956; assembly: GCF_001010415.1. Classification (GTDB taxonomy): domain Bacteria; phylum Pseudomonadota; class Gammaproteobacteria; order Xanthomonadales; family Xanthomonadaceae; genus Xanthomonas; species Xanthomonas pisi. The sequence goes on from NZ_JPLE01000003.1 coordinate 47,831, forward strand.
GCAGGCGGCCGCCGGCCATGGCGCGCGCGTGGGCGTGGTGGACATGCAGCCGCGTGCGGGCGGGCAGGTGTGGCGCAGCGACGTGCACCACGGTGCGCCGGCCGATGCGCGCGCGCTGCTGCGGCAGGTGCAGGGCAATGCCGCGATCCGCCTGTTGACCGGCACGCAGATCCTGCTGGCGCAGTCGGGCTGGCTCTTGGCCGATGGCCCGGATGGCGCGCTGCAATTGCATTACGCCGCGCTGGTGCTGGCCACCGGCGCGCGCGAATTGCTGTTGCCGTTTCCGGGCTGGACCTTGCCCGGCGTCACCGGCGCAGGCGCGGCGCAGGCGCTGGCCAAACAAGGTTGGCCGTTGCGCGGCAAGCGCGTGCTGGTCGCCGGCAGCGGGCCGTTGCTGCTGGCCAGTGCGGCCACCTTGCAGCGACATGGCGCGCAGGTGCTGGGCATCCACGAGCAGACCAGCGCAGCAGCGTTGCGCGCCTTCGCTGCGCAGTTGTGGCGCTGGCCGGGCAAGGCCGCGCAGGCGGCGGCGCTGCGCTTGCAGTTGCATCGCGTTGCCTATCGCGCCGGCAGCGTGGTGGTGGCCGCCCATGGCAATACGCAACTGCGCGAGGTGGAGCTCGACGGACCCGATGGCCTTACCCGCGTGGCGTGCGACCAGCTCGCCGTGGGCTACGGCCTGGTGCCCAACACCGAGCTGGCGCAGCTGCTGGGGTGCCAGTTGGACCCGTGCGGCGCGCATCGGCAGATCCAGGTCGATGCGTTGCTGCGCACCAGTGTCGTGCAGATCTTCGCGGCCGGCGAAGCCTGCGGCATCGGCGGGCGCGATTGTGCGCTGGTCGAAGGTGCGATGGCCGGGCATATGGCCGCCGGCGCACCCGAGCATGCAACGCGGCTGCAGCCGCGTCGGCGTGCCGTTCGCGCGTTCGCGCAGTTGCTGCAACAGCAGTTCGCACTGCATCCGCGCATCCGCGCGCTGGCGCAACCGGACACGCTGGTCTGCCGCTGCGAAGACGTGCCGCTGGGCGCGCTGGACGCGTTTGACGATGCACGCGACGCCAAGCTGGCCTCGCGCTGCGGCATGGGCGCCTGTCAGGGCCGCATCTGCGGCAGCGCACTGGCCGAACTTGGCCGTTGCCCGCCCGCTCTTTCCACCGACGCCGGCCGCCGGCCGCCGTTGTTCCCGGTCCGCCTCGCGGCGCTGGCCGACTCGTTCACTTCCGACTCGCAAGGGAATCATCCATGAGCATCGCTACGTTCTGGCACGGCGTGTTGCCGGCCATCACCACCCCGTTCACCGCCTCCGGTGAGATCGATCACGACTTCCTCGGCAAGCACGCCAACCAGCTGGTGGATGCCGGCTGCACCGCGATCGTGCCGCTGGGCTCGTTGGGCGAAGCGGCCACCCTGAGCGTGGACGACAAGCTGGCGATCCTGCGCACCCTGGTCACTGCCTTGAACGGCCGCGTGCCGGTGGTGCCGGGCATCGCCAGCCTGGCGACCGGCGAAGCGGTGGCGCTGGCCAAGGCCGCCAAGGAGATCGGATGCGGCGGCTTGATGGTGCTGCCGCCCTACGTCTACTCCACCGACTGGCGCGAGATGGGCGCGCATGTGCGCGCGGTGATCGGCGCGACCGATCTGCCGGTGATCCTGTACAACAACCCGGTCGCCTACAAGACCGATTTCGGCCCGGCCCAGATCGCCGAGCTGGCGGCCGAATTCCCCAACCTGCAGGCAGTGAAGGAATCCTCCGGCGACGTGCGCCGCTTCGCCGCGCTGCAGGAATTGCTGGGCGATCGGCTGGCGCTGCTGGTCGGCATGGACGATGCCATCGTCGAAGGCCTGAGCATGGGCGCCAAGGGCTGGATCGCCGGCCTGGTCAACGCCTATCCCGCCGAATCGGTGCGGCTGTTCGAGCTGGCACGCGACGGCGGGTACCCGGCCGCCAAGGAGTTGTACAACTGGTTCCTGCCGCTGCTGCGCCTGGATACCGTGCCCACCTTCGTGCAGCTGATCAAACTGGTGCAGGCAAAGGTCGGCCTAGGCAGCGAGCATGTGCGCGCACCGCGGCTGGTGGTGGCCGGCGCCGAGCGCGAGGCTGCGCTCAAGGTGATCGACCATGCGATTGCCACCGCGCCTACGTTGTCCTGATCACGCAGGCACCATGACGCTGCGCCACACGCCGATCTGTCAGCGTGTCGCGCAACCACGTCGCCGTGTGCGCAGCGACGTGCGCTGATCGATGCAGATGTCGCGTTTGATGCGGCATCCGCATCGGCCCCTTGGTCGGCCGCTGCCGCACGCTGCGCACAGGTCGATTCCATGCAATGAAGGTGCCGCAATGAACGAGACGATCCAACCCATCCTGCTGGCCGGCCAATGGCAGCCCAGCCATGCTGCGACGGGCAGTTTCCGCGCCGCCAACCCGGCGACGGGCGAGGCGATCGGGCCGCTGTTTCCGGTCAGCAGTGCCGACGACATCGAAACCGCGCTCACTGCCGCGCAAGCGGTCGCCGCCGAGCTGGCTGCCGCACCGGTCGAGCGCATTGCCGCGTTTCTGGACGCGTACGCCGATGCGCTGGATGCCGATGCCGACACCCTGGTCGCACTCGCGCATGCAGAAACCGCATTGCCGGCGCCCACGCGCCTGCGCGGCAACGAGCTGCCGCGCACCAGCGGCCAGTTGCGCCAGGCCGCAAACGCGGTGCGCAGCTACAGCTGGACCACCCCCATCATCGACAGCGCCGCCGATCTGCGCTCGCATCTGGCGCCACTGGGCAAACCGGTGCTGGTGTTTGGCCCCAATAATTTCCCGTTTGCGTTCAATGCGATCGCCGGCAGCGATTTCGCCTCGGCCATTGCCGCGCGCAACCCGGTGATCGCCAAGGCGCATCCGCTGCATCCGGCCACCAGCCAGCGCATGGCGCAGCTCGCGCACACAGCCTTGCTTGCGGCGGGCCCGCCGGCAGCGGCGGTGCAGTTGCTGTATCACTTCGACAACGCCGTCGGCGTGCGGCTGGCCGGCGATGCGCGCCTGGGCGCGATCGGGTTTACCGGTAGCCGCGCGGGCGGGCTGGCGTTGAAGGCCGCTGCCGATGCGGCTGGCGTACCGTTCTATGCCGAGCTTTCGAGCGTCAACCCGGTGTTCCTGTTGCCGGGCGCGCTGGCCGAGCGCGGCGATGCCCTGGCGCAGGAATTTTTTGCCTCGTGCACCCTGGGCAGCGGCCAGTTCTGCACCAATCCCGGCGTGGTGGTGGTGCCGCACGGCGCGGCAGGCGATGCGTTCGTGGCCGCGACCACGGCGCACTTCGAAGCCGCCATGCCGATGGTGCTGTTTTCCAGCGCAGGCGTGGAAGGCGTGCAACACGGTGTGGCAGCGCTGCGCGCTGCCGGCGCCGCGCTGCTTGCCGGCGGGCATACCGGCGAAGACGGCTATCGCTACGCGCCGACCTTGTTGAGCGTGGATGGGCAGGCCTTCCTCGCCAGTCCGCATGCGCTGCAGGCCGAGGCCTTCGGCCCGGTGAGCCTGCTGGTGCGCGCGCGCGATATCGCGCAGATGACGCAAATCGCCGCTGCATTCGAGGGCAACCTCACCGGCACCTTGTATCGCGCTGTCGATGGCAGCGACGATGCGGCCTGGCAGGCCATCGCGCCGGTGCTGCGGGCGCGGGTGGGGCGCTTGATCAACAGCAAGATGCCGACGGGCGTGGCGGTGAGCGCGGCGCAAAACCACGGTGGCCCGTTCCCGAGCACCGGACATCCGGGATTCACTGCGGTGGGCATGCCGGGCGCGATCCGCCGCTTCGCCGCCCTGCACAGCTACGACGCCGTGCCCGATGCCTTGCTGCCGCCGGAACTGCGCCAGCGCAATCCAGGCGGCGTCGCGCGGCTGGTCGATGGGCAGTGGAGTACGGCCGATCTTGGAGCGGGCACATGAGCGCGCAGATCGGTGGCCTGTCGCTGGAACAGGCGCATGCGCAACTGGCGCCGTGGGCGCAGCGGGCCGCGCCGATCGCCGCGGCCGAGTACGCGCAGCGCATCGAACGCGCACGTGAGCTGATGCGCGCGCACGGCGTGGATGCGTTGTTGATCGGCGCCGGCACCTCGCTGCGGTATTTCACCGGCGTGCCGTGGGGGGCCAGCGAGCGGCTGGTCGCCGCGTTGCTGACCCTGCAGGGCGATCCGGTGCTGCTCTGCCCGGCGTTCGAGGAAGGCTCGCTGGATGCGGTACTGCAGGTTCCGGTCGCGAAATATCTGTGGGAAGAACACGAAGACCCCTACGCACTGGCGGTGCAGGCGATGGACGATCGCCATGCGCACGCGCTGGCATTGGACCCGGGCATCGCCTTCGCCGTACATACCGGCCTGCGTGCGCATCTGGGCACGGCCATCCGCGATGCCGGCGCCATCATCGATGGCTGCCGCATGTGCAAGTCGCCGGCCGAACTGGCGCTGATGCAGCAGGCCTGCGACATGACCTTGCTGGTGCAGCGGCTGGCCGCCGGCATCGCGCACGAGGGGATCGGCACCGATCAGCTGGTGCGCTTCATCGATCAGGCGCATCGCGCGCTGGGCGCGGACAACGGCTCGACCTTCTGCATCGTACAATTCGGCCATGCCACCGCATTTCCGCACGGCATTCCCGGCGTGCAGCAGCTGCGCGAAGGCGAGCTGGTGCTGATCGACACCGGTTGCACCGTGCAGGGCTACCACTCCGATATCACCCGCACCTGGAGTTACGGAACGCCCAGCGATGCGCAACGGCGCATCTGGGACCTGGAGCAGGCCGCGCAGGCAGCGGCGTTTGCAGCGATCCGCCCGGGCGTGGCCTGCGAGGCCGTGGACCAGGCCGCACGCACGGTGCTGGAGGCAGCCGGACTCGGCCCCGACTATCGCTTGCCGGGCTTGCCGCATCGCACCGGCCATGGCTGCGGCCTGGCGATCCATGAAGCGCCGTATCTGGTGCGCGGCAATGCGCAGCCGCTGCGGCCGGGCATGTGTGCCAGCAACGAGCCGATGATCGTGGTGCCCGGTGCGTTCGGGGTGCGCCTGGAAGACCACTTTCATGTCACCGAGACCGGCGCGCAGTGGTTTACGCCGCCGTCGCCGGCGATCGACCAACCGTTTGCCTGAGCCCGGATAGGCTCACCGATCCGTAGGAGCGCACCCGGGCGCGACGGGCATTGCCGATAACGCCGTCGCGCTCAGGCGCGCTCCTACAGCCGCCACTGCATCTTGGAGCAACTGCATGAACCACCTGCGTCCTGTCGCCATCGGCCTGCTGGCTGCCGCCTTGTTCACTGCCTGCAAGCCGGCGTCGCCGGCGACGGAAACGGCGGTTGCGGCCACCTCCGCACCGACCGGCGAACAGGCCGCCACCGCCTTCGATGCGCTGCTGGACAAACAGTGGCAATACCAGCTGCAGCACAACCCCGAGTTCGCCAGCATCATCGGCGACAAGCGCTATAACGACCGCTGGAGCGATTACTCGCTGGAGGCCGTACAGGCCGACCGCAGCGCCACCGCCGAGCTGCTCACGCAATTCGAAGCGATCGACAGCAAGACGCTGGACGAGCAACGCCAGCTCAGCCTGCAGATGATGCTCGGCCAGCTGCGCGACAAGCTCGAAGGCATCGACCTGAAGACCTATGCGATGCCGCTGGAGCCGATCGGCGGCATCCAGCTGGGGCTGGCCGGTTACGGCGATGCGTTTCCGTTCGAGAACGCCAAGGATTATCAGGACTACATCAAGCGCCTGCAGGCGATCCCGGCGGTGATCGATCAGGTGATCGCGGTGTCGCGGCAGGGCGCGAAGGAAGGACTGGTGCAGCCGCGGTATCTGCTGGAGCGCCTGCCCGAGCAGATCGACAAGATCGCTGCGTTGACCGGCGAGCAAAGCCCGTTCGCCTCGCCGCTGAAAAAGCTCGATGCCGCCGTGCCGGCCGATCAGCGCGACGCGTTGCGTCAACAACTGCTCGCCGCGATCGAGCAACAGGTGCGTCCGGCCTACGCCAAGCTGGCCGCGTTCGTGCGCGACGAATACGCCGCGCAAGGGCGCGCGCAGGAAGGCGTGTGGTCGCTGCCCGATGGCGAGCGCCGCTATCGCTACGCCATCCATACCCAGACCACCACCGACATGGCACCTGAGCAGATCCATCAGATCGGCCTGCAGGAAGTGGCGCGTATCGAAGGCGAGATGGCGGTGATCGCCAAGGCGCAGGGCTTTGCAGACCTGGCCAGCTTCCGCAAGGCGGTGGACACCGACAAGCGCCACTTCGCCAGCTCCGGCGAACAGATCCTGCAGCAGTACCGCCAGTACATCGCCGCGATGGAGCCGGAGTTACCCAAGCTGTTCGGTCATTTGCCGAAGACGCCACTGGAAGTGCAGGCGATGCCGGCGTTCCGGCGTGCTGCGCCCGGGGCCGAATACTGGCAAAGCAATCCGGAAGGCACCAAGCCGGCCATCGTGAAGGTCAACACCAGCGACTATGCCAGCCGTACGCTGGTCAATATCGAAACCACCGCCTATCACGAAGGCGTGCCCGGTCATCACCTGCAGATCTCGCTTGCCCAGACGCTGCCATTACCGCCGTTCCGCCAGCAGGCCGCCTATAACGCCTATATCGAAGGCTGGGCGCTGTACGCCGAACGCCTGGGCAAGGAGATCGGTTTCTTCAAGGACCCGTACAACGACTACGGCCGGCTGTCCGGCGAGTTGCTGCGCGCCAACCGCCTGGTGCTCGATACCGGGGTGCATTACAAGCGCTGGAATCGCCAGCAGATGGTGGACTTTTTCCACGCCCATCCGTCCGACGACGAGCCCAGCATCCAGTCCGAAACCGATCGCTACATCGTATGGCCGGGGCAGGCGCTGGGTTACAAGCTCGGACAGCTGCAGATCCTGGCGCTGCGTGCCGAAGCGGAGAAAGAACTCGGCGACCGCTTCGAGGTACGCGCCTTCCACGATGCGGTGCTCGGTGGCGGCGCAATGCCGTTGGCGATGTTGCAGCAGCGCGTGCGGCAGTGCATTGCGCAGGCCAAGGCAGCGCCGGAGGCACGCGGATGAAGACCACCAGCAGCGTCTGGCGCGCGAGCGCATTGAGCGTATTGATTGCAGCCACTCTGGGCGGCACCGTGTCGCAGGCACAGGCCGCAGCACCCGCACCTGCAGCAAGCACGCAGGACAGTGCGGCGGCACGCTTCAAGGCGCTGTACACGCGCGAATGGCGCTGGCGCCAGGCGCAACTCTCCGGCGCGGTGGACGAAGACAATCAGGCCACGCAGGAGCAGCAGGCCGATCATCTGCCCAAGGTGGATGTGGCCACGCAAAACCAGCGCACCGCGTACTGGCAGACGGCGTTGGCCGAGCTGGATGCGATTCCTGCAGCGCAGTTGTCGGCCGAGGAGCAGGTGAGCTACCAGGTGTACCGGCAGCAGCTGCAGGTGCTGCTGGATCAGCAACGCTTTCGTGCCTGGGAAATGCCGTTCAACAGCGACTCTGCGTTCTGGAGCGACCTGGGCTTCAGCGCGCAGGCCACCCTGCGCACGCGCGAGGACTACCAGCGCTATCTGAAGATGCTGGCCGATATCCCGCGTTACTTCGCCGAGCACACCGAGAACATGCGTGCCGGTCTGGCGCGGGGATTCAGCCAACCCAAGGTCACGCTGACCGGGCGCGATGTGTCCATCGCCGACGTGGCGCAGGCCAAGGGGCAGGCCAATCCGTTCTACGCGCCGTTCAAGACGATGCCTGCCACGCTGCCGGCCCAGGTACAGGCGCAGTTGCGTGCGCAGGCGCTGCAAACCATCGATGCGCAGGTGGTGCCCGCCTATGCACGATTGCTGGACTTCATCCGCACCGAGTACCAGCCACGGGCACGGCCCACGCTTGCCGGTGAGGCCTTGCCCGATGGCAAGGCCTACTACCGCGCGCAGATCCGCGAGTTCACCACGCTGGAGTTGAGCCCGGACCAGATCCATCAGATCGGCCTGGAAGAAGTCGCCAAGCTGCGCAAGCAGATGGATGCCACCATCGCCGAGAGCGGCTTCAAGCCGCCGGCCGGACAGGCGGTGTTTCCGGCGTTCCTGCACTTTCTGCGGACCGACCCGCAGTTCTATGCCAAGACGCCGGAGGACCTGCTCAAACAAGCCGCGTGGATCGCCAAGCAGGTGGATGCCAAGGTGGGCGATTACATCGGCCGGCTGCCGCGCCGCCGTTTCGCGATCAAGCCGGTGCCACCGGAGTTGGCGCCGTTCTACACCGGTGGCCGCGGCGGTCCGGGCATCTACCTGGTCAATACCTACAACCTGCCGTCGCGGCCGTTGTACAACCTGACCGCGTTGACGTTGCACGAGTCCTCGCCCGGCCATGCGCTGCAGATGCCGCTGGCGGCAGAAGCGCAGGGGCTGCCGGAGTTTCGCCGCTATAGCTTCATTTCCGCCTACGGCGAAGGCTGGGCGCTGTATTCGGAGTACCTGGGCCAGGAAATGGGCATGTACGACACGCCCTATGATCGCTTCGGCTATCTCACCTACCAGATGTGGCGCGCCTGCCGGCTGGTGATCGACACCGGGATCCACCACAAGGGCTGGACGCGCGAGCAGGCGCAAGCGTACCTGCGCGACAACACCGCCTTGAGCGAGCACGAAGTCACCACCGAGGTGGACCGCTATATCGCCTGGCCCGGGCAGGCGCTGTCGTATTACCTGGGCGAGTTGAAGATTCTGGAGCTGCGCCGCAAGGCCGAAGCGGCGTTGGGCGAAAGATTCGATCTGCGCCATTTCCACGATGCGGTGCTGCAGACCGGCTCGGTGCCGCTGCCGGTGCTGGAAGCGCGTATCGACCGCTTCATTGCCGATGGTGGCGTGTCGCCGTATGCCGCCGAAGAGGGTGCCGGGTCAGCAGCAGAGGCCAAGGCCTCTGCCAGCGACTGATCCACGACAGCACCTGCCGATGTTCTTCGCAACACCAACCGCGCTATCCACGCTTCGGGGCGACCAATGACCACACACGGTGCGACCACGCAAGGCAAGTTCCACAAGCGACTGAGCCTGACCGACCTGACCTTCATCGGCCTGGGTTCCATCTTCGGCTCGGGCTGGTTGTTTTCCGCAAGCCATGTGTCCTCGATCGCCGGCCCGGCCGGCATCCTGTCGTGGATACTCGGCGGCATTGCGGTGTTGCTGTTGGGGCTGGTGTATTGCGAGCTCGGCGCCGCATTGCCGCGCGCCGGCGGGGTGGTGCGTTACCCGGAGTATTCGCACGGTAGCTTGCTGGGGGCGTTGACCGGCTTCATCACCTTGATCGCGTTCTCCAGTCTGATCGCGATCGAAGTGGAAGCCGCGCGGCAATATGCGGCGGCGTGGTTCCCGTGGCTGAGTCAGCCGGGCAGCAGCCATCCCAGCGTGTGGGGCTGGTTGGTGCAACTGGCCTTGCTGCTGCTGTTCTTCGTGCTGAACTACTTCAGCGTCAAGACCTTCGCGCTGGCCAACAACATCGTCAGCATCTTCAAGTTTCTGGTGCCGATCCTGGTGATCGTGCTGCTGATGAAGCACTTCAATGCAGGCAACCTGAGCGTGCATGGTTTCGCGCCGTCGGGCATGGCCGGGGTGGAAGCGGCGATCTCCGCCGGCGGCATCATCTTTGCGTACCTGGGGCTGACTCCCATCGTGTCGGTGGCGAGCGAAGTGCGCGACCCGCAGCGCAATATTCCCATTGCCCTGATCCTGTCGGTGGCGCTGTCCACGGTGATCTACGTGCTGCTGCAACTCGCTTTTCTGGGCAGCATCCCGGCGGCGCAACTGGCGCAGGGCTGGGGCGGTATCGACAAGGCATTTTCGTTGCCGTATCACGACATCGCGCTGGCGTTGGGCATGGCGTGGCTGGCGGCGCTGGTGATCTGCGACGCGATGGTCTCGCCCAGCGGCACCGGCAATATCTACATGAATGCCACCCCGCGCGTGGTGTATGGCTGGGCGCGCAGCGGAGGATTCTTGCCGGTACTGACGCGGGTGGACCCGGCGTCGGGGATCCCGCGTCCGGCGTTGTGGCTGAGCCTGGGCCTGTCGATCTTCTGGACGCTGCCGTTCCCCTCGTGGGAGACCTTGATCGGCGTGGTGTCGGCCGCCCTGGTGCTGAGTTACGCAGTGGCACCGGTGACGGTGGCGGCGTTGCGCCGCAGTGCGCCGGACTTGCCGCGGCCGTTCCGCGTTCGTGGCCTTGCCGTGCTGGGGCCGCTGTCGTTCATTGTCGCCGCCTTGATCGTCTACTGGTCGACCTGGCCCACCTTGTCGTGGTTGCTCGGCCTGCAGGTGGTCGCGTTCGTGCTGTATGTGCTGTATCGCCTGCCATCGCGCCAGGGCAGGGCACGCTTGCTGCGCCAGGTGCGCGCATCGCTGTGGTTGATCGTGTTCTTCGTGCTGGTGATGGCGGTGTCCTGGGCCGGCACGTTCGGCGGCCACGGCTGGATCGCGCATCCGTTCGATACCCTGAGCGTGGCGGTGATTGCGTTCTTCATCTATCACTGGGGCGCACGCAGCGGCCTGCGTAGCGACGAACTGGCGCTGGAAGAAGACGATGGCGAATGACGCACGCTGTGTTGCATGGGCAGTGCAGGTCTCGCGCGCGATGGCCGCCTGGATGCTGCTTGCCGCCACTGCGCATGCGGCGCCCGGGGTCGCCGATTACCAGCGTTCGCTCGGCCTGCGCGCGCACTGGAGCACGCTGACCGAAAACGTCGCCTGGCCGGCGCAATGGCAGGACGACGGCACGTTCTATTACCGCAAGACCGTGCCCGGTGGTTTCGCCTTCGTGCGCGCGGACGTGGCCACGCTGCACAAGCAACCGGCCTTCGACCAGGCGCGTGTGGCGCAGGCGCTGCAGGCCGCCACCGGCACCGCCTATGCGGCGCTGGCGTTGCCGTTCGAGCGGTTTACGTATTCGCAGGAAGGCGGTCGCCAAGACGGCGCGATCGTGTTCGCCATCGAAGACGCACCCTGGCGCTGCAGCTTGATCACCTATCAATGCGCACCCGATGCCACCGACCGGCAGCCGCAGGGGCAGCAGCGACCGCGCGGCTTTGGCGTGGTGCGCGACCCGGATGTGGCGGCCGACACCATCCCGCGCCGCTCCCCCGATGGGCAATGGGAAGCGCTGGCCGATGGCTGGAACCTGATCGTGCGCCGGGTGGCCGATGGCCGACTCGTGCAGCGCACCGACGATGGCCGCGCCGAGGATTACTTCGATCCGGAAAGCATTGCCTGGTCGCCCGATTCGCAGGCGCTGGCGGTGTATCGGGTGCGGCCGGGCACTGCGCGCCGCGTCACCCGCGTGGAGGCTGCGCCGGCCGGACGTCTTCAGCCGCTCGTGCACACCCAGCTGTATCCCAAGCCGGGCGATGCGGTGGATGTGGAACGGCCGGTGCTGCTGGCGGTGGATGGCACGCGGCGGGTGGTGGACAACGCCTTGTTTGCCACCCCGTACTCGTTGTCGCCGCTGCAATGGCGGGCAGATGGGCGCAGCGTGAGCTTTGAGTATGTGCAACGCGGCTTTCAGCACATGCGCGTGATTGCAGTGGATGCCCGCAGCGGGCGTGCGCATGTGGCCGTGGCCGAAGACGCCCGCACCTTCGTGTATGCCGACCGCAGCTTTCGTCACGATGTGGACGCGCATGGCAACGAGATTGTGTGGATCTCCGAGCGCGACGGCTGGCGGCATCTGTATCTGTTCGATGGACGCAGCGGCAAGCCCAGGCGCCAACTCACCCGCGGGCCCTGGGTGGTGCGCGATGTGCTGAAGGTCGACGATGCACTGCGCCGCATCTGGTTCACCGCCAGCGGCATGGATGCGGGCAGGGACCCGTATGACCGCCAGCTCTACAGCGTGGATTTCGATGGGCGGAACCTGACGCGATTGACCACCGCCGATGCCGATCACGATGTAGCCATTGCAGACGATGGGCGGCATTACGTCGACGTCTACTCGCGCCCGGATCTGCCGCCGGTGATGGAGCTGCATGCCATCGATGGCCGGCTGTTGCAGCAGGTGGAGCGCGGCAATATCGATCGCTTGCTTGCTGCAGGCTGGCGTGCGCCGGAAACCTTCGTCGCCAAGGGCCGCGACGGCAGCACCGACATCTGGGGCATGGTGGTGCGGCCGCGCGACTACGACCCACGCAAGACCTACCCGGTGATCGAAAACATCTACGCCGGGCCGCACGACTCCTTTGTGCCCAAGACGTTCTGGCCGTTCGGCTACCACTCCGGCGGCGACAAGCAGATCGGCATGCAGGCGCAGGCGGATCTGGGCTTCATCGTGGTGATGATCGACGGCATGGGCACCGCCAACCGCTCCAAGGCCTTTCATGACGTGGCGTGGAAGAACCTGGGCGATTCCGGATTCCCCGATCGTATTGCCTGGCATCGCGCCCTGGCGGCACAGGACCCGTCCTACGACATCAGCCGCGTCGGCATCTACGGCGCGTCGGCTGGCGGGCAGAGCACCTTGGGCGCACTGGAACGTCACCCGGACTTCTACAAGGTAGGCGTGGCGTTTGCCGGGTGCTACGACAACCGCATGGACAAGATCAGCTGGAACGAGCAGTGGATGGGCTGGCCGGTGGATGCCAGCTATGCCGCTGCCTCGGGCGTGGTCAATGCGAGCAAATTGCAGGGTGACCTGCTGTTGATCGTCGGCGAGCAGGACAGCAACGTGGACCCGGCATCCACCGCGCAGGTGGTGGACGCCCTGGTCAAGGCCGGCAAGGACTTCGACCTGCTCAACGTGCCGGGCGGCGAGCATTCGGTAGGCCGCTCCAGCGGGCCGATCGACTACATACAACGCCGCCAGTACGACTTCTTCGTGCGCCACCTGCTCGGGCAGCCCACGCCGCATTGGAATTCATCCGCCCCGGAGGCTCACTGATGCTGCTTGCCCGTTTATCCGCCTTGCGCCGGCGTTGCCGCGCGGTCGTCTGTCTGTGCGCGCTGTCGGTGCTGACGGCGGCGATGGCAGCGGCAGCGTGCGCAGAAGAAATGCCGCGCTTGGTCAGCCAGAACGGCCGCCATGCGGTCTTTGTCGATGGGGCGCCGTACACGATCCTGGCCGCGCAGTTGCACAACTCCAGCGCGTGGCCGGCGGTATTGCCGCAGGCATTGGACGAGGTGGTCGCGCTGCATGCCAACACCATGGAAGCGCCGGTGTACTGGGAGCAGTTCGAGCCGACCCCGGGCCGCTTCGACACCACCAATGTGGATGCGTTGATCGCCGGCGCACGCAAGCGCGGACTGCGCGTGGCCTTGCTGTGGTTCGGCAGCTGGAAGAACGGCCAGATGCATTACGTGCCGGAGTGGATCAAGCGCGATGAGGCCACCTACCCGCGCATGCGCGATGCCAATGGCGAGCCGGTGGATGTGTTGTCGCCGCATGTGGCCGCCAACGTGCAGGCCGATGCGCGTGCGTTCACCGCATTGATGCAGCACCTGCGCAAGGTCGATGGCGAGCGCCACACGGTGATCCTGGTACAGGTGGAAAACGAGCCTGGCGCGATCGGCACGGTGCGCGACCATGGCCCGGCCGGCGAGGCGGCGTTCGCGCAACCGGTGCCTGCCGCGATCGCGCAAAAACTGGGCAAACCGCAGGGCAGCTGGCAGCAGCTGTTCGGTGCCGAGGCGGCAGAAGCCTTCAATGCGCATGCGACGGCGGCGTATATCGAACAGGTGGCCGCCGCCGGCAAGCGCGTGTACCCGCTGCCGCTCTACGTCAACACCTGGCTGCGCTACAAGGGCAAGCGCTATCCGGGCCTGGATTATCCGTCCGGCGGTGCGACGGTGAACATGTTCGCGCTGTGGCGCGCAGCCACGCCGTCGATCGACTTCATCGGCACCGACATCTACACCAGCGACTACAACGAATACACCAAGGTCATCGGCCAGTACGCACGGCCGGACAACCCGGCCTGGGTCTCGGAGACCGGCTTCGAGGCGGCGACGGCACCCTACCTGTTCCATGTGCTGGGGCAGGGCGGGATCGGTTTCTCGGTGTTCGGCATGGATGGCAACCAGGACAGCCAGGCCAACCGCGACGCGATCGCTGCGCATGCCGCCAACTTCAAGCTGCTGGCGCCGCTGCAGCGCGTGCTGGCACAGGCCGCCTTCGATGGCCGCCTGCAGGGGATTGCCGAGCAGCCCGGCATGCCGCAGCGCACCCTGCGCTTTGGCGACTGGCAGGCCAAGGTGTCGTTCGGTGCGCCGATGTGGGGCGATGCGCCGGCCATCCTGCCCGGCAACGACGACCACGCCGGCCGGCTGCTGGTGGCCCAGCTGGGGCCGGACGAGTTCCTGGTCACCGGCATGGCCGCGCGCATTGAATTTTTCCGCGAGGCGGCCGATACCCGTCATGGACAACTGTTGCGGGTGGAGCAGGGGCGGTATGTCGACGGGCGCTGGCAGGTGGAAAGACAGCTCAACGGCGACCAGACCGACTACGGGCTCAACTTCGGGCGGGTGGATGCAGCTGGCGAGGTGCCCGTGGTATTGCGTGTGCGGGTGGGGACGTATTGAGCGTGCTTGAAGCGACTAGGTAGCCGAAAGCGGGCGTGGCCTGAATCGGTACGTGGGGCACGTGGATTGCAATTCCTGTCCGCCGTTCTCTGCCCCGTGAGAAACGCTTACCGCGCGCATCGGTTGGGAAAGAACGACAGCAGCGCGGCGCGATTGCCTGCAACGCTTGTGTTGATTGGTCTGTAAACAAACGTCATCGGTTATTTCTTAGTTTTTGTGCCGGAGCCACCATGAGCATCAACAGCATCGCCAGTTCCGGAATGCAGGTCGCCGCGCTGCGTCAGCAGGTGGCCGCCAGCAATGTGGCTCGTCAGCCGGTGGACGGCAGCCCACGTCAGTTTGTCGCGGCCAGCACGCAGGCCAATGGTGGCGTGGGGGCCAGTGTGGTCGATGCCGCCTCCGATCCTTCTGCGCCGGCCACTGATCTGGTCGAAGGGCTTTCGGCACGCAACGATTTCCAGGCCAACGCCACTGCGCTGCGGCGCTCCGACGAGATGCTGGGCAGCTTGTTGGACGTGTTGACCTGAGAGCCTGGATTGGGCGAAGGCCTGCTGTCGTCTAGTGCATCGGGTGCATGCCCGTCAGCCTGATGCCGCACCCGGCGATGCTTGGAGCTAGATGCAAACCGCATGTCCTGGAGTCGGCAGAATGATGGCTGCTGCTCCTGCCAATATCGACAAACGACTCGACATTTCGGTTGTGTTGCTGAGTGATTCGACAGTGCGGATAGATCACTTGTACAGCGGATGATCTGCAGCTTGGCTGCAGCGTCCTTGCCCGCCCACCCTCGTGGGACACGCTGCAAGTACGTCCTTGTTAGGCTCTTCTGAACGGCTAAACGTCACTCGCTCGGCAGCTTGGCTGCAGGGCCC
>NZ_JPLE01000030.1 GCF_001010415.1 Xanthomonas pisi DSM 18956
GGAGGCGGTGCATCCACCAGGGTGACCATGGTGGTGCGCTCCTTCTCTGCCGGAGCCTTCGGCGCCACTGCAGGGATCAGCAACATCATCAGTGCAGTGAGGTGCAGGGCAATTACAAAAGCAATACCGATAATGCGGGCCCAGCTCAGACCCTGGTTCCCGGCATCATAGTCATGCCTGTGGATAACGAGTTGTTCCGTCATGCGCCAATGGCTCTTTCAGTGGGGGCCCGGATCACTGTGATGATCCCCAGGTTTTCGGACGGCTTTGACACCGCAGGAACTCCCAAGCTTATACCAATCCCGAGTCCTGTAACCACTAAAAACACAGGGATTTCGGGGGTTTATTTTCTTTTTTACTTCAGGTTGATGATCTTCTTGGCGTCTTCGGGTTTTTTGACGCCCTTGGCGATCGCCTGCTGCGCGGCCTGCTTGGCCTCCGGGATGCGACCTTCCGAATGCAGCACCTTGGCCAGATTCAGATAGGTCTCGCCGTCCTTGGAAAGCGGTGCGGCTTTCTGCCAGTTTTCGATCGCCTTGGGCACATCCTCGCTGTAGTAATAGGACTGTGCCAACGCCAGGTAAGTCTGGTAGTCAGGCTTGAGGATGCCCTTCTGCATGCCTTCGTTGATGACGGCGATGACGTCCTTTTCCTTGTTCTCGGTGTTGGCGTAGATGGAATACAACTGCTTGTATTCCTTTTCTTCGGTCAACTGCCCGGCAGCGCGCAGCTTGTCCATCACGCCAGCGGCCTTGTCCATCTGATCGGCCTGCATGTACATGCTGGCCAGATTGAGTTGGGCCTTCTTGTCGTTGGGCGTCTTGGCAGCCAGCGCCTCGGCGGCAGCCACGGCTTCACCGGTCTGGCCGGCTTCGGCGTAGGACGCCATCAGCAACTGGTTCCAGGTGTCCTTCGGCTCGGGCGAAGCGGCGATGGCCTGCTTCAGGACCGGGATCGCTTCCTTGTAGCGCTCGGCCTGGTACAGCGCCTGGCCCTTGAGGATCAGGTCTTCCGGACGCTGCGACTTGCTCTCGTCCAGATACTTGTCCAGCGTGGCCAGGCCTTCTGCCTGCTGATCGTCCTGCAGCTGCAGCTGTGCCAGCATCAACATCGACTGGAACTGGCCATTGTTGTCCAGTGCGTTCAGGCCAATGGCCTGCTGCAGGTATTTCTTGGCGCCGGCGGTGTCGTCCAGGTTGTAGGCGGCCTGCGCGGCCAACTGGGCGGCGAGCGCCTTGTCGGCTTCGTTGGCGGCGCTGTTGGCCAGGATTTCGTCGGCCTGGCTGCGCACGGCGGCGTAGTCTTCGCCCTTGTTGAAGGTTTCGATCAGCTTCTGCAGTTTGCTGCTCAACTTGGACGACGGCTTGATCGTCGGTGCCTGACGGGTCGACTGCGGGTACAGCTCTTCGGCCTTGCCGTTGCCCTTGGACTTACGCGCGGCACGCTCGGAAGAACGGTCCGACTGCGCGACCGCATCGGTGACCACCGCCCCGCCCAGGGACGCTGCGATGAACAGGGACAACAGGGCTTGCTTGCGGTTGAGCAGTTTCATGTTTCACCTCGGACGAGCCGCCATGGGGCGGTGCGAAAAGCGGAATGGAAGCTGTACGAAAAATCTGAGCCGGCAAACTTAGCAGAAAGTCTCAGTTCCCGAAAACGGTTTCCATGTTGTGGTGCGGCAATCGGGGCGTAGGCAGTTGCTTAGGGCGGCTAACGGTAAGGCATCGGAAGTGAGCGGGCGGTGCGGGCTGCATGTCACTGCGCGGCTGCCACGGCCGGCGGCTGGACGGTCTTGGGCGCACGCGAGCACCGATTGCAGCGTCACTTCGACCAGACCTAACCGCACTTTGGAGCGCGTCCGGCCTGGCGAGCCTGCTGGTAGACCGGTTCGAGCTGGTTGACGTCGGCCTGCAGCTCGCGGATGCGGTTGGTCGGGTCGGGGTGGGTGGAGAGCCATTGCGGTTGGCGATTGCCGCTGGCAGCCATCATGTTCTGCCACAGCGTGACTGCCTGAGCCGGGTCGAAGCCGGCCTGGGCCATCAGGCGCTGGCCCACCACGTCGGCTTCGCTCTCCTGTGTGCGCGAGCCGGGCAGCAGGAATACGGTCTGCGCCGTCATGCCGCCGACCTGATTCACCGCGCTGGCTGCGCCATCGCCGTAGGCCGCGCCAGCGAGGGCGCCGATGATGCCAAGGCCGGTCTGAGCGCCGAGCTGGCGGGTGATGCGTTCTTCGTGGTGGCGCGAAATGACGTGTCCGATTTCGTGCCCCAGCACGGCGGCCAGCTGGTCCTGCGTCTTGGCCACGGTGAAGATGCCGGTGTTGACCCCGACCTTGCCGCCGGGCAGGGCGAACGCATTGGCTTCGTCATCGACGAACAATGCGGTTTCCCATTTTGTCTGGCGCCACTGCGGCGGCAATTGCGCCACCAATGCATTGACCACGCACTGCACGTAGGCGTTCTGCCTGCCGTCGGTGCTGACTTTTTCCTTGGCCTTGGTCTGCGCGAACGACTGCGCGCCCAATTGGTCGAGCTGCTCCTGCGACACGCCGCCCACCACCTGACGACGGCCGGTCGGCGAGGTTGTGGTGGCACATGCCGTCAACGCGAGGACGGCAACAACGATCAACAGCCTGGCTTTCATTCGATCCCCCTGAATCAGGCGACCATTTTGGCAGGCCCGTCTTAACTTTTCGTCAAGCGGCCTGAATCGGCCAGCAAACCGTGGCGATCGGCGCTCAGGTAAGCCACATTGCGCGCCCTGCATCGCCGTCTGCGGTCGGTACGCATGGATCAGCAAACACTGGCCGCGAGGGCCTGGCACGATCGCACCGTGGCGCTGCGCCGGCTTATCCGATCCCGAAAAAGTACAGCGCGGCCAGGGCGGTGGCGTTGTTGATCCCGTGCGCGGCGATCGGCGCCCACAGCGTGCCGGTGCGCCAGTACAGCCAGGCAAATGCCGCGCCCATGCTGCCATAGACCAGCCAGAGCTGGGCGATGGCGGCCGGGCCATTGCCGCTGATGCCGGGCACTTCATGCACCAATGCAAACAGTGCGCCGCTCAGGACGATTCCCAGCCACGGGCGGCCGGCAGCCAGCAGGCGACCGAACAACACGCGCCGGAACAACAGTTCCTCGTAGGCCGGGGCAATCACCACCGCGAACAGCGTCAGGGCCAATGGCCATTGCTGGATGGCTTCTTCCATCAACGGCAGGTTGGTTGGCACCGGTTTGATGCCCAGTGCCGAGGCCGCCACGCTGACCAGGTTGCTGAGCACAAAGACCGCCGCGGCGATCAGGGCGGTCCACCCCCAGGTGGACGCACGGCGCGCAGCGGTGCGCGAGGCCGCCTGCTCGACGGGCGTGGCGCGGCGACGCCAGAAATACAGCAGCACGGCCGGTGTGGCGGTGCTGACCAGGGCGGTGAGCAATTGCACCATCACCCCGGGTTGGCCGATCGCGGCCATCACCTCGGCAGCGGACGGCGTCAGGCCTTGCGCCTTGGCGGTCTGCGCATACCCGATGCCCCGTATCACCCCCCAGATCGCAAAACCGGCCACGCTCAGGCTCAGCAACAGGCCGACGGCGATCAGGACGTCGATGAAAAAACCGAGCAACACGGGCGGCAGCGGGGGGCGGCCGGCAGCACCACGCGGTGCCGGGGAGGGCGGAAGGTCTGTGCTCATCGTCGTCCTGCGAACACCGGGTCGCCAGCGCAACGCCGCAGCGTTGCGCCGGTACGACACAGGCGGCTCAGATATCCAGGTTGGACACCTTCAGCGCGTTGTCCTCGATGAAGTCGCGGCGCGGCTCCACCACATCGCCCATCAAGGTGCTGAAGATCTGGTCGGCGGCCACCGCGTCCTCGATGCGGACCTGCAGCAGCCGGCGCGTGTCAGGGTTGACCGTGGTTTCCCACAGCTGCTCGGCATTCATTTCGCCCAGGCCCTTGAAGCGCTGTACCTGGCGGCCGCGCTTGGCCTCCTCCAGCAACCAGGCGTGCGCCTGGGCGAAGCTGGTGATCGGCTGGGTCTTGTTGCCACGCACGATCTGCGCGCCCTCGCGGATCAGGTCGTTCAGTGCCAACGACACTTCCCGCAGCGGGCGCAGCTCGCCGCTTTCGAACGCGCCCATCGGCAGCACCTGGGTGAATTCCTCGCCCATGTGCCGGCGGACGGCCACCAGCGTTGCGGCTGTGTTTTCCGTCGCCGGATCGAAGCGCAACTGGTAGCGCGCGGTACCCAGGGTGCCACGGTTGAGCACTGCCTGCAGCGCATCCAGGGTGGGGTGCTGGTCGCCTTCGGCCTGCAACTTGTCCACATCCAGCGGCGGCAGGTCGATCAGCGCGGTGAGCAGGGCCGGGTCGTAACGGTGTGCATTGCGCGCAATCGCCTCGTTGGCGCTGGTGAACAGCATCAACAGCTTTTCCAGCGCCTCGCCGGTGATCGGCGGCTCGTCGGTGGCGGGGATCAGCGCCGCGCCTTCGACCGCGTTGCTGGCCAGGTAGGCGTTGAGCGCCGCGTCGTCCTTCAGATACAGCTCGCTCTTGCCCTGCTTGAGCTTGTACAGCGGCGGCAGGCCGATGTAGATGTAGCCGCGCTCGATCAGCTCCGGCATCTGCCGGTAGAAGAAGGTCAGCAGCAGGGTGCGGATGTGCGAACCGTCGACGTCGGCGTCGGTCATCAGGATGATGCGGTGGTAACGCAGCTTGTCCGGGTTGTACTCGTCGCGGCCGATGCCGGTGCCCAGCGCGGTGATCAGCGTGCCGACCTGGTCGGAAGCCAGCATGCGGTCGAAGCGCGCACGCTCGACGTTGAGGATCTTGCCGCGCAACGGCAGCACCGCCTGGTTCTTGCGGTTGCGGCCCTGCTTGGCCGAGCCGCCTGCCGAGTCACCCTCGACGATGAACAGTTCCGACAGCGCCGGGTCTTTTTCCTGGCAGTCGGCGAGTTTGCCGGGCAGGCCGGCGATGTCCAGCGCGCCCTTGCGGCGGGTCAGGTCGCGCGCCTTGCGGGCGGCTTCGCGCGCACGCGCGGCATCGACGATCTTGCCGGTGATGGCCTTGGCTTCGTTCGGATTCTCCTGCAGGAACTCCTGCAGCCGCGCACCGAAGGCATTTTCCACTGCCGGGCGCACATCCGAGCTGACCAGCTTTTCCTTGGTCTGCGAGGAGAAGCTGGGGTCGGGCACCTTGACCGACAGCACGGCGATCATGCCTTCGCGCATGTCGTCGCCGGTCAATGCGACCTTGGCCTGCTTGGCGATGCCGTTCTGCTCGATGTAGCTGCTGAGCACACGCGTCAACGCCGCACGGAAGCCGGCCAGGTGGGTACCGCCATCCTTCTGCGGGATGTTGTTGGTGAAGCAGTACATGGTTTCCTGGTAAGCGTCGGTCCATTGCAGGGCCACGTCCACCACGATTCCGTTGTGTTCGCCGGTCACCGAGATCACATTGGGGTGCAGCGGCGACTTCAGCTGCGCCAGATGCTCGACGAAGCTGCGGATGCCGCCTTCGTAATGGAAATCGTCGCGACGGCCTTCGCCACGCTCGTCGATCAGCGCGATCTTGACCCCGGAATTGAGGAACGACAGCTCGCGCAGGCGGCGCGCCAGGATGTCGTAGTGGAACTCGACATCGCTGAAGATGGCCACGGCCGGCTTGAACCGCAAGGTGGTGCCGCGCTTGGTCGAAGCTTCCAGCTGCTTGAGCGGATATTGCGGCTCGCCCAGCGCGTATTCCTGCTGGTAGTGGAAGCCGTCGCGCCAGATGTCCAGCCACAGGTGCTCGGACAGCGCGTTGACCACCGACACGCCCACGCCGTGCAGGCCGCCGGAGACCTTGTAGCTGTTGTCGTCGAACTTGCCGCCGGCGTGCAGCACGGTGAGGATCACCTCGGCCGCCGAGACGCCTTCTTCCTTGTGGATGTCGACCGGCACACCGCGCCCGTTGTCGGACACCGCCACCGACCCATCGACCAGGATCTTCACCACGATGTCGTCGGCGTGGCCAGCCAGGGCTTCGTCGACGGAGTTGTCGACCACTTCGAACACCATGTGATGCAGGCCGGTGCCGTCATGGACGTCGCCGATGTACATGCCGGGGCGCTTGCGGACGGCTTCCAGGCCGCGCAGCACGGTGATCTTGCTGGAGTCGTAAGTGCCGTTGGGTGTCGTCGGGGTGTTCTGTTCGTCGGTCATGCGCGTGCCGTTAACTCCACAACACGGGCGCCAACGGCAACACGCCGCTTCGCACCGTGGGAAAAGGGGGATAGCCCGCGAATTATACCAGTCGGCCCGCTCTGGCCGTGGGGCTTGGGGCGTCTATCAAAACCGCCGTCCTCATCGCCAGATGGAGCGGCCAGAATTCGGTGCGGCTGACATCGCGTGTACCTTCCCGGTCCTATCTCGCCCCCTGCATCGGCGCCGATGGCTGCTGGCACCGAGCACCAGGCGCGGTCAGTCTGCTGCAACCTCCGCAATGACGTTACCGTGTTCCACGTGGAACCGATGCAGCAGCTTGCCGGCGTCTACGAGGCCCGGAGGCGTTTCCGTTGCGGTGATCAGCACTTGCGCCGGTGCCGCAGCAAGGCGGTGCAGGACACTGGCCTGATGGTGCCGATCCAGCTCCGAGCCAAGGTCATCCAGTGCAATCACCGGCCACTCGCCGCGCTCGCGAGCAAAATCCTCTGCCTGGGCAAGCAGGCAGGCCAGGGCGGTCAACTTGGCCTGGCCGCGCGACAGCGCATCCTTGCCCGGAAGCGCGTCGAAGCGGGGCGCCCAGTCGGCGCGGTGCGGACCCTGCGAGGTGTAGCCGTTCTGGCGGTCACGCTCGCGCGCCAGCAGGAGTGCATCCGCCAGCGAGACCTCGTGGCGCTTCCAACCCGGCGCAAACTCCAGCGCAGACAGCCCAAGCGAGGGCGCAATGGCCGTGGCGACCGGTATCAGGCGCTCCTGCAGGCGATCGAGGTAGCGCAGGCGTCTGGAGGTCAGCGCTTCGCCTGATTCCGCAAGTTCATGGTCCCAGGCATCGAGCATGCGCGGCTGTGCCCCTTGCTTGAGCAACGCATTGCGCTGCTTGAGTGCCCGCGCGTACCGCCGCCAGAGCGCCAGGAAGTCAGGTTCCACGTGGAACAACCCCCAATCCAGGAAACGGCGCCGCGGCTCACCGCCACCACTGATGAGAACATGGCTTCCCGGCTCGAACGTAACGACCGCCAGCGCAGCGCAGAGCGAGCCCAGCTGCGCGACGTCCTCACCATCAAGCCGCCCCGTCCACTCCTGCCCACTGTGGCGTAACCCTGCACGCCGCGTGCGTTCACCGGCCTCTCCGGTGCGTTCGCGCCATTCGACGAAGACTTCCAGGTCGCTGGCGCCTTGCTGGATCAGCCCATCACGCACCCGCCCACGGAAGCTACGGCCATAGGCCATCAAATGCAGCGCTTCGAGCACGCTGGTCTTGCCCGCGCCGTTGTCACCGGTCAGCAAGTTCAGGGCGCTGGTGGGGGAGAGCTCGACGGTCTGAAATCGACGAAGCCGATGAATGGACAACCGCACTACGTGCATCGATCAGTCTGCTCCGGGCTGTGGTCCGGGTTCCCGGTCGGTGCGCAGGATACGTGATTGGCCCGGGACACGCGCGAAGACCCAGCCCAAGCACCAGCGGGCAGCCTGGGGATAACTTGGGGACAAAATCGAGGGTTGACCAGGCCCGTCGCGTTATCCACAGGTTGCCGGGTCGAAAACAGGGGGTAAGACACAGGGTTTCGAGCCTTTAAAGTCCAATAAAAACAATGGCTTGATCTGCTTTTCAGTGAAATCTGGCCCTACCATCACCACCAAGCTCTTAAGTTCTTTCTATTTTTAAAAGCAAAGCGCGATGTGCATAAGTCAAAAAGCGCGCTAAGGCAGGCCGACAACAAGGTGATCCTGAGAAGCTGACTTCCCGCTTCTGATGAACTTGTTCACCCTATGGCAACGCAAACCCGCAGGAGCAGATTTCCAAGATACAAATGCAACGATCTCATTTCTCCGTGAGATAGCTGTTCGTGCCGTATGCGCCTTGGACTCGATTCACCCAATCCGAGACGTCATGGCGTCCTGCATTGCATGGTTGAGTGTGGAACCTGGATCCCGTGCAGTCCCTGTCGCTCACGACGAAATCGATGGGTCGCACCGGCTGAGCATTGGGGTACACCAAGCTCGACGTACGTATCCGGACCACCTTGCTTGCGACAACGATTGATCGCGCCTGTTCGGGAACCTCGTTGCAAGGCATCCCTACAACGTGAATACCGTCTCGGCAGTGCGCCCAGTGCTGATTGAAGCAGGCAACAACAAGGCAGCGAACAATGGCCTGAGAGTCCCGCACGCCCAGCACACGTCACCCGGCAGCAGGCCTCCAATCGATCTGTAGCGCACCAATCAGGAGACGCCCGTGTTGCCTCGGTCCATCCAGCAGATCCAGTAGCAGAGCCCTGGCAGGCGCGTCTTTATTCAGGTGGGCGCCACCGACCAATCCCCAGACACAAAAAAGCCCGACTCTCGCCGGGCTCTCATGTTCCACGTGGAACGCAGCGTCAGAGACGCAGCGGCATCACCACATGGCGCGACTTCTCGCTGCTTGCTTCACGCACCAATGCGGACGAGTTCGCATCCCGCAGCTGGATCACCACATGTTCGTCGCGCAGTGCCGACAGCGCATCAAGCAGGTAGTTGACGTTGAAGCCGATCGCCAGGTCGTCGACCTTGGTATCGGCTTCGATTTCTTCCTGCGCCTCTTCCTGCTCCGGGTTGTGCGCGCTGATCTTGAGCTGACCAGGCGACACTTCGACGCGCACGCCGCGGTACTTTTCGTTCGACAGAATGGCCGCACGCTGCAACGACGCACGCAGCGCCTCACGGTCGACTTTGACCTCGCGATCGGCCCCGATCGGGATCACCGCTTCGTAATCCGGAAAACGGCCATCGATCAGCTTGGAGGTAAACGTCACATCGCCGCGTTTGACGCGGATATGGCTGCGACCGACTTCCAGCTCGACCTCGCGGTCGGCCGCTTCCAGCAGGCGCAGCAGCTCGGTCACGCCCTTGCGCGGCACGATGATCTGGCGCTTGGCGCCGCCGGCTTTTTCAAGCTCGGTTTCGCACAACGCCAGACGGTGACCGTCGGTGGCCACGCAACGCAGCAAGCCGTCGCGCAAGTCGAACAACAAGCCGTTGAGGTAATACCGCACGTCCTGCTGCGCCATTGCGAACGCTGTGCGTTCGATCAGCTCCTTCAACGCGGCTTCCGGCACGGCGACACGTTCGGTCGCTTCGACCTCGTCCACGGACGGGAAGTCGTTGGCCGGCAAGGTCGCCAGGGTGAAGCGACTGCGACCGGCCTGCACGGTGACCTTGTCGCCGGTCTGCGAAATGGTGACGCGGCTGCCATCGGGCAGGGCGCGCAGGATGTCGAACAGTTTGCGCGCCGGGATCGTGGTTTCGCCGTCCTGCGCGTCTTCCACCATCGTGCGCGAGATCATTTCCACTTCCAGGTCGGTACCGGTCAACGAGACTTGTCCGTCCTTGACCTGCACCAGCAGATTGGCCAGAACCGGCAAGGTTTGACGGCGTTCGACCACATTGACCACCTGGGCCAATGGTTTGAGGAAGGCTTCGCGCTGCAGTGTAAAACGCATGTGGTTCCGTGCCCCTATGCTTTAAAAGATAATGTAATAAATCAAAAGCTTGGTGGTGATGGTAGGGCCGTTTTCAGCGGATAACCACCATAACTGTTTGTTTCCAAAGACAATTTAGCGCCTGAAAGTCGTTGGACTAGTGCCCCTGGCCTGGCGGTAAAACCTGTGGATAGTTTTCCGTCCGACCTGCAAGGCAACGTTATCCACAGATTCTCCCGCATTTGACCCCAACGTTTCCACGCTTTTCTCCAAGCGGGCCGTCAAGACCGTCGTCGGCTTACTCGCTGAGCTTGCGAATCAGCTTTTCCCAGTCCTCGCGCAGCTTGCCGTCGGCCTCCATCAGCGTGCGGATCTGCCGGCAGGCATGCAGCACGGTGGTGTGGTCGCGACCGGCAAACGCATCGCCGATCTCGGGCAGGCTGTGTTCGGTCAGCTCCTTGGCCAGCGCCATCGCGACCTGGCGCGGGCGTGCCAGCGAACGGGTCCGCCGCTTGGACAGCAGATCCTTCATCTGCAGGCCGTAGTAGTCCGCCACGGTCTTCTGGATGTTGGGGATGCCGATCGCCTGCTGCTGGGCGCGCAGCAGATCGCGCAGCGTCTCCTGGGCGAATTCCACGGTGATCGAACGCCCGGTGAAGTTGGCGCGCGCCACCAGCGTATTGAGCGCGCCTTCCAGGTCGCGCACGTTCGAGCGCATCTTCTTGGCGATCAAAAACGCCACGTCGTCGGGAATGTCGGCGCCGCGCTCGCGCGCCTTGGCCAGCACGATAGCCGCGCGGGTCTCGAAATCGGGCGGGTCGATCGCCACCGACAGGCCCCAGGCCAGGCGCGACTTGAGCCGCGGCTCAAGTCCCTCGACCTCGCGCGGGTAGCGGTCACAGGTGAGGATGATCTGCTGGCGGCCGTCGAACAGCGCGTTGAAGGTGTGGAAGAACTCTTCCTGCGTGCGGTCCTTGCCGGCGAAGAACTGGATGTCGTCGATTAACAGCGCATCGATCTGCTGGAACTGGCGCTTGAACTGGTCCATCGCCTTGTCCTGCAGCGCCCGGATCATCGCGCTGAAAAACTGTTCCGAGCGCAGATACATCACCTTGGCGCCCGGATTGGCCTGACGCAGCGCATTGCCTGCGGCGAACATCAGGTGGGTCTTGCCCAGGCCGGTGCTGCCGTACAGCAGCAGCGGGTTGTGCGCGCGATCGCCCGGCTTCTGCGCAGCCTGGATCGCCGCTGCAAGACCGAGCTGGTTGCTGCGGCCTTCCACGAAATTGGCGAAGGTGTAATGCGAATCCAGGTTGCCGGCAAACGGCACGATCGGCGCGGCAACTGGTGCGCTGGTGGGGGCGGCCATCGGTGCCGGCAGTGGATCGGGCGCACGCGGGCGCGACCCCACCGCCAGCGCCACCTCGCCGTTGCCGGCGAAGTACGCCAGCAGCTCGCGGATCCGCGGCAGGTAACGTTCGCGCACCTGGTCGACGATGAAGGCATTCGGGGCATACAGCACGATGCTGTCGCCGCGGTCTTCGGCTTGCAGGGGTTTCAACCAGGTGTGAACGTCTTCGGGCGGGAATTCGGCTTCGAGACGTTCCAGACAGCGGGGCCAAGCATCCATCAAAGTGTGATCATCTGTTGCTGGCTGCGGCGCGCAGCAAGGCGCCGTGCACGCAGCCCGGAAGTGAAAAGAGGATGGACCAGACTAGCACCGTAGGCAGGCTTTTCCCAGACTTATTCACAGGTCCATCCACAGGGTGTGCGCAGTGGCACGGTTGCTGATGCGTTTGGGGAGTTGACCCGCCCTGTCGCGGTCCTATAGAATTTCCGGTTCTCCGTCTCCATTCATGCAGAGGGCCCCATGGCCACCAAGCGTACTTTCCAACCCAGCAACCTGAAGCGAGCACGCGACCATGGTTTCCGCGCACGTATGGCAACCGCCGACGGCCGAAAGATCCTGGCTCGCCGCCGCGCCAAGGGCCGCAAGCGCCTGAGCGCTTGATTGCCGCGCCGCTCTCCGCGGCCGAGGCAAGTCCTACAGTGAATGCATCGAACCCGTGCAGGCGATTTCCTCGCTCTGCGCGGGTTCGTACGCGTGCGCAATACACGGTCGTTTTCGATACAGCCCGTCGCACCTCCGATCCGCTGCTCAGCCTGCATTGGCGCACCGGCGACACGCCGCCGCGTCTGGGCATGGCGGTGTCGCGCAAGGTGGACACGCGCGCGGTCGGACGCAACCGCATCAAGCGCGTCCTGCGCGATGCCATGCGGCACCTGTTGCCCGATCTGGCAGGGGGCGATTACGTCATTGTGGCGCGCTCCGCAGCTGCAAAAGCGACCAATCCACAGATTCGCGACGCCTTTGTGCGTCTGCTGCGCCGTGCCGGCGCATTGCCCCCACCTGCTGCGCCCGGCACAATGCCGCCCGCCAGGACGATGCACCCATCCTCCCTTTCCCCGACAGAGCCGGAACTGTAGTTCCGACTGAGCGAGTTGCTGCCCGATGAACCAGACCCGTGTTTTCCTGATTTTTGCCTGGCTGATGGTCGCGGCGCTGCTGTGGATGGAGTGGGGCAAGGACAAGGCGGCTGCCAACGCACCTGCCGCAGTCGCCACGCAATCGGTACCGGCTGCGCGCGATCTGGATGCCACGGCGCCGGCGGCCAATGTGCCCGCCGCCCAGGCCATCCCGCAGGCGGGCGTACCGGGTGCCGCACCGGCGGCCACCAGCACCACCACGGCCACGCCGGCGGCTGCCGGCGCCGCGCCGGTCATCACGCTGACCTCGGACGTGCTGCGCCTGAAGCTGGATGGCCGCAGCGTGCTGGATGCCGAGCTGCTGCAGTTTCCGCAGACCAAGGACGGCACCGCGCCGGTCAGTCTGCTGACCGAAGACGCCGTACATCCCTACAACGCCACCAGCGGTTGGGCCAGCGAGCATTCGCCGGTGCCGGGCGTGGGCGGCTTCCGTGCCGAACAGCCAGGCACCGCATTCGAGCTGGCCAAGGGTCAGAACACCCTGGTGGTGCCGTTCGTGTGGAATGGCCCCAATGGCGTGTCGATCCGCCGCACCTTCACCCTGGAACGCGGCCGCTACGCGATCTCGATCAAGGATGAGGTGATCAACAAGAGCGGCGCGCCGTGGAACGGTTATGTGTTCCGCAAGCTGAGCCGGGTGCCGACCATCCTCAGCCGTGGCATGACCAATCCGGATTCCTTCAGCTTCAACGGCGCGACCTGGTACAGCCCTCAGGAAGGCTACGAGCGTCGCGCGTTCAAGGACTACATGGACGACGGCGGCCTGAATCGCCAGATCACCGGCGGTTGGGTGGCGTTGCTGCAGCACCACTTCTTCACCGCGTGGATCCCGCAGAAGGACCAGGCCTCGCTGTATGTGCTGAACCAGGACGGCCCGCGTGACGTGGCCGAACTGCGTGGCCCGGCCTTCACCGTGGCGCCGGGTCAGACCGCCAGCACCGAAGCGCGCCTGTGGGTGGGCCCGAAGCTGGTCAGCCTGATTGCCAAGGAAGACGTGAAGGGCCTGGATCGCGTGGTCGATTACAGCCGCTTCTCGATCATGGCCATCATCGGCCAGGGCCTGTTCTGGGTGCTGAGCCACCTGCACAGCTTCCTGCATAACTGGGGCTGGGCCATCATCGGCCTGGTGGTGCTGCTGCGCCTGGCGCTGTATCCGTTGTCGGCCGCGCAATACAAGTCCGGTGCCAAGATGCGCCGCTTCCAGCCGCGTCTGGCGCAGCTGAAGGAGCGTTACGGCGACGATCGCGTCAAGTACCAGCAGGCAACGATGGAGCTGTTCAAGAAGGAAAAGATCAACCCCATGGGCGGCTGCCTGCCGTTGTTGATCCAGATGCCGATCTTCTTCGCACTGTACTGGGTGCTGGTGGAATCGGTGGAGCTGCGTCAGGCACCGTGGCTGGGCTGGATCCAGGACCTGACCGCGCGCGACCCGTACTTCATTTTGCCGGTGCTCAACATCTCGATCATGTGGGCCACGCAGAAGCTGACCCCGACCCCGGGCATGGACCCGATGCAGGCCAAGATGATGCAGTTCATGCCGCTGGTGTTCGGCGTCATGATGGCCTTCATGCCGGCCGGCCTGGTGTTGTACTGGGTGGTCAACGGCGGTCTGGGCCTGTTGATCCAGTGGTGGATGATCCGCCAGCACGGCGAGAAGCCGAGCAAGATCATCCAGGCCAACGCCAAGTAAGTCCAAGAAGGCCCGCCGCAAGGCGGGCTTTCTGCATGCACGCCTGTTTCCGTTTGTTGCCATCGCCAAGGACGCCATCGTGAAGCCATTGCCGTTGCATCGCCTGTTGCTGTGCGCAAGCTGCGTGGGACTGCTGGCGCTGGCCGGCTGTGGCAAGCGCGATGCCGGCACCCCGGCTTCGGCACCAGCGGCCGGTGGCACTGCCAATGCCGCTGCGCAAACGGGCGAGGCAAACAATGCGCGTGCGCTGATTGCCCAGCTGCGCGAACAGCTGGATCGGCACCGCCGCATCATCGTGTTGCTGGCCGATGAGAACACACAAAGCCCGCGCGATCGCGCCACCTCCAGCAGCGTGGGACAGCAGCTGTTCCATGAAAATCTGGAACAACGCGAACGCATCGCCGCAGCGTTCGAAACGGTCCTGACCTCCAGAGATGCGAGCCGGTTCGCGACGATCGGCGCAGTGTTGGACGAAGTGGAATCGGCGCCGGATCTGTTCGATGCCGACCGCCTGGCGTTTGTCGAGGTGCTGCGCGAGCTGCATGCGCGCATCGGCAAGGATTCGGCGCTGCCGGCAGTGAAACTGCATCAACGTATCGGCGAGGACCTGGAAGCGCTGGACGAGATCGAGCGCAGTTACAACACCGAGCTGACGCAGATCTTCAGTCGCTTCGATCGCAGCCGGGCGATCGTGCCCAAGCGCGAAAAGTGGGACGACTACGTGGCGCATCTGCGGACGTTGTACACGCGCGAGACCATCCTGCGCGACCACGGCGTGGTGGAGCCGTATCCGTTCTCCGCGCGCGATAGCGACAGCGAAGTATTCGGCCGCGACCTGCCGCCCAAGACGGTGGTGCTGACCTTCGACGACGGCCCGCACAAGGCCTATACCGAAGAGATCGTGGCGATCCTCAAGCGCTACGACGTCCCTGGCGTGTTCTTCGAAGTGGGGCGGAATCTCGGCAGCCTGGACGCCGATGGCAAACCGAAGCTGGCGCCATTGTCCAAGATCAGCCACACGCTGATGGAGGAAGGCTATGCGGTAGGCAATCACAGCCTGACCCATGCGCAGTTGTCCAAGACCACCGGCGATGCGCTGCGCAGCCAGGTGCTCGACACCGACACCTTGCTGCGTGCGGTGGACGACAAACGTGCGCCGTTGTTCCGGTTTCCGTATGGCGCGCGCAATGCGGAAGGGCTGCAGCTCCTGGGCGAAGCCGGGCTGAAATCGATCATGTGGAACATCGATTCGCTGGACTGGGCCGACCCGGTACCCGAATCGATCGTGCAGCGCGTGCTCGACCAGGTCAACAAGGAACAGCGCGGCATCGTGCTGTTCCACGACATCCACGACCGCGCGGTGAAAGCCTTGCCGCAGATCCTGGATCGGCTGATCGCCGACGGCTACCAGTTCGCTGGCTGGAACGGCCGCGAGTTCTCGGTGGCACGGGCACCCAGTGCGGTGGCCGACGCAACGGTGACCACCGGCTATGCCAAGTCGTGGGCCATCGTGATCGGAATCGACGACTACGCGCACTGGCCCAAGCTCGAATACGCGGCCAACGATGCGCAGGCGATCGCCAGTACCTTGACCGGGCCGCTGGGATTTCCGTCCTCGCAGGTGATCGTGCTGAAGAACAGCCAAGCCACCCGCAACAATATCCTCGCCGCCTTCCATGACCGGCTTGGGGAGGGACGCGCGCAGACCAACGATCGCGTGTTTGTGTTCTTTGCCGGCCACGGTGCCACGCGTCGGCTCGCCTCCGGGCGCGACCTGGGCTACATCATTCCGGTCGATTCGGACCCGGAGCATCTGGCCAGCGATGCGATTGCGATGAGCGACCTGCAGAATATCGCCGAAAGCCTGCAGGCCAAGCACGTCTTGTTCGTAATGGATGCCTGCTACAGCGGGCTTGGGTTGACGCGTGGCGGGCCGACCTCAAGTGCCTACCTGCGCGAGAACGCGCGGCGGATCGCGCGCCAGATGCTCACCGCCGGTGGTGCCGATCAACAAGTGGCCGATAGCGGCCCGAACGGACATTCGGTCTTTACCTGGGTGCTGCTGCAGGCGCTGGCCGGCAAGGGCGATCTCAATGGCGATGGCTTGATCACCGGCACCGAGCTGGCTGCGTATGTCGCGCCAGCAGTATCGGCGGTGTCGGCGCAGACGCCGGCATTTGGCAGCCTGCCGGGTTCGCAAGGCGGCGAGTTCGTGTTCCAGGTGCCCAGCGGCGAAGAATTCCTGACTGCCGGCACCGCGCAGTTGTCGGCCGATGCGATCGCGCTCAATGGACGCGTGGATGCGGCGCGTCCTGCCGCCACGACCACCGGCGCGGCGGTGGCAGCGGCGCCGGTCACGGTAAAGACCTTGCAAGGCGGCGAAGCCAAGCTGGTCCTGCCGACCGCAGTGAAGAGCAGCGACCGCCAACGTGCGCAACTGGCAAACGAGCGTGGCCTGCAGCTGTACAAGGAAAAACGCTACGCCGAAGCCGCCGAACAATTTGCCGAAGCCCTGAAGCTGCGCCCTGATTTTGCGCTGGCGGCGAACAATCTCGGGTTCGTGTATTACCGCCAGGAGCGCTTTGTCGAATCGGCGCGCTGGCTGGAAAACACGCTCAAGATCGATCCATCGCGCGCGGTGGCGTATCTCAATCTTGGCGATGCCTACGCCAAGGCGGGCGAGCGCGACAAGGCGCGCAAGGCGTACTCCACCTATCTGGAACTGCAGCCGCAAGGCAGCGGTGCGGCGCAGGCGCGCGCGCAGTTGCAGGCACTTTGATGCACGCTGGCGGGCAAGTGGGCATGTGCGCCTGGAAGAAAAACGCGTGCCATCCAACGCCCGGCCACCGGCCATGCGCCTGAAGGCGATGCCGGCGATTCGATGACCTGTCTGATTTCCCGTCCACGCAAGAGCAGTGCCCATGTCCGCTTCAACCTCCACCATCGTTGCCATTGCCAGTGCTGCCGGAACCGGCGGCGTGGGCATCGTGCGGTTGTCCGGGCCGCAGGCGGTACAGATCGCAACGCAGCTGGGCATTGCGCCATTGCAGCCGCGGCATGCGCACTACGCGCGCTTTCGCGATGCGCAGGGCGATGTTATCGATGACGGCATCGCGGTGTGGTTCGACGCGCCACGCAGTTTCACCGGCGAAGACGTGGTGGAGCTGCAGGGTCATGGCAGCCCGGTGGTGTTGCGCCAACTGGTTGCACGGTGCGTTGCGCTGGGCGCACGCCAGGCGCGTGCCGGCGAGTTCAGCGAACGCGCATTTCTCAACGGCAAACTCGATCTGACCCAGGCCGAAGCGATTGCGGATCTGATCGCTGCCGGCGATGCGCGCGCGGCACGTGCGGCGCGGCGTTCGCTGGACGGCGTGTTCTCGCGCCGCATCGATGCGGTGAGCGAGCGCCTGACGCGCTTGCGCGTGCATGTGGAAGCGGCGATCGACTTTGCCGACGAACCGCTCGATACATTGGGCGGCACACAAGTACGCGAAGGATTGCAGCAGGCGCGTGGATTGCTGGCGCAGCTGCTGCGCGATGCCGAACGCGGGCGCAAGCTGCGCGATGGTTTGCATGCGGTGTTGATCGGACCGCCCAACGCAGGCAAGAGTTCGTTGCTCAATGCGCTGGCCGGTAGCGATCGTGCCATCGTCACCGATGTGGCCGGCACCACGCGCGACACCTTGCATGAAGCGATCCAGCTCGATGGGTTCGAGTTGACCCTGGTCGACACCGCCGGCCTGCGCGATGGCGGCGATGCGATCGAACGCGAGGGCATGCGCCGCGCGCGTGCCGAATTGCAGCGTGCCGATCTGGCGCTGGTGGTGCTCGACGCACGCGACCCGCAGGCCGCGCGCGATGCCATCGGCGATGCCATCGACGCGGTGCCGCGTCGGCTGTGGATACACAACAAATGCGACCTGCTGGACCACGGCGCGCCGCTGCTCGATGCCAACGCAGTGGCGGTCTCGGCAACGACCGGCCTGGGACTGGAGCAGCTGCATACCCGCCTGCGCGAGCTGGCGTTAGGCGACGGCATCGAAAGTGTGGACGGCGAATTCTCCGCACGCACCCGGCATGTGGATGCACTACGACGTGCCGAGCAACATGCGGACGCAGCCGATCTGGAACTGGGGTTCGAACAACTCGAACTTGCCGCCGAAGAGTTGCGCCTGGCGCATGCAGCGCTGGGCGAGATCACCGGCAAGCTGAGCGCCGACGAGTTGCTGGGCAAGATCTTTTCGAGCTTCTGCATCGGCAAGTGAGGCAGCGCTCTGCGATGCGGTCGCGACGAAGAATCGTGAATCGATAACTAAAAATCCGGCCTTTTCAGGCCGGATTCGTAAACCACACATCGATGCGACTCTTTAAAAGTCGTAGCGGGCAGTCAACCGGAACGAACGTGGCGTCTGATAGTTCACATCGTTCAAGTAGTTCGGGCTGATCACATCACGCGAGGCCTCACTGAACTCGTTGTACTCGGTGACGCGGTCGTTGTTGAACAGGTTGAAGACATCAAGCTTGATGCGCAGCTTGTTGTCGGCCCAATTCGGCATGTACACCGCCGCCAGGTCGAACGTCCAGGTCCAGGGTGTGCGCCCTTCATCGCCACGCTGACGCAGCACCCGCGTACCCTCGGCGTTCAAGCAGTAGAAGCTTGAGCCGCTGTACCCGGTCAGCGTCCCTTGATCGGGCTGGGGGATGTCGTCCAGCGGGATGTAGCCCTGGCAATTGACCGGACGGCCGGACTGCAGCACCAGATTGCCGCCAAACTGCCATTCCGGCGTGAGGGTGTAGGCGCCGAACAGCTTCAGGGTGTGCTGGCGATCGTTCGGGGTCGGCCCATAAGTGCCATCGGTGAACAGGCGGTGATCGAAGTCCTGGGTGAGGCCGGCGTCCTCTTGTTCCAGCGTGGAATTGACGTAGCCCTCGACGTTGCCGCGTGTCCTGGCGAACGTATAAGAGCCCTGGAAGTTGAACTTGTCACCGGTGCGTTCCCAGAAGAACTCCAACGCAGTGTGCAGGCGGCGGTATTCGGGCAAGCCAAGATATGAGGCCGGCAACGTGGCCAATTCCAGTTCGCCATCGCCGTTCAGATCGACGTTGATGGTCACATCACTGCCAGGATTCAAGAAGTAGCAGTTGGGAACCGTGCTCGGATCGAAGTCTGGATAGCCATTGTCCGCTGCCCAATCGATCCAGGGATTGGTCGTGCAGGTGTCGTCCATGCCCGACTTCACTTCGCGACGGATCATACGTACGCCCGCCATCCAGTTTTCCGTCAGCTGTAGCTGACCGCCCAGGATCACTTCATCCTGATACATCGGAGAGAGATTGGTGGAAGCAACTGATGCGGGGTTGGGTGCAGCAAGTGAGCCATTGGTCTGGGTCTGGCCAATCTGCGCACCTTGGCCCACCGGCGTGCCATCGGCTTCGCTCCAGCCATTGACGAAGTACCAGTTGGACACGGTCGATTCGGCGCCGGTGGCGCGGATACTGGAATTGGTCGCCACCGGGATGTAATAGCGGCCTGCGGTACCGAACAGCTTCAAGCTGGAATCGCCCAGCACATCCCAGGAGAAGCCCAGGCGCGGTGCCATCTTGTAATCGGATTCAATCCAGGCAACGCCATCGCCGTTCTTGTTTTCAAATTTCTCACCGCGCAAGCCCAGCACGGCAAGGAAGTTTTCGGTGACTTGCCAGTTGTCTTCCAGGTAAAACGCGCTGTTGGTGTTTTCGTACGTGGAGCTGCTGCTCTGGAACACGCGCGAACGTGCGTACAGCGCATTCCGCGGTACCAGCTGACCGTTGACCGTGCGACCAGGCCGGCCTGCGAACGCGCCGGTGGCTACCGAATTGCCAGGCACCGTGTAATACGCCCAGTTGATGCCACCGGCATAGGTCCGGCCACGGTGACTGGATTCGTACTTTTCCTGATCCACGCCGAAGCGCAGCCGGTGATCGCCCAGGACCCACTCGCCATCGATACGGAACGCTTTGCGGATGTCTTCGTCCGGCTCGGCATTGCGGTCGGCGATGGTGGAGATCGTGCCCGGGTTGCAGCCGATGTACCGGTCGACCACGCTGGTGGTCAGGCCGAAGCTGTAGGCCCAGGGGCATTCGCTGCCGGCCGGATCGGCCGGCAGGCGGGAGTCAATCAGATTACTCAGATAGCCGTATTGCGCCGATAACGTGAAGTTGTCAGTGAAGTAGCCGGTGTATTTGAGGATGCCGATCTTGCCTCCGTTTTCCATCTCGTATTGTTCGATCGGCACTTCGTGCCGGCCAATGTTGTAGCGGTTATCGCCGTTGGCGTCGGTGGCGTATTCGTAGGTGCGGTATTTGGTCTTGGCCTGATTGTAGATGCCGGTGAATTCGACCAGGTTGCTGTCGTTGATGTACCAATCGAGCTTGACTAGGCCCTGCGGGGTCGTGTCACTGACGCGCCGGCTGGTCAGCGCGTAGAAGTTGTCTTCAGTCTCCTGGCGGCCTTCCACCATTGCAAAGAAGAACAAGCGGTCCTTGATGAGTGGGCCGCTGGCATAGGCAGAGTAGATGGTGCTGTCGAACTGATCGTCGCTGCGGTACTGGTACAGCGGGTCTGATGCGTCGGGGTCACGCTCGCGCACGTCTTTACCTGCCGCCGCGCCCCAGTCCGGTGCCCATTCCACGCTGCCGCCGTAGTGCCACTCGTTGGAGCCGGCTTTGGTGACGATGCTGACGATGCCGCCCAGCGAGCGGCCGTACTCGGCGCCATACCCGCCGGTCTTGATCTGCAGCTGGCCAATGCTCTGAAACGGCAGGTTGGCGAACGACAGGAACGTGCGCATGTTGGTCACGTCGAAGCCATTGATGTAATAGCCGTTCTCGGCCACCGACGATCCGCCGAACGAGGCAAGGTTGCCTTCACCGAGCCCGCTGTCGCCCCGGACCGCGCCAGGCGCGAGCAGCGCGACCGAAGACACGTCGCTGGCCACCGGCAGCGAGACCATCTGCTCAGCGGTGAACACCGTGGTCGATTCCACCGAGGAGACGTCGATGGGGTTGAACGCTTGCGCGCCCACCACCTCCACCCGGTCCAGCGTGGTGGCATCGCTACCAAGCGATACCTGCGCGCCGCTACCGACCTTGACCTCCACCTCTCGGGTCAGCCCGTTGGAGGTCACGATGTATTTGCCCGGGGGGAGTTGGCTGAACGTGAATCTGCCATCTGCAGCGGCGGTGGCCGAACGGCTCACACCCGTCTGAGGGCTCTGGATGGCGATTGTGCTGCCGGGCTGCCCACTACCGAAAATGGAGCCAACCGCGCTCTGCGCCTGTACTCCTCCGATGACACACATGCCTAGCGCCAAGCTCAGCGCGCTGCGCTTGATGTTCCTGGACAACGAACTACGGACCCCTGGACGCGTCATTCCTCTCTCCTGATGAACTCGGTCGCGAACACTGCAGACGTGGGACTCGACTGCAAGCGCAGTCGAGGGGGAGCTGGGATTCAGGACGTCTTGGCGACAACCTGAACGGATGTCACATTCCTGAAGCCTGTCTGAAGATTAATCGAATATGTACGGAAATGTCATCATCCGGCAATTTTTGGCAAATCCGGTGCTTTTGGGCCGAGATCTGGACGTGCGGATGCTGTATGGGAATGAAGTACTCGGCCGTCGTGCATCGACGCTGGATCGGTGCCGCTGAGGCAGGGGGTCGGGCGCTCGAAGCGGTACGAGGCCAGCGCCGGCGTGCTGCGTCGGATGTTGCGGAACAGGCATCGCGCCTGCTCGAGCGATGCGCGCAGATCGACCCTGTGTGACCAGGCAGCGCGGGTCCACCGATCAGGGATACCAGGCTGGATCAGCACTACGTTGAGAATGCGGTCTTGAAGCGGCGTCCAAGTCGACGGGAGCGCCAGCAGCAAACTCCACGGCAGTTCCGGCCTGATGCCGGTCCTGCGTGGCTCGGCTGCTCGGATCCATCAATCAGCGGCGCATCGATCATCGCTGGCGCGCTATTGCAAGCGTTCCTGGCGCGCGGAGCGCCCACATCGCTGTCGCACGTGCGTCGGCCGCATGGTGCCTGATGGGCGCTGGCCCACCAGTTCAACAAGAACACTGCGCCCAGACGATGCGCCCAGGCCGGGATGGAAGCTGCCTGCTCGCAGAACAGGCTTGGCTGCTGCCTAGAGCACTTCTGGCAGCACGGCCTGCAAGGCATTTGTTTCCACCGCGCATGCATCCGGTGCGACCGGCTTGGCCGTTGCGATCTCCCTGCGCGCGGCAGCAAGATCCTGTTGAAATTGCGGGTTGTCGTGCAACGCGGCGACAGTGGCCGCGCCCATGATGCGGCCCTGCAGGACGTCGCTTTGCCAGTGCACGTTGCACACCAGGCGGCTATCGCCGAAGGCGCGGCCACGTGCCAGTAACGCGTTGCGTTGGGCGGGAGCGATTTCCGACAGGATCAGGCCCCAGGCCCAGCCGATGGCGGTGTGGCCGGACGGGTAGGAACCGTTCTTGCGCAGGGCCGCATCGTCGGCCGGGGTGCACATCGGCTGTTCGTTGCGCATGAACGGGCGTGGGCGCTGATAGCGTGCCTTGGCGGCGCTGGTGCTGCTGCTGGCGTCGCGCATGCTGCGTTCGAGCAGGCGCAGCAGATGCGGTGTGCTGGCCTGATCGATCTGCACGCCGAGCGCGCAGCTGAAGTGGCTGGCCGCGTCGGGAAAGCTCAGTACCGCGTCGCGCGTGGCCAGGTCCCAGCGCGGTGTGCCGCGCAGTCCGAGCATGGCCTTGGCGATGGCCTCGTCGTTGGCGAGCGCGGCACTGCCGTCCTGCGGCGGGGGCGGTACCAACTGCAGGCTGTCGGGCAGCTGCTGTTTTTCCAGGTAGCCCTGCGCGTCGCTGGCGAGCACCGAACCGGCCGGCTTGGCCGGTTGCCGCGCAGTGGCCACGCCGCTGCCGATCAACAAGGCGGCAAGGGCGAGGCTTGCCAGCGTCCATTGGCAGTGGCGAGCGATGCGGTGGGCCATGACGATTCCTCGAAGCAGCACGACTGGAAGAGCGCGCAGATTACGACGTGCAGATGACACGTGCATGCCAGCACAACGCAGTCGCAGCGCGGGATACGTAGCAGTTGTCTCGGCACTGTCATCTGAGCGTCGCATCGACGCAAGACAGCTGTCGCACGCTTGCCGTCATCTTTTGACTCTTCCCCCATGCCTCTCATGCCCAAGACCCATCTGTTAAGTGCTGCCGTGTTCACCGCGCTTGTGCTGTCGCCGGCCGCACGTGCTGCCGATACGCCGGCCGACGTGTCCGCCGATACCGGCTCCACCGTGCAGCAACTCGATGCGGTGTCGGTGATTGGCCAGGGCGAAACGCGCCAGGTGCAGCGCATCACCCAGCAGGACATCCCGGTGCTGCCGCCAGGCACCAGCATCCAGAAGCTGCTCAACCGGATGCCGGGCGTCAACGTGCAATCCAACGATGCCTTCGGTGCCAATGAAGAGTCGCAGACGATCAGCCTGCGCGGCTTCAACGGAACGCGTCTGGGCTACACGCTCGACGGTCTGCCGCTGGGCGACAACGCCTACGGCAACTACAACGGCCTCAACATCAGCCGCGCATTGATCGCAGAAAACTTCGGCGGCGTGGAGCTGGCGTCGGGCATCGGTGCGTTGGGCACTGCATCGACCAGCAACCTCGGCGGCACCATCCAGTACTACTCGGCCGACCCGTCCAGTGTGTTCGGCGGCCAGGTGTCGCAGACGGTGGGGTCCGATGCCAACCGTCGCACCTTCCTGCGCGTGGATACCGGCGACTACAACGGATTTTCTGCATACCTGTCCGGCATCGAAGCCACCGCGGACATGTGGGCGCGTCCGGAATCGCCGACCACCACGCGGCAGTTCAATGCCAAGGGCGTGTACCAGTTCGATGGCGGCAAGCTGACCGCGTTCGCCGACACCTCGCGCACCTCGCAGGCCGATTATTCCTATCTGTCCAAGAGCGGCATGGCGCGCGGACTGGGTTGGGACTGGAATCTGTATGCGCCGGACTGGAATCGCGCACTGGCGGCGGCGTACTGCGCGCCGGCCACGCGCAATGCCGCACGCTGCGGCTTCAGCGGCGGCGTGGATAACGTGGACGATGCGTATTACCAGAGCCGCGCATTGCGCGACGACGATCTGTTCTACGTGGCCGGGGACTTCCAGCCCAACGATGCGATCAGCCTGCATACCCAGGTGTATCACCACGAGAACAAGGGGCAAGGCCATTGGTGGTCGCCGGGGCAGGCGTCCAACCCGGGCACGCCGCAGGCCTTGCCGATCTCGATCCGCAGCACCAATTACTGGATCAACCGCACCGGCGGCATCGCCTCGCTGGGGTGGGATCTGGGCCCGCATCATCTGGAAGCCGGGCTGTGGTACGAGCGCAATCACCATGATGTGGAGCGCAATTTCTACTGGATCACCGGGCCGGTGGACGACGACAAGTTCCTGCAGAATCCCAACCGCCGCCTGTTCTCGCAGAACTACGTGATCACCACGCGGCAGTTCTATGTGCAGGGCAACTTCAAGTTTCTCGATGAGCGTCTGAGCCTGGACCTGGGCATCAAGAGCCCGAGCACCGAAATGACCGCACGCGAGACGCCGGGCATCGCGGTGGAAGCGCCGGTGGCGACCGGGTCGATCAAGGCCAGCGAGTCGGTACTGCCGCAGATCGGGCTGGGCTATCGGCTGGCCGAAGGCCAGGAAGTGTTTGCATCCTATGCGGAAAATATCGCCGCATTCCAGGGCGGTGGTGCCGGTGGTCCGTTGCTGGTGACCCAGGCCTCGTTCGATGCCAGCGTGGGCGCGCTGGAGCCGGAGAAGTCGCGCACCATGGAGGCCGGTTATCGCTTCGTGCGCGATCACTTCGAAGCCTCGCTGGTCGGCTACGACGTCACCTTCGACAACCGGCTGCTCTCGCTCAATCCCTGCGCCAGCATCCAGCAGGGCACCACGCCGGCTTGCACCACGCGCTTCTTCAACGTGGGCTCGGTGAGCAGCCGCGGCGGAGAATTGACGGTGATCTGGAAGCCGACCAGCTACCTGCAGTGGTACAACTCGGCCTCGATCAACCGCTCCACCTACGACGACAATTACGTGCAGAACGGCGTGACCATTCCCACTGCCGGCAAGACCACGGTGGATACGCCCAAGCGCATGTTCGCAAGCGAAATCGCCTTCAATTACGCCGGCTGGAACGTCAATCTACGCGGCAAGTACACCGGTGAGCGCTTCTACACCTACACCAACGATCAGGGCTTTGGCGGCTACACCTCGTTCGATGCCGGCGCCGGCTACGAATTCGGCCAGGTCGGCGTGCTGCAGGCGCTCAAGCTTTCGCTCAATGTCACCAACCTCACCGACAAGCGCTACGCGTCCAACCTCACCGCGTTCGCCAACAGCGATCCGAACGGCCGGCAGCTGGCGTTTCACGCCAGTGCGCCGCGGCAGGTGTTTTTGACTTTGGATGCGAAGTTCTGAGGACGGGATTGGGGAGTCGGGATTGGGGATTGGTAACAGCTTGTCTTGTGGCTGCTGACTGATTTCCGGTGGCGATCGACGTGGATGGTTTTAGAGTGGCTGGTAAGACTCAGGAGTGGTTGTCAGGCGAGTGCGGACGATGCGGAGAAAGCGGGATGTACGCGTCGTACATCCCGCACCAACCATCGGCCGCGCTCGCCTGGCGGTTGTACCGTGGTGTTGATGGCTGCTTTTTCGTTGGAGAAATGCATCATGCAGTTCCACCGTGTTCTAGTGTTGGGGGCGATGATGGTCGGCATGAGCGGGCCCGCATTGGCAGAGGCGCCTTTGGCAAAGACGGTGCAAATCTTTGCGCACCGTGGCGCCAGTGCGCTGCGGCCGGAACACACCTTGGCCTCCTATGCCAAGGCGATCGTCGATGGTGCGGATTTTGTCGAACCGGATCTGGTGTCGACCAAGGATGGCGTGCTGGTCGCCCGCCACGAGAACGAGATCGGCGGCACCACCGATGTGGCCAGCCATCCGGAATTTGCCGCGCGCAAGACCCGCAAGACCGTCGATGGTCAATCGATGGAAGGCTGGTACACCGAAGACTTCACCTTGGGCGAATTGAAGACGCTGCGCGCGCGCGAGCGATTGCCGCAGTTGCGTGGCACGCGTTGGGACGGGCAGTTTCAGATCGTCACCTTCGACGAGATCATCGATTTCGTCGCGGCAGAATCGGCAGCGACCGGGCGCACGATCGGGCTGATTCCGGAGATCAAGCATCCGAGCTATTTCAGTGCGCTGGGCTTGCCGATGGAAGACAAGGTCTTGGCCACCTTGCAGGCGCATGCATACACACGTAGCGCACCGGTGGTGATCCAGTCGTTCGAGACCGGCAACCTGCGCTACCTGCGCGGCAAGATCGGGCGGCAAGGCAACATCCGTCTGCTGCAGTTGCTGGGTGGAGCGCAGATGCCGCTGCCGGATGCAGGCAAGGGCGATGCGCCGGGGACATATGCGGACCTGATGACCCCCGCGGGACTCAAGCGGGTTGCCACCTACGCCGATGCGATCGGGCCGGACATCCGCGCCATCATTCCGCTGGACGCGCAGCAGCGGCTGGGCCAGCCAAGCCGCCTGGTGCGCGATGCGCATGCGGCCGGATTGCAGGTGCAGCCGTATACGTTCCGTCCGGAGAATTATTTCCTGGCCGCGGAAAACCGCAGTAGCGGCC
Organism: Xanthomonas pisi DSM 18956; assembly: GCF_001010415.1. Taxonomy (GTDB): domain Bacteria; phylum Pseudomonadota; class Gammaproteobacteria; order Xanthomonadales; family Xanthomonadaceae; genus Xanthomonas; species Xanthomonas pisi. The sequence continues at coordinate 26,630 of NZ_JPLE01000030.1, forward strand.
CGGTCACCGAGCGGAACGACGCAGGTGCGTTGGCCGAACTCAAGACCTATCTGGACACTGGCATCGATGCGTTCTTCGCCGATGATCCGGGCCTGGCGCGGCGCGCGTTGAGCGGGCGTGCAACGCGTTAAACGTTGGACGCATCTGCGGTCTGTAGGAGCGCGCTTGCGCGCGATGAAGCGTTCCCGATAACGCTCCATCGCGCGCAAGCGCGCTCCTACGTCCCAGGTGGCCGTTCGCGCGGCGGGAAGTGCAGCACCACGTTTTCCGAGCCGTCTTCCTGGCGTTGCCAGAGCACCGGGACCTGACGCGGCGGTGGCGGTTCCAGCATCGCGTGTTCGGGGTTGCTCACTTCCCAGGCAGCGTCTTCGTCCTCGTCTTCCCAGCTGTAGCGCGGCCCGGCCTGCTGCGGGTCGCGCAGGCGCAACAGCAGCGCGGCGATCAGGCCGGCCACTGCGCCACCCAGATGCGATTGCCAGGACACGCCGGCTTCATGCGGCAGGATGGTCACCAACATGCCGCCGTAGAACAGGAAGGCGATCATGCTGGTGGCGATCGCCGGGCGGTCGCGCCGCAGCAGGCCCAGCACGAACACCAGGAACATCAGGCCGTGGGTGACGCCGCTGGCGCCCAGGTGGCGGCTGCCAGGCTCGCCCAACAACCACGCCCCCAATCCCGAGCCCAGCCACAGCAACGGCAATGCCATGGCGGTGGCGCGCGGATACACGCTGCCCGCCAGCGTGCCCAGGATCAGCAGCGCCGCCGCATTGGCGCCCAGGTGCGCGAGCGAACCGTGCAACAGCGGCGCGGTCAGGATGCCGATCAGGCCGTCCGCCTGGAGTGGCGCGACCGCCCAGGCGCGCCAGTCGAACATGCCCTGCGCGGTGAATACCGCCACCAGCAGCAACACGGCAGCCAGGCTGATGTTGAAGGCACGCAGCACCCGCGAGCGGTCCAGGCGGCTCTGAGTGGTGGGATCGGGGGCGAGGGAATGCGTTGTCATACATTCACGGATGGCGGCGTGGTTTTGCCTTTGCAAGCCCCGTTTGCGCGGGATAACCGGATCCGGCGGCGGGACAATCCTGCTGCCCGCCGGGCTGATACGAAGCCCGGCAGGCAGACCGCGGCAGCAACGCATTCACCGCAGTTGGGGTGGCAACCCGGGCGCAGCACCGAGGTTCCGGTATCGCCTGTGGTGCGCTGCAGCCCAGCCGAGCAGTAGGCGGCGTAGCAAACGATCAAGGCTGAAGACCCCGACCGGGCTCAGTGGCAAGAGACCAAGCCAAAACCGCGGCATCCCTTGCACCACCACTTACAGCCAAGCACAACTCCGATTCCCGATTCCCGATTCCCGATTCCCGATTCCCGATTCCCGAATCCCGAATCCCGAATCCCGAATCCCGAATCCCGAATCCCGAATCCCGAATCCCGAATCCCGAATCCCGAATCCCGAATCCCGAAT
>NZ_JPLE01000295.1 GCF_001010415.1 Xanthomonas pisi DSM 18956
GCTTTAACCTGTTTCCACTCATTCAGCCCGGTAGCAAACACACTGGCAATGTTTTTATCCCGTTTCATGTCAGCGCAAGCCTGATTGAGTTCTTCCATCACACTCATTCGACGGGGATTAACGACAACCCCCTTCGTCCAGTATTCATAGAGAACATCGTCGCACTCTTCCTGATACTGGATTACCTTGTCGCGGATTTCAGGTTTAACTTTGTTTGAGTTGATGGTCTGAAGCCAGGCAGCCAGCTTACGCAGAGAAAGACAAGTCATTGTTTGCTCACCACCAGCAGAAGGTATTATGATTTCCGTAACGCCTTTGGCAAATCGTCGTTTTAACTTACTAAATTGGGGAGACCAAGCAAGCCCCATCCCCTCAACAATGGGATCCGTTGGAACATACGGTTCGCCCCTATGGTTACCCACATAAAGAGCACCGCGGTGAAACGG
>NZ_JPLE01000296.1 GCF_001010415.1 Xanthomonas pisi DSM 18956
AGGTCGCCGCCATATTTCTGGAATGCTTCAAGTTGGAATGCAGCAAGACGAGCGTTTTTCATCGCTTCGGCTTGAATGTTCGGTCTTACACCTGGAGTTGAAGCCAGCTGCATATTTTTAATATAATCCCTTTGCGTTCCAAGCTTAAGGTAAGTTTGAGCAAAGTCAATATCACCTTTGTTGACTTGTCCCTGCATCAACTGCTCAACTGGTACGTTCAGGTATCCTGCAATGGCTTCTTGCAATTGCCTGTATTGCACCGTTTGGCGCGATTGGCCTTGTACTGGTGCATAGCTGCCCTTTGGTGCTTCCGCTCCGCTACCGCTAAGTACTGGAGTAACTGGTGCACCTTGCGG
>NZ_JPLE01000297.1 GCF_001010415.1 Xanthomonas pisi DSM 18956
ATTACGTTTAACGCCATATGGGCTGGCATTACAACCTTTGCCGCCTGTAAATTGCTTACTGATGACGTGCTTGATACTTCGACAACCTGCATGGCTGTACCAGCAAGAGGGAATTGAGTTGTTTCTGCTGGGGATGTTATTTCTGCAGAAACAGGTGAAAGCCTTGTCCAGACAGGAAGACCTGTTGACTCATTCGTTATGGTCAAAGATTGACCAGAAAGCAGAATCGAAACGAAGTCCATCAGAACATCCCCTTGATACCATTCATCACCTTTGTAGCGACGCCAGTGACGCTGGCAGAAGTTTCTTTTATGTATGCAATGCCGCGCTCTATTACTG
>NZ_JPLE01000298.1 GCF_001010415.1 Xanthomonas pisi DSM 18956
ACGGATGCGGCGGTGAAATCGCTGAATGGTATTGATATACCGGAACAGCAGGTGCCCTTCCTGGGGAAAATTTCGGGGGAGGTGATGCCGTATGCAGACCAGCAGAAGATGTACGACCGGATGACAGAGATTGCGCAGTATCACGCAGAGCTGAAGAGTCTGACCGGTGCAGAAAGAACGGCGTTCATTGACGAGAACAACGGAAAATTGTCGATGAACGGGCTTATGCAGGATACCCGGAAGAGACTGAAGGATTTGCGTAAACAGCGTGATGCCATTTACGCCGACAGTACTCTCAGTCTGGCGCAACAGTCGGCGATGGTGAAATCGGTAGAGCGGGATATGAAAATTGCCGTGGATCGGTTTAACCGCGAGTACAACAAAAAAGTGGGAGTGGATTAACAGAAATGGCCCCGTACGGAAG
>NZ_JPLE01000299.1 GCF_001010415.1 Xanthomonas pisi DSM 18956
CAGTGGTAGGGGGGGGGGGGGGGGTGGGGCGGGGGGGGGTGATGCGTGCCATGGGCGAGGGCGGGTGCTGGCCCTGGGGGGGGCCCGCATCCGCCCCGGCGGGGCACCTTCTCCCGCCAGCGGGAGAAGGACATTCGGTGCGGAAAGATGCCGCGCGAGCGAGAGAAGCGCACGCGAGAGACGCGCGAGCGAGAGACGCACGAGCGAGAGATGCGCACGCATGAGCGGATATCACGTCCTTCTCCCGCTGGCGGGGGAAGGGGCCCCGCAGGGGCGGAATAGCGCCCCCCGCCGGGCCCCCACCCCCCCCCCCCCCCGGCCCGCGCCCCCCCCCCCCGCCCCCCCCCCCCCCCCCCCCCCCCCCCCCGCCCCCCCCCCGCCGCCCGAC
>NZ_JPLE01000300.1 GCF_001010415.1 Xanthomonas pisi DSM 18956
AAGTGCAAAGGCTGAAACGGATATTTGCGGCAGACTTATTTCTGAGAATGGCGAGATTTATTATGGCAACTCAAAAGGCGATTATATATCACCTGAAGTTTGCGCTCAGAAGAAAGCGGAAATGCAAAAGCAGTATCATGAAGATCAATCTATATCTCAAGCCGCGCTGATTGAATTAAGTATATCAGCCATCATCTTTCTAATCGTTTTTATGCTCATTATTAAACCAAATAATGACAGCAACCGTCATATTCCTCTCAAAAGAAATTAAGGTTATAATACGGTTGTCGACAAAACGAG
>NZ_JPLE01000031.1 GCF_001010415.1 Xanthomonas pisi DSM 18956
CCTGCGGAAGCCAAACCATGAGCACGTACGCCAGATACGTGAGAAAGCCGAACGCGCCGATTGCTTTTCAGCGAGCACACCTCCATATGCTGCTGTGCCGGGACATGACCGGCTGTTTCTGGATGCCGCGATGCCAGAGTTGCCCGAAGTCGAAACTACCGTGCGCGGACTTGCGCCGCATCTGGTCGGGCAGCGCATCCATGGGGTCATTCTGCGTCGGCCGGACTTGCGTTGGCCGATTGCCGAGCAGATCGAGCGCCTGCTCCCTGGAGCCACCATCACGCAGGTCCGTCGACGTGCAAAGTACTTGTTGATGGATACCGATGCCGGCGGTAGCGCCTTGCTGCATCTGGGAATGTCCGGGAGCCTGCGTGTGCTGCCCGGAGATACCCTGCCGCGCGCACATGATCATGTGGATGTCAGCCTGGAAAACGGCCGTGTGCTGCGCTTCAACGACCCGCGCCGGTTCGGTTGCCTGTTGTGGCAATCCGACACACAGGTGCACGAATTGCTTGCGGCGTTGGGTCCGGAGCCATTATCGGAAGCATTTACTGGTGATTATCTTTATGCGCTGTCGCGCGGCCGTCGTGCTGCGGTCAAGACCTTTCTGATGGATCAGGCAGTGGTTGTTGGCGTCGGTAACATCTACGCAGCCGAGAGCCTGCATCGCGCGGGAATCAGCCCGCTGCGCGAGGCTGGAAAAGTGTCGCTTGCGCGTTACCGGAGCCTGGCGACCGCGGTAAAGGAGATCTTGGGTTATGCAATCCAGCGTGGCGGCACGACGTTGCGCGACTTCATCAGTCCGGACGGCGCGCCCGGCTATTTCGAGCAGGAACTGACGGTCTACGGCCGCGAGGGCGAGCCTTGCAAGCAGTGCGGGCGGACCTTGAAACACGCAACGATCGGACAGCGCGCGACGGTGTGGTGCGGCAATTGCCAACGCTGAGGCATGGCAGAATGCTTCAAGCCGTTCTGGCTGCCCTCCAAACCAAGTAGATCTGTTCGATCGAGATGCTGCCTTACGGATGAGCCGCAGGCCAGGCGATCACTGGCGCGACGTTCGCGGTAGAAAGGCGCGCACTGCTAGTGTCCACCGGCGGACCACGCCACACTCCATACGTCCTGCGTTCTGGAACTGCGTCATGCCCATCTCACGGCCTCTTTGCATTCCCCTGGCGGCTGGTGGGGCACTGGCGCTGTTGTTGTTTTGCAACGCGTATGCGGATGAGACCGCGACAACCGGCCTCGCGCCCGCAGCGCGCATCCAGTTGCGTAACGATGCGGTGGAGCTCAGCGCCACTCCGGCATTCGGGGGGCGAGTGCTGTCCTTCAACCTGCCCGGACAGCCCAGCGTGCTGAAGATCGGAGCGGCAGTGGATCGCCAACCCTCGCCAACGGTGTCTGCCAATGCGGGCGATATTCCGTATCTCGGTCACGACGTCTGGGTGGGGCCGCAGCGTCAGTGGTGGTTGCATCAGCAGGTCAATCTTGAGCGCAAGGCCGCCGCCGCGGTGTGGCCGCCGGATCCGTACCTGTCGTTGGCCACCACGCGTGCGCTGATGCATGGACCGACCGAGATACGTCTGCAAGGCGTGCCCAGCCCGGTGACTGGCGTGCAGCTGAGCAAGCGCATCGCGCTGTCCACGGTGCGCGCCGACACGGTGGAGCTGCAGGCCACGGCGCGCAACATCCGCAAGGAGCCGATCGCCTGGGATCTGTGGTTCAACACGCGCGTTGCGGCGAGTACGCGGGTGTTTGTACCGGTGGCCGATGCCGGCGCTGTTCGGGTGCAACCGCCCAGCGAGCCAGGGACGGTGCCGCCCGCATTCGGCCACCATGCGGGTGTGCTGGCGTTGCGTGCCGACGTGCGCGATGACGGCATGGTCCAGCGCGGCAAGGTGTTGCTGCAGCCTTCGGCAGGCTGGATGGCGGGCTTCGTTGGTGCGCAGGTGCTGGTGATCCGCTTTGCGCATCAGCCATTGGCTGCGATCCATCCGGAACAAGGACAGGTGGAGTTGTATCTGGATGCACCGCCCCTGCATCCCGAACAGGGCTTGCTGGAGATGGAAGTGCACGCGCCGTATCGCCAGCTCGCGCCGGGCGCGCAGATGCAGGCACAGGAGCAGTGGACGTTGCTGCCGTACCGCGGGCCGGACGATGCGCAGGCGCAGCGGCGATTCCTGTGCAGCAAGGCGAAAGAGCTGGCATTGGACAATGCCTGCGAAGCTGGATCGGCAGCGCCTTAGCTCCGCACGCGCGCGTCCGCGCCGGGCTGTGGCTATGATGGCGCCATTCCCCGATCAGACCGATGCGCATGCAACGACGCCACTTCCTGAAGAATGCCGCTTCCGCCTTGGCCGCGCTCGGTTTGCCGGCATTGCCGCAGTGGGCGTTGGCTGCCAAGGCGGTGGGGCTGCGTCGGCTCGGGCAGCCGCAACCGTTCGATTACGCATGGCTCAAGGGACAGGCGCGTGCGCTGGCCAAAGCACCTTACAAAAGCCACAAGCAGGTGCTGCCAGGCCCGCTGGAAGCATTGAATTGGGATCAGTATCAGTCGATCCGCTATCGGCAGGACCACGCATTGTGGGCCGACGGCAACGGCAAGTTCCAGGCGAAGTTCTTCCACCTGGGGCTGTACTTTCATACCCCGGTGCACATCTACGACATCGTCGATGGCAAGGCGCAGCAGCTGGCCTACGACCCGGCTGCGTTCGATTACGGCAGCAGCGGTCTGGGCGGCAAGCAGCTGCCCAAGGAGCTGGGCTTTGCCGGCTTCCGGCTCAACACGCGCAAGGACACCGACCGCGACTTTGCGGCGTTCCTGGGCGCGAGCTATTTCCGTGCAGTGGGCAAGGAAGGCCAGTACGGGCAGTCGGCGCGCGGGCTGGCGATCGACACCGGCACCGGTGGACCGGAAGAATTTCCGGACTTCATCGCCTACTACCTGGAACAACCGGCCGACGACTCGGACACCGTGGTGGTCTACGGCCTGCTGGATTCGCCCAGTGTCGCCGGCGCCTACCGCTTTGCCATCACCAATGGCGAGGTGCTGGTGATGGATATCGACAGCGCGCTGTACCCGCGCAAGGCCATCGAACGGCTCGGCATCGGCCCGTGCACCAGCATGTACCAGGTTGGCGAGAACGACAGCCGCATGGATTGGGACTGGCGCCCGGAGATCCACGATACCGACGGGCTGGCGATGTGGACCGGCGGTGGCGAATGGATCTGGCGGCCGCTGTGCAACCCGCCGCAGCTGCGCTTCAACATGTTTGTCGATGAGAACCCGCGTGGGTTCGGGCTGCTGCAGCGCGACCGCAATTTCGACCACTACCAGGATGACGGCGTGTTCTACGAGAAGCGCCCGTGCCTGTGGGTGGAACCCAAGAGCGGTTGGGGCAAGGGGGCGGTGCAGTTGGTCGAGATCCCGACCGTGGACGAGACCTTCGACAACATCGTGGCGTTCTGGAATCCGCAGGCCAAGCCGCAGCCGGGGCAGGAGCTGTTGATGGGCTACCGGTTGTACTGGGGCGCGCAGCCGCCGGCCAGCTCGCCACTGGCGCACTGCGTCGCCACCCGTACCGGCTTGGGCGGCATCGTCGGGCAGAAGCGCAGCCATTTTTCCTGGCGCTTTGCGGTGGACTTTGCCGGCGGCGACCTGCCTGCGTTGGTGAAGGACGCCAAGACCAAGGTCGAGGCGGTGATTCAGGTGTCGCGTGGCAGCACCGAGATCGTGTCGGCGCGTCCGCTGCATGAGCTCAAGGGCTATCGGGCGATGTTCGACCTGGTACCGCCGGATGACAGCATGCAGCAGATCGACGTTCGCCTGTACCTGCGCGCCAACGGCAAGCCGCTGACCGAAACCTGGCTCTACCAATGGACCCCGCCGCCGGCGAGCGAGCGCAAGATCTACTGAGCGTGCGGTGGGAGTGGGCGCCGCGCCATCGCCGGGGCGGCGCGCTCAGGCCGACGTGCTGCCGCTGACCAGGTGCATGCGCGCACGTGGCCGGGTGCACGCCAGCTCCACGCGGAAGCAGGTGCCGTTCTTGCCGCTGGTGATGTGCAGCTCGCCTTGATGCGCCTGTGCGATCTGTGCGGCCATGTGCAGGCCCAGATCCACTTCCGGCAGGGCCCGGCCGGCGGTATGCACGTGCGTGGAGGCGTGCAGCACATCCAGCCGTCGCGGCTCGATGCCGTCCAGATTGCAGACCTCAATGCGCAGGCGCCCCTGTTCGGTGATCGCGATCGCCTTGATCAACGAACTCTGCTGCCCCTGTACCACGGCGTTGATCATCATGCTGCCGAACATCTGCGCCAGACGCACCGCATCGCCGTGCACGGGCTCGTCGATGGCCACGTGCGTGGACAGCACCTGGTTGGGATAGGCGGCGCGGGTTTCGTCGACCACCTGCGACAGCGCATCGAGCAGATCGCTGCCGTTGCCGTAGTCCAGCTGCAGCCAGTCGCGCTCGATACCGCGGGCGAAATCGCAGGCGAAATCGATCAGTTCTTCCATGCGGCGCAGGCTGCGCTGCATCGAGCGTATCGACGCGCCCTGGCGCTGGTTGAGCGGGTCGATGGATAGCGCGTCCACCACGGCATGCATCGATTGCAGCGGGTTGCGCAGGTCGTGACCGAGGATGCCGATGAATTCCTCGCGCAGCCGTGCCGAGGCGCCGGCGCGGCCCAGTTCGCTGCGTGCGCGCCGCGACTCCTGTGCGCTCTCTTCGGCACGCTGCTCGGCCTGGATCTGCGCGGCCAGCAGCTGCGCCAGCAGCTCGACCTTTTCCACCATCGGCGCATCCATGACGCGCGGCAACGGGTCCAGCGCGCACAAGGTGCCGAACACGCTGCCATCGTCGAACTTGATCGGCACCGAGACATAGCTTTCGAAGCCGTACATCCGCGGCGTGGGGTGGTCGCGGAAGACCGGATGCTCGGAGGCATGGCCGAACCAGATCGCATTGCCCTGGGTGCGCACGCTGTCGCAGAAGGTGGTCACCAGCGGCAGTTCGTCGCCGGGCGCCAGTCCGAAGGAAAGATCATCCTGCACCTGGCAGGTGATCCAGCGCGTGTCGGTCACCCGCGCGACGGCGGCAAAGCGCATATCGGTCAGGCGGGTGAGAATGGTCAGGACATCGGGAACCGACGATAGCCGGCCAACACGCGCGATGTCTGCGCGTAATTCGGGAGGAAGCGGACTCATGAATTGCCTCCCGACAAGTGGATGGTCGCCAGTTTACAGGACTGTGGTTGCGCCTGGTTGCATGCGCATCGCTGCAACGACACGGCAACGATACGCTTGTTGCTGCGTGGCGGAAATACAACGGCGATCAACTGCCTGCAAGGGTTTAGCGGCGTAATACACGAGCATACCGGGGGTAGCGAGGGAACGGCATTCGGGCTGAATTCTTCAGCTACTTACCGCGCCGGTTACCTGTCCAAGGGCGAGCAAATACCCCGCGCGGAAACGTCCAGTCATTCAAGAAGTGGCGTGTTGCGACCTGCGCATCGTTACCATCTGGCGGGATCGGGCAACGGCCGCTGATGGCCGCTGCATGAAGGCCATATCTGCGCGTGGTCAACGCCTGGTCGAGTACGCAATGGCTTCGGCATGACGATGCCACCCTGGTCGGTCGACATGTCGATGGTCGGTCTCGTCGACGATGGGCATTGCCCGCCGCGGGCGACATTGTCAGCGGCGCGCTGCCGTTCAATCAGGGCGATGCAGTAGAGCGTTACGAGCCCGCAGGTGGCAGCGGCAGCGCGATCTGCAATGGGTCGATGCGGCCTTCGCCGCGCATGATCTTCTTGAACTCGGGGCGGCTGACCGACACGTAGCGCTCGTTGCCGCCGATCTCCACCTGCGGGCCGTCCTGCACCGCATGCCCTTGCGCGTCCACGCGCACGGTCATGGTGGCCTTGCTGCCGCTGTGGCAGATGGTCTTGATCTCCTCCAGCTCGTCGGCCCAGGCCAGCAGGAACTGGCTGCCTTCGAACAGCTCGCCGCGAAAATCCGTCCGCAGGCCGTAGCACAGCACCGGGATGCGCAGCCGGTCGACCACCTCGCTCAACTGCCAGACCTGCGCGCGGCCGAGGAACTGCGCCTCGTCCACCAGGACGCAATGCAGGGCGCCCTGGGCTGCGATGTCGCGCTCGACCAGCTGCTGCAGTTCGGTGTCGCGATCGAACGCGCGCCCGTCTGCGCGTAGGCCGATCCGCGATGCGACCACGCCGCTGCCGGCGCGATGGTCGAGTTTGGGCGTCAGGATCAGCGTGCGCATGCCGCGTTCGCGGTAGTTGTGCGCCGACTGCAGCAAGGTGGTGGTCTTGCCGGCATTCATCGCCGAATAATAGAAATAGAGCTTGGCCATCGGGCGATTTTACCGGGCCGGGCGGCGGCATGCAGCGGGCTGCGGGTGAGCGGTGCCGCCGGCTACCGGCCGGCGGCGGGTGCTGCTGCCGCGCTGCCGAACCTGTCCATCTGGTGCACCATGCCGGCGCAGCAGCCGAGCTGAATCCGGCGCGCCGGCCAGCCGCAGGCGGCGCCGGTACAATGGCCTGCTCTGTTGGAAGCCTCTATGCACGGTCTCAATCCCCCGCAAAGCGCCGCAGTGCTGCACTGCGAAGGTCCCTTGTTGGTACTGGCCGGTGCCGGCAGCGGCAAGACGCGCGTGATCGTGGAAAAGATCGCGCACCTGATCGCCACCGGCCGCTATCCGGCCAAGCGCATCGCCGCGATCACCTTCACCAACAAGTCGGCCAAGGAAATGCGCGAGCGTGTGGCCAAGCGCATCCGTGGCGATGGCGCCGAAGGCCTGACCATCTGCACCTTCCATGCGCTGGGGCTGAAGTTCCTGCAGATCGAGCACGCTGCGGCCGGGTTGAAGCGCGGCTTCTCGATCTTCGATTCCGACGATGCCGCCGCGCAGATCAAGGACCTGATGCATGGCGCCAAGCCCGATGCGATCGAAGATGCCAAGAACCTGATCTCGCGCGCCAAGAACGCCGGTCTGTCGCCGGAACAGGCGATGGCCGCAGCGCGCAGCAACCGCGAGAAGGAAGCGGCCAGCCTGTACGAGCGCTACCAGGCGCGGCTGACCACCTTCAACGCGGTGGACTTCGACGACCTGATCCGCCTGCCGGTACAGATCCTGGAAGCCAACGAAGAGATCGTGATGGGCTGGCGCGAGCGCATCGGCTACCTGCTGGTGGACGAGTGCCAGGACACCAACGATGCGCAGTACCGCTTGTTGAAAATGCTGGCCGGCCCGCGCGGCAACTTCACCTGCGTGGGCGACGACGACCAGAGCATCTACGCCTGGCGCGGCGCCAATCCGGAAAACCTGCAGCAGATGGGGCGCGACTACCCGGCGCTGGAAATCATCAAGCTGGAGCAGAACTACCGCTGCTCCAACCGCGTGCTGCGCGCGGCCAATGCCTTGATCGCGCACAACCCGCACGAGCACTTGAAGACCTTGTGGAGCGATCAGGCCGACGGCGAACGCATCCGGGTGTGGGAATGCCGCGACAGCGAACACGAGGCCGAAAAGGTTGCTGCCGAGATCTCGTTCCTGGGTACCGCCAAGCAGGTGCCGTGGAGCGATTTCTGCATCCTGTTCCGCGGCAACTTCCAGTCGCGGCCGTTGGAGAAGGCGCTGCAACTGCTGCGCGTGCCGTATCACCTGACCGGTGGCACCGCGTTTCTGGAGCGGCAGGAAGTCAAGGATGTGCTGTCGTGGCTGCGGCTGATCGTCAATCCCGAAGATGACGCGGCGTTCCTGCGCGCAGTGCAATCGCCCAAGCGCGAAGTGGGTGCGACCTCGTTGGCGCGGTTGGCCGAGCTGGCCAGTGCGAAGTCGGTGCCGATGTCGCGCGCGGCCGAATCGATGGGCGCGTTGCAGCATCTGCCGCCGCGTGCGGCCAATGGCCTGAGTGCGTTCACCGATATCCTGCGCGACATGCGCGAGCATTCGGCCACGATGCCGGCTGGTGAACTGGTGCGCACCCTGGCCGAAAAATCCGGCCTGCTCAACGACCTGCGCAATCAGTCCAAGGACGAAACCGGCTTCCAGCGGCGCAAGCGCAATCTGGACGAATTGGCCGAGTGGTTCGAAGGCGGCCCGCGTGGCGCCAGTGCCAGCGATCTGGCCGCGCAGCTGGCGCTGCTGTCGCGCAACGACAAGGACGATGGCGGCAACCAGGTGCGCATGATGACCATGCATGCATCCAAGGGCCTGGAGTTCCGCTATGTGTTCATCGTCGGCTGCGAAGACGGCGTGCTGCCGCATGAAGTGAGCCTGGAAGAAGGCAATCTGCAGGAAGAACGCCGCCTGCTGTATGTGGGCATCACCCGTGCCAAGGAGCAGCTGTGGATGAGCCACAGCAAGTTGACGCGCAAGTTCGGCGAGCATGTGCGGCTCAAGCCGAGCCGGTTCTTCGACGAGATTCCGGCCGAAGAATTGCAGCGCGATGGCGCCGACCCGGTGGCCGATGCCGAGCGCAAGAAGGAGCGCGCCAGTGCCGGGCTGGCGGCGATCCAGGCATTGTTCGACTAAGAGCGGCTACCAAAACTACTGTGCAGCCGCCAGGCGGGCGTGGCCGGTGCTCGGAATCGGCATGTACCACTCGTACACTCCGGTTCCTGCGCGTCGTCCGCACCCACCTGACAACTGCTCGCTACGTTTTGTCAGCCGCTCTAAGCGCGCAAACGAAACGGCCGCGCTCGTTCTCTCTCGGGACGGTGCGGTCGGCGGTTGATGCGACGTGGCTGCCCGCCACGACGATCCCGTACCCACGGCCTTTCGGGGGATGCTGTGGCAACCGTTGCAGGTGTGCGCTGTGCGTCAACGCGCCTGCGCTGCAGCCGCCGTAAGTGTCTGCAGCGCGCCGTCCTGCAATGGCAGCGCGGCATCGATGGGGTTTCCATCTGCCGTGCGTGACCGCAGGCCGCATGTGCGGTGACCGTTGCCGAGACGTCTAGTACCGCCCTTGCGCAACGTGGCGCTGCTCCACTGGATGATCGCGCTATCGCACCTGCCTGCATCGCGCGTCAGCCGGCTTGCCAGTCGCGCCTCTGCGCGGCAGTCTGGTTCTCCCTGCTGCCGGAGTGCGCCGTGACTGTGGTGATCGAAACTCCTCGTTTGCGCCTGCGCCTGCTCGATCCCGAGCGCGATGCCGATGCGGTGCTGGTATTGGTGAACGACCCTGGTTTTATCGCCGGTATCAACGATCGCGGCATCCGCACGCGTGAGCAGGCGCGTGATCATCTGCGCGACTGGGCGCAGGCGCATCACGAAACATACGGCTTCGCGCACTGGGCGGTGGAAACGCGCGAGCAGGGCGCGTTTGCAGGCACGCTGGGGCTGTTGTGCCGCGATACCTTGCCGGTGCCGCATATCGGTTTTGCACTGCTGCCGGAGCATCGCGGCAAGGGCTATGTGACCGAGGCCGGGCGTGCGGTGCTGGACTACGCGCGCGACGTGCTGGGGCTGTCGCACGTGTGCGCGATCGTCTCGCCGGACAATCCCGATTCGATCCGCGCCTTGGAAAAGCTTGGGCTGCACCGGCAAGGGGTGCGGGTGCTGAGTTCGGATGACGCCCCGGTGCTGTATTACACGATCGATCTGCGCGGCATGGATGGCCGGGCGAGCGCCGGCCCGTCTCCGGGCTAGGCGCGGTCAGCAAGACAAGCGCCTCGCGTTCGACGATGTGCGGTCGGTATCGGAACCGCCAGGCATCCTCGGACACGGTTGCGCCACGCCGTCCACATCCATCTGACGAGGACTCGCTACGCTTGTCAGCCACTTCGAAGAAGGACACCCGCATGCCGCTGCTGGTCAATGCCTATTCCACGTTGCGCGAACCGCGATGGCCGGACTTTCTGCCGCACGCCGCCGTGCAGCACCGCGACCATGCCGATCCGGAACTGACCAATCACCTGCACGGTTTTGTCGGCTACGTGAATCAGGCGGGCGACGGGCAGATGACCCAGTCGCGGTATCACCTGATGCGGCATGTGCAGCGGGTGCGGCAGCACTTCAGCTTCGAGGTCGACGACAGCGCATTCGGCGATCTGGCGCAATGGGCCGAGCAGGCCAATGCGGTGTGTTTTCTGGCCGATGGCAGCGTGCGCGACCCGCAGGGGCGTGTGCTGATCAGCCAGGGCGAGCCCGCGCTCGATGACCAAGCGCAGGTGCCGTACCCGCCGGATGCGCGCGAGCGGCGGGCGCATCACCTGGCGCAGCTGAGCGCGCAGGGCATCGGCGTACCGCCGAGCTTGCCGCCGGTGGCCGGCGAGGCCGAAGCGCGGGTGCGCGACGCGGCGGCGGTGAGGCAACGGATGCTGGCGTTGTTTGCGGTGGCCTTGCGTGCGGAGATGCTGGCCGCCGGCGATGCGCCACCGGCGTTGCACGAGGTGGAGGCACGGTTGCCCGGCGTGACGGCTGCGCTGTCGCCGCAGGAGCGCGCGTTCTTCGCCCAAGCGCAACCAGAACAGCAGATGCTGGCCAACTTCGGCTGGCGTTACGAAAGCTTGGCCGTGCTGCAGTGGGCGCTGGGCCTGGCCGACACCTTGCCGCAACCGACCGCCCTGTGCGACGTGCCGCTGGCCGCGCAACGCGCGCTGGACCAAGCGCAGGCGCCCGCACGCACGTCGCTAAGGCTGCGGCCGCTGCCCGAACTGCTGGATGCGTTGGACCTGCATCTGCGCCTGCACTGGGCCGTGCGCCAGGCCGGTCACACCCAGCAGGCACCGCCGGCCGGCCTCGTGCCCGGGGTGGTGTACGAGCGCCATTACGCGCTCAACTGGCTGCTGCATTTCGAAGACGCCGACTGGGATGAGGTCGATACCCCGACCTGAGCGGAGCGGGCACCGCCGCGACGTTGGTGCCGCCAGGCCCCCAGCGGCGTGCATCCGCATGGCGTCTTGGGATCTTGCGCGCTAGCCGAGGAAGGACAGGGCGTGGGTCAGCGAGCGGTCGGTCTGCAGATCCAGCAGGCGGCCGTGCGCGTCATGCAGCAGCAGGTGGCCGGGCTGCTCGCGCACCTTGACCGCGATGCCCGCAGGCCAGTCCAGCGACGCCACGATGCCGCCGTCATGGTGGCGCACCAGGAAATAGCGCGCGCCGTGCGGCCAATGCAGGCCAACCAGGAATCCCCGTTCAAGCGCCACCACGCTCGATCCATCCGGCGCGCCGGATGCGTCGCCGCGGTGATGCAACCGGCACTGACGGGCGTTGCCGAGGTGCTGGTAGTGCAGGCAGATGTCGCCATCGGGATCGGTGCGCACCTCCGCTTGCTGCACGCTGCCGAGCCGATGCGCGAGCACGGGCGTTTGCGGGTCCACGCGCAGGGGATCGCGCGCCTTGAGGCGTCGCTCGGGCAGGCTGTAGGTCCAGTCCTCCAGCTGCTCGCGGGCCTGCACCAGATACACCTCGCAATCGCTGAAGAATCCCGCCGCAATCACCGGGCCGGGCAGGTCGCCGACATGCCACAGCACGCTGTGCAGATCCTTGTCGGTATCGACGACCAGCAGCCGGTTGTCGACCACGATGCTCCAGCCGATTCCGCTGTAGCTGGGCGCGGCGTATTGCAGCGCGATCTGGCCCAGGTCGCGCACCGCGTGGGTGATCAGATCCAGCCGATGGACGGTGGACACGCGCTCGCGGGGGGCGATTGCCAGGGCGACCTGTCCGCTATCGGCGATGACGACTCCGAATGCAGGCGCCGGGTAGCGCCGCAGCAGGCGCCCGTGCGTGTCCACCACCGCCGCACCGGCTTCGCCCAAGGCCAGCAGATAGCGGCGATCCGGGAGTGCGGCCACGTCGTGGATGGCCGCCAGGCCGGCCTGCGGTGCCTGCAGGTGCACGGTGGTGGCGCCTTCCCATAGCCTGGATTGGCTGGTCGCGGCGCGTGGTTTGAAGGCTGGGATATCGGCGCTGAGCAGAGGGTCCTTGGCCAGTTTCAACAGCGTGGTCAGATCGCCGACGGACAGGCTGTTGCGTGCGAACGCATGATCGGCGGCGATCGCCGGCAGCAGCTGCCGCGCCAGCTGTTGCAGCGAGCGGTTGGGGGAAGCATCCACCAGCAGCGCCGCTGCTATTTCACTGCGCGGTGCGGCGTCGGCGGTGGGGTCTGCAAGCGCGGCGATGCGCTCGGCATAGTGTTCCAGCGTGTCCGGCAACAGCTGCGCGCGCTTGACCAGGGCGCGTGCGCGCAGCGTGCTGCCGGCCTGTTCGGCGGCCAGCAGCCACTGCGCGGCCTGGTTGCGCGCCGCGTGCAATGGCCACACCGCGTCCACGGCGGCCAGCCAGTCGCCGGCCTGCACCAGTGCCTGGCCCCATTCCAGCCGCAGCGCGTCGGCCAGTGCGCGGTCGGTGCCGTGCAGCAGCTGGATTGCCGCGGCGAAGGCGCCATCGCGGCGCGCGACCTGCACGGCACGTGCATGGTCGCCGGCCAGCATCAGCAGCCGGATGATCATCGCCGCCGGCATGTCCCAGCCCAGCGCCAGCTCTGCGGCCTGTGTGTAACGGGCGTGCTTGACCAGATAGTCGAGCGCCTCATGGCGCGCATTGAGCAATTCGGCCAGGACGAACACCGCACGATCGATCTGCCCCTCGCGGTCCAGGCGCGCGAATGCGCTGCGATAGGTCGCGCGCAGATGCGCCTGCAGGTCTTCGCCCAGACCGATGCTGGTGCCGGCGCCGCGCGTGCGCGACAGGCTCAGGTCGCTGCGCCGCTGTGGCACCCCGAACGCCTGCCCCAAGGACTCGCCCACGCCATCGAGCGGCAGCGCATTGCGCAAGGCTTCGTCCAGATCGCCGTTTTCGAACTGGCGCAGCATCCGGCGCATGTAGGCACCCTGGCGATGTCCGACCAGGCCGGCCAGCCGCGAGGCAACCAGTGCGCGGGCAAGCCGCGTGCGCCAGGCCGAGACCGCTGCAGCGCCCCGGCGTGCCGGCACGCCGGGGCGCTGCCCGGTGGCTGCGGATCGGTTCGATGCCGACGCATGCGCGTTGCCCAGCGTGCGCTGAGCGCGCGCCAGCAGGCGTTGCCACAGCGTGCTGTTCTGCACCTCGGGGCGCTGCGTCTTCAGCGCGCGCAGAAATGCATCGCGCTCTGCGCTGGCTGGCGGGACGGCATCGCCCAGCAGTTGCCGCAGCGGTTTGCCGCGCAGCCGGTTCACCTCCAGCGGTGGCGCGCTCGGGCTGCAGTCGTAGGGCGTGTGCAGCGGGTAGCCGGTCATGTCGATCGCCTCGGCAGGATCCAGCGGTACCGCCTGGTGCCACTGCAGCGCGATCACCTGGGCGCCATGCACCAGACCGATATCGGCGGGGGGCAACTGCGCCGCCTCGGCGGCGGTCAACGCGCCGGAAAACAGGCCGCCATGCGCCTGGCACAGCGCCAGGCCGGGCGCCTGCTCGCAGACCAGCGCACGCGGCGCGGCGAAGCACAGCACATCGCCGTCGGCGAAGCGCAGCGCCCGGCTGCCCGGTTGCCAGGCGCGCACGAGCCTGGCCAGGCGCTGCTCCGGGCCGAGCCACGCCGCCGAGAACCACAACGCCGACACCATCTGGTTGCCGTGCCATAGCGGGTACCGCACGCTGCCGCCAGCGTTGTGCGTGCGCGCGGGGCTAGTCATGGCCGGGTTGCTCTGCCTGGCCTTGCACGACCATCAACGGGGTCAGCCCGCCATCGCCCAGGATCCAGGCCTGCCCCTGCAGGGTGACCACGGCGACCCGCGCGCCATCGCTGGACACCGCCGCAGCGCTGATCTCGCTGGCGGCGCGATGCAGGGTCCGGCGCCCGGTGGCCCCGATGGCAAGCAGTGCGCGACGATCGGCGCGCAGCACCAGCAGCAGGCTGTGTTGCGGCGCGTCGGGGTCGCCGATCAGGCCGATCGCCCTGTCGCCGGAGGCCACGATCGCCTCGAATTCCTGGAAGCCATCGGCCGGCCCCCCGTGCAGTACCCGGTAGGCCAGCGAGCGGTCGCCACCGGCCTGGCGGCTTGCCCGTTCCAGGGCGATGGCGCCACGCCATTGGCCCTCCTGGACCAGGTTGCGCAGCAACACGACCGGCGGACGCGACCCCAGCGCCAGCTGCAGGACGAGGTCCTGCTTGCCGGTGCGATGCAGGCGCAGCAGCCGCAGTTCGCCCGCGACATGGGTGGCGTAGACCGCGTGCTCGGCATCGCCTTGCGCCAGCGCCACCACCTGCCCGGCGATCTCGCTGCCGTGCGCAACCCGCTGCCGCTGGGCGCTCTCACGCGTCCACGACATCAGCCGGCCGTGCTGGTCCCACAGCAGGAACCGCTGCGGCTGGCCGCCGCTGTTGAGCCACACGCACGGACGCAGCCGCACCTGGCCGGGTACGGGGCAGATGCTCTGACCGCCAGCCTCGATGGAGCGGGGCATGCCATCGAGATTCCAGCACTCGGCCTGCTGACCGATCGCGACGATGCCGCCCACGTGCTTGTTCTGCGCCGCAAGGCACAGCAGCTGTCCGCCCTGCGTCCATTGGTGATAGCGCGGCGCCGCCCGTTTGACGCTGTCGGCGGGCTGCACCTTCACCATCGCGCTGCGGTAGCCGTCTGCCAGCAGCAACGCGACATGGCTGCCGTCCGGGCTGAACAGCGGTGCGTGGCGTAGCGAGAACTTGCCCTTGACCACGTGTTTTGCGGTGTCGGCCTCGGCGGGGCGTTGGGTGTCGATGAAGTGCCCGCGCAGCAGCTGCGTGGCGGCCATGCTGGCAGGCACCGGCAACAGGCTGCTGCGGGTGCCGTGGCGCGTCTGCAGCCCCACCTGCAGATGCGCATCGGCTGCAGGCGCGATGCTGGCCTGGTGGTGGAACGGTGCTGCGCGCACCGGTTGCGCGCCGATCCACCAGCACTCGCTGGTGGTCGGCGTGGCGGTTGCCAACTGCGTGGCCCAGGCATGCGCGTGCTGCGTGCCGGTCGCCTCGAAGGTGCGGCCCTGCAACAGCTGCTGCAGCCGGGCGGGGCTGTCGGCGTCGTGCAGCTCGCCGGGCAGATGCGCCAGGCCCCAGACCAGGCGCGCATTGGCCGCCTGCGCACGGCGTGCCAGCAGGATCCACAACGCGATCTGTGCCAGGCGCGGTGCGCCCCATTGCGCCGGGCCGGCATCGAAGATCGCCACCAGGCGCGCATCGCGCGTGCGGGTCTGCATCCGGGGCACCAGGAACAGGTGCTCGGCGTGTGCGGCGCGGCGCAGGAATTCCTCCGGCAGTGCGTCTGCCAGTGCCCACTCGCTCAGCAGCAGGTGCTCGTAGCTGCCGCGCCGACGCAGATCGTCGATGCCGTCCGGCTCGCTGTCGCCGTCTTGGCGGCGCAGGCGACTGGCGCGGCCGAGCAAGGGGTCCAGGCGCACCAACCAGGGGCCGAGCTGGGCGGCGATGTGCGGGTCGAACCAGTCCAGCCACAGCCGCCAGGGCTGTAGCGGTGCAGGCATCTGCAGCACGGCGCTCACGCGGCCTCCCAGCGCTGACGGATCTGCGCCACGACCTCGGCACGCGCCGGCAGCAACCGATGCAGCGGCAGCACCAGTGCCGGTGAGCGCAGCAGCAACAGCGGCTGCGCCCCATGCTGGCGCCGCAGCGCACGCTCCAGCAGTTCCAGCGGCAGGTCGGGACGTTCGGCGGTGGGCAACCACAGGCCGGCGGCGTCCGCGCGCGGCGCCACGTACTGCACGCCGTCGGCCCAGGGGAGCTGCGGCGCAGGGCCGGTCAGCAGCAAGGCCTGCGCCGTGGCGGTGACCAGCAAGCCCGCGCCGTCGGACAGGCGCGCCCATGCCGCCAGCAACCCGCGTGCGGCATCGCCCACGCCGATCACCCCCTGCGGGGCGACCGGCACCGGCTCGTCCTGCCACGACCAGTTCACGCGCCGCTGCCGATCTGCTCGATCAGGCGCGTGCGTTCGTGGGCCAGCTCGGCCGGCAGCGAGGCGGCCGTGAAGTTGGCATCGATCTCGCGCAGCAAGGCTTCGGCCATGGTGCGCGTGGCGGGATTGTGCTGATCCTGCAGGCAGCACTGGGCGGCCTCCACCAGCCGGGCAGTGCGCGAGAGCGGTTGCAGGGCGGCCTGTTCGACGGCCGCGCGCAAGGTGGGATTGGTGGCGGCGGCCAGGGTGCCGCGCAGCAGGTCGCGTGCGCTGGCTTGCTGTTCGCGGGTCGGCAGCACATAGAACAGCGGCCACAGATCGGCCTCGCTGGCCTGGGTGCGTCCGGCCAGCACGCAGGCGGCGGCGATCAGCCGCTGGGTCTTGACCAGGCGACGGTCCGACAGCTGCACGCCTGCGCCGCGCAATGTCCGGATCGCTGCGGCGAGCGCCGTGCGTGCGCCATCCATATCCACCGCACGTGCCTGTTCGCACAACAGGTCCAGGTCGGCCAGCCCGGCGACCGGCTGCAGCGGCGCACGCTCGGCCTGCCATCCGCCGGACAGCAGCGCTTCGAGCTGATGGTCCGCCACCGGGTCGACGAACAGATGCAGCAGGAAGCGGTCGCTGAAGGCCGCCAGCGCATCGTCGTCCGGCAGCGCGTTGGCCGCGCCCACGCACAGGCGCAACGGGCAGTGCAGATCGGTCTGGCCACGCCGGAAGCGGCGTTCGTTGAGCAGCCCGAGCAAGGTGTTGAGGATGGCGGTGGAACCCAGGAAGACTTCGTCGAGGAAGGCGATGTCGGCTTCGGGCAACATCCCGGTCACGTCGATCTGCACGCTGCCCTCGCGCAATTTGCGCAGGTCCACCGGGCCGAACAACTCTGCCGGTTCGGTGAAGCGGCCCAGCAGATATTCGAAATAGCGACCGCCCAGTGCGGCGGCGACGCGCCGCACGACCGCGCTCTTGGCGGTGCCCGGCGGGCCGATGATCAGCAGATGTTCCTGCGCCACCGCTGCGAGCACGATCAATTCGGCCAGCTGATCGCGCTCGATCAATCCGGTCGTGGCGGCCTGGACGGTGGCGCGAATGCGCGCGGCGGCGGGATGGGCGTGCATGCGATCGGTCCTTCGAGCAAAACGTGCGGCGCGGTGCAGGCACCGGTGGCCGCCTGTGGAACGGGTGATGAAGCGGTGGCGCGTGGCATTAACGAGGCTGCCACGAGCGTGCGGGTATCCTGTGCGCTCACCGAGCCAGGGAGGCAATGCAATGACGATCGGCGAGTATTCGGAATTCTATCGCGGCAAGCGCGTGGTGGACTTCAGTGTGGACCAGCCCGCCAGCGGCGGCGACGTGGTGTACCGGCTGCGCCAGGACTACGAAGGCGAAGGCAGCCAGGCGGAGTTGCTCGACAGCCTGCTGGCGCAGGTCGACCCGGCCAGCATCCAGGCATTGATCATCGGCCCCTGGCGCGAGTCCTACGAGGAAGGCCCCAGCGGCTATCTGCAGCGGCTGATCGAACGCCGCGACGAACTGACCGCGCTGCGCGCGCTGTTCGTCGGCGACATGGTCTGTGAGGACTGCGAGGTGTCGTGGATCATCCAGACCGACTACACCCCGCTGCTGGCCGCATTTCCGGCGCTGCAATCGCTGCGCGTGCGCGGTTCGTCCAAATTGGCGCTGACCCCGTTCACGCATACGCAGCTGCAGGAACTGGCGATCGAATGCGGTGGGCTGCCGTCAGCCATCGTGCAGGCGATCGCCGACTCCACGCTGCCGGCGCTGCAGCACCTGGAGCTCTGGCTGGGCGTGGAGGATTACGGCTACGACGGCGATCTGGGCACCTATCAGCGGCTGCTGGCAGCCATCGGCCCGGAGCGTCTGCGCTATCTGGGCCTGCGCAATGCAGCCAACACCGACGAACTGGCGAGCTGGCTGGCCACCCAGCCGTGGCTGGGCAGCCTGGACACGCTGGACTTGTCGCTGGGCACCATCGGCGATGTCGGCGCGCGGGCCCTGGTCGAAAGCACGCAGCTGGGCCAGCTGCAGCGGATCGATCTGAGCCATCACTACATTTCTGCCGACTGGCAGGCCCGGCTGACGACGTTGCCGGTCACGGTGATCCTGGAAGATCCCGAAGAGGAAGAAGAAGACGAGCGCTACGTCGCTGTCTCCGAATGACGTGAGCGCGCATTGGGTCGTGGTGGGGCCACGGGACAGCCGCAGGGTTGCTGCCCTGCAGCAGGCATTGCAGGCGCAGGGACAGCCTGCGGCCAAGGTGTTCGATTATCTGCAGCTGCTGGACACCACAGCGCCGTTGCAGGAGTGGCTGGCGCGGCATCCGGCCGCGCTGGTCAAGCTGGAATCGCCGGGCGAGGCGCCGGGCTTGCATCAGGCGCTGATCGTGCGCGGTTGGCAGTGTCTGGGCCGGCCTGGGCCGGCACCTGCGCCATTGGCGCATGGCGAACTGGCGCATCAGCATCTGTGGCACGCGGGGTTTGCTGACCTGTTTGCGACCTTGCCGGCGGCGCGCTATCTGAATCCACCGGCGGATCTGCTGGCAATGACCGACAAGCTTGGCTGCCAGCAGCGCCTGGCTGCGGCAGGCGTCACCGTGCCTGCCCTGCTGGGCACGGTCGACAGCTACGCCAGCCTGCGCGAACGCCTGCAGGCGAGCGGCTGCAACCAGGCATTTCTCAAGCCGCGCTACGGATCGTCCGGCGCGGGGGTGCTGGCGTATCGCTGGCACCGCGATGGGCGCCAGATCGCCAGCGGCTCGGCCGAGCTGGTGGTGCAGGACGGCCAGGTGCGGGTGTTCAACGCATTGCGCCAGCGCCGCTATACCCGCACCGAGGAGATCGCGCCGCTGGTGGATGCGATCGCCGCGCAGGGCGCTTACCTGGAGCGGTGGATTCCCAAGCCGCGCGCGCCTGGCCTGCCCGGCTATCACTACGACCTGCGCGTGATCGCGTTCGACGGTGCGGCGCGGCAGCGTGTGGCGCGTGCCAGCCGCGGCCCGCTGACCAATCTGCACCTGGGCAACCGGCGCCTGCCGGCGCAGGCCTGGCAGCGTGCCGACGTGGATGCGGCGGTAGCCAGCACCGTGGCGCAGGCGGCCAGCGCGTTTGCCGACTGTCGCATGATCGGTTTCGACCTGATCCAGCGCGCCGGGTGCTGCCATGTGCTGGAAGCCAACGGCTTTGGCGACCTGCTGCCGCAGCTGCGCTGGCAGGGGCGCACGACTTACGAGGATCAGGCGGCACTTGGCGCCACCGTCGGCAGCGCCGCCGACACCGATTGCGAGAACCGCCGGCATGGTTGAGACGCTGCCGGACATGCGCGCCATCGTCGGTGCGTACGACATCGTGCTGATCACCTTGGATACGCTGCGCTACGACGCTGCGCAGCGCTGTTTTGCACAGGGCGAGCTGCCGGTGCTGGCGCCGTACCTGCCGGCCGATGGCTGGGAGCGGCGGCACACGCCAGGCAGCTTTACCTACGCGGCCCACATGGCCTTTTTCGCCGGGTTTTTACCCACCCCTGCGCGCCAGGGCCCGCACCCGCGCCTGTTCGCGCTGGCCTTCGACGGCAGCGAGACCATCGTCGCGCAGACCCAGGTGTTCGCCGACAGCGGCGATATCGTCGATGGGCTGTCGCGCTGCGGGTATCACACGCTGTGCATCGGTGGCACCGGCTTCTTCAACAAGGCCAACGCGCTCGGTGCGCAGTTGCCCGGCCTGTTCGGCGAGAGCCACTGGTCGCCGGCGTTTGGCGTCGCTGCCGCCGATTCGACCGAGCGCCAGGTCGCCCTGGCCTGCGCACGCCTGGGCGATCCCGCCCTGCGCGATACCCGCTGTTTTCTCTTCATCAACGTCTCGGCCCTGCATCAGCCCAATTGCCATTACCTCCCCGGCGCGGTACGCGACGACTTCGACAGCCACTGCGCCGCGCTGCGCTATGTGGATGCGGCGCTGGCGCCGTTGTTTGCCGCACTGCGTGCGCGTGGTGGTGCGTTTGCCATCGTCTGTTCCGATCACGGCACGGCCTACGGCGAGGATGGCTACCATGGCCATCGCCTGGCCCACGAGGTGGTGATGACCGTGCCTTATGCCCATTTCCTGGTGACCCCATGAGCCTGCCTTCGTTGGCCGAGTTGCTGCGCCAGCCGCCCTATCAGGCCTATTCGTACTCGTATCCGCACAAGACCAGTTACCGGCCGCTGCAGCCGGCCGTGCCGTTGTCGCAGGTCTGGGCCGACGAACCCCGGCAGGCGCTGTTTCTGTACCTGCATATCCCGTTCTGCTCGTACCGCTGCGGGTTCTGCAACCTGTTCGCGCTGGCACGCCCGGCAGCGGCGCAGGTGGAGGCCTATCTGCTGCAGATGGAGCAGCAATTGCGCGCCACCGTGCAGGCCTTGGGCACGCACCGCTTCGTGCGCTTTGCGATGGGCGGCGGCACGCCGAGTTATCTGACTCCTCCGCAATTGCAGCGCGTGTTCGACATGGTGGCGCAGCACGCGACGATTGCGCTGGACACCATTCCGGCCGGCATCGAGGTCTCGCCGGAAACCGTGGATGCCGAGCGGCTGCGGGTCTGCCGGCAGGCCGGCATCGATCGGGTCAGCATGGGCATCCAGAGTTTCAGCGCCGCCGAAGTGAGCGCACTGGTGCGGCCGCAGCAGCGCGACACGGTGGAGCGGGCGATCGCCACCATTCGCGCCCAGGACATCCCGACGCTGAATCTGGATCTGATCTATGGCATCGCCGGGCAGACCGTGGACAGCTTCCTGGCCTCCATCGACAGCGCACTGCGGCATGCGCCCGAAGAGCTGTATCTGTATCCGCTGTACGTGCGGCCGATGACCGGCCTGGGCCGGATCGAGGCCAAGAGCGGCGGGCGACGCAGCTTCGTGCTGCAACCCGAGCCGCTGGACGAGCGCCTGGTGCTGTACCGGGCCGGACGCGATCATCTGCTGGCGGCCGGCTACACGCAGGTCTCGATGCGCATGTTCCGCGCCCCGCATGCGCGCGATAGCGACGCGCCGGTGTACTGCTGCCAGAGCGATGGCATGGTGGGCATCGGCTGCGGCGCGCGCTCGTATACCGCCGGCCTGCATTACTCCAGCGAATACGGTGTCAGCCGGCGCTCGGTGGCGGAGATTCTCGATCACTACCTGGCGCGCGATCCGGCCAGCTTCGCCTGCGCCGACTACGGCATCGCGCTGGATGCCGACGATGCCATGCGGCGGCATGCGATCCAGTCGTTGCTGGTGTTCCCGGGGCTGGACCGCGACGACTTCCGTCAGCGCTTCGGCCTGGATTGCCTGCAGGCCTTGCCGCAGCTGCAGGAGTTGCTGGCGCTGGGGCTGGCGCAGCAGCACGGAGCACTGTTGTCGCTCACCGCCGCAGGCATGGAGCGGGCCGACACCATCGGCCCGTGGCTGACCTCTGCGCCGATTGTCGAGCGCATGCAGCAGTACCAGGTCGGGTAAGCGGCCGATGCATCTGTCATTGCTCTATCGGGGACGGCTGAGCAGCTGCAATTACGCCTGCGATTACTGCCCGTTCGCCAAGACCTACGACAGCCCCGCCGCGCTGCGCCGCGATGCGCAGGATCTGGCGCGGTTCGTCGGCTGGGCGCAGGCACAGACGCGGCCGTTGTCGATCCTGTTCACGCCCTGGGGCGAGGGTCTGGTGCGGCGGCATTACCGCGACGCGATGGTGCAGCTGAGCCAGTTGCCGCAGCTGCGCCGCGTGGCGATCCAGACCAACCTGTGCACAGGCATGCGCTGGCTGGACGCGGCCAATCTCGACCGCCTGGCGCTGTGGTGCACCTACCATCCCAGCCAGGTGACGCGCGCGGCCTTCCTGCGGCGCTGCCAGGCATTGCGCGAACGCGGCGTGCGCCACAGCGTGGGCATGGTCGCCTCGCACGCGCACATGGACGAGATCGAGGCGCTACGTGCTGCACTGCCTGCCGCCACGCCGATGTGGCTCAACGCCTTCGATCCGCGCCCGCCGAACTACTACACGCCCGAGCAAGTGCAGCGTTTGAGCCGGATCGATCCGCATTTCGGCTATAACCTCGCCCCGCCGCCCAGCTTCGGCGCGCCCTGCCTGACCGGCGAGTCGGTGCTGTCGGTGGATGGCGATGGCACCGTGCGGCGCTGCCACTTCGTCGCTACGCCGCTGGGCAATCTCTACGACGGCAGTTTCGCCGCGCAGCTGCGTGCCCGCAGCTGCCCCAATACGCGGTGCGATTGCTTCATCGGCTATGTGCATCGGCCGGACCTGCCGTTCCAGGCCGACTATGCGGGCGGCGTGCTGGAACGGGTGCCGGCGACGGTGTGATCCGTCAGTGCCGAGCGGTGACCTGCCCGGAGCGGCTCGCACCGTGGCGGGCAGTTGTCAGGGACGGCGCGCAGTTACCGCAGTGCACGCGCGGGCCGTGCCGCACCAGGCATTGGCCGCGTGCGACTGGCGGCGGGGCGAGCGCTTCGCTTCCTGCGCTTACTCGCCCAGGCGGGTAAGCAGCGCGGTCACCTGCTCGCGCAGTTCCTGCACTTGCTCTTCCAGGCTCTGCACGCGCGCTTCCAGGGCAGCGCTGTCGGCGCCGCGCGGCGTGCTCTCGCGCGTGGCAGCTGCGGCCTGCAGTGCGTCCAGATCCAGCTCGCCGCTGAGCAGATGCATGTAGCGGTCCTCGCGCTGGCCGCTGGCGCGCGGCAGTTGCACCGCCAGGCCGCGCTGGATCAGCCGGTCCAGGTGATGGCGCACGTCGTCGGCATCGTTGAAGCGCGCCAACCGCTCGCTACGCGCGAACAGCTCGCCCAGCGTCTGCGGGCCGCGCAGCAGCAACAGGCCGATCAGGGCCACCTGCTGGCGCGTCAGATCCAGCACGCTGCCCAGCCGGTGTTCGTAACGCTCGGCGCGCGAGGAGAACTGCTGGCGGACCAGCCCCAGGGTTTCGAGTTGACGCAGGGCGTGATGCACCACGCCGGTCTGCAGGTTCAGCACCGGCTCGCGTGCGGTCTTCTGGTTGGCGGCCACCTGCGCGGCGTTGACCGTGAGCGGATACGCATCCGGCGTGGTCGCCTCTTTTTCGATCAGGCAGCCAAGCACGCGGGCCTGGGCGGTATCGAGGACGGGCGGGGAAGGTACATCTGTCATGGGGGCGACTCCGGGGCAATCAGCGCACAAGCATATGCCGATCCTGCATTGGCGTTCTTCAGGCCGCGATCCCATGCAGGGCAGCCAGAGCGGCAACGGGATCGAAGCGGCCGTCAGTCGTCGCAGGCGCATGAAGCACGCGTGCAACGCCAGCAAATCCCACGGTGGCCACGTCGCCGTGCGTGCGCACGTGCCGCTGCCCCGCAGCACTGCCGTCGGCCGGAGCGGGCGGGGCGGCGCGAACCCGCTAAAATCGCGGTCTTCATTGCCGCTCCTGTCCTGGTGGATGCCATGCGCCCCTCGCTTTACGCCCCGTTGTCCCTGCTCGCCTGCACTGCGCTGGCCCTGAGCGCCTGCAAACCCGGCGATAAGGAGCTCGCGCAGCGCGCGCAGGACGCGGCCGTGTCCGCCAATGCGGCCGCCGGCGCCGCCGCAGCCAAGACCGCCACGCCGCCCGCAGCCGCCACCGTGCCGGCCGGCGACGACAACCTCAACGCGGTGCTGTGGATGCAGCGCTCGGAGGAATACCGCGCCGTGGCCGAGCAGACCTACCGCGCCGCTGCCGACAAGCTGGACGCTGCGCTGAAGCAGCCCAACTGGGACGCGCTGGTGCCCGAGGAACGCGGCAATGCCGCCACCGGGCTGAAGCCGGCCGTGGTGCTGGACGTGGACGAGACGGTGCTGGACAACTCGCCGTACCAGGCGCGCCTGCTGCGCTACGGCAAGGAATACGACGAGCTGAGTTGGGACCAGTGGGTGGCGGAGAAGAAGGCCACAGCGATCCCGGGCGTGGTGGATTTCGCCAAGGCCGCCAACGCCCGCGGCATCACCCTGGTCTACATCTCCAACCGCGCCGTGCACCTCAAGGACGCCACGCTGGCCAACCTGCGCAGCGTCGGGCTGCCGGTGGCCGATGACAGCGTGTTCCTGGGCCTTGGCACCGTGGTCCAGGGCTGCGAGCAGAACGGCAGCGAGAAGAACTGCCGGCGCCAGCTGGCCGGCCAGAAGTACCGCGTGCTGATGCAGTTCGGCGACCAGCTGGGCGACTTCGTGCAGGTCACCGCCAACACCGGCCAGGCGCGTGGCGCGCTGCTGCAGCAATACCACGACTGGTTCGGCGAGCGCTGGTGGATGCTGCCCAACCCCAGCTACGGCGGCTGGGAGCCGGCGCAGTTCAACAACGATTACGCCCAGCCCTGGCAGCAGCGCCACGATGCCAAGCGCGCCGCGCTGGAGGTGGCCCGATGAGCCGCGCCCCGTTGCCGCTGGCCGCGCATGAGCGGCTGATCTTTGCGCTGGATGTGCCCGGCCACGACGAGGCGATCGCCTGGGTCGACCGCCTGGGCGAGTCGGTGTCCTTCTACAAGATCGGCATGGAGCTGCTGGCCTCTGGCGAGTACTTCCAGGTGCTCGACGCCCTGGCCAGGCGCGACAAGCGCGTGTTCGTGGACCTGAAGTTCTTCGACATCCCGGCCACCGTGGCCGGCACCATCCGCCGCCTGGCGCAGTGGCCGGTGAGCTATTGCACCGTGCACGGCTGGCACGCCGGCATGCTGCAGGCCGCCGCCGAGGCCAACCACGGCGACATGCGCCTGCTGGCGGTGACCGTGCTGACCTCGATGGGCCGGCCGGACCTGGCGGCGATGGGCATCGACCGCGAACCGGTGGAGGTGGTGGTGGAGCGCGCGCTGGCCGCGCAGGCCGCCGGCATCGACGGAGTGATCGCCTCCGGCCAGGAGGCCGGCCCGATCCGCCGTGCCACCGGCGCAGGGTTTTCGATCGTCTGCCCCGGCATCCGCCCCGGCGGCCCGGTCGGCGACGATCAGCAGCGCACCGTGGGTGTGGCGCAGGCCTTCCACGACGGCGCCGACGCCATCGTGGTCGGCCGCCCGATCCGCCTGGCTGCCGATCCGGCCGCTGCGGCGAATGCGATCCAGGCCGAGATCCAGGCAGTGCTGCGAGCGGAGCAGCACTGACGGAGCATGGGGATAGTGCACGCTGCGCATGGTGCAAGCGAGCAAAATCAATAAGTTAAAGCGATAGAATTAAAGTGTTGCTTTAACGTTAAAGCCTGCGTACGATGCCCCTCGTCCGATGTCAGTCGGAAGCTGTGCCACTCATTGTCCACCGGGCTTGTCCCGGTTTTCGAAGGGATCGGGCCTTGTGCCCGGTCCTTTTTTTTGCCTGCCGATCGGTGCTTGCAGCGACTGCGTCGGCGGTGCCGTCGCTCAACGCGGCGCCGCTGCCTTGCAGTAGCGATCAATGAACTGCTGGTGGGTCGGCATGACGTCCACGCAGTGGCCGATGGTCTGCGCCACGCTGGCCAGGAAGCGTTCGGCGTCGTGATCGGGCACCTGGTCCACCAGCGGGTGGTAGCCCCGCGGCAGGATGCCCTGGCCGACCATCACCTGCACCCAGCTGATCTCGGCGAACATCTCCTCGGCATTGCGGTAGAAGCGCCCGCTGTCGCGGAACAGGTCCAGCGTGGTCTGCAGCTCCGGGGTGATCGGCATGGTGCGGCAGTGGCGCCAGAACGCGCTGTCGTCGCGCTCGGTGGCGTGGTAATGCAGCACCAGGAAATCGCGGATGCGGTCGAACTCGAACGCCAGCCGGTTGTTGTAGCGCTGCACCAGCACCGGGCTGATGCCCTCGCGCGGAAACAGCTCCAGCAGCCGGGAAATGCCGGCCTGGATCAGATGGATGCTGGTCGATTCCAGCGGTTCCAGGAAGCCGCTGGCCAGGCCCAGCGCCACTACATTGCGGTTCCAGAACTGCTTGCGCCGGCCGGTGGTGAAGCGCAGCGGGCGCGGGTCGGCCAGCGGCTTGCCCTCCAGGTTGGCGAGTAGCGTGGCGGCGGCTTCGTCGTCGCTGATGTGCGCGCTGGAGTACACATAGCCGTTGCCGGTGCGGTGCTGCAGCGGGATGCGCCACTGCCAGCCGGCCGCGCGCGCGGTGGAGCGCGTATACGGCGTGGGCGGGCCGACGTTTTCGCTCGGCACCGCCAGGGCGCGGTCGCAGGGCAGCCAATGGGTGAAGTCGTTGTAGCCGGTGTGCAGCGCTTCTTCGATCAACAGCCCGCGGAAGCCGGAGCAGTCGATGAACAGGTCGCCGCTGACGACCTGCCCGGAGGCCAGCTGCAGCGATTGCACGTGGCCGCTGTCCGCATGCAGCTGCACCTGCTCGACCAGGCCTTCGATACGGGTGACGCCGCGCTGTTCGGCGTAAGTGCGCAAGAAGCGCGCGTACTGCGTGGCATCGAAGTGATATGCATAGGCGATATTAGCCAGCGGCGAATTGGCCGGCACATCGCCGGCCGAGGTCATGAACTTGCCGCGCACCGCGGCCACGGTGTTGAGCGTATAGGCACCCAGCGGCTGCGCCTTGCCGCGCGCGTGCTGCTTGATCCAGTACTGGTGGAACGGCAGCAGCCCGAGCGGGTGCCCGATCTGCGTACCGAACCCGTGGAGATACGCCGTGCCCGGGCGTTGCCAGTCGACGAACTCGATACCCAGCTTGAAGCTGCCCTGGGTCTGGCGCACGAACTCGGCTTCATCGATGCCGAGCAGGTTATTGAAGGCCTTGATGTGCGGCACGGTGGCTTCGCCCACACCGACGGTGCCGAGCTGTTCGGACTCGATCAGCTGCACGTTGAAGGTGGGGCCAAGCACGCGCGCGAAGGCTGCGGCGGCCATCCAGCCGGCGGTGCCACCACCGACGATGACGATGTTGCGAAGTGGAGCGGGGATCATGCTGCATTCGATCCTGTACGAAAGTGGAAACCATCAACAAGCGAACGGGGCCAATCGGCCCCGTTCGGATCATATGCCAGCACAGCGCAGTCACACGGCGTTGGGCTGCATCAGAACTTGGCGCCAACTTCCAGCACGACACTGCGTGGCACGTAGCTGATTTCGCCGTTGTCGACCACGGTGATATCGGGCTGCAAACGACCGTCGCTGCCGAAGCTGTTGTACTGGTACTGGGTGAAGTTCTTGAAGTTGAAGGCGTTGAGCACGTTGATGCGTGCGTTGAGCTTGAAATCGCCCACCACCGTGAACTCCTTGTTGGCCTGCAGGTCCACGGTGCGGTAGCCCCAGATCTTGCCACCCAACAGGAACTTGCCGTTGCCCGGCGGGGTCACGCCCACTGCCTGGCAGGTGCCACCGTCCGGATCGGTGAAGCCGTAGCAGGCGATCGTGTTGATCGGCTCGGGCGTTGCCAGCACCAGCTTGGCACCGAATGTCACGCCCCACGGGCCATCGATGGAGCCGGATGCGACGAAGCGATGTGCCGACACGGCATCGGACTTCACGAACGGATAGTCGCGGATGGTGGCTTTGTCGAACGCGAACGGCTCGTCGATGGTGCGGTTCTGGCGCGCGCTGGTGTGGGTGTAGGACAGGTTCAAGCCCCAGCCCGATTCCTTGGTGTAGGGCTTCTCGGCCGACAGCAAGACCTGGCTGCTGCGTTGCTCCAGGCCGTTGTAGCCCAGGATGGTGTTGCGGTAACCCGGCACCGGCTCGCCCCACGGCACGCTGCCATTGGCGTCGAAATACGCGCCGTTCGGGTAGCGGTTGACGAGGCTCATCACCAGACCATCGTAGGCCAGCACGCGCTGGAAGGTGACGTCGGTCAGCCAGTCGCCTACCTGATTGCTGATACCGATGCTGTACTGATCGCTGTACGGAGTCTTGAGCTTGTTCTTGAACATGAAAAGCTCGGAGCTGTCGTTAGTGCCCGGGATGGTGTTGAGCTGATCAATCCCGCTGAGATACCCCGGGTTCCACGGCGTGCATACGCGGTCATCGCGGAAGCAGGGCTGCCCGCTGGCGGCATCGCTGAAATACACCACCACCGGCGACAGCGCAGCCTTGACCGATTCCAGCGCGAGCTGTTCGAACAGGTTGCGATCGTAGGAGCGGCCGGCACCGCCATGCAGCACTGCACTCTCGTCGCCGAAGAAGTCGTACGAAAAACCGAAGCGCGGCGCCCAGGCATCCTTGAAGTTCTTACGGTTGTTGCCGGTGCTGATGTAATCGGCCACGTTGATGCCGCTGGGCAACAAGCGGTTCGCCCATGGCTGGCCCGGGTTGTCCGGATCGTCGGAATACAGCGCATTGATAAACGGCTGCGAGGTCACGAAGTCGGTGTACGCCGGTGTGTCTTCGTAGTCGTAACGTACGCCGATGTTGAGCATCAGCTTGTCGTTCACCGCCCAGTCGTCCTGCAGGTAGATGCCGTACTGCTTGGACGGCGATTCCACCACCGGCACCTGGCCGGGATTGTCGAACGCGCGGATGTAGCGCACCTGGAACGGAACCGGCGCGATGCCGTTCTGGCCAACCTCATAGCTGAACTGGGGGTTGAGCGAGCTGGACTCGCGCGAGGTCAGCTTGATGTCGCGATAGGTCACGCCGGTCTTGATGGTGTGCTCGCCATGCCACTGCAGCGCGTTGAAGGTGAGATCGTTCTGGAACGACCAGCCCTTCTGACTACGCAGTTTGAAGTCTTCGCCGCTGGCCGCGCCGGTATTGAGGAACACCCACTGGCGCGGATCGGCCTCGGTACGGTCGATGTAGGTATAGATGGACCCATTGCCAGTGCCGCGCGGCGTCGGCACGTTGCGCGAATCCTCGGTGGTGAGGATGGCTTCGTTGAACCAGCTGTCGGCACTATGCTGCCAGCGCAGGCTGGTGCGCTTGTCCTTGTTGATCTTGTCCACCGCGCGGTCCGGTGCGTTCTGGCCACCGACATTACTGACCTGGGTTTCGTCGCGGTACTGCGTTGCCAGCTCGATACGATCGTTATCGGTGGGCTCGAAGTCGATCTTGCCGAAGTACAGGTCTTCGGTGAACGGCATGTTGGACGCACCGAACTGATCGCGCAGGTTCGAGGGCAACAAGCCGACGAAGGGCGAGGCTTCGGCACTGGGCTGCACGCTCTTCGGCGCTACATTGTCCTTGCCTTCGTAGGCGAAGAAGAAATGCATGCGGTCCTGGATCAGCGGCCCGCCGATGGCAAAGCCGTATTCCTTGGTTTGCGAGTCGACCTTGCCGTTCTCTTCGTCCGGACGCTCCTTGCGCAGGTCCTGGTTGGTGAAGCGGTAGAACGCCTCGCCGTGGAACTCGTTGGTACCGGACTTGGTGGCCGCGGTGATGGCCGCGCCGCTGATCTGGCCGTACTCGGCCTTGTAGTTGGAGGTGATGACCTTGTACTCGCCGATGGCGAGCTGCGGGAACGGATTGCCCTGGGTTTCGTCCTGGCCGGCAATACCGCCGCCCGAGACGTAGCTCTTCTGGCTCACACCGTCGATATACAGATTGCTGGAACTGGCGTTGGATGCACCGCCACGCAACTTGGTGTTGCCGTCCTGGTCGATGGTGAACACCATGCCCGGCACGGTGTCGGCAAACTCCAGGAAGTTGCGCGTGGCCTGCGGCAACTGCTGAATCTGCCTTAGCGACACCGTGTTTCCCACCTCCGACGTCTTGACGTCACGAATCATCGGCGCGCTGACCGTCACCGTGTCCAGCGTGGTCGCATCGCCGGCCGGTGCGGCCGTCTCGGCGCCCAGGTCGACGGTGGCGCTGGAGGCGACCGACAAGGTGACCGTGCGGCTGACGCCGTTGGATTCGACCTTGTAGGTGCCCGGCTGCAAGCCGACGATGGTGTAGTTGCCGTTCGCATTGACCGGCGCGCGACGCACCGAGCCGGTGGCGAGGTTGGTGACGACGACTTCGCTGCCGCTCTGTGCGGAGGCGACCTGGCCGCGCAACGTGGCGTTGCTGGACTGGGCCATGGCCGGGGTGGTGGCGAACAACGAGGCAGCCAGGGCGCAGCACAACAGGCTGCGTGCCGGCAGGGTGGAGACGGTGCGGTGAGTCTTCATGACTTTCCCCCTCCCAGGGGTAAAGCGCGAACCAGTGAAGTGACTGGCGCGTCGAGGTTGGTACTTTGATGTGAGTGATACGGGGACAGCAGGCAACGCAACAAACGACAGCAACTGCAAACAAAAACCACAGACCAGCAAGCGTTGCAGCACACACAGCGCGTCAGTGCGCGCGCTGCACGGCATGCACCGCGCCGGACCAGTAAGCGTTACCAGTCCAGAACGGCGCGATCTTCGTGGGGGGAAGAAGGACGTGTGCGAAACCTGCGGTCTGCAACAGTCGTCGAAGACCGCAGGGCCGGCTTACCAGATGATGCGGGCGCTCAAAAACAGGGTGCGCGGCGGGGTGGAGATCGCGCCGTACTGGTTGATGCTCACGCGTGGGTTGTACACGCCGGCATCGCCCCAGTCGATGGCGTACTGATCGTAGTTGCGGAAGTTCAGCGCATTGATCAGATCGCCGCGCACCTGCACGGTGAGCGCCTCGGTGACATGCATGTCCTTGGACAACGACAGATCCAGCTGGCGCGTGCCGAAGATGTCGCCGCCGGCGATGAACTTGCCGCCCGGTGCGTCCACCGACACGATGCGGATGTTGTCCGACGGCTGGCCGCCGTACTGGTCGAACGACACCGCCTCGTTGCGCGGCGCCACTGTGGCCAGGGTCAGCTTGGCCGAGGCGCTGATGCCCCAGAACAGATCGTAGATGCCGGTGAGCACCAGCCGATGGCGTGGCACCGAGTTCAGATCCAGGAACGGGTAGTTGGCGATGGTCGCGGCATCGAAGCCGTACTGATCGTCGTTGCCGCGGTTGCCGCGTGCGCGCGAGAACGTATACGCCGCGGTCAGGCCCCAGCCGCTTTCCTTGGTGTAGGCTTTGTCGGTGGACAACAGCAACTGCGCGGTCTTGGTTTCGACACCGTTGTTGCCGATGATCAGGTTGCCGAAGCCCGCCGGTGCCTGGGTCCATGGCTGCGCACCGGCCTGGAAGAAATCGCCATTGGGATAGCGGTTGCCCAAGGTCAGGATCAAACCATCCTTGCTGTGGATGTACGACACCGTGGCCGAGTTGCTCCACTCGCCCACGCGGGTGCGCAGGCCCAGCGAATACTGGTCCGAATACGGCGTCTTCAGATCGTTGTTGAGCAGATCGATCTCGCCGTTGCGCACACGTGCATCGACCAGTCCGCCCAGGCTGTCCGGGTTGCTGACAAAGGCCGGGTTGAAGTTGGTGCAGGTGCCGACGGCCGGGGTGCAACCGGAGGACTCGACGAAGCGGATGGTGTACTGCGACAGCGCCGACTTGACCTGCTCCAGGCCCATGATGTCGAACAGGTTGCGGTCGTAGCTGCGCCCGGCGCCGCCGAACAGCACCAGCGATTCGTCGCCACGGAAGTCGTAGGAAAAGCCCAGGCGCGGCGCGAAGTTGTTGTTGTCCTGTTTGCGATTGCGGCCGTTGCTGATGTAGTCGTTGATGTTCACGCCACCCTTGGCCAGTTGTTCGGCATAGGTAGCGCTGACTGCCGGGTCGGTGCCGGGGCCGTTCAACGCGGCGATCACTTCCGGCGGCGTCACGTTGTCCAGGTAGGACGGAATCTTCTCGCCGTCCCAGCGCACGCCGATGTTCAACTGCAGCTTGTCGTTGACGTCCCAATCGTCCTGCAGGTACAGGCCCAGCTGCTTGCTGGTGGTGGTCACCGACGGCGCGGCGCCGGCGAACGGCAGATTGAAGCGCACCTGGTAGGGAATGGGCGCGGTGCCTGCGCCATCGGTCACCGCGTAGTAGAACGACGGATTGGCGGCGGAGTTTTCGCTCTGGGTCAGCTCCACTTCCTTGTACTTCACGCCCATCTTGATGACGTGGCTGCCGTGCCACTCGATGTTGTTGAAGGTCAGGTCGTTCTGGAAGCTCGGGCCTTTTTGTCCCTTGCGCTGAATCGCCAGGCCGCTGGTGGCATCGTCGTTGAGCAATACGTCGTCTTCGGCGGTGCCGCGCGTATACACGGTCTGGCTGCCGATGGTGTAGGCGGTCGGGTTGAACAACACGTCCTCGTACGACAGCCGCGCTTCGTTGACGTAGTTGGCGCCGAAATGCTGCCAGCGCAGATCGTAGCGATCTTCGCTGTTGAGATTGATCTTGGCGGCGATGGCGGTGTTCTGGTCGCCCACGCTGTCGCGGCTTTCTTCGTCGCGCACCTTGGCGGTGAGCTCCAGGCGGTCGTTGTCGCCGATGTCCCAGTCGATCTTGCCGAAGTACAGGTCTTCGTTGAACGGACGGGTGACCGAGCCCAGGCGACTCTGCACGCCGGCCGGCAAATCGTCGCTCAGTGCGCTGAAGGCGTCCGGCACTGCGACCGGGTTGGCCGAGACCTCGAAGCCCTTGCCTTCGTAGCTGAAGAAGAAGTGCGCCTTGTCCTTGACGATCGGCCCGCTGAGCGCAAAGCCGTATTCGTCCTGGTGGGTCTTGCGCTTGCTGCCGTCGGCATTGGGTGCCCCGGCGCGCTCGTCGGCCTGGCGCGCGCGGAAATCGGTATTGGTGGTGCGCCCGAAGATCTCGCCGTGGAATTCGTTACCGCCGGACTTGGTGGAGGCCACGATCGCCGCCGACCCCACCTGGTCGAACTCGGCCTTGTAGTTGGAGGTGATGACCTTGTACTCGCCGATCGCCAGCTGCGGGAACGGGTTGCCCGCGCTCTGCTGCTGGCCGGAGACGCCACCGAACAGGTAGCTCTTCTGGCCCACGCCATCGATATAGACGTTGACCGCCGAGCTGGCCTGGGCACCGCCGCGGATGCGGCTGTTGCCGTTGGCGTCGGTCTCGAACTGCATGCCCGGCACGGTGTCGGCAAATTCCAGGAAGTTGCGCGTCAGCTGCGGCACCGTGTTGATCTGCTTCAACGAGATATTGGTGCCCACCTCGGAAGTCTTGACCTCCTGCAGCGTGGTGGCGGTGACCTGCACCGCGTCCAGCGTGGTGGCGTCGCCGGCCGGAGCCGTCGCTTCGCCGCCGCCGCCCAGATCCAGGCTGACCGACGAGGCCACCGACAGGGTCACGGTCTTCTCGGTGCCCGGGCCGGCTTCCACCTTGTAGGTGCCCGGCGGCAGGCCCACCAGCGCATAGGTACCGTCCGCACCGGTGGTCACCCGTCGCACTGCGCCGCTGGCGACATTGGTCGCGGTCACGGTGGTGCCTGCCTGGGACGTGGCGACCTGTCCGCGCAAGGTGGCATTGCTGGACTGGGCCATCGCCGGAGCGGCGGACAACAGCGAAGCGGCGAGGGCGCAGCACAACAGGCTGCGTGCCGGCAGGGTGGACACGGTGCGGTAGCTCTTCATGACTTTCCCCCTCCCAGGGGTCAGGCGCGTACCGGCAAAGTGGTCGGCGTGGCGCGGGTGGTGCGTTGTTTCAAGGACTGCAGGACGGCAACAAACAAACGGCAGGCGTTATAAAAAACATAAGAAACCGCAAAGAATTCGTGAAGATGCGACGTGGCGCATGTGTCTAGCCTCCAGCCGCGCCACGCGGGGCACTGGATGCACGCACGATCAGCTCGGGCACCATTTCCGAAAACGCCGGCGGTGCGGCATCGGCGGGCGG
This sequence comes from Xanthomonas pisi DSM 18956, assembly GCF_001010415.1. Taxonomy (GTDB): domain Bacteria; phylum Pseudomonadota; class Gammaproteobacteria; order Xanthomonadales; family Xanthomonadaceae; genus Xanthomonas; species Xanthomonas pisi. The sequence continues at coordinate 33,546 of NZ_JPLE01000031.1, forward strand.
CGCGGGCGCATCCACCAGCTGCTGGCCGAGCAGCAGGCGCAGCGCACGCGCGCCCAGCCCGGCGATGTCCACGCGCATGGTGGTCAGCGCCGGCAGCACGTAACGCGCCATCGGCACATCGTCGAAGCCGGCCAACGCGATGTCGTGCGGCACCTTCAACCCGGCATGGCCGAGCGCGAACAGGCAGCCCAGCGCCATCATGTCGTTGGCGGCGAACACCGCGTCCGGGCGCGCGTCCTGGGCCAGCACCTGCCCGGCACGGTAGCCGGACGCCTCGTCGAAGTTGCCCGGCAACACCCACGGCTGCGCGTCGGCATCCAGCGCCAGCTCGTCGCGATAGCCGCGCAGGCGCTCGTGCGCATCGAAGTTGTCGGCCGGGCCGGCGATGAAGGCAATGCGGCGGTGGCCGCTGTCGCGCAGGTGGCGTGTCATCACCCGCGCGCCGCCGTAGTTGTCGACATTGAGCACCGGACGCTGGCTGGCGCTGCCGGCGCAGTTGAGCAGCACCGCCGGCAGGCCGCCGGGCAACGCGTCTTCATGCACGCCAGAATCGCCCAGCGACGGCGACATCACCACCACGCCATCCACGCGCCCGGGCAGGCGTTCGAGTGCGCGGCGCTGCGCCTGCGGGTCGCCGTGCGAACTGGACACCAACAGGTGGTAGCCCTGGTCGCGCGCCACCTGGTCGATGCCGCGGATCAATTCGGAAAAGAACTCGCCATGCAGATCCGGCAGCACCACGCCGATGGTGTGGGTGCGACGGCTGCTCAGGCTGCGCGCAGCGTGATGGGGGATGTAATTCAGCGCCCGCGCCACCTGCAGCACGCGTTCGCGCACCGACTCGGCCACGTGCTGATGCCCGTTCATGGTGCGCGACACCGTGGCCACCGAGACCTGCGCCTCGCGCGCGACATCCTTGATGGTGACGCTGCCGCCTTCCGAACGTGGCCGACTCATGGCGCTTTCTCCAAAACAAGGCGGTGGCGGCCGCACGCCAGCACAGGGCGCACGGTCTGCTGGCGCAGAACGTTCGTGTCGCACAGGCTCATGAATGTCATCGGCCCCATCCGATGGCGACCTCGAAGCGAGATGGCGCGCACGCTAGCAGGAACTGCAAGCGCTTACATGATGCGCCGCAGCATTGCGCCAAACATAGCTGGGACAAGGGTTGTGACCTGATTGGTGGACAAAGTTGTCCGAATAAGACAACAGCAGCCAATGTTGGACACCGGCTGACATCGCGCGGGAACTACGAAAAAGTAACATCTTTGAACCATACCGTGGCGCACGGTCGTGCCGCGCCTTGCCGCCAGTGCATTCAGACAGCAAGATGCGCCGATCGATCAGGGGAACATCGTGCGCATGTCGCCATTTACCGTCCGCGCAGGCCGGTGTCAGTCCATCGCATGGGTGTTGCTGGCTGCGCTGTGCGTCGGCGGCTGCCAGCGCAACGACACTGCCGCCCCCTTGCCCGGCGCCAACGCCGAACCGGCGGCCGCAATGCAGTCGATGACCCTGCCGCTGCGGCGCAACGATCTGGTTGCGTACGCGCGGATCCGGGTGACGCCAGCGCAATACACCCAGCTGGAAGCGGCCTGGCGTAGCGGCGCCAGCCGCTGGCCGCTGACCGAGCTGCCGCTGCCCAACGAGGTCGGTGCGCTGCTGGGGTCGTTGTCGGCGCCCGATGCCGAGCGCCGTCTGCAGCAGGCCTTCGACGCGCAGCTGGCCGGGCAGTCGCGCGGCATCGCCCAGGCGGCGCAGTCGCTGGGCCAGTTCGGCGTGCAGTACCTGCGCAGCCGCAACGATTACCAGCCCGAGCAGCGCGCCCATTACGTGCAGTTGGTCGACGCGCTGAGTGCCTGGGCGGCCACCGCGCCGCTGGCCGATCGCCCGCGCGCCAAGGCCAGCATCGCCGACCTGGTGGCTGCGGCCCGCGCCACCGGCATCACCTCCGACGCCGACCTGCAACGGCTGGGCATGGAAGAAAGCCTGCGCCGGCTGGGGCCGTTCTGGGCGGCGTGCAAAAAGGTGCTGGAGCGCTACGACCTGTCGATCGACACCAGCCTGGACGCGCTGCGCACCGGGTTGATCAAGCAGGACGGCGATAGCGCCCAGGTGCGGCTGCGCTATCCGCTGGCCGCGCACGCCATCGACCTGACCGTGGCGCTGATCAAGCGCGACGGGCACTGGTACCAGCAGCAGACCCAGAACGAGATACAGGCGCTGCTCGACGCCATGCCGGCCCCGCCCTTACCCGATGCTGCGGCAGTCCCCGATACCGCACCGGCGGCGCCTGCACCGGCCACGGACGCCGGGCAACGCCCGGCTGGGCGATAATGACCGCGATGCCAGAACAGAACCCCCTGCCGTTTCCGGACGGCCAGCCTGCCCCGCCC
>NZ_JPLE01000301.1 GCF_001010415.1 Xanthomonas pisi DSM 18956
GAACGATACAATAATCCAGACCACAATTTAGTAGGTCGTGTTGTTGGTCAGGACCCTAATGTTAAGCAAGGTGCTTATAATAATCGTTGGGTGAAAGACTATGCTACAGCTTTAGCTAAAGAATTAAATGGTCAAATTTTAGCACGTCACCAAGGTATGATGCTTCCTGGCGGTGTTACAATTGATGGGCAGCGCTTAATAGAAGAAGCTCGTTTAGAAAAAGAAGCACTGCGCGAAGAATTATACTTACTTGACCCTCCATTTGGAATTTTGGTAGGTTAATATGGCTACTTACGATAAAAATCTCTTTGCTAAATTGGAAAACAGCACAGGTTATTCTCAGACCAATGAAACCGAAATACTAAATCCTTATGTAAATTTCAATCATTATAAAAACAGCCAAATATTAGC
>NZ_JPLE01000302.1 GCF_001010415.1 Xanthomonas pisi DSM 18956
CCTACGCATGTATATTTCGCTTTTGGCTCACTCCTTTTGGGCCGTTTTGCCCGTTCTTTGATTGATAGTCTCATCAGTCTTCACCTTGAGATTCCAGACAAGTAAGGACAAGCCAAGTCATCGGAAGAATCAAAACCAGAGAAATGAGTGACCAGATAGACCAGCACAAGATGACAGACTTGAATGTGTGAACGTCGCCAAACGCAGCAGTAAAACAGAATCCCATTACGAATGCAATAGCTGTGGAATGGTTATCTATGGCTTTGATGGCACGGTCGATGAGTTTCATATTACCTCCGGTTTTGAGTTAATATGATTATAACGCAGAGTTTCAGAAAGGCAAACTTTTTGTGAATTTTAATCAAAAAAATGGCCAGAAAAAATCTGGCCGAAAGATCACCCTTTATCCACTACTAAGCTGGAATCATAATTTTACTTGATAT
>NZ_JPLE01000303.1 GCF_001010415.1 Xanthomonas pisi DSM 18956
GAATATTATAGCAAACCTTTTAACATCGATGGTGTGACAAAAGGGTCTTATATGGGAATTATTCAGGTTGACCCTTATTGGATGATGCCATTCTTGACGTCTGAAAACACCGCCGACCCTGCATCACAGCACTTCTATGATCCAGAATACTGGGTGATCAGCGGCCAGCGTTATCATCGCAGCCACCTAATCATCTTGCGCAACGATGAGCCAGCTGATATTCTTAAGCCGACTTATATCTACGGCGGCATTCCTCTGACTCAGCAGATTTATGAACGCATCTATGCCGCTGAACGTACCGCTAACGAAGCGCCATTGCTGGCGATGTCAAAGCGTACAACCACGCTTCGGACCGACGTTGACAAGGCGATTGCCAATGAGCGGTCGTTTGCCGAACGTCTGATGATGTGGATTAAGTACCGCGACAACTATGCAGTCAAAGTGCTTGGTCAGAAAGAAGAGATGGACCAGTTCGACATCAACTTGTCAGACTTCGACAGCATCATCATGAACCAGTACCAGCTGGTGGCCGCAATCGCAAAAGTTCCGTCGACAAAACTGTTAGGGACAT
>NZ_JPLE01000304.1 GCF_001010415.1 Xanthomonas pisi DSM 18956
TTCTGAGTATCTTTACAGATATGATTTTCTTGGTCAGTGTATATACCAAAATCACGAAGAATACCACTTACTACATCTCGGTGTGGAACATCAAATCCTAGTGCACCAGAAGCGCTCTGAGCATGAACGTTAGCGATAAGACCCGCAAAATAATCAATGTAATGTGAACGTGTCATAATATTTTCCTCTCGTTAAGATAGGTTCATTATACTCCAACCGTCCTTGGTTGTACATCATTCCTTAAGAAGGTTTACTACCTGAATAAGATTAGCTCGTTCTGTTTTATTTTTAC
>NZ_JPLE01000305.1 GCF_001010415.1 Xanthomonas pisi DSM 18956
AATGATGAATACTTTAGGCGACTTCATATTTGGTCCAACAAAGCAGTCGACTTCATCACCATCAGCGCCCTTGGTGCCTTTGATAAATCCGTAATGGTGCGGCATCTTAACTGCCCATTCACCATCAAGGCTGTTACCCCTGCGAATGCTGTTTCGAGGATTCTCGATGCCAAGAATCATCCCGTGCAACTTCATCTTAGGCAGCGACGCAGCATCCATCTTCCCTACGTTGTGGCGCAAGTTGACGAC
>NZ_JPLE01000306.1 GCF_001010415.1 Xanthomonas pisi DSM 18956
CGTAACGTTGAAGACACCGGAAGACTACCACATGTGGCATCTGTTCGAGCTTAAGATTGTCAAGCTTACACGCTTCGCAATCAGCGGCCTGAAGCATGAAGACTCGATACACGACGATGGTGTTTATAGCGCCATGTGTGAACGTCTTGTCAACACCCATAATATTAATTTCAATAAATAGTTTACTTGTGCGTTTCGATGAGTTATATTTACCTCATCGAAACGAAGTCCAAAAAAGGATAAATAAATGAAAAAAGTAATTGTTGTAACAGGTTCCAATTCCGGTCTTGGTAAATCTATTTTTGACACCCTTGGCGCTTACGGTCATAACGTGCTTGGCATCGATTCAGCATACGGATATGACGTCCGCGATGCTAAACAGATGAAAGAAATTTTAAGCCCATATGATGTTGAAGGCTTGATCAACTGTGCTGGTGTCATCCCTAACAATTGGTTTGAAGATGTAAACTATGAACAGGTTAACCGCGTTATGCACACCAACGCATTCTCTTTCGTTAACACGACTCAGGCTGCGCTGAAAAGTCTTATCGACAACAAAGGCTTTGTGATCAACATCGTTTCCAACGCTGCGCATATTCCTATGACGTCCAGCTTGTGTTATAATGCATCCAAGGCT
>NZ_JPLE01000307.1 GCF_001010415.1 Xanthomonas pisi DSM 18956
GACCTGGCTGACGTGCTGAATGTACCGACAAAAGCGCTTTCTCTGAACGGTCGTCTTGGGCTTGCTTTTGGTGCCCGTGGTAAGGGTAAGGCGGCGGCACACTATGAGTCAGGTGAGGTGGCAATCAACCTGACAAAAGGTAACGGACCGGGTGCGCTGGCGCACGAATGGTTCCATTCTCTGGATAATTATTTTGGTCGTTATGACGTTTCCAGTGACGGGAAAATTACGTCAGGTGGCGACTTTATGACGGAAGCACAGCGTGTCAGGCGCATATTTAAAGACGGCAGGTATGTTGATGCTGAATATCCGGTACGTCAGGAGGTTTACGACGCTTTTAAAGGTGTGATTCAGGCCATTAAAAACAGTGACATGCCGCGTCGTTCAGCGCTTCTTGATGAGGTGCGCTCAAAACCGTACTGGTCAACGGATGTTGAAATGGCGGCACGTGCCTTTGAGCGTTATGTTCAGGATAAGGCGCGTATGGCTGGCGTGGAGAATGATTATCTGGTCAATATCCGTAAGGC
>NZ_JPLE01000308.1 GCF_001010415.1 Xanthomonas pisi DSM 18956
CCTCGATCGCGTCGTGCAGCGAGGCAGCCAGGTCTTCGAGCCGATAGGGCTTGGCCAGCACGTGCACCCCCTCGGCCGCAGCCGATTGCTGAGCGGCCTCGGCATAGCCGCTGGTGAGCAGCACCGGAACGCCCAGGGCGCGCACACGAATCTCCCTGGCCAGCTCAACGCCATTCATGCCACCTGGCATCATCACGTCGGAGAACACGACGTCTACCTTGCAGCCGTTGGCCAGCGCATTCAGCGCAGCGGTGGCACTGTCGGCGTGGCTGACGCGGTACCCCAGGTGCTCGAGCATCTCGCCCACCAGCGCGGCCACTTCCTCGTCGTCATCCACCAGCAGCACGCTGCCGAGGGAAGGGTCGGCGGCATCGTCGGCGGCGCGTTCATCCTCGGCGGGCTGCT
>NZ_JPLE01000309.1 GCF_001010415.1 Xanthomonas pisi DSM 18956
GTGTATCACCAATCCCGTTGTGTAAGAGTTCCTATTAAAACTTATGTTGATAAAAAGCCGCGCCTTAAACCTGTTCCGGCTGACAAGATAGAAGTTGGCGACGTCATCGTTTGCGTATATTACGGCAGTCAGATTTTCAGTGCTATTGTAGTAAGGCGATACAGCATAAACGGTTGCCAATACATGGAAGTGACGAACGCAAAGAAAGAACCTGGCAGTTTGAACGTGGCTTACGCATTAAGGGAGTTCAGCAGTCCTTCTTGCATTCTTTATAAGGTACTCGACCATGGCTCATGTT
>NZ_JPLE01000310.1 GCF_001010415.1 Xanthomonas pisi DSM 18956
GCCCAGTATGCAATAAAAGGGCTCTTGTAGAAAATTACGAGATTTACCATTTTAAACCTAAACGATATCGTTTGACTAAAGGTCCGTTCGCAGGGCAGCAGGTTCTTTGTACTGCTCCTAATGCACGACTGATGACTAGTATTCCACATTTCAAAATGGAATTTATTGATGGACCATTTAAGGGATTAATCACTCAAAGTTTAATGGCGTTTAATTCCGACCCATTTTTGATTAAAGAACAATCCTGGATAAATTTATTTTCTAATTGAGGTTATATGAAAGCATATCAAATTCTTGAAGGCACACATAAAGGCACTATTTATTTTGAAGACGGTACTCAAGCCCGGATTATTGTCTCTAAGACTTTTAAAGAAGACGCTATTGTAGACCCTGAAATTTTCTACGGTTTGAATGCCCGTGAAATTGAAATTGAACATCAACCTAAAGTTAAAATTGAAGGTGGTCAACACCTGAACGTTAACGTTCTGCGTCGCGAAACTCTGGAAGATGCAGTTAAGCATCCGGAAAAAT